>JADKCI010000002.1:0-600000 GCA_016714645.1 Chromatiaceae bacterium | reverse complement strand
GCGCCATTTTCACTTGGGGGATCCCGGGGCCAAGGCGGAGCTGGAGCCGGCGGGCGACGACTTCCTGCCGGCCCTGCTCGACCCCTTCCGCGACACCTCCCGGCTGCGCTACGAATATCCCCTCTTCCTGTATCCGCCAGATAGGCAGGACAGCCACCGGAAGGCAATCCACCTGGCCGGGCCCCTGTCCGAGTGGCTCCAACAGACGGTGGCCGCCGCCGCGCCGGGGGAGGACAAGGCCCGGATCCTCAAGGACCACCTGCCCTGGTTGGAACACTACCTGCGGCAGGCCCTGGCCCCAACCGAGGGACCGGTGGCGGCCGCCGCCCGGCTGGCCGAGGCCGGCGAGGCCCTGCAAGGGCACCTGAACCTCGACCAGGCCGCGCGCGAACGCCTGGCCGGAGATCTGCAAGGACTGGTCACGCAGGCCCCGGCAGGGGCCATGCTCCTGGCCTACGGGCGTTACCCCGCGTTGCACCTGCTGGTACATGCCATCCACAGCCGGGTGATCCCGCGCCGGGCGCGCTTCCACGCCCTGATCGGCAATTGCATCCGCGGCCTCAAAGAATTGCTCGAGGTGGAGTGGACCAAATCGGACGAGTCCATCGAGCCCGCCCGGGCGCGGGACAGCGTGGGACCCGGCGCGGCCCTGTTTGACGCCGCCGCCCTGTCCGAGGTCATGGACCATGTGCGCGGCACCCATCAGATGCCCTCCGAGCGCCGGGCGCGCATCCAGCAGGCCCTGGCGGTGCTGGAGCGCTGGAGGGATGACCCGGTGCTGGTGCGCTTCGTCCATGACGGCAGTCTCGCCTCCGAATGGGTGAAGGGGGACCCCTCCCTGGTCGACCTCGCGGACGTCGACCCCTGCGAGCGTGCCACCCGGCTGTTCGACGAGCAGGCCGGGCGGCTGGCGGAGGCGTTTTCCGCCGTGCGCATCGCCCAACTGGAAATCAACGGCATCTACGATCCCGCCATCCACGACCCCTGGTTCGCCAAGTTCAACTGGGAGGGCTTCTCCCAGGACGAGTTGCTGCTGGTGCCCTCGGTGATCGCGGTGGGGTCCGCGGACTGGCTGGCGGGCGATGGTCTGCACGCCTTCTCCCGGCTGCTGAGCTCCGGGCGACCGGTGCAAATCCTGATCCGGGTGCAACCCAGCAACAATCCGGGCACCCGTCCCGAGGAAAACCCTTTCGACCGCTACCGCATCGAGCTCGGCTATCTGGGCATAGCCCACCGCCAGGCGGTGGTTACCCAATCCTCGCCCGCCCGCCACGAGCACCTAATGGAGGGTTTCCTGTCGGGCCTAGATGCCACCCGCACCAGCCTGCACCTGATCAACACGGGTCTGCGCCCCCCCTCCAGGAAAATCCCGTTGAATGCCTGGCTGGTGGCCGGCGCGGCCCTCGAGGGCCGCGCCCACCCCTTCTTTCACGTGAATCCGGAGGCTGGGGACTTCGCGGCGGCGCGCATGAATTTCGCCGGCAACCCCCAACCGGAACTGGACTGGCCCATCCAACCGTTCCATTACATGGACGAGAACGGCAACCGCGTGGACCAGGAGTTGGCCTTCACCTTCGCGGATTACGCCCTGCTGATCGAACGCCTGAGTCATCATTTTCGCATCGTCCCGCCTGGGTGCGAGTCCGATGCCCTGGTGCCCATGCAGGACTACCTGGCCATGAAGCCGGACGACGCTTACCAGCGCATGCCCTATATCTTGGCGGTCGACGGCAACGCCCAACTGCACCGGCTGCTGGTCTCCCGGGAACTGGCGCTGGCCTGCCTGGACCGGCTCAATTTTTGGCATACCCTGCAGGAGCTGGCGGGCGTGCGCAACCACTATGTGGACATCGCGGTGGAGCGGACCCGCAACGAGGAGCACCTGCTGGCGGAGCAAGAGCGCGAGCGGGTCCAGGTCGAACACAAGGCGGAAGTGGAGTGGGTGCGCGACACGGCCGCCCGCGAGGCCATGGAACGGCTCTCCAATGTCATACTTGGCATGGACTTTACCTCGGGAGTACCTGGCGGTTTCGTTCCGCCGGCCCCGGCCCTAAGGCCAGGGGGCGAGCCCGCCGCCGCGCCAATGGCGGTAGCACCGGCGCAGCCCCAGGCAACGGTTGCTCAGGAAGAGACCCTCTCCTTCGACGAGCCCTGGATCGATACCCCCCTATGCACCAGTTGCAACGACTGCATGAAGGTGAACCCACTCTTATTCTTATACAACGAGGATAAACAGGCCCGGCTCGGGGACGTCAACAAGGCCACTTACGCCCAACTCGTGAAGGCGGCGGAGCTTTGTCCGGCAAAATGCATCCATCCCGGCCAGCCCTGGAATCCCAACGAGTCGGGACTGGTCGAGTTGATCGAGCGAGCCGCACCCTTCAATCGATGAGCGGATTCATCATAGCACCGGCGATCATGACCGGGATCGGTCTGGTCTTCGCCATCATTCTGACGATCGCCTACCGCTTTCTGCGCGTTAAGGAAGACCCGCGCATCGAGCAGACCGAAGGGCTGCTGCCCGGCTCCAATTGCGGGGCCTGCGGCCAGGCCGGTTGTCACGCCTTTGCCGAGCAACTCGTGTTGGGTGCCGTACAGCCCAGTCAATGCACCGTCTCCAACGCGGAGGCGGTGGAGGCGGTGGCGGAACTGTTGAATGTGGACCCGGGCCAGCACGAACGTCTGGTGGCGCGGCTGCACTGCGCGGGAGGCAAAGGACAGGCTTATCAGATCGCCGAATATTGGGGATTCGAGAGCTGTCGCGCCGCCTCCGTCGTCTCCGGGGGTGGGAAAGGCTGTTCCTGGGGTTGCCTCGGGCTGGGGGACTGTCGTACGGCTTGCACCTTCGAAGCGATCCAGATGAACCGCAACGGACTGCCGGTGGTGGCGATCGACAAGTGCACAGCCTGCGGCGATTGTGTGGAGGCCTGCCCGCGGAACCTGTTCGAGTTGGTTCCCCTCAAGCACAAACTGTTCGTCCAATGCAGCGCGCCGCTGAGTGGCGATGCGGCGCTGGCGCTGTGTACCGCAGCCTGCGATGCCTGTGGTCGGTGCGCGGCCGATGCGGCCCCCGGCCTGGTGCTTATGGCCGATAACCTGCCGATTGTCGATTACTCGGCTGGCGGCCCGGCAAGGCTGGAAGCGACCTATCGCTGCCCCACCGGAGCCATTCAATGGTTGGAAGGGGCCCAGTTCGCCGATGGCGAAACGACCAACGTTCACAGCGAGACCCGATATGCCCAGCTTCGCTAATTCGGCATTGAGATTGTTGAGCCGAGTCCTGGGCGCCCCGTCCCGGATCGAGGGTCCTTATGCCGGGGAGGCGACGGCCCTGGACGGCAACACTGCCGTCGCCGTCACCGAGACGATCCTCGGCGAGGCCGCCGGCCTGGGCGCATCCTTCCCGGCGGATACCGCGGTACTGGCCTGGCGCGCCGAGCAACGGCGACTCGGCACGAATCTGATGGGAAAGGCCCTTGCCGGCTGTGTGGCCGAGGGCCCCAGAGGGGGGCTGGCGGCCGCCCTCGGCCTGTCGATGGCCGGGACCCGGGCCACGGCCTTCCTGTCGGGACCAGACCTAGGGGGTGCACTGGATCTCCTGGCCAGTGCCGCCGGGCAGCGTCTGCCCCTGGTGGTGCACCTGAGTGGCCGCGCCCAAGGCGGATCGGGCGCCCCGGTAGGCAGTGGCCACGAGGCCTATCACCAGACGGCGGACAGCGGCTGTTTTCTGCTATTCGCGGCCAATGTCCAGGAGGCAGTGGACTTCACCCTGATTGCCCGCCGGGTGGCGGAACAGACCCTGATCCCAGGCCTCGTGGCCATGGACAGCGAGCAGACGGCGCTCGCGATGCAGGACGTACGGCTGCCGCCCCGGGGGTTGGTGGCGGAATACCTCGGCGCCCCGAGTGACCTCATTCCCCCCCCCACCCCCCCCCAAGCCCTGTTGTTCGGCGAGGAACGCCGCCGCGTGCCCCGCCGCCATGACCTGGACCGACCGGTCCTGCAGGGCGCGCTGCAATCCGCCGCCATCTGGGGCCTCGGCAAGGCCGCGGGTCGTGCCTATTTCGATGCACACCTGGCCGCCGCGTTGGACGAATCCCTCAGCCACTTTGCCAAGCAGACGGGGCGTGCCCATCCATGTGTCTCCGCCTATCGGATGGAAGATGCCACGCTGGTGCTAGTGGCCCAGGGGGCAGCGATCGAGACTGCCGAGGCGGCGGCCGACCAGGTCCGCTCGGCCCATAAGATCCGGGTCGGGGTACTGGGGGTACGCTCCCTGCGGCCGTTCCCAGACGCCCAAATCCTGACCCATCTGGGCAGGGGACGCCGGGTCTGCGTACTGGAACGTCTGGATACCCCCTTGGCTGGCGAGCCCCCCTTACTGCGGGAGTTGCGCGCCGCCCTCGGGCGTGCCCTGGAGAAGGGTCGTTTCGCGCCCGCCAGCCACCCCGGTTATCCGGCCTTCCGCGAGGCGGAAGTTCCCCACCTGCTCTCGGTGGTTTATGGCTTAGGTGGTCTGCCGTTGCATGCCGGGGACTTGGTGGATCTCTGTACCCAAGCCAAAAGCATTCGGCGTACCGCCATCTATCTGGGACTGACCTTCGCGCCGCCTGCTAGCGCCTACCCTAAACGCCAGGTATTGCTTGACCAGTTGCGCCGCAGTTATCCGGATATCGCCGATCTGGGGCTGGTGGGCTGCGGTGACCCACCCGACCTGCGGCCCGCGGGTGCCTTCACGCTCGCCATTCACCGGCTGTCGGGAGCGGGCGGCGAGGGGCTGGCCGCGGAGGCCGCCGCCTTCCTGCGTCAGGTCGTCGGCGGACATCTGCGCAGCCGGCCGGCCCTGTTCACCGCGCCCTGGGGCGACTATTGCGTCGACCGTTTCACCATCGCCGCCCGCGAACTGCGGGATCCTGGCGACCGGGTTGCCATCGATCTCTCCTTCGTCGAAGGGGATACGGCAAACCACCTCATGGATCCCTGTGCCGATCTGGCGTCAGGCGGAGCCCTTCTGCTGGAGGAGTCAGCCGCGGGGCCACCCTCGCACTTGACCGAGGCCCTGCGCGGAAGGGGTGCGCTGCTGTATGGCGTGCCCGCCTTCGCCGGCGCTTCCGATGGCGGGGAGTCGGCACAGCGCAACGAATATCTCCTCGGCGCCCTGTGTGGGGCACTGCTGGATCTCGGTCTGATGGAGGTCAAGCCCCGCCGCATCCTGTCCCTGCGCGAGGAGGTACTCAGGGGTGTCCCGGAGGGGCCGCGGGAGACGAGGCTCGGGGCCTTCAGCGCCGGCCTGGAAGGGGTCCGCAAGCTCGACACGGGGACGTCCGTGGCGGGGGATCTCCTCGCCGCCCCGGCGGTGGACGATGTGCCGCTGGTAGTCCGCCGGCTCGGCAACATGGACGGTGCCTACGACAGCCTGCCCCGCTTCTGGGACCAGGTTGGTGTCCTCTACCGCACCGGGGGGACCGCGGAGCTGGCCGCGGATCCCTACCTTGCGCTCGGGGCGGTGCCTCCGCTGTCCGCGGCATTTCGGGACCTGAGCCCGACGCGGGATCGGCTGCCCGTCCTCGATCCGGCGGCTTGCACGGGTTGCGGGGCCTGTTGGAGTCGTTGTCCGGATGCCGCGATCGGGCCCGCGGCCTTAGCCCCTGGCCCGCTGCTCGAGGCCGCCATCGCTGGCGTCGGCGCGGATGCCCTGCGGCCCATGATTTCAAAACTGGCGGCCCGAATGAGCACCCGGTGCAGCGAACAGGGAGCCGTCGCGAACGCCGGTGATCTGCTGACGGAGTCCTTCGGCTGGTTGCAAGCAAAGGCCTCCCTGGCGGCCGAGCGTCTGCAGACCATGCAAGCGGGACTCGACAAGGTAGTCGAGAGGTTTGGCTGTCTGCCAGCTGCGATCACCGAGCCTTTCTTTTTCCTGCCCGAGGGCGCGGCAAAGGGTAGCGGTGAATTGCTGTTCCTCGCGTTCAACCCGGACACCTGCAAGGGTTGTGGAATTTGTGTCTTCTCCTGCGTTCCGGGGGCACTGAGCCTTGCCGAACAGACCCCGCGGACGCTTGAGCATGCCCACCGGCTATGGAGGGCCTGGGAGCTGTTACCCGACACTCGCACCACCACCCTGGAACGGGTGGCTACCAGGCCAGAGGTGGGGGCGCTAGCGGCGGGCCTGCTGTCTCGCCGCAGTGCCCAATCCATGGCGGGCGGCGATGGTGCCGAGCCGGGCTCCGGGGAACGGCTCGCGCTGCGCCTGGCCTTGGCTGCCGTCGAGACCCGGCAGCGGCCCCTGGTAGATCGTTTTATCGCGGAGGTTCGTGCCACCCGGGAGAAGGTCACCGGGCTGATCCGACGGATACTGGCCGCCGCTTTGCCCGCGGATGATCTGGACGCCCTGGCGCGGGGCCTGGACAGGGTCGATACGCGCCAGGCGGAACTCAGCGCCTTCATCAGGGACGCGGAGAACGCGGTCGACAGCGGTATCGACGCCCCACGGATGCGCCGGCTGGTGGTATTGGCGCAGCAACTGGGCGATCTGGCTTGGCGCCTGTCCGAGGGGCGGCAAGGCTACGGGCGCGCCCACCTGGGACTGGTGCTTTGCTCCGATGCGCCGTCGGGCTGGGCCGGGATATTTCCCTACAATCCGTTCCGCGATCCGGTAACCCTCGATCTGACCGGTGACGGTGCTCAACTCGCCGCGGGGCTGCTGGAAGGTCAGTTACGGCAGGCGACCGAGGGCTTCATTCTGATGCGCAAGGCCAGCCTTGAGTTGGAAAGCCCCGCCGACGCAGTGCGTCAATGGTCGAGCCTGGACGGGCTGAGTTGGCGCGATCTGACCACCGAGGAGCGGGCGCTCTGTCCTTCCCTGCTCCTGGTCGGCAGTGCGGCCATCCTCGCGGGCCGAGGGCTGGCCCAGGTAGCTTGGCTACTGGGCACCGATCTTCCGCTCAAGATGATGCTCTTCGCCGAATTGGACCTGGGGCTGTCCACTCGGGCCGCGGTGGAAGCACCCTTGGTCGCCGTCGCGGACCCGGCGATCAACCTGGCCCTGCTGGCGTTGGCCCAGCGCGGCGCCTGTATCGCGCAAAGCTCGATCGGCGCCCCCGCGCATCTCGGGCACAGCCTGGATGCGGCCTGGGCCTTTGCCGGCCCCGCGCTACTCCACGTCCATGCGCCCAGTCCGGAACGCCACGGCTTTGCGCCACAATTGACCGTTGAACAGGCCCACCGCGCCCTGGAGGCGCGGGTTTTCCCGCTTTTCCGCTACGATCCACTCGGCGAGGGCGTATTCGGCTCCCGCCTCAGCCTGGAAGGCAACCCGGAGCCCTCCGCCATCTGGGCTGGCGAGGCACTGGGCCATGCCCCCACCCCAGCTGATTGGGCCTTGACGGAGGGCCGTTTTGCAAGCTGTTTTATGCCGCTCCCCGAGGATGCGTCGTACCCGATGCCACTGGCCGAGTATCTCATGCTTGAAGATTCGGCACGGGGAGGCAGGACGCCCTTCGTGTCGCTCGCGCGGCAGGATGGGGAATCGACCCGCTACGCGGTCGCTGCGCCGCTGGTTCGCGCAAGCGAGAGGTGCCAACAGGCTTGGCGCACCCTTCAGGAACTGGCCGGCGTCGTGACCCCCTTCACCTCGCGCATCGAGCGGGAAGTTCGGGATGGGGTCGCTGCAGCCCACGAGGTGGAGCTACGGGCGCTGCGTGACGAATACGAAGGGCGCATCCGCAATCTCCAGGAGGAGATGCGGGAGAAGACCCGCAAGGATATTCGCGACCGCCTGATGGTGTTGGCGGGATATGGAGGGGGTGGCGTCGAAGGCGAGTTGTCGTCCGGGGCGCTGCATTAGAAATGGATGCCCTGTACACCTTGCTTAGGCGCGGCTTCCGTCATGGCGTTCATCCGGAAGAACACAAGGAGCGCACGGAGGGAGTGCCGATCCAGCGGATGCCCTTCGTGGGCCGCTACGTGCTGCCCCTTGGCCAGCATCTTGGGGCGCCATCCAAACCCGTGGTAGAGGTGGGTGAGAGGGTGGTGCGTGGCCAGCTCATCGCGGAGCCTGGCGCCTTTGTCTCCACCAGCCTGCATAGCCCGGTTACCGGCTGGGTCCGGGCGATCGCGAGCCGGCGCCATCCCGGTGGCCTTTTCGCCCGTTCCATCGAAATCGAAACCGATCCCTATGCCACCCAAAGACTGACCCCCCGCCCACCACTTGCATGGAAGGCCCTATCGATCACGGATTTCATCGCCGAGGTACAGAAGGCAGGCATCGTCGGGATGGGTGGCGCCGCCTTTCCGGCCCATGTGAAATACTCCCTTCCGGACGGTCAGCATATCGACAATGTCCTGGTCAATGGCGCCGAATGCGAGCCCTTCCTAACCAACGACCACCGGCTCATGGTGGAGCGTCCCGATGCCCTGTTGCGCGGCATCGAGATCCTGCTGCACGTCCTTGGCGCCAAGGCCGCGACCATCGGTGTGGAACTGAATAAACCAGATGCCATCTCCGTCCTGCAACGACGCATCGACCCCGCCGGCCCGGTCCGGGTGGTGCCCTTGCGCGTGAAATATCCCCAGGGAGCGGAGAAGATGCTGATCAAGGCGATCTACGACCAGGAGGTCCGGTCTGGAGAACTGCCGCGGGATATCGGCATCGTCGTGAACAATGTGGGGACCGTGGTGGCGATCGCCGACTGGCTCGATTCGGGCGTGCCACTAATTGAGCGCGTTGTGACCGTCTCCGGTAGAGGAGTTGCGAAGCCTTCAAACCTGATTGTCCCCTTGGGCACGCCGGTGCGTGAGGTACTGCGCTTTTGTGGTGGGCTGCGGGACGACACCGTCGAAGTCGTCGTGGGCGGTCCCATGATGGGCACCACGGTATCCAGCCTGGATGTACCCGTGCTGAAGGGAACCTCGGGCCTGTTGGCCTTCACCCGGGAGGAATCAGTCCGTCCAAAGGAATACCCCTGCATCCGTTGCGGCCGATGCGTCGAAGCCTGTCCGGCCTTCCTTAACCCATCGCGGCTGGCTCGGCTCGCCAAGGCGCGGATGTTCGGCGAGATGAAGCAGTATGCGGTAATGGACTGCATCGAATGCGGATCCTGCACCTATTCCTGTCCTTCGGGCATTCCCATCGTCCAACTCATCCGCACCGCGAAGTCCCAACTACGGCAACCCACGAGAAAGACTGCATGAAACAGAAGGATCCCCGGCTGCGGCTGCAGGCCGCCCCCCTGCTCAGGCAGCAGATGACCACCGTCCAGGCCATGCAGGATGTGATCTACGCCCTGCTACCGGCGACCCTGGCGGGCATCTGGTTTTTCGGGCTGGGGGCGGTCCTGGTTTTGCTGGCCAGTATTGCCGGTGCCGTGCTCACCGAGTGGACCTTTTCGCCAGTGCAGCAGCGCACGGGGCGGCTGCTGGACGGCAGCGGCCTCCTCACTGGCCTGCTACTGGGCCTGACCCTGCCGCCTGCCCTGCCTTTGTGGATCGCCTTCATTGGGGGCGCCGTATCCATTGGCCTGGGCAAGTTGATTTGGGGCGGACTGGGGTACAACCTGTTCAACCCGGCCCTGGTGGGGCGCGCCTTCCTAGGCGGTACCTTTCCCAACGCCATGACCACCTGGAGCGACCCAACGACCGGTGCAGGATTCTTCCACGTCTATTCCTCCAACCTGACCCTGCCCTTCATGCAGGCCCATTACGATGCGATCAGCGCCGCCACGCCCCTGGGACTCATGAAGTTCGAGCACCAACCCACCCCCCTCCTAGACCTGATGCTCGGCAATACCGCTGGCTGCCTGGGCGAGACCAGCGGGCTGTTGTTGTTAGCGGGCGGGGTCTACCTGTTGTTGCGGCGGAATATCGACTGGCGCATTCCGGCCGGTATCCTGATCGTGGTAACCCTTTTCTCGGGCATCCTGTCCCTGGTGGACGCGGCACGCTACCCAGGGCCCCTGTTCTCGGTGTTTTCCGGCGGATTGCTCATCGGCGCCTTCTACATGGCCACCGATCCGGTGACATCTCCACTCACCCCGCGCGGGGCATGGATCTTCGCCGCCGGGATCGGACTGCTGGTGGTGCTGATCCGGGTCTTCGGCGGCTTTCCGGAGGGGGTGATGTACGCCATCCTGCTTATGAACGCGGTCACCCCCCTGATCGACCGTTACACCCAGCCGCGGGTCTTCGGCAAGGGCATCGAGGCGAAATGATGGACACCCCCCAGCCCATCCCCAAAGCGGACGAGCCAAGCTCCCTCCGGCTGGTCGCCACCCTCGCCTTCGCCGGCTTCATGTCTGGTTTGATCATCGTCACGGCCTTCGAGTCCACCCTGGCCTCCATCACCGCGCACCGGGATCTGACGCTCGAGCAGTCGGTATTCAAAGTTCTCCCGGGCGCCGTCAGCGTGAGCCGGATGGTCCAACGCGACGAGCGGCTGATCGTCGTCGAGCGGGAGGGCAAGGGCGAGGATGTCATCCTTGGCGGCCACGCGGCCGACGGGCGCCTAGTTGGCTACGCCATCCCGGCGGCCGGTCCTGGCTTTGCGGACACCATCCGCCTGCTGTACGGCTATCTCGCCGAGGGGCGCAAGGTGGTGGGCATGGAGGTGCTGGAGAGCCGCGAGACCCCCGGTCTGGGGGACAAGATCTACAAGGACGCAGCGTTCGTCGCCAACTTCGCTAACCTGTCCGTCGACCCCGAGATCGTGGCGGTGAAGAAGGGCAAGAAGGCTGCCCCCAACCAGATCGATGCCATCACCGGCGCGACCATCTCATCCAAAGCGGTGGTTAAGGCTATCAACACCGCCAATACCCTCTGGCTGCCGCGGCTGGAAGCGGCGTCCGGCTCGCAAGCGGAGGCAGCTCCAACGAGCCCCAAGGACGCGAATGAGTAATCAAGATTGAGAGATCGGCCGGACTCGTCGGCTAAGTCCGATCGCACACCCGTCCTCCCGACAGGGGCTGCCGGGACCCAGGCGCCAGGGACGGCAAACATCGGAGAATCCGCGGCGCCTTCGACATAGCGACGTGGCCAAGAAAAGAAGCTAAAACAACAGCACCGACGAGCACCAGGTATCAACCATGCCCAAGATCAAACCAGACGCCTACCAGGAATTCATCAAGGGCCTGTGGCGGGAAAACCCGGTGTTCGTCCAGGTGCTGGGCATGTGCCCCACCCTGGCGGTCACCAACTCGGCGGAGAACGCCCTTGTCATGGCCGGGGCCACCATTTTCGTCCTGGTGGGGTCGAGCTTTTTCGTCTCCGCGCTCCAACGCTGGATACCGGCGCAGGTGCGCATGGCCACCTACATCGTTATCATCGCCACCTTCGTGACCGTCATCGACTTCGGCCTGGAGTCTCTGTTGCCCAGGGTGCACAAGGAACTGGGGCCATTTATTTCCCTGATCGTCGTCAACTGCATCATCATGGCCCGACAGGAGGCCTTCGCCGCGCGTAACCCCGTGCGTCTGGCGTTGGTGGACGCCCTCGGCATGGGCATCGGCTTTCTGTTTGCCCTGCTCGCCCTGGGGAGCGTGCGCGAGATCCTCGGCGTGGGCAGTCTGTTCGGCATCAACCTCTTCGGCCCGAATTTCGAGCCCTGGGTCATCATGATTCTGCCGCCCGGCGGCTTCCTCACCCTCGGCCTCCTGTTGCTCTTCTTCAACTGGTTGAAGGAGCGCAAGGAACGCCTGGTGCGACGCATCGATGCGATGGAGGCCCAAGCGCAATGAACGATCTACTGTGGATCTTCGTCAGCACCCTGCTGATCAACAACTTCGTTCTTGCCTACTTCCTCGGGATCTGCCCCTTTCTCGGCGTCTCCCAACGCCTGGACACCGCCTTCCGGCTGGGTATGGCCACCTCCTTCGTCATGCTCATCACCGGCCTCTGCGTTTGGTTCCTCAACACCTACATCCTCGAGCACGCGCCCTATCTACGGCTCATCAGCTTCATCGTGGTCATCGCCAGCACGGTGCAGTTCATCGAGATGGTGATCAAGAAGCTGAGCCCCGCCTTGTTCAGGGCCCTGGGGATCTACCTGCCGCTCATCACCACCAACTGCGCCGTTCTCGCGATCGCCATCTTCACCACCAACAAGGGCTATGGCCTGGTGGAGGGAATGGTCTATGCCCTGGGGTCGGGCCTCGGCTTTACCCTCGCCATGGTGCTGATGGCCGGGCTACGGCAGGAAACTGAGTTGGCCCCCGTCCCCCGCCTGATCCGCGGCACCGCCATGAACCTCATCATCGCCGGCATCCTGTCCACCGCCTTCATGGGCTTTGCCGGTCTCTTCAGCGCGACCTGAGGAATATCGTTTCATGTGGGCATATCTCATTGCCATCGCCGGGCTAACCACCCTGTGCGCCGCCTGGGTTCTCTTTCAACAGTGGATCGCCCGGGTCGACCCCGAGCAGGGCGATTGCTCAGTGAGGCGTGGCGGGTGCGGGGGATGTGGGTGTAGTAATCCCAAAGGGAGCGATTGAACCACCAAAACCGCCAAGGAGGGACAACGTTTTGAAACCCGGGCAGACATTTGCGGGCGCCGTCGCGATGATCCCTTAAATATCAAACTGAAACTGTCCCCCGGCAACGCCGGGGGTTTCCCAAATGGAATACATTAGTCAAACAGTACAAACCCGGGCCACCGTCCCTTGGTCGTGCGGTTTTTTTCGCCCGCCGATGAATCAGTACAAGCGAGGGGGAAAATCCCGCCCTCCAGCCAAGGATAGGGCCATCTTCGTCTTCGGAAGCGGGGTGGCCGCCCCCAGGCCAGGCCGAGGCCCCAAGCCTCACCCCATATTAGCGATCACCGCCTCCCCAAAGGCCGAACAGCTGAGCTTGGTGGCCCCTGGCATTAAACGCTCCAGATCGTAGGTCACGGTCTTGGCCAGGATGGCGCCTTCCACGCCCTTGATAATGAGATCCGCCGCCTCGGTCCAGCCCAGGTGACGCAACATCATCTCGGCCGAGAGGATGATGGAACTCGGGTTGACCTGGTCCTTGCCAGCATACTTAGGCGCGGTGCCATGGGTCGCCTCGAACATGGCCACGGAATCCGACAGGTTGGCCCCGGGCGCCAGCCCAATGCCACCCACCTGCGCCGCCAGGGCATCGGAGATGTAGTCGCCGTTGAGATTGAGCGTGGCAATGACATCGTATTCCTTGGGCGCAGCAGAATCTGCTGCAGAAAGGCGTCGGCGATGACATCCTTGATGACGATCTCACGGCCGGTTTTGGGATTGGTCATGGCGCACCAGGGACCCCCATCGATCTCCTCGGCGCCAAATTCCTCCCTGGCCAGTGCGTAGCCCCAGGTCTTGAAGGCGCCTTCCGTGAACTTCATGATGTTGCCCTTGTGCACCAGGGTCACGGAGGCGCGATCGTTGTCAATGGCGTATTGGATCGCCTTGCGCACCAGGCGCTGGGTCCCCTCGGCGGAGACGGGCTTGACGCCAATGCCGGAGGTCGCGGGGAAGCGGATCTTGGTCACCCCCATCTCCTGCTGGAGGAAATCAATGACCTTGTTCACCTCCGGGGACCCCGCCTGCCACTCGATACCCGCATAGATGTCCTCGGAATTTTCGCGGAAGATCACCATATCGGTGTTTTCCGGCTCCTTGACCGGGCTGGGGGTGCCCTGGAAGTAGCGTACGGGCCGGAGACAGACGTAGAGATCCAGTTGTTGACGCAAGGCAACGTTGAGGGAGCGGATCCCACCACCCACGGGGGTGGTCAGGGGCGTAGGCCATGTTGTTTGTCTCTTTGGGTTGAAAAATGAGGTTAGTCTAGCACCCGACCCGGGGCTTGCGTACCGCTAGGCAAATAATATGCCCCCTTTCTCTATCCTATAAAAATATTATTAATCAATTATATAAATCAATGGAGATGCCCCCCCCGATAGCCCTTCATTCTGCCCCGTGCTCCGTCATGGTCGGCCTCTCGGGCGGCGTGGATTCATCGGTGGCGGCCCTGCTGCTGCTGGAACAGGGGCATCGGGTGGAAGGACTCTTCATGAAGAACTGGGAGGAAGATGACGCTGCCGGCTATTGCGCGGCGGCGGCGGATCTGAGGGATGCGATGGCGGTCGCGACCCGGCTTGGCATCCCCCTGGGTACCGTCAACTTTGCCACGGAGTATTGGGATCGGGTCTTTTCCGATTTCCTGGCGGAGTACCAGGCCAACCGAACCCCCAATCCGGATGTTCTGTGCAACCGCGAAATTAAATTCCGCGCCTTCCTGGATCATGCCCTGACCCTCGGCCTGCAGCGGATCGCCACCGGCCACTATGCCCGCCTGACCGAGGACACCCGGGGCTATCACCTCTGCCTGAGCCGCGATGCGGATAAGGACCAAACCTATTTCCTCCACCTCCTGGACCAGGAGCAGCTCGCCCACGCCCTCTTCCCCCTCGGGGAACTGAATAAGCAAGAGGTCCGCGCCTTGGCTCGGCGGGCCGGTCTGGCAAACGCGGCCAAAAAGGACAGCACCGGTATCTGCTTCATCGGCGAACGCCGTTTCAAAGACTTCCTCACCCGCTATGTCCCGCCTAACCCGGGTCCCATCGAGACACCGGAGGGGCAATGCCTCGGCGAGCACCCGGGGCTGGCCTATTTCACCCTCGGCCAGCGGCAGGGGCTCGGCATCGGTGGCCAGGCGGGGGGTCTGGAGGCCCCGTGGTTCGTGGCTGCCAAGGATGCGACCCGCAACAGCCTGATTGTGGTTCAGGGCCACGACCACCCCCTGCTGTTCAGCCGCCGCCTGATCGCCAGCCGGTTGCACTGGATCAGCGGTCAGCCGCCTCGCGACCCACCCTTCGCCTGCCAGGCCCGCCTGCGGCATCGCCAGGCCCTGCAAACCTGCCGGATCGAGGATCTCAGTGGGGATCGCGCCAGACTCAGCTTTGTCCAGCCCCAAAGGGCCGTCACCCCCGGCCAATCGGCGGTCATTTATTTAGGCGAGGAATGCCTGGGGGGTGGCATCATTGAGGCCACGGAACCCTGACCGGTGGCGAAGTGATCTTTACCCCGTTAGGATTCCACCGCCACGCTGGCCTTCTGATAGCTCGTAATTCGCCAAGCCCATGATCTACACCCTTCAAGACCGCCTCCTCGCCCTGGGGGCCATCTACCAAGCCAGTCTTTGTGTCCGCCGCATCGCCACCAAGGGCACGGTGGACACGGACCTCATGGAGCCCTGCATTCACAGTCTCTTTCAAACCGATGCCGGCTCCACCGCCGACATTTTCGGCCCCCCGGGGGCGCTAACCCCTGGCATCCGGGAACTGGCCAACCAACTCAGCGGTAAGACGCCCAAGGACCTGGAATTCACCCGCTACCTGCTCGCCCTCCTCAAGCTGGAGTCCGTGCTTACCGGTCGCCCTGACATGATCCAGCAGATTGCCCAAGGCATCGAGGGCGCCCGCGCCAAGCTGGTGCATTTCCCCATGCTGCACCCCAACCTACTGGCCCACCTGGCCGACATCTACAGTCAGACCGTCAGCCAGTTCCAGCCCCGCATCATGGTGAAGGGGGAGCCCAACTTTCTGCAAAACCCGGACAACCAGAACCGCATCCGATCCCTGCTGCTGGCCGGGATACGCGCCGCCTGGCTCTGGCGCCAGGTCGGCGGCAGCCGCTGGAAGATCGTCTTAGGGCGGGGCAAGCTGCTGGAGGCGGCCCATCATTACCTGCGCTTGAACACCCATTAAACCTGGAGCCCACGGCATGGCTAGGGACATCATCGGACACTGCTGGCACTGCGGCCGCGATCTTGCCACCTGCGACTATGGCCGCGAGGCCCTCTGTCTCGGTTGTGGCAAGCCCACCCGGGTCTGCCGCAATTGCCGCCACTTTGCCCCGGGCCGACCCAATGCCTGCCTGGAGCCCATGACCGACCTGGTGGCGGACAAGGAAAAGGCCAACTTCTGCGAACTCTTCGATCCCGCCGACTTAGCCACCACCGGCCAAGGCCCGTCCCGCGCCACCGACCTGCTCCAGCGCGCTCAGGACCTCTTCAAGTGATCCGGAGGAGAGACCGGGTTGGCCGGTTCCCCGGTCAGATCCAGAACCAGGGGCTCAAGGGTGAGCGCCTCCCCGCTAAAATCCCGCCACAGTTCGCCATAGGTGCGTCCGGTTGCTGGATGGAACTCCTCCCCGGCCACGTCCGCCAGGGGTTTGAGCACGAAGGCATAACGCAGGATCTCGTCGCGCGGCAAGTCATAGCCATCGATGAGACCCACGGCATCACCGTAGGTCAGCAGATCGATATCCAGGGTCCGAGGCGCGAACCTATTGGGGCCCCGGACCCGCCCCGCCGCACCCTCGATGGCGCGCAGGCAGCCAATCAGGGCCGCCACGGACTCCGCCGTTTGGAAGCCAACCACCAGATTCAGAAAGGGCTCACCCACGAAACCCACCGCAGGGGTCTCGTAAACCGGGGAGAGCACCAGCTCGCCATAATGCCGGCGCAGGGCGCCAATGGCGGCTCGCAAGGATGACTCCCGGTCCAGATTGCTCCCCAGACCTAGCCAGACCCTAGGCACCGCCAGGCCGCTCCCCGCGTTCAATGATGACGCCCACGTCCGCCGCGCCGCTGACAGCGCCAATCTTATTGACGCTGAGCCGCAACCAGGGAATGCCAAACTCCTCGCGCAGCAGCGCCGCGCAGCGCTCCGCCAGGGTCTCCACCAGTTCGAAGCGGCTCTCGGCCACGAATTCCTTGAGGCGCTTGGATACCCGCTTGTAGTCCAGGGCATCCTCGATGCGATCCGTGGCCGCCCCCCGGGCCACGTCCGCGCCCATCTCCAGATCCAGCACCACGGGCTGTTTGATCTGCTTTTCCCAATCGTAGATACCGATGGTAGTCTCGATGCGCAACCCGCTCAGGAACACGATATCCATGACGCCCCCTCTTTCGACTAAAGAAACCACTACCCTCCGCCGCCCTGGTCGGGCAGCCGAGAACCATTACCACCCCGCGCCGCCATCAGACCCAGGACCCCTTAAGGACGCTGATCTGGCGTTAATCGCCGAGCGCATCAAGAAATGGGGCCGGGAATTGGGATTCCAGCAGGTCGGCATCACCGGCATCGACCTGGCCGAGGACGAGGCCCGGCTGTTGGCCTGGCTCGAACAAGGCCGCATGGGCGAGATGGATTACCTGGTCCGCCACGGCGTCAAGCGCGCCCGGCCCGCGGAGCTGGTGCCCGGCACCCTGCGCGTCCTCTCCGCGCGGATGGACTATCTCCCCGAGGCCCAGGACCGCCTGCGCGAGCACCTGGAGGAACCGACCACGGCCTTCATCTCCCGCTACGCCCTGGGCCGGGACTATCACAAGCTGATGCGCACCCGCCTGCAACGCCTGGCCGAGCGCATCACCGCCGAAATCGGCCCCTTTGGCCACCGCGCCTTCGTCGATTCCGCCCCGGTGCTGGAGAAGGCCCTGGCCCACAAAGCCGGCCTGGGCTGGATCGGCAAACATACCAACCTGATCAACCGCCAGGCCGGCTCCTGGTTTTTTCTCGGCGAACTCTTCGTCGATTTACCGCTACCGCCGGATACACCGGCCACTCATCACTGCGGGCGGTGCCAGGCCTGCCTGGACGTCTGCCCGACCGGCGCCATTCTGGCGCCCTACCAGCTCGACGCCCGCCGCTGTATCTCCTATCTCACCATCGAACTGAAGGGCCCCATCCCCGCACCCCTGCGGCCCTTGATGGGCAACCGGATTTATGGCTGCGATGACTGCCAGTTGGTCTGCCCCTGGAACCGCTTCTCCCGGCTCACCCGGGAGGGGGATTTCCACCCCCGCCAGGGCCTGGAAGCCGCCACCCTCATCGCCCTCTTCGCCTGGGACGAGGCGGAGTTCCTGCACCGCACCGCGGGCAGCGCCATCCGCCGCATCGGGCATCCCCGCTGGCTGCGCAATCTCGCCGTCGCCCTAGGCAATGCCCCGCCCTCCCCCGCCGCCATCGCGGCACTGGAGGGACGACGCGATCATGCCAGCGAACTGGTCCGCGAGCACGTCGTCTGGGCCCTGGCCCGTCAGAGCCGCAGCAGGTGCTCCCGATAGTGCCGGAGTTCGGCGATGGATTCGCGAATATCGTCCATGGCGCGGTGGGCCGATTGCTTTTTGAAGGCGTCCGCCACCGCCGGCGCCCAGCGCTGCGCCAGGATCTTGAGGCTGCTCACGTCCAGATTGCGGTAATGGAACCAGGCCTCCAGCTGGGGCATGGACCCGGCAAGAAAACGCCGGTCCTGGCAGATGCTGTTGCCGCAGAGGGGCGACTTGCCCGCCGGCACCCATGCCGCGAGAAACGCCAGGGTTTCGAGTTCCGCCCCTGCCTCGTCCCGATCGCTGGCCCGAACCCGCTGCAACAGGCCAGAGGCCCCATGGTGTTCCCGGTTCCAATCGTCCATGGCCGCCAGCACCACCTCGGGCTGATGGATGGCAATGACCGGCCCCTCCGCCAGGACCTCCAGGTGGGTGTCGGTAACGAGGGTAGCGATCTCGAGGATCCGATCCTGTGCTGGTTCCAGACCCGTCATTTCCAGGTCCAGCCAAACCAAATGGTTGTCGTCGGGTTTCATGCTGTCTTGTATCGCGCTGAGAAAGGCCTCAGTTTATACCCAGCGAGGCCACTCGCGGCATATCGCGGGAGGGCCGGGTGGGGGCTGGCGGGGGTGTCGACAGCAGGGATGCTGTGTCGTCAAGCCTACAGGGAGGTAATCACGGCGCCCCCCGCCAGACACCACCCGGCCCGGGAAACCGAAAAACCGGGTGTCTCGGGTATAACCTCAACCTTGCCGTCCCGCCCCTGGCCACATGCTACCGGCAGCCATTCCCGATATCGGCACCCCGACAAAATGGCATAGAATCCCAACGACATCCCTTTCCCGGAGACCCACCCATGCACCCACGCCTGATTTTACTGTCACTCGGCCTCGCCACCGCCCTCCCGGTCCTGGCCGGCGAGGACAAGGACGTCACCGACCTCTACCAATTCAACTGCACCTCCTGCCATGGCGCCGAGGTCTATACGCGCACCGATCGCAAGGTGACCTCCCTGGCCAGTCTGGAGTCGCAAGTCCGGCGCTGCGAGCAGTCCCTGGGGCTCAAATGGTTCGACGAAGAGATCACCGACATGGCGGCCTACCTGAACACGCACTACTACAAATTCAAACCCTGATGCCGGGCCGCCGGCTCTCGGATCGCCAGAAGGCGCGCATCCTCAACCTTCAGGACCAGCGGCGCCAACGGCTGGACGAGCGCGCCGAACAGGTCCTGGCGACCTGCGAGATCGACCAGCCTCGCCACGGCCTTGTGGTGGTGCGTCATGGGGCCGACCTGGCCGTGGAGGACGAGGCGGGCCAGGTCTGGCATTGTCTGGCGCGTCAGAACATGGGCCATCCCGTCTGCGGCGACCGGGTGGTTTGGCAGGCCAGTGGCCCGGATCGCGGCGTGGTCACCGCCATTCAGGCGCGTACGACGGTCCTGGCCCGTCCGGATTACAGCGGCCGCGACAAAGCCCTGGCGGCCAACCTGACCCAACTGGTGGCCATCCTCGCCCCCCGGCCCGAGCCCAGCACCTACCTGCTCGACCAATACCTGGCCGCCGCCGAACGCCTGGGCGTCAAGGCCCTGATCGCCTGCAACAAAACCGACCTGCTGGATGCCCAGGGCCGGACCACCATGGCCAGCCTGCTGGCCCCTTACGAGCGGATCCGCTACCCCCTGGTCTGGTTAAGCCTGCTCGACGACCCGGACCTGAGACCCCTGGCGGCCCAACTGGCGGGGGAGACCAACATCCTGGTGGGCCAATCGGGGGTGGGCAAGTCGTCCCTGGTCAAGGCCCTGCTGCCGGATCTCGACATCCAGATCGGACGCCTGTCCCTGGCCACCGGACTGGGCCGGCACACCACCTCCACTACCACCTGTTACCACCTGCCGGGTGGGGGCCATCTCATCGACTCCCCCGGGGTACGCAGCTTCCGGCTGACCCTGGACGATCAGGCCGATCTGGAGCATGGCTTCCGGGACATTGCCCCCCTCATCGGGCATTGTCGCTTCGCGAACTGCAACCACGACCGGGAGCCCGGCTGCGCCCTCAAGGGTGCCGTGGCGGGAGGGGAGCTCAATCCGGAGCGGCTGGCGAACTTCCTGCACATGAGCGCCACCCTGGAGCGATCCAGCGCGTGGCGCTAATACCACGAACCCCATGTTTAACTGAGAGAACTAATCATGGCCTACTGGCTGATGAAATCAGAGCCCCATGTCTTCGGCATCGACCACCTGGTCGCCGCTCCGGGCCAGACCGAACCCTGGGACGGGGTGCGCAACTATCAGGCGCGCAACATGATGCGTGACGAGATGAAGGTGGGCGACCCGGTCTTCTTTTACCACTCCAACTGCGCAGAGCCCGGCATCGTCGGCCTCATGGAGGTGGCGCGGGAGGCCTACCCCGACCACACCGCCTTCGATCCCGAGGCCAAGTATTTCGACCCCAAGAGCGACCCAGACAAGCCGCGCTGGGTCATGGTAGAGGTGCGCTATGTGCGCCATCTGCGGCGCAACATCACCCTGGCCGAACTCAAGGCCCATGCCGATGGCCCCCTGGCGGGCATGCCCCTGGTGCGCCAGGGCAACCGACTCTCCGTCATGCCGGTGACCCCGGAACAGTGGGATTTCATCCTATCCCTGGAATAGCCGCCTGGGACGTCCAGAATCGCGAACAGCCCCGCTTATCCCAGGATGGGAGCCCCTTCCTGGCTGGCGAGCCCAGCGAGGCGGCGTTCACCGGGGCACTGGATACTGGTCCGGCTACAGGAGACGAATCACCGCCTCCCGTTGCAGGCCCAAGGCTTGAATGCCGAGCTTGAGGGCCTGCTCGGCGAAGGTCTCCAGATCGCCCCAGCGATCATCGCTATCCATGACCTCGGACAGGGTCTCGTTGACGAGGCGCAGGCGATAACGGCCCAGGTCCGCCTCGCGCGGGGGACTCAGCTCGGACAAGACATAGAGGGACGGCTCCGCCTTGCCCAGGGCGACGAAGGCGAGGATGTAACGAAAGGCCCGGGCATCCCCACTCTCGATCTCTCCCAGCAGACTGGCGGCATGATCGCCGATCTGGTAGCGGCGTTTGGGAATGGCGGTACGGATGATGGGTTTGTCCTGCATGTTCGGCTCCCCCGAAGTTGAATGGCGCCAATCTGGTGGCGGCGAGGCTGAATCCAAAGCCACCCGGACCGGGGCAAGCTCCCACTCTGTTCCAGCCCGGCGCTATTGACCAGGCCCTGACCAGGTCACCACCCGCCCCCCCGGGTGATGGAAATCCGGCTGGGGGCAAGGATGGGCCAGTGCCCAGTAGGTGAGACCGCCCCGCCTATCCTCGACCACGGTCGCCAGCCCCAGGAGCAGAGCCGCGCCAGGCGGTCGCCTGGGCAGCAGATCCACGGGAATACGGGCGCGTAGGCACCAGGCGTGGCGGCGACGTTCGCACCGGACGCCGGGAGCGCCCCCCTCACCCTCGACTTGGGGTTGAGGCACAGGCACCCGCTCATCGGCAAAGTCATAAAGCGCCCAGGCCCCCGAAGGAGAAAAATTGAACTCACGGTAAGCCGTCTCCCCCGCCAGGCCGATGAAGGCCTCGCAGCAGCTATGCCGCCAGAGCCCATCCTGGCGGCCCGGATTGGTCCGGGGCGGCATGGCCAGGGCCCCTCGCGGCGCCCGAAGCTGGTAATCGAGCCGGAGGGCGCCATCCCCGGCCCAGATCAATTTGACGCGCAAGCGCCAAGTCCCCGGCGCCGGGGAGGCGGGATGGCAGACCAGCGTCCGCCAGGGCACGGCGCCCGGCACACCCCGGTCTCGCCCTGGGCACCCTGCCCGCCCCCGAAATTTAGCCAGCCCTCTTGTGCGCCGGATCGCCACAACCCACCTCTTGCGATTCATATTTCATCCCTTCGGGAGACGCCCATGACCACTGTCACCAACCTGGAGGCCCTGCTTGCCAAGGGACCGGATAACGCCCTGCTGCGGTACAGCCTCGGCAATGAATATCTCAAGCTTGGGGATCTGGAAAGGGCCATCGAGCACCTGGCCACGGCGACCCGACTCGACCCGCGTTACTCCGCCGCCTGGAAGCTTCACGGCAAGGCCCTCCAGGCCAGCGGCCGCCCCGCGAAGGCGATTGCCGTCCTGAATCAAGGCATCGCCGTTGCCGAGGCTAGAGGCGACATCCAGGCCGCCAAGGAGATGGGCGTCTTCCGCAAGCGGGCACTGAAGGCCCTGGCATCCTCCTAAATCCAAAATTTAACCGGATCAATCCAGGAGGCTAAGGCGCGCCATCCCAGTCTCGCGATGGATGG
Organism: Chromatiaceae bacterium; assembly: GCA_016714645.1. NCBI lineage: Bacteria > Pseudomonadati > Pseudomonadota > Gammaproteobacteria > Chromatiales > Chromatiaceae > Chromatiaceae bacterium. The sequence goes on along the minus strand of JADKCI010000002.1, from coordinate 577,642 downwards.
TGACCTCGATCTGGGCATATTCAGGCAAAGGCTCCAGGGGTGTCGGATCGTCCGCACACTGACAGCCGCCTAGGAGGCTGGTGAAAAAGACCCCCACCCGTGCCTCCAGGCCGTCCTCCGTCTCCGCCGTCGTCAGGACCATGACCTGGAAGGGCTCCGCCGTCACCTGACTCCCCTGCGTCAGGGCCTGTTGCAAGGGCAGACCCGCGGCATCCAGGCCCTCCAGGGCCCGCTTCAGGGCGGCCTCGCGCCCGGGCGTGTCCCAGGCGGCCAAGATCTCTCTCAAGTCAATCATGTCCCCGCAAGCTCCTACTTTATCCCGGCGATCAAGGCCAATTTCCGGCGGGGCCAAGGCGGTCAATACCCCGTCATCTCCAGATAGCCGCGGCCGATTTCCCGGTCCGCCGCCATGAGGCGGACCGCGCCTTCCCAGTAAACGACCCCGGTGGACTGGCGGCCATCCAACTCTTGGTCATCCATCAGGGGCAGGAGTTCCCAGGAGCGTCCATCGATCTCCAGACCCCACGCGACCGGATATGACTTACCCGTGCGCGGCGACTGCCAGCGGCGTTGGGGGTGAAACCGGACCTGCTCGGGCGTCAGGTGCCGTGCGCTGGCGCTCCCCTCGCGCAGAGTACCGGCGCTCCAGATGACCGAACCGTCGGCATGGCGCATCTGGAAGGCCATCAGGGAACCGCCATCATGCAGATTGATGCCGATCCAGTCCCAGCCCTGGGCCTCCTCGGACAGCAGTTCGCTGGACCATTCATGATCCAGCCAGGCCCGTCCGGTGACCGGGCGCTCCTCGGCGTTCAGGCGCATCCGGCCCCTGACGGCGACTTGGGGGCGGCTGTAATAAAAGCTGGCATGGTGGGGATCCGGGGTCTTCTGGCTGAAGCCCTCGCGACCATTGAGGACAGGGGGACCGGCGGGGATCAGCTCGAGGTCGAGCGCGAAGGCTTCGGTCTCGATCCGCGCCTGATACCGGTCCCCGTCCAGGGCCAGCGCCCAATCCTTGATCCAGGCATGGGTCCGCTCGGGTGCCGCGCCAGCGAGGGGCTCCAGGCCGCGCTCGGCCCGCTCGGCATGGAGCAGATGGCCGGTGGCCGGGTCAGCGATGGCGGCATGGGCCAGAATCAACTGACGTGGCGCGAAGCGGCTGGGATTATCCGCGCCGATACCGGTGGCGACCCGAAAGAAGGTCACCTGAAAACCCCGCTCGGCGCCAGCCTCATCGGTCAGCCAGCCGGTGATATACCACCATTCCGTCCGGTAGTCCGGGTGGGCGCCGATATCGGCGGGAAAGACCAGGCGCCGACCTTCTATCACCGGGGTAAAGTCGCTCGCCTGGAGGGCCGGAATCAGCATCAGGCTCAGAAAAATGCCCAGGGCCATACCCAGACGCGGGGCGGGACGGGGCCAGCCCCACCCAGGGTAGCGACGACCGCCGGGCGGAACCGGCCTCTTCACCAGTCCTCCCGAACCGCCAGGACCGCATCCTGCCGCATCGCCTGACGGCCGGAGAGCCGGGCGGCCAGGGCCGCGAGCAGGATCATGGCGAAACTGAAGACCAGCAGTACACCCAGGGGCCATTGCATATCCATGCTCCAGTGGAAACTCTGACGATTGATAACCTCGATCAGGATCCAGGCGATGGCCGCGCCCGCGACCAGGCCGATCACCACGCCGACCGCGGCGGTCAGGGCCGCCTCGGTGGCCAGCAGGGTCCCGATCTGGCACCGCCTCAGGCCGAGATGGCGCAGGATGCCCAGTTCCTTACGCCGACTGGTGGCCAGAGCGGCAAAGCTGGTGCTGATCCCAAAGAGCCCGATCATGACCGCAACCGCCTCCATCAGGTAGGTTACCAGGAAGGTGCGATCGAAGACCCCGAGGATCATGGCGCGCAGCTCCCCCGGCAGGACCATCTCGCTCACCTCCGTGCCGAGCAGAACACGGATCGCGCTCATCACCCCCGAGGGGTCAGTCCCGGCGGCCAGAAAGAGCCCGAGATCGTTGATGCGCCCATCCCCGGTCAGCCTCCGAAAGGTTTCCAGTTCGATGACGACGGCCCCCTGCTGGCGGGCATAGTCCCGCCAGATGCCGGCGACACGAAAGACCTGGACTTGCTCGCCTAGGGGCAGCGAAAGGGGATCGGCGACCCCGAGGCCCCGTCGATCAGCCACCGCCTCCGAGATCCAGGCCGGCGGGTTCGTGCCGGGTCCCAAGTCCGGAGCGGTGGTGCCGGCCACCAGCGGCAGGCCCAGGCTATCCGTGACGTGACGGGCGATGAGCGCGATCGCCTCGCCGCCTTCGGCACTGCGCAGGCTCTCGAAGCGCACGGGGCGCACCGCCGTCACCCCTGGCAGTTGGCCCACTCGGTCCACCCAGGCGGGTTCCAGATAGCCGCTACTACCCGCGGCGGCCGCGCGCAGATAGAGATCGGCGGGCAGCATCTGGGTCAGCCAGTCGTCCAGCGAACCTCGGAAGGAGCTGACCATGATGGCCATGGAGACCGCCAGGGCGACGCTGGCCACCACCCCGGCGCCCGCCACCACCGCCTGTCCGGGCGCCGCGGCAAGACGCGCCCGCGCCAGTCGCATCAGTATCCCCCGGCCCCCCGCCAGGGGACGCATGGCCCAGGGGGTGACCCCCGGCAAGGCCATCACGGCCCCCACCAGGATCAGGGCCACCGCCAGATAGCCGCCCAGGGGCAGGCCATCGAGCGGCGGGAGAAGACAACAGAGGGCCGCCAGGGCGAAGAGGCTCAGGGTCAGGCCCCAGCGCGGGGGTGCCTGGTAGGCCTCGGCCTCGTCACCTGCCCGCAGGCCCCGGGCGGGGATCAGCCGCGCGGCCTCGCGCGCTGGCAGCCAGGCCCCGGCCAGCCCCGCGCCAATCCCCAGGACCAGATAGGCGAGGATCAGGCCGGGCTCCCACTGGAGTTGCGGGGCCAGGCCCCGAAAGTAACCGGCCCCCAAATCGCCGCCAATCAACCGGAAGGCCAGGGCGGTCAGCCCATGGGCCAGGACCACGCCAATAAGTCCGCCAACCAGCCCCAGCAGGGCCCCCTCGGCCAGCAGACCACGCCGCAGTCCGGCACGATCCAGGCCAAGGGCCCGCAAAAAGGCAAATTCCTGCCGCCGTCGTACCACCGCGAGCCACTGGGCGGAAAAGACCAGGAAGCCCCCGGTCAAGAGGGCGATGGCCGCCAGCATAGTTAGATTGACCCGGTAGGCGCGGGACAGACTCTGGATCTCGGACTGGGCGTCGGCCGGGGTGCGGAGGCTGACACCCGGGGGCAGCAGCGCGCTCAGGGTTTGACGGGCCCGATCCCTATCGGTACCGGGGGCGAGACGTATATCGATCCGGCTCAGGCGACCGATCCGCTCAAAGGTCTGCTGAGCAGCGGCAATATCCATCACGGCCAGCACCTGACCAACACCCGCGGCGGGTACCGAGCCGGCGAGGCGTAGTCCCACCTCGCGGGTGCCAATCTGCACCTTCAGGATGGCCCCGCTGGCCAGGGCGAGTTGGGTCGCGGCGGCGGGGCTCGCAAAGAGGGCATCGGGCTTGAGGGCGTCCAGCCGGAAATCGCCCCGGGCCGTGGGTACGATCCGGTCGGAGGTTGCCTCTCCCCCCGCCGGGGCCTCGGCCAGGGGCAGCAAGGAGGGAGTGACGCGAGCGGCGCGAAAGAGGTCGATGCCGAGGATGCGCAGGCTGGTGGTTCGACCAGGCAAGCGGGCCTCGATTTCCAGCAGAGGGCTGGCCTCGGACACCTCCGGGCGCTGGGCCAACAGCGGATAAAGGCCATCATCAAAGCCACTCTGGGGCCCCACGACCTGCAGATCGGCCTCCCCGCTAATCAAGCGCATACCGCGCCCGAATTCATCCAGGGCCGCGGCATGGATGAGTTGCACTGCCAACCCCAGCGCCACCCCCAGGGCAATAGCCAATAGCGACAGGCTGGTGGCCAGGCGCCGTCGCCACAGGCTGCCCAGAAAGACATGCCTCGATAGGGCGCCCAGCATCATGTCCCACCGGGCTCCTCGACCAAACCGAGGGGGGTCAGGCGCAGGATGCGATTGGCATAGGACGCCGCCAGCCGTGAGTGGGTGACCAGGATACCCATGGCACCGCTAGTCCGGATGCCCTCGAATAGGAGTTCCAGCACCCCCAGGGCCCGGGCGGGATCGAGGTTGCCCGTGGGCTCATCGCACAGCACCAGCTTCGGCTCATGGACCAGGGCGCGGGCGATGGCCACCCGCTGCATCTCCCCGCCCGAGAGGTGGCGCGGCCAGTCATCGGCGCGGTGGCCAAGGCCGACCCGTTCGAGCAGGGCGCGGGCGCGGGCGGCGGCGCTGGCCTCGTCCTGTTCCAGCAACCAGAGTGGCAGGGCGACGTTCTGAGCGAGTGTCAAATGCGGCAGCAGGTGAAAGGCCTGGAACACGAAGCCGAAGTCCCGCCGCCGCAGCCGCGCGAAGGCATCCTCGTCCAGGGTCGTCAGTTCCCGGTCCCACAGTTGGATGCGTCCCCCATCGACGGGCTCCAGGCCCGCGATGCAGTTGAGGAAGGTTGATTTCCCAACCCCTGACTCGCCCATGATCGCCACGGACTCGCCCGGGGCCAGCCGCAGGGAGACCCGCTCGAAGAGGGCCTGCTCGCAGGAGATATCAAAACGTTTCGAGAGATTGTCGATGGCAAGCATGCTGGCTTCCCTGCTCAGCGATGGCGCCGGGCCCTGTCAGCCGGCCAGTCGCCGACAGGTGCCACCGGACATCGCGAGGAAGAGTCAGGGTCGGTCCTGGCCGTGGATGGATACATGAGCCGTGAACTGAACCGCCACGCCCGGGGGCGGCATGGAGACACCGACCGTGGACGGCTTGACCAGCAAGGCCTCGAGGGCATCGTCATCGAGTTGTTCCTTACCACCCCCGCAGGCCATGATCTCGGCCTGGACGTCACCCTTGATCTTGCGACTGTGCTTGGCCTTCCAGTCCGTGCCGCCCTCGGCTACCCGGGTGCGGCTGGTGTCGAAGTGGAAGTCCACCTTCTTCTTGGACTGGGGACCCCAGTAATTGACCTTGCCCAGATCATAGAACTTACGCTGGAAACCGGCCTTGAGGAAGGCCTTGAGACAGCCGAGCAGGTAACGCCGCCGTTGCCCGGTACCGGCCCAAGGGTAGGAAAAAAAGGCCTTGTGCATGTAGAAGCGGCGATAGTTATGCATCACCCGGTCCAGGAGTTCCCCGCGCTCCATGGCCTCGGGCTTGATGATGGGGGTGACGAAGTTGTACTTCTCGTAGTCGAAGATCTCGACCTTGTCGCCCAGTTCCCGGAAAAGGTCGGTGAAGGGCCAGGGCGTGTACATGGCCCAGTTAGCCAGGTCCGGATTCCAGTCCCGGGCCATCTGGTAGGTCTCCTCCAGGGTCTCCCTGGTCTCGTTCTCAAGACCAACGATGAACTGGGCCTCGGTCAGGATGCCGGCATCGCGCAGCAGGCCAATGGCGCGCTTGTTATCCGCGATGGTGGTCTCCTTGTGGAAGCGATCCAGCTTCAACTGGGCCGCCGCCTCGGTGCCCAGGGAAACATGGATGAGGCCGGCCTTGCGATAGAGCGGCAGCACGTCCTCGTCGCGCAGGATATCGGTCACCCGGGTATTGATGCCCCAGAGGATGCCGAGATCCCGAGCGATCAGCTCTTCGCAGAAAGCGATGAATTTCTTACGATTGATGGTAGGCTCCTCATCCGCCAGGATGAAGAAACCGACGTTATGGTCACGGATCAGGGTCTCGATCTCATCCACGACCTTATTGGGGTCACGGATGCGATAGTCGCGCCAGAACTTCCACTGGGAGCAAAAGGAGCAGGTGTAGGGACAACCGCGGGCCATGTTGGGGATGGCCACCCGCTTGTTGAGGGGGATGTAGATGTATTTTTCCCACTCCAGCACCCCCCAGTCCGGGGTAATTGCGTCCAGATTCTTGATGGTGGGTGCCGCCGGGGTGGCGATGATCTGGCCATCTTTCTGATAGGCGATGCCTTGAACCTGGTCGCGACCGGCGGGCCAGCGTCCCTCGTCCACCGCGCGCACCAGGTTGACGATGATCTCCTCCCCCTCGCCCCGGACGATGGCATCGATCCAGGGGGCCTCGCCCAACACCTGCTGATACATGAAGGTGGCGTGGATACCGCCCAGCACGGTCACTGCCTGGGGGCAGACTTCCCGCGTGATCTCCAGCACGCGTTGGGCCTTGTAGATGGAGGGGGTGATGGCGGTGCAGCCCACCAGGTCAGGCTGGGCCTCGCGCAAAATATCCCGTACCTGATCCTCGGACAGATCATTGGTCATGGCATCCACGAAGCGGATGTCATCATAGCCCGAGGACTTGAGGGCGCCGCTCAGATAGGCGACCCAGGCCGGTGGCCAGTTACCGGCGATCTCCGCGCCGCCAGAGTGATAATTGGGATGAATGAAGAGGATACGCATCGATCGGGCTCCCGGCGAATGGTGTGACTGTCAGGCAAGGTTGACATGCCGTATATCCTACCACTTTGACACTCTTCACACCCAGCCTCGGTGCGGAGGCGAATTCAGTCTGCCTGGGGGTGTGGTACGGCGGCCCCGAAGGCGTGGATCAGGTCCTTGCGGGCCAGCATCCCGAGCAGCCGACCCATGCCGTCGACCACCGGCATGCCCCGCCCGCCATGGCGTGCAAAAGCACGGGCCATGACCGGCAGGGTGGCGTCGTCCGGCAGGGTCAGGGCCGGGCTGGTCATGACGTCCGACACCCGGACCCCGCTGCAGCAGCGTTTCAGGGCCTCGGGCTCCCGCCCCAGGTGCGCCAACAGGGCCAGAATCGCATCCACGCCCAGGTGGCGCAGGACGTCGGTCTCGGACAGGAGGCCGATGACCCGGTCCTGGGCGTCCACCACGGCGGCGGACTTGACGCCGGCTGCGGCCAGTTGGTCCACCGCCACGCTCAGGGGTTGCTCGGGCACCAAGGCTGGGCCCTCGGCGTGCATCAGGGCCCGGGCCATGGGGTTGCCCGCCAGGCGGGTAAGGGCGTGGCTGACGGAGGCGCGATAGAGTTCCTGGAAATCCCCGGGGCTGATGTCCAGGTACCCCTGGATGTCACGCATGGCCTCCATCACGTCGAGTTCGGCGAGGTCCGGCAGCAGCTCCGATAGAGGGTCGTCGATCCCTTCGGGAGAAACTGAAGGATGGTGGGCCATGGCTAATGCTCCCCCTTGGTACGGAGCAGTCCGGCGAGCCGGTTGCCCTGCTTCTGGGGACCGCCTCGGGGAAAGAGCCGGTGCAGGCTAGCGCTGCCGCCGGCCTCCCGGCCCCAGACCTTGCTGAAGTGCCGGACCATATCGCGCACCGTGGACTGGATACCCGTCCGGGCGAAGTGCTCCCGTAAGTAGCGGATCAATTCCCAATGGGCGTCGGTGAGGGTCAGTCCCTCCGCCGCCGCCAGGGCGCGGACGAAGGCTTCGGACCAGTCCGCGGGATTGACCAGATAGCCCTCGCCATCGGTAAGGACCGGGCGACCCTCTACCTCCAGGGTCCGGGTCTCCATGCTGGGATAGGCGTTGCTGCCCAGGGGCATGTGGCCGTCCAGGTCCAGGGAGTCGTTGGGGGCCTCGGTGAGGGACCAGAGTTCCACCTGGACCTGCCCCTTCAGCCGCCCCTGGTAACGTTCCACCCCGTCCACCAGGACCTTACCGCTGGATTCGGGGAGGTCGAACCGGGCGCTGCCCTCCCGGTCGGTGGGCACGGGCTGGGTACAGTAGCCGTCCGCGTCCAGGCAGATGGTAACGGGGACGCGCTTGAGCGGCGTCTGATCGATCTTCATCCGCAGGCTGACAGTGATCATGGCGAATTCCTCCGGTGTTGGACACTTGATACCGGGACGCCTCCCCGGGCGCCCGGTTCCGCCCCGCTTCATTATTATTCTGAGGGCTGTCGGGGACGATGGCGCGAATGGCTGGCCACCACTTTGACGTGGATCAAGTCGTGAGTATCCGGGTACCTCACCGGATGGCTAGGACCGCCCGAGACTCAGGGTATGGCCCAGCCCACCGGCCGTTAAGGGGAAGATAGGCCCGATGACCGGCTCGGGGCCCGATGCGGGTCGCGACCCGCCACCCCCGGGGCATCCTGCGTGACCTTATCCCGCAGATAAACCGGCAGGGCCTGCTCCGGGGGCAGGGCCAAGCCGGCGGCAACATCGGCGGCGGCCAACCCGACCAAGTCCTGGGATTCGCAGATGGCAGCCGGGTCGGTTAGCCCGATGCGCGGGCCCAAGCGCTGGCGCAGCAGGTCGCCATAAGTCTCCCAGCCGCTACCGGCCCCTTGCCAGCCGGCCCCCTCCGGCAACTCGGCGAATGCCGGGGTTGTCACGGCCTCCTCGCCCACCAGGCGCATCAGGCCCTGACCATCCAGGACATAGCGCCCCCAGTAAAGCTCCCCCATGCGGGCATCGAGGGCCGCCAGGCACTGGCGAGCGCCCTGGCGACGGTGCTGACCCTGGGCCAGACCGGCCAGCGTAGAGACCGGGACGACCGGCAGATCGGCACCGAAGGCGAGGCCCTGAACCACGGCGGTGGCAATGCGCACGCCGGTGAAGGAGCCGGGGCCCCGGCCAAAGGCCAGGGCGTCCAGATCCCGGAGCCGCAGATCCGCCTCCTCCATCAGCGCCGCCACCATGCCCAGGATGAGATCGGCATGGCGGCGTGGCTCCAGGGCCAGGCGCTGTTGGAGACCCTTCTCGGTCAAGAGGGCGGCGGAACAGGCCTCGCCGGAGGTATCAATGGCCAGGATGCGCATGGTGTTTAGAGTCCGGCGGCGGGCCGCAAGGAATCCTCGGCAAAAAAACGCTCCACCAGGGCCAGATCACGGGTGCGTGCCATGGGTGGCAGACTCTTGAGGAAGGCATGGCCGTAGGGCTTGGACAGCAGCCGCGGATCGCAGACCACCAACACCCCCCGATCGGTAGCGTCACGGATGAGGCGACCCGCGCCCTGCTTGAGGCTGATGACGGCTTGAGGTAACTGGAAATCCCGAAAGGGGTTGCCGCCCTGCTGACGCAGGGCGTCGATGCGGGCCGCCAGTACCGGATCCCCGGGCGAGGCAAAGGGGAGCTTGTCGATGATGACGCAGGACAGAGCCTCGCCGCGCACGTCCACCCCCTCCCAGAAGCTGGCGGTGCCCAGCAGCACCGCGTTGCCAAGCTCCCGGAAGCGTTTAAGCAGTTCCCCACGGGGGGCCGAGCCCTGGACCAGCAGGGGATAATCCAGCCGGGTCTCCAGTTGCTCCGCCGCGCGGCGCAGGGCGCGGTGGCTGGTGAAGAGCAGAAAGGCCCGGCCCCGGCTGAAGGCGAGGATCCGGGCCGCCAGGTCGGTGACCGCGTCGCCGTAGGCGGGTAGAGCCGGGTCGGGCAGGCCACGCGGGACGAACCAGAGGGCCTGGTTGGGGTAGTCGAAGGGGCTGTCCCAACAGGCCGTGTGGGCGTTGCCGATGCCCAATTGGCTGGCAAAATGGTCGAAGCGCTCGGCCACCGCCAGGGTGGCGGAGGTAAAGATCCAGGCGGCGGGATAGCGCTCCATCTGGGCCTGAAAGATGCCGGCCACGGACAGCGGCGTCTGATGCAGGCGAAAGCCCTTGCCCTGGGTCTCGAACCAGCGGATATCGGCCGAATCCGCGGCGGGTTCCATGATGCGCGCCAGCCCGGTGGCCAGATCGGCGGCACGGGCCAGGCAGGAGTCCAGGCCCTTGCCACGCCCCTTGAGGGCCTCCAGCGCGGCCTGGACATCCTCCAGACCTTGGCGCAACGCCCCCAGTCGGGCGGAGACGGCAGGGTCCTCGGCGATATCCCGCCAGGGGGAGCGGCGGGCCTCCTCGCCCAGGCTAAGGCGCATTTCCAGGGCGGCATGACGCAGGTTAGCCAGGATGTCGAGAAATTCCGGCAGGTCCCCTGCCTCGCGCCCATATTCAGCCTCAGTGTCGCGGACCAGTTCCAGGAACTGGCGGCCGCTGACGGCGGTGCCGAAGAAGTTGCCCGCCACCTCCGGCAGCTGATGAGCCTCATCGACGATGAAAGCATCCGCTCCCGGCAGGATCTCACCAAAACCCTCGTCGCGCAGGGCGATGTCGGCGCACAGCAGGTGGTGATTGACGACCACCAGGTCCGCCTCCTGGGCGCGACGGCGGGCCTCGAGCAGGGGGCATTGATCCCAGTCCGGGCAATCCTGGCGCAGGCAATTGTCGCTGGTGGAGGTCACCGCCGGCCAGACCGGGGCGTCATCCGGCAAGGCCAGTTCCGCGATATCGCCAACCCGGGTCGCGCTGGCCCAGTCGCGCACCGCCAGCAACTGGCGGCGGAATTCGGTGGTCCCGCCATGATGATCCTGGAGGGCCAGGGCCAGGCGGTAGGGGCAGAGATAATTGGCCCGCCCTTTGAGCAGAGCGATGCGCACCGGGATATCCAGGGCATCGCGGACCAGGGGGAGGTCGCGATGGAAAAGCTGATCCTGAAGGTTGCGGGTACCGGTGGAGATGAGGACCTTGCGCCCGGAGAGCAGGGCCGGGGTCAGATAGGCGTAGGTTTTGCCAGTTCCCGTGCCGGCCTCGCAGATCAGGGTGCCGCCTTCCGCCAGGACCTGGGCCACCTGCTCCGCCATGGCCTCCTGCTGGGGGCGATGGTTGTAGCCAGCCAGACGCCGGGCGAGGAGACCGTCGGGACCCAGGATGTCGGCAACCTTGCTCACTATTCAGCCAAATCGCGCGGAGTTATACCCAGCACACCCGGGTTTGCGGTTTTCCGGGCCGGGTGGGGTCTGCGGAGGACGCCGAAGCCTCCCGGGCGACGACAGCACCGCGTCGACACCCCCGCCAGACCCCACCCGGCCCTCCCGCGACAGGCCGACGAATAACCAGCGCCAGGTATATAGGGCACGCTCACGGGCCAGGGGGGGTAGCGCCCTTGTCCCTGGGCGGGCGGCGCGGATCCCGCGTCAAGGCCAGGGATGCCGACGGCTGGACCCTGGTCATCAGGGGGTGCCGGCCTTAGCTTCCGCCTCCTGGGCGCCGCTCTGGTCGCCGGCGGCGCGGCGCGTCGTGGCGATCATGCCCCAATTGTCCTGCTTAATCTGGTCCTGGTCCTTGGACAGGGTATTGGATTTCTGGGCCAGGGACCCGGCCTGATCGTAGTTGTTCTGATCAAGCCGCACCCGCGCCAGCCGGTTCCAGAGGTAAGCCTCCCGGGGCTGGATACGGATGGCACGCTCCAGGGTCGCGGCGGCGGCGACATAATCGCCACGCTCGCGCTGTTTTTCGGCCTGCGCCGCCAGCGAAGACGCCGCCGCGGGCAACTCTGGCGCGGCCGGTGGCGGCGCCGTGTACCGGGCGACGGGAGGCGGCGGAGGTGGCGGGGAGCGGGCTTAACGGGCACGGGGGCGGGGACCGGCGCGGGAGCCTTGGGGGGCGTGCCGCCCGCGGAGGCTGAATTAGCCGCCAGGCCCGTCTTGGATGGGACGGCGGTAGCCGGCGCCTGAGCCTGGGCCGAAGTTGGAGGCAAAACTTGCGCGGGCGGTGGCTTGGGGGCCACCGCGGCGGCGGGGGGTGGCGTCCAGGCAATGGCCGGTGCCAGGCCCCGATCTACTTCCTTGGGTTTAGGCGTGACATTCGCCCTCGGAGCACGGCCCGGATCGGGGGTCTCGGAACGCAGCGCCAGCATGGTTCCGGAGGAGCCTCCCGACTCCTCGGGCGGATTGGCGGAAGGCGGGGCAGCGGCCGGTGCCTTGTTGGGCCCGCGATAGGCATAAACATCCACCGCCGGCGCGACGGGAGCCGTGGCCACGGCATTGGGAGCACTCCGGGCACGGACACTTTCGACGGGCGCAGGCCCTCCGGCCCGGGGTTTACCCGCGCAGCCGGCCAGGAGGGCGGCGGCCAGTAGCAAGATCAGTATTTTATTCATCAGTTACCTAAGAAGTCACGCAGGAAGCCGCCGATCCCGCCCCCGCTGTCTTTCTTCTCCTCCTTCGGCCGAGGTGGAGCAGCGGCGGGGGCTTCATCGGCCTTCGTATCAGGTGGAGGCGCGGCGCCGCAATCCGAGGTCTTGGTGGGCAAGGCGTTCGCATCGAAAGGGAGCGACATAGCCCGTCCGCAACCCCTGGGAGCGCGCCGGCCGTTATAACGATCGACGTTGACCATCTCGATGCCATCGGGCGGAAAGTCCGGGAGAGGCTGGCTGTCGATATTGGCCATAATATCACCCCAGATGCGCAGGGCCCCAGTACCACCGGTGAGACCCGTGGGCTGGTTGTCATCGCGCCCGACCCAGGCCACGATCACCTTGTCGCCGCTGAAGCCGGCAAACCAGCTATCCCGCAATTCATTGGTGGTTCCGGTCTTGCCGGCGACCTCCAGGTCCTTGGGCAAGCGCGTCTTGAGCCAGGTCGCCGTCCCTTGCTGGACCACCTGGCGCATGGCCCAGGTCAGCAAATAGGCGGCCTGGGGGCTGGATGCCGATTCCACCGCCAGGGGATACCGATTCAGGGGCTCCCCCTGGGTATTTAGGACATCCCGGATGGCCCGCAGGGGGGCACGGAAGCCACTGGCCGCGATGGATTGATAAACCTGCGCGACCTCCACTGGGGAGAGAGAGATGGAACCCAGCAGCATGGCCGGGACCTTCTCGATCTTGCGCTGCACGCCCAGGTCCTGGAACCGCTTGATGACTCGATCCAGGCCCAATTCCAGGCCCAGATTCACCGTCGCCAGATTATAGGACTTGGCCAAGGCCAGATAGAGGGGGACCTGGCCATGGGTCTTGCCGTCATAATTTCTCGGCGCCCAGTACTTACCATCGCCAATGGCCAGGTTGACCCCATTATCGTTCAGAGGCGAGGCAATATTGTACTTCTTGGGATCGTTCAAGGCCTCCAGGTAAATCATGGGCTTAACTAGGGAACCAATGGGCCGCACCGCCTCCAGGGCCCGGTTGAAGCCGGCATAATCCGCCTCGCGCCCGCCCACCAGGGCCAGTACCTCGCCCTGGGCCGCGGAGGCAACCACGGCGGCGCCCTCCAGGGTGCCAGGCTTGAATTTGCGGAGCTTCTCCAGAACCGGCAAGCCCTCGCGGACGGCCCTTTCGGCCTGGCCCTGAATCGTCGGCGAAAGGGTGGTGAAGATGATCAGGCCCTCGGAACGCAAATCTTCTTCCCGATAGTCCCGTTTCAGTTGCCGGCGAACTAGGTCGGTGAAGGCGGGATAGACGCCCGCCGGCCGGCCGCCCTTCGCGCCGACCCCAAGGGGCGCGGCCTTGGTGGTCTCGGCCTGGGCAAGGTCGATAATGCCCTGGTCGGCCATCACGTCGATCACCAGATTGCGCCGCTCCGTGGCCCGCTCGGGATGACGGCGGGGATCGTAAAAGGAAGGGCCTTTGATGAGCGCAATGAGGAGGGCCGTCTCGGGAACGCCCAATTCACCCAATTCGCGGTTGTAGTAGAAACGGCTGGCGAGCCCAAAGCCGTGGATGGCGCGGCTGCCGTCCTGGCCCAGGTAGATCTCGTTGGCGTAGGCCTCCAGGATGTCTTCCTTGGGATAGCGCAGTTCCAGGAGGATGGCCATGAGGGCCTCGTTGATCTTCCGCTCCAGGCTGCGTTCATCCGTCAGATAGAAATTCTTGACCAGTTGCTGGGTGAGGGTGCTACCGCCCTCGACCACGGCCCCGGCCTGAAAGTTCTTGATGGAGGCGCGGAGGATAGCCAGGGGATCGACGCCAACATGGGTGCCGAAGGTCCGGTCCTCCACGGCCTTGAGGGTATCGATCAGAAGGGGCGGCAGGTCCGAGGCCTGGACCAGGACCCGGTCCTCGTTATGAATCGGGTAGATGCTGTCGATCATGACCGGATCGAGCCGCACCAGGGCGGGCTCCTCGCCATCGTCGCCGGCGTTGGTGATGCTGCTGATATGGTCGTCGTCGATCTGAATGGCGATGAAGCGCTCCGGCTCGGCCCCGTCCCAGAACTGGAAGCCCCGGGTGCGGATCAGGAAGTAGCCATCGGCCCCTTGGTAGGTGCCAGGGCGCGGCGGCTCGGCCAGCTCCCGGTAATCCAGTCGCTTCAGTTCGGCCAGCAACTCCTCGGGCGATAAGGGCGCGCCGGCATAGAGCTCCAGCGGGCGCGCGTATACCCGGGCCGGCAGGGCCCAGCGCTTGCCCTCGAACTTCTCCCGCACCGTGGCATCGAGGGGAATGGCATAGATAACGACGGCCAGCGTAGTTGCCAGACCCGCGACCAAGAGGGATCCGGCCAGGAGGCGCAGCACCCGGACCAGCAGGCTCCGGCGCCGGGGGGGCTGGGACCCTTCTTCATCATCGTCGTAGTCCTGGTCGTTTTCGTCGCGATAGCGCCGGGTCACTGGGCTAAATCCTCGCGGCGAGCGGGCGCCGGGATCGGGTCAAGGGCAAAAGCAGGCCGCGTGGGGGCAGCCTGGGGAAAAAATGCGGCCCATGGTCCCATGGGTGGCTTGCCGCGGCAACCTCCGTCACGATTTGACCCCCACCCCCCGGTCGAGCAGGCGCAGGCAGAAGAAGGTCAAGGCGACGATAAAGCCCAGGATTAGGCTGAAGGCCACCCCTAGGTTGATGTCGCTCACCCCCAAAAAGCCATAGCGAAAGGCATTCACCATGTAAAGCACCGGATTGCCCTGCGACAGGAAGCGCCAAAAGTCCGGGAGCAGATCAATTGAGTAGAAAACCCCACCGAGGTAGGTCAGGGGGGTGAGGACAAAGGTCGGGATGATAGAGATGTCGTCGAAGCTGTTGGCATAAACGGCGTTGATGAAGCCGCCGAGGGCAAAGAGAATGGCCGTCAGCGTAAAAACCGCCAGGCTCGCCAGATAACTGTGGATCTGCAGGTCGGTGAAGACGAGCGCGACCAGGGTCACCGCCACGCCCACGGTCAAGCCCCGCGCCACCCCCCCGCCGACATAGCCCGCCAGTATCACCCAGTTGGGCACCGGCGCCACCAGCAACTCCTCCACATAGCGGGAAAACTTGCTGGAGTAGAAAGAGGAGACGACGTTGGCATAGGCGTTGGTGATGACCGACATCAGCACCAGCCCGGGGACAATGAAGTCCAGATAGGCGAAGCCCTCCATGGGGCCGATGCGCTCGCCGATCAGGCGGCCAAAAATCACAAAATAGAGGGCCGTGGTGATGACGGAGGGCAGCAGGGTCTGCACCCAGATGCGGGAGAACCGCAGGATCTCCTTGCGCAGAATGGTACTGAAGGCGACCCAGTAGCGGCCCCAGCGGCCCATACCCGGGGTTACGACGCGGCTCGTGCCTTGACTCATGACGTCTCCCCGCCGCCCTTATCCAGGGCATCCAAGAACAGCCGCTCCAGCCGGTTCTGCTTGTTGCGCAGGCTAGCCACCTCGATGCCCCGGCGGGACAGGACGCTAAAGAGGTTATTGACGGTCTGGCCGCGCACCAGTTCCACCTCCAGGCTCATATCATCCAGCAGCACGGCCGGGAAATCGGGCAAGTGGGGCGCCTCGGTCAGTGGCTGCTTCAGATTAAGAACCAGGGTCTCGGCCTCCAGCCGCCCCAGGAGCCGGGTCATGCCCTCGCGCTCGGCGACCCGCCCCCGGTTGATAATGGCGATATGGCGGCAGAGGCTCTCCGCCTCCTCCAGATAATGGGTGGTCAGGATGATGGTCGTGCCCTGGGCGTTGAGTTCACGCAGAAACTCCCACATGCTGCGGCGAATCTCAATGTCTACCCCAGCGGTCGGCTCGTCCAGGATCAGCAGGCGCGGCCGATGGATAAGGCCGCGCGCGATCATGAGGCGGCGCTTGAGCCCGCCCGAGAGCTGGCGCATCTCGGTATTGCGCCGGTCCCATAGTTCCAGCTTGCGCAGATAAAATTCCGCCCGGTACAGCGCCTCGGGGCGCGAGATGCCGTAATAGCCCGCCTGATTGAGGAGAACCTCGACAACGGGCAGAAAGATATTGAAATTGAACTCCTGGGGCACCAGACCCAGACAGGCCTTTACCGCCTCCGGCTCCCGGTCCAGGTCGTGTCCAAAGACGGTGACCTCGCCCTCGGTTTTGTTCACCAGGGAGGCGAGAATACCGATCAGGGTCGATTTGCCCGCCCCATTGGGGCCCAGCAGGGCGAAGAAATCGCCGGCATCGACCGTCAGATCCACGCCCTTGAGGGCCTCGAAGCCATTGCGATAAGTCTTGCGGAGCTGGCGGACGACGAGGGCGGGCATGAAGCAAGGAGGGGGTCACGGCTGGAAAGGGCCTAAACTAAAGCCCCGACCCCGTTTTTTCAATCCAAATTCCGCATTCCCAGCCCGTGGAAACCGAAATACTCCTCTTCATCCTGGCCCTGGCCGCGGGTCTGGTGGACGCCATCGCGGGCGGCGGCGGGCTCATTACCCTGCCAGCCCTGCTCTGGGCGGGCCTGGGGCCCCTCGAGGCCCTGGCCACCAACAAGGCCCAAGGCGTCTTTGGCACCGCCGCCGCCAGCGCCAATTTCCTGCGTCAGGGCCTCATCGACCCGCGCCCGGCGGCCCTGGCCTTTAGCTGTGCCTTCGTGGGTGCCGCCAGTGGCGTCCTCTTCATCCGCCACATCGGCGGCGACCTGCCTCCCTGGCTGATCCCCGCCCTCCTCATCGCCTTCAGCTTGTATTTTCTCTTCTCCCCCCGGGTCTCCGACCTCGACGCCCGCCAACGCCTGAGCCAGACTGCCTTCGCCTTCCTGGTCGCCCTGCCCATCGGCTTTTACGACGGCTTTTTCGGACCCGGCACCGGCAGCTTCCTCGCCATGGGCTATGTCGCCCTGCTGGGCTACAACCTCAGCCGCGCCACCGCCCACGCCAAGCTCCTCAATTTCGCCAGCAACCTCGCCGCCCTACTCTTCTTCCTACCGAGTGGCCATGTCCTGTGGCGCTACGGCCTCCTCATGGCCGCCGGCCAATTCCTCGGCGCCTGGCTCGGCTCCCACCTCGTCATTCGCCACGGCACCCGTCTCATCCGCCCCGTCCTCGTCACCGCCTCCCTGGCTATATCTCTCAAGCTTCTGCTCGACTCCGCTGGCGGGATGACCTCCCGGAACAGCCCCCAAACCACGGCGGATTTTGGGCAGCGAGGGGAACCAATGGTGTCAGAGCGGCGAGTCGCCGACCTCGACGCGCAGCCACTTGCCGGCCGGGATCTTGGCGCCTGAACCCCTATGGCGGTGACTCGGGCCCTTTGAAGCCCTATTCATCCGGCAGTCACGCCCCATCCCCGGCGAACAACCCCGCCCGTGCGCCCTCGCTCACCGCCCGCACCGCAGGGTGGGTCAGCCGACGTTCCACCGAGATGGCGAAGAATCGCTCCCGCAGTTCACCCGTTTCACCCAGCCGGATCACGCCGTACTGGCTTTCCGTCTCCCGGCCGGTGACGACGGGTGCGGGAAAGATTCCGGCGCCCGCCTTGCCGAAGGCCTTCATCAGCGCACTGTCGTCGAACTCGCCCACGATGCGTGGCCGCAAGCCTTGACGCTCCAGCCAGCGCGTAAGCGGTGCACGCAGGGCGCTGTCCTCGCCAGGGATGAGCAGGGGCGCGCCGTTCAGGTTGTCCGGGAAGCCACCCGTCAGGCCTATGGCCACATCCTCCGTGGCGAAGAAGGCCACGCCGCATTCGCCCAGGGGGTGGCTGTAGCCTTTCACGTCCATGCCGGGCGGCATCGGCCGGTCGGCCAGCACCATGTCCAGGCGGTGGATGGCCAGTTCGGCCAGCAGGCGGTCGAGGTGGTCTTCCCGGCACACCAGGCGCGTGGGTTCCGGCAGCGCGAGCGCTGGCGCCAGCAGACGGTGGGCGATGGACTTGGGCACCACGTCGGCAATGCCTACCCGGAATGGAAACGCCCTGTCCCCCTGGCCCCCGCGCAGGATTTCCTCCAGCTCCGCGCTGACCTGGAAGAGTTCCTCCGCATAGGACAAGGCCACTCGTCCGGTCTCGGTCAGCTCCAAACGGCGCCCGGTACGCCGGAACAGCGTGACGCCGAGCCGCGCCTCGAACTGCGTCAACTGGCCCGAAAGAGTCTGCGGTGCGAGGTGTAGCCTCTCCGCCGCACGGTTGACCGCCCCGGCCTTAGCAACGGTGAAGAAGTAATGCAGGTGCTTGAAATTGAGCATGGCTGCCTCGTAATGAATCGAATTATACGAACATAGCACCATAATAAATCGACTTTCTCTTCTAGAGAACCCGCCGTAGGATAGAGCCCTGTTCAGCCACGCAGAAGCAAACGCTCATGAAAATCGACATCCATAGTCGGGGGTTTACGCTCACGAACGCCCAGCGCGACTACCTGACCAAGCGCCTGGCCTACGGCCTGACTAGCTGTGACGCCACCATCGGGCGGGTTATCGTGCGGCTTTCCGACATCAACGGTCCCCGCGGTGGCGAGGACAAGCGCTGTCACATAGAAGTGCGGTTGCGGGGTATGCCAGATGTGGTGATCGGGGACACCGAGATCGAACTCCATATGGCCATCGACCGTGCCACCGAGCGCGCCGGACGTTCGCTCGTGCGCCGTCTGGAGCGGCGCCGCGAATTCGCACCCCCCGCCCGTGGCGGGAAAAGCGTCCCTGAAGCGGACAGTCTTACACCGGAGCACCCATGAAGGTTGCGAGCGAGAACAGCCCCCAGGTCGCCATCCTCATGGGCTCGGATTCGGACTGGCCGGTGATGCAGGCCGCTGCCAGGATCTTCGACGAACTTGGGGTTCCCTACGAGGCCCGAGTCGTCTCGGCCCACCGCACGCCGGATCTGTTGTTCGACTACGCCGAGAGGGCGCGCGAGCGAGGTCTTGCCGCCATCATCGCCGGTGCGGGCGGCGCGGCACACCTGCCGGGCATGCTGGCCGCCAAGACCCCCATACCCGTACTGGGGGTACCGGTGCCCTCCAAGCACTTGTCGGGACTGGATTCGCTCCTCTCCATCGTCCAGATGCCGAGGGGGATCCCGGTGGCGACCTTCGCCGTCGGCGAGGCCGGGGCCGCCAATGCGGCCCTGTTCGCCGTTGCCATGCTGGCGACCCGCAGCGACGAGTTTGGCTGTACACTGGCCGCCAGACTCGACGATTTCCGCCAACGCCAGACCGACAAGGCGCTGGCCATGCAGCTGGCCAGGCCGCTGTGATCTCGCCCCCCGCCATGCTGGGCGTGCTCGGCGGTGGTCAGTTAGGCCGCTACTTCGTCATGGCGGCCAACGAGCTGGGCTACCGGGTCATGGTCCTCGATCCAGACCGCGACAGCCCCGCCGGACGCATTGCCGACGCGCATCTGCTGGCCGATTACGACGACCGCCATGCCATCGAGCGGATGGCGGCGGCCTGCTCCGCCGTCACCACCGAGTTTGAGAAGGTACCGGCGGACTCCCTGGCCTATCTGGCCAGATTCCTGCCCGTGCGACCCGGCGCCGAGGCCGTGCGCATCTGCCAGAATCGCAGCGCGGAGAAGGGTTTTCTCAAGGCGCATGGCTTTCCGCATGCGCCCTATGCCGATATCCGCGGCGCGGACGACATTGAGAAGGTTCAAGACGGTCTCTTTCCTGGCATTCTCAAGGTCGCCCGCGGTGGCTACGACGGCAAGGGGCAGATAGGGGTGAGGGGGAGGTCAGAGGTGCTGGCGGCCTATCGCCAGCTCGGGGACGAGCCCTGCGTGTTGGACCATCGGATGGCCCTCGACGGCGAGGTCTCGGTGGTGCTGGCCCGCGACGAGACTGGCCGGATCGGGTGCTTCCCCGCCAGCGAGAACCATCATCGCCGGGGCATTCTGGAAATCTCCATCGCCCCGGCCCCCGGCGATCTGGGCGCGGAGGCCAGGGAGATTGCCGAAGGGATTGCCGAGCGGATGGGTTATGTCGGCACCCTGTGCGTCGAGTTCTTCGTCGTCGCGGGCCGGCTCTATGTGAATGAAATCGCGCCCCGGGCCCACAATTCCGGCCACTACAGCCTGGATACCTGCGTCACCAATCAATTCGAGCAGCAGGTGCGAGCCCTCTGCGGCCTAACGCCGGGCGATACCCGCGCCCATTGCACCGCCTTGATGGTCAATCTTCTGGGCGACCTCTGGTATCCCGACGGCGCCGCTGGCCCGGTAAAAGAGCCAGACTGGGCCAAGCTGCTTGCGCTCCCCAACCTCAAACTGCATCTCTATGGCAAGCTACAGGCGCGGCCGGGCCGCAAGATGGGCCATTTCACCCTGCTCGGCACGGATCTGGCCACCTTGCGCGAGACCGCCATGGTGGCCCGTGCGGCCCTGGGTATCCGCGTTGAATGAGATCGAAGATGCAGTGGCCTGCTTGGGCGCGGGCGGTGTGGTGGCCTTTCCCACCGAGACCGTCTATGGCCTGGGAGCCGATACCCGCAATGCGGCGGCAGTGCGGCGCGTATTCGCCATCAAGGGGCGCCCGGCCGACCACCCGCTGATCGTGCATCTAGCCTCCGCCGACCAGGCCCTCGACTGGGCCGCCGGGATACCAGAGATGGCGCGTCGCCTCATGGTGCGCACGGCACTGGGCGGACAGGTGGACCGGATGCTGGACGGCGGTCCCTGTCGCTGGGGCCTGGAGTCCACCATCGTCTCGCTGCTCAATGCGCAGGCGCGCGTATTGCGCCCCGGCGCGCTGCCGCTCGCCGCACTGCGCGACATTGACCTTACCGGCTTCGACCTGCTGCTGGGTAGATGCACCGCCGGCCTTGGAGGCCTGGTGGGCGGTCAACGACCGCTTGGTGCGCGCCGCCGGCGGGCGGAGCCCCCCGACTCTTGCGCCATAATTCATTCGCGGTGGACTCCATCCCGGCCATCTTCGCCATCACCACGGACCCCTCATCGTCTTCACCTCCAACACCTTTACCATCATGGGACTGCGAGCCTGATATTGCCTGCTCGCCGACATGGCGGATCGCTGCCACCTGCTGAAGCAGGGTCTGGCCATGGTGCTGACCTTCATCGGCACCAAGATGCCGATCGCGCCTTGGTATCATGTGCCGGTGCAGGCCTAGCTGGCTATCGTCGCGGTGCTGATGGGGCGAGCGTCATCGCCAACCTGATCGCCACCCGCAACCAGCCATCCCACTGATTGTTTGGCGATGAGTTGGCAACAGCCGACCGCTACAGGGGGCGGACATGGCTGGCCACCCGCCCCCCTGGTGAGGTATCCCAAATGACAAATCGCGTCGTACCGCCTGGCCCAGCAAGCCTGCGCACAAAGCTGGGCGCCTTCATTGCCAACGCCCGCGTGCAGGGCACCATCATCGCCCTAATCATAATCAACGCCGTCTTGCTCGGGCTGGAGACTTGGCCCGCCGCCATGGCAGCAGCGGGCGGGCTAATGCTGGCGCTGGATCAAGCGATCCTGAGCGTGTTCGTGGTGGAGATTGCTCTGCGGCTTTATGTGCATCGGGGCGCCTTCTGGCGCGACCCCTGGAGCCTGTTCGATTTCGCCGTCGTCGCCATCGCCCTGGTCCCGGCAGCCGGACCGCTCGCCGTGCTGCGCGCCTTGCGCGTCTTGCGCGTGCTGCGGCTACTGACCCTGGTGCCCTCCATGCGGCGTGTGGTGAGCGCCCTGCTTGGGGCCATCCCGGGGCTCTTTTCCATCGCGTTGCTGCTGGCGATTATCTATTACGTGTTCGCGGTGATCGCCACCAATCTGTTCGCCGCCGCCTACCCGGAATGGTTCGGCCACCTGGGGCGCTCGCTCTATACCCTGTTCCAGATCATGACCTTGGAAAGCTGGTCGATGGGCATAGCCCGGCCGGTGATGGAAAGCTTCCCCTATGCCTGGGCATTTTTCGTGCCTTTCATCCTGGTGGCCACCTTCACCATGCTCAACTTGTTCATCGCCATCATCGTCAACGCCATGCAGAGCTATAGCGAGACGGAACATCAGGCGACGGTCGCGGCGGTGGCGCAGGTCAGCGAACAGCTCGAAGCGGATCTGCATGGCGAGGTGCAGGCGTTGCGCGAAGACATCCGGGAACTAAAGGCGCTGTTGTCGCAGGGGGGGCTGGCGCAGACGCCGGCGCCGCGCCCGCCCGATTCCTAAAGGCAGAGCATCGAGATTTCCGAGGACCTGCCGGCGGTGGTGACGGTGACCCTGGCGGTTGGCATGTACCGCATGGCCCAGCAAATTGACTGCTATTGATGAACAACACAATGCGTCCGGATACACCTTCCTCGAAGCACGCGGGGCAGGCAGCGCCGGTTTGCAACCCGGCGTACTGGAAGGTGAAAGCAACATCCTGCTTATTCTGGTCGTGCCAGAGGTCAGCCTCGATGCTGTCTTGCACGAATCCCGACCCTCCCCCTCCGCTGGCGGTTGAAATCCCCATCCCTCACCGAGCAGAATCGACATGGCCTACACACTGGAATCCTTCGAACGCGGGCCAGCGCTGGCGCAAGAGGAGTCAAGGCTCCCCGCCGCCAGCTACAACCTATCCCGCATCCTGCTGACTGCCAGCGCAACCCGTTGCGTGTTCGTACCCATTCGCAGCATGCAATACCTGGCGGTGGTAGATGCCGAGGAGATCATTTTTGTGGATAGCCAGTACAAACGCTGGGTGGAAATTGCCTGGCGGGGTTTCAAACCCCAGGCGCGCACGTCACTGGATGAGGCGGTGGCTTACCAGGCGGTCTTCTATACGCCAGAGGCACGGGATACGCACCGGCGCTTGCAGCGCGACTTCCATGCCGCGCTGAGCCTGCTGGATTCACGCCGACGGCTGCAAATACCAGGCCGAGTATTGAACATATCCCCGCGCCCAGACTGATTTCAGCCCACCTTATCCGTCATGTCGTTCCGTCACCAGAAATTCCAAGAAGGTCGTGGCGGTCAGGCTCAAGTGCTTGCCTTGCAGATGCACGGCATGCCACATCCCGCGGAGGGGGAATCCCGCCACGTCCAGCACCGCGATACGACCAATTTCCACCTCCAGGGACATGCTGCTCATGGACTGCACCGACACGCCCAGCCCCGCCATGACGGCCTGCTTGATCGCCTCGCTGGACCCCAATTCCATGTAAGTGTTGGCCTTGATGCCCTGCTCGGTAAGCAGGCGCTCGGTCGTCAAGCGCGTGCCGGAACCCGGCTCGCGCATCAGGAAACGTTCCGCGGCGAATTGCTCCAGCGGAATCCCGCCTTGGCGTGCCAGGGGGTGGTCAGGGTGGGCAATGGGCACCAGGACATTTTCCAGAAAGGGATGGACACTCAGGGACAGGTCTCCCGGCACCTGGCCCATGACCACGAAATCGTCTTCGTTGGCGATGAGGCGCTCGATCACCCGTTCCCGGTTGGTCACCTTGAGGAGGGGCTTGACCTCTGGGTGCTCGCGGAGAAATCGGCCCAGAAAATGCGGCAGGAAGAACTTCGCCGAACTCACGGCGCCGACGCGCAAGGGACCGACCACCCTGCCCTTCATGTCGGCTAGGGTGCCAGCGAGCTGCTTGAGCCGGCCTGCCACCTCGCGGGACGTCGCGTAGACCTCCTCGCCAGCGTGGGTAAGAAAGAGTTTCTTGCCGACCTGCTCTATCAGCGGCATGCCGATGCTATCCCCCAGGCGCTTGATCTGGATGGAGACCGCCGGCTGGGTCAGATGCAGTTCTTCCGCCGCGCGCGTGAAGCTGCGGTGCCGCGCGACGGCCTCGAACAGGCGCATCTGTTGCAGGGTCCAGTGATGGATCATATACAAGAGTAAATGGTTCTAATATATAAATACTATTGTTATTTATAGATTATTTGCCCTAAAGTCTACCAGGTCGCTCACCGATGCCTGTTTTTTGCCCAAGGGCGAGGACCGGCGCGCGCGACCTACCGATCCACTGACTCTTTGGAGCGAACCGAACCATGGCCGTAAAGACCTACAACGCTGGTGTAAAGGAATATCGCCAGACTTACTGGACCCCAGACTACACCCCGCTGGATACCGACATCCTTGCCTGCTTTAAGGTCACCCCGCAACCGGGTGTGCCGCGGGAGGAAGTCGCAGCCGCCGTGGCCGCCGAGTCCTCCACGGGCACCTGGACCACGGTATGGACCGATCTGCTGACCGACCTGGATTACTACAAGGGCCGCGCCTATCGTATCGAAGACGTGCCCGGCGACGATACCTGCTTTTACGCCTTCGTGGCCTACCCGATCGACCTGTTCGAAGAAGGCTCCGTGGTCAACGTGCTGACCTCGCTGGTCGGCAACGTATTCGGCTTCAAGGCGCTGCGCGCCCTGCGTCTGGAAGACATCCGCTTCCCGATCGCCTACGTGAAAACCTGTGGCGGCCCGCCGGCCGGCATCCAGGTCGAGCGCGACCGCATGAACAAGTACGGCCGTCCGCTGCTGGGCTGCACCATCAAGCCGAAGCTGGGGCTGTCCGCCAAGAACTACGGCCGTGCCGTGTACGAATGCCTGCGCGGCGGTCTGGACTTCACCAAGGACGACGAGAACGTCAATAGCCAGCCCTTCATGCGTTGGCGTGACCGTTTCTCCTTCGTGCACGAAGCGACCCTGAAGGCGCAGCGCGAGACCGGCGAGCGCAAGGGCCACTACCTGAACGTCACCGCGCCGACCCCGGAAGAGATGTACAAGCGGGCCGAGTTCGCCAAGGAAATCGGCGCCCCCATCATCATGCACGACTTCCTCACCGGCGGTCTGACGGCCAACACGGGCCTAGCCAACTGGTGTCGCGACAACGGCATGCTGCTGCACATCCACCGCGCCATGCACGCCGTGCTCGACCGCAACCCGCACCACGGTATCCACTTCCGCGTGCTGACCAAGGTGTTGCGTCTGTCGGGTGGTGACCATCTACACTCCGGTACCGTCGTCGGCAAGCTGGAAGGCGACCGCGAAGCGACCCTGGGCTGGATCGACACCATGCGTGACGAATTCATCAAGGAAGATCGTAGCCGCGGCCTCTTCTTCGATCAGGACTGGGGTTCCATGCCCGGCGTGATCCCGGTGGCGTCCGGCGGCATCCACGTGTGGCACATGCCCGCGCTGGTCAGCATCTTCGGCGATGACTCCGTGCTGCAGTTCGGTGGCGGCACGCTCGGCCACCCCTGGGGCAACGCCGCGGGCGCCGCCGCCAACCGCGTCGCGCTGGAAGCCTGCGTGGAAGCGCGCAACCAGGGCCGCGCCCTCGAAAAAGAAGGCAAGGAAATCCTGACCGCCGCCGCCGCGCACAGCCCGGAACTGAAGATCGCCATGGAAACCTGGAAAGAGATCAAGTTCGAGTTTGACACCGTGGACAAGCTGGACGTGGCCCACAAGTAAACCCGAGGGTTTGACGCTAGGACATTTCAGGCGCGCGGCGCGCGCCATCCGGGTCACAGATACGCAATTGAAGAGGAAATATCATGTCTGAAGTTTTGGATTACCAAAGCCGCTTGAGCGATCCCGCCAGCCGCAAATTCGAGACCTTCTCTTACCTGCCGGCCATGGACGCGGCCGGCATCAAGAAACAGGTCGAGTATCTGGTAAAGAAGGGCTGGAACCCGTCCATCGAGCACATCGAACCCGAATACCTGATGGACTCCTACTGGTATATGTGGAAGCTACCGATGTTCGGCGAAACCGACGTCGATGTCGTGCTCGCCGAGGCCGAGGCCTGCCACAAGGCCAACCCCAACAACCATGTGCGTCTGGTCGGCTACGACAACTTTAAGCAGTCGCAAGGCGCGGCCATGGTCATCTTCCGCGGCAAGACGGTCTGATTCGCGCATCAACCGCAGTACCGGCCCCCTTGACGGGGGCCGGGTAGGGTGCGCCCTGCGCACCCATTCAAGACGGTGCGCACGGCGCACCCTACGGAGGACGCAATGAGCAACATCGTCGATCAATACCGCATCGCCCAGGAACCCTACTACCGTGCCGTCGCCGACGAAGTGGAACTGTTTGAGGCCGCCTATTCCGTCCGCATGCCGATGATGCTGAAAGGCCCGACCGGCTGCGGCAAGACCCGCTTCGTCGAATACATGGCCTACAGGCTCGGCAAGCCGCTGATTACCGTGGCCTGTAACGAAGACATGACCGCCAGCGACCTGGTCGGTCGCTTCCTGCTTTCCGCCCAGGGTACCGAATGGCAGGATGGCCCGTTGGCCATCGGCGCGCGCTTTGGGGCCATCGTATATCTCGATGAAGTGGTCGAGGCGCGCCAGGACACCACCGTGGTGATCCACCCCTTGACCGACAACCGCCGGGTACTGCCGCTGGAGAAGAAGGGCGAACTGGTCCATGCCCACCCCGATTTTCAGCTGGTCATTTCCTACAATCCCGGCTATCAGAGCCTGATGAAGGATCTGAAACAGTCCACCAAGCAGCGTTTTGGGGGGCTGGACTTTACCTATCCCGAGCACGCCATCGAAACGGAAATCGTCATGCACGAATCCGGTGCTTCCGGCGAGGTGGCCGGCAAGCTGGTGTCGATCGCCGAGCGGTCGCGCAACCTCAAGGGCCACGGCCTGGACGAAGGCCTCTCCACCCGCATGCTGATCTACGCCGGCAGCCTGATCGCCAAGGGGGTGAAACCCGAGGCCGCCTGCCGCGTCGCGCTGGTGCGCCCGATCACCGACGATCCGGATATGCGGGACGCCCTGGATGCGGCGGTCACCACCTTCTTCTGAGGATGCACCCCGTAGCCCGGATGCAGCCTTAGCGAAATCCGGGAATGCGGAGACACCTCCTGGATTCCGCCGCGCCACATCCGGGTTAGATGCCGCCAACCGAGGTGAACCATGTCGATCAATCTTGCCGATTACGCCGAGCTACTGGAGGATCTGTCGCCGCACAGCCAGGAGGTGTTGCACGCCAACTGGCACGAGGCCACCAAGGTGTTCTCACCGCGCGGGCTGGACAATTATCTGAAGGGCGCGTCCGCCATCCGCGGACTCGGCAAGGCCGACTCGCTGGTCGAGACCTGGATTATGGAAGCCCCCCGGGTGGCCAAGGAGGTCGGCGAGGACGTGATCGGCGATCTCGCCACGGCTTCCCTTGCGCTCGCCTCTAGAACCTCCGGCGCCGTGATCGAACTGCTACTCGCCACTTCGCCCACCGCCGCCAACCGGCTGGGCGACGCGCAGCTTTTCCTCAACTATCTGCAATTCATCAATACCCTGATTGCGCAGGCGCCGCGCGGGGTGCGTCCCATGCTTGACAAGCTGGAAGTGCTGTTCCAGCAACTGACCCTGGGTGGTCTGCGGCGCTGGGCACTCTGGGGCGCGCACGCCCACCGTACCCACTACGAAGAGCAGATCAAGTATTTCAGCCTCGACTCCAAAGAGTCCCTGGCGATGCTGCAAAAGGAGCGCAAGGGCACCCTGCTGGTTGACGTACAGCGGCGTATCAACATGTATCTGCGCGCCCTGTGGGCACGCGATTTCTTCATGCGCCCCACGGCGGGCGACTTCGAGACCCGCGAAGGTTATCGGCCCTACATCGAGGCCTACTTGCTGCATCTGCCGGATGCCCTCGACGATTTCGCACCGGAGGGCCAGGCGCCGGTTTCTGGTCTGGAACTGTACCGCGCCACCGCCGCCCATTGCGCCGCCCATGTCGTCGAAACCCGGCGGCCCATCTCCGCCGAGGCCTTGAACCCCATGCAGATGGCGGTGATTGCGGTCATCGAAGACGCCCGCGTCGAAACCCTGTCGATCCGCCGCTTCCCGGGTCTCAAGCAACTTTGGAGCAAGCTGCACAGGGCCACGCCGGAGATGAACAAGAGCGTCGGCGATTACCTCAACCGCCTGGCGCGCGCCCTGCTCGACGACGGTTATCAGGATAGCGATCCCTGGATACTCGAAGGCCGTGCCCTGTTCGCCTTGGCCCAGGACCGGCTGGAGGACAACCACACCAGTTGGGACATCGGCGTTACGCTGGCGCACAGCCTCGCGGGCAAGCACATCCCCTTCAATCCGCGCACCGATCTGCTCACCGCTCCCTATCGCGACGACAATCGCTATTTCTGGGAATTCGAGGAATTTGATTTTCACAAGGCCGCCAACGCCGGCTACGAGTCCATCAAGCAGGTGCGCAAATACGTCAGCGCGATCGAGATGGCTAACGAGATCGATGTCGAAACCGCCGGCGACGATGCCGAGGAAATCTGGGTGCTGAGCACGGAGCTGTTTCCCTACGAGGACATGGGCAAGAGCTTCAACGAACTGGAAGGCAAGGAGCCGGTGTCCGACCCCTACCACTATTCCGAGTGGGATTATCAGATTCAGTTGGAGCGTCCGGCCTGGGCCACCGTGCTGGAAAAACGCGCCAAGGCCGGCGATTTGCAGGTCATCGACGCCATTACCACCCAATACAAGCGCGAGATTCACCGCATGAAGTTCCTGCTTGATGCCATGCAGCCCCAGGGCGTGCAGCGTATCCGCAGGCTGGAAGACGGTGACGAGATCGACATCAACGCGGCCATTGGCAGCTTAATCGACATCCGCCTGGGCAATCAGCCAGATCCGCGCATCATGATGCGCAGCGTGCGCAAGACCCGCGACTTCTCGATCCTGGTGCTGCTGGATTTATCCGAATCGACCAATGAAAAGGTCCAAGACCAGGAATATTCGGTACGCGAACTGACCCAGCAAGCCTGCGTGCTATTGGCCGACGCCATCAACAAGGTCGGCGACCCCTTCGCGATTCATGGCTTTTGCTCGGATGGACGCCACGACGTCGAGTACTACCGTTTCAAGGACTTCGACCAGCACTGGGACGAGACACCCAAGGCCCGGTTGGCGGGCATGACCGGGCAACTCTCCACCCGCATGGGCGCGGCTATCCGCCATGCCGGCCACCACCTGCAGCTTCAGCGCTCGGCCAAGAAGTTGCTCATCGTCATCACCGACGGCGAGCCGGCGGACGTGGACGTGCGCGATCCGCAGTACCTGCGCCATGACACCAAGAAGGCGGTGGAAGAAGTCACCAAGCTGGGTGTCGTCACTTACTGCATGAGCCTGGACCCGCGCGCGGATAATTACGTCTCACGGATTTTTGGGCAGAACAACTACATGGTCGTGGATCATGTGCAACGGCTACCCGAAAAGCTGCCGCTGCTCTATGCCGGCCTCACCCGATAGGAACAGATGATGCAAAACCTCTATGCAGGCCTCGACAACGACCATCACGGCATAACCCAGTTGGGCCGGATTGTGCTGGATGGTTGGCTGTTCGGTTTTATCCCGGAAACGGAAGATTGTCGGGGCTGGGATATCGGTCGCATGCAGGGCCTGATGGAACGGGTGCAAGATGAATGGGACAAGGTCGGCAACCTGCCCAGCCGCCTGCCCCCGGAACTGCAACAACGCCACGCCGAACTCTATGACCGGGTCATCCAGTCCGCGCGGCGGAAGGGTTGGGACCCGGAATTGGCCGACAACGAATAGGGAGCACAGGCATGCCCCTCCGGTCTGCCCGCGGTCAAGCCACCTCCACCCCCTCCACCCGCTGAAACCCCCGCGGCAACAGCCGCCCTCTTCTCCCCCGCTCCCCCTGGAAGGCATCCAGATCGGCGGGCTTGAGGCTATAGCGCCGCTTGCCCGCGATGATGACCAGGCCACCGCCCTGATGAATCACCGCCAGGTGGCTGACCCGCTCCTGCTCCTCCCCGGGCTTGGCCTTGGGGATGGCGATGAGCTTGTTGCCCTTGCCCCGGGGCATCTCCGGCAGCTCGGCGACGGGGAATACCAGCAGATGCCCGCCGGAGCCGATCACCGCCAGGCGATCGGAACCACTGTTGAACACCAGCGGGGGTGGCATAACCCGAGCCCCCGCCGGCAGGCTCAGGACCGCCTTGCCGCCCTTCGGCTTGGCCTGGAGGTCGTCGAGGGTGGTGACGAAGCCATAGCCGGCGTCACTGGCCAGGATGACCCGCTGGCCACCCTCCCCACCCAGGACGGCGACGAAGCGGGCGCCCGGGGGCGGGGTCAGCTTGCCGGTGAGAGGTTCGCCCTGACCGCGCGCGGAAGGTAGGCTCATGGCGGGTAAGGAGTAGCTCCGCCCGGTGCTGTCGAGAAAGATGACGGCCTGGTTGGATTTCAGCCGGGCGGCGGCGAGGTAGCCGTCCCCGGCCTTGTAGGCCAGGCTGCCAGGGTCGATGTCGTGGCCCTTGGCGGCCCGCACCCAGCCCTTCTCGGACAGGACCACAGTGACCGGCTCGCTGGGGCTAAGCTCGCTGTCGTCAAGGGCGATGGCGAGGCGGGCCTCCTGGAGTGGCGAGCGCCGGTCGTCGCCGTACTTGTCGGCATCCCGGCGGATCTCGTCCTGAATCAGGCCGCGCAGCGCGGTCTCATCGCCCAGGAGTCGCGCCAGGCCATCGCGTTCCGCCGCCAACTCGGCCTGCTCGGCGCGGATGCGCATCTCCTCCAGCCGGGCGAGTTGGCGCAGCCGGGTGTTGAGGACATAGTCGGCCTGGGCCTCGTCCAGGCCAAAGGCGGCCATGAGCACCGGCTTGGGCTCGTCCTCGGCGCGGATGATGCGGATCACTTCATCCAGGTTGAGGAAGGCGATCAGCAGGCCTTCCAGCAGATGCAGACGGTTGAGGACCTGGTCGAGGCGGTGCTGGAGGCGGCGGCGTACCGTCTGGTGGCGGAAGGTCAGCCAGGCCTGGAGTACACCCTTGAGGTCATAGACGCGCGGCCGGCCATCGAGGCCGATGAGGTTGAGGTTGACGCGGTAGGAGCGCTCCAGGTCGGTGGTGGCGTAGAGGTGGGACATGAGCCGCTCGACGGGGACGCGGCGGTCGCGGGGGATCAGTACCAGCCGCGTCGGCGCCTCGTGGTCGGATTCGTCGCGCAAGTCTTCCAGCCAGGGCAACTTTTTGTCGCGCATCTGGGCGGCGATCTGCTCCAGAATGCGATTGCCGGAGACCTGGTAGGGCAAGGCGGTGATGACGATGTCGCCCTGCTCCAGTTCATAGCGGGCGCGCTGGCGGACACTGCCGTTGCCGGTCTCGTAGAGGCGGCGGATCTCGGCGGTGGGCGTGATGATGGTCGCGGCGGTGGGATAGTCGGGGCCGGGGATGAAGGCCATCAGCTCCGGGATGGTCGCCTCAGGGTGATCCAGGAGGTGAATGCAGGCGCGGGCGACCTCGCGAAGGTTGTGCGGCGGGATGTCGGTGGCCATGCCCACGGCGATGCCGGTGGCGCCGTTGAGGAGAATGTTGGGCAGGCGCGCCGGCAGGAGCCGGGGTTCCTCCAGGGTGCCATCGAAATTGGGCTGCCAGTCCACGGTGCCCTGGGCCAGCTCGCCGAGCAGGACCTCGGCGTAGGGGGTGAGGCGCGCCTCGGTGTAGCGCATGGCGGCGAAGGACTTGGGCTCGTCCGGGGAGCCCCAGTTACCCTGGCCGTCGATGAGGGGGTAGCGATAGGAGAAGGACTGGGCCATGAGCACCATGGCCTCGTAGCAGGCCGTGTCGCCATGGGGGTGGAACTTGCCCAGGACATCGCCGACGGTGCGGGCGGACTTCTTGTGCTTGGAGGCGGCGGAGAGGCCGAGCTCGGACATGGCATAGAGGATGCGCCGCTGCACCGGCTTAAGGCCGTCCCCCAGGTGCGGCAGGGCGCGGTCGAGGATGACGTACATCGAATAATCGAGATACGCCTTCTCGCTGAAAACGTGCAGGGGGCGGCGCTCGATGCCTTCGGGGGTAAAGGCGGGGCTGGCCAGGGTGTCGCTCATCTCAAAGCTCCGTCAGGTCACCTTTGCCCCGAGCGAAAGTACCGCCGGTCGGCAGTACCCTCGATCCAGCGCGGGCGGACGATTGTCGCATCAGGGGTTCGGCATCCGGTTCGGAAGCCTTACTATAGGGCCTCATTCTAACACCCGCTGGGCCTTCGGTGATAAAAAACCTTGTATATCAATGATTCAATCTTTAATCGCCAAGGCCCGCTAACGAAGGCCCACTCATGACCACCACCGCCCAGTGCCAGGCCGAAACCCGTTTCGTCGCCCTAAAGGCGGAACTCTATCCAGATGGATGAGGCCCAAGCCCTGGATTTCGGCTTCTACCCGCATCATCCGCCACCACAACCGCGAGGTGCGGGCCTTTCTGGGGGAGGTCGTCTCCGACAAGGAAGACGCCCGGCTGGTGGGAGGGCGACTGATTGAACTCCTCGACAGCGCCTTTCAGGTTTCGGATCTGGAAGGCGCGGCGGGAGACAACTTCCACCTGCGGGAAATCGAGTCCCAACTGGTTCTCAAGCCAGGCATGACCGCCCAGCAACGGGAGGCCATCCTAATCCAGGCGGAAGCCATCCCCATTTCCCAGCACCTGGTGGCCGAATATCGCGGCCGCCTCGCCACCCTGACTAGCCGCCGGACGGCCAGCCAGGACCGGGCCGAGGTCCTCAACCGCCTCTATCGGTTCTTCTCCCGCCATTATCAGGACGGCGACTTCATCGTCGCCCGGCGCTATGGCCGGGGTGGCGCCCGTTACATCCGCTCCACCGGCGAGGACACTGAATTCCACTGGGCCACGGAGGACATGTACTACATCAAATCCGGCGACATCTTCACCGACTTCCCCGTGCGCCTAAGCAATGGTCAGCGCCTGCTCTTCACGGTCGAGCCGGAGGGCCTGCAAGCCACCCGCGCCGCCCTCAAAACCAATGACAAGGCCCACTACGAAATCAGGGCCGGCCGGCGGGAGGGGGATGTCGTCAAGGTGGTGTTGAGCTATCTCAAGGGTGCCCAGAGTGACCGGCACAAGGATGAGATCGTCAATGCCGCCCAGAAGGCTGGCGCCCCAACGGCCCTCAGCCTGGAAATCCGGCGCTGGCTCCACCGCTTCATAGCCCGCAACCAGAGCGACTTCTTCATCCACAAACGGCTCCGGGAGGCCCTGAGCGCCGACCTCGACATCTTCATCAAGACCGAAGTACTCAACCTGGATCAGGTGCTGGCTGGCGCCACCACCGAGACCGACCTCTCGCGGCGCGCCCTGCGCCTGGCCAGGCTAGTGCGGGAGATCGGGATACCGATCATCGACTTCCTGGCCACCCTAGAGGATTTTCAAAAGTCCCTGTGGAAAAAAAGAAGCTGGTCCTTGAGACCCGTTACGTCATCACCCTGGACCGCCTGGAACGGCTGGCGCCTGAGTGGTTGGCCGGGCACCTCGAGGCCATCGTCACCCGGCAGCGCGAGGAGTGGAGGGCACTGGGGTTAGGGGACCGCGCGACGGTCGGCGATTGCCTGCGTGCCACCGCCCCCACCCAAATCCGGATCGCCTTGGGCGACAACCCGGCCCCGGATTCCGTACCCGGCACCTACTTACCCCTGCCGATCGACACGGGCAACTTTGATGAGAATTTCAAGTGGTCGCTATTGGCCGCCATCACGGCCAGCGTGCCGCTAGAGGGGGCGCTGGATGGCGTGGCGATCCAGTCGGATAACTGGCAGGCACTGGAGATTCTGCGGGAAAAATACCGGGAAAGGATGAAGTGTATCTATATCGACCCACCCTCCAACACGGGCGGAGACGGCTTTGCCTACAAGGATAGTTACCGGGTCTGTTCCGTTTAGTGTGGGTAGGGGGGGTTGGGACCCGCCCCCCGGAACCCCAGGTGAGGACACGCCTTGTTGGTAACCAGGCGGCATCCGCGAGCCGCTCCCCGGCGCCCCGCTCGGGCGCACCAGACGGTCCGGCGAGCAAGAGCGGCGACAGGGGGGCAACGGTCCGGCGGAGATGCCTTTTCCTACTGCCCATTTTCGTCGGCCGTCGCGCCGGAGGTACCCCTTGACTTCGACCGCGCTGTTCACTGTGGCCCTCGGCCTGCAAGCGCCGTGGAAGGTGGCCGAGGTGGCCTTCGATCCCCAGGCCGGGCGCATCGACTTTGGGGTCGGCTTCGCCGCGGGGAGCCGCTTCGTCTGCCCGCACTGCGGGGCCGAGCACCAGCCGGTGCACGACACCCAGGAGCGGCAGTGGCGGCATCTGAACGTCTTCCCGTACCCGGCGTACCTCCGCGCCAAGGTCCCGCGGGTGCGCTGCGAGGCGTGCGGCAAGACCACCCAGGTGCCGGTGCCCTGGGCGCGGGAGGGCAGCGGGTTCACCCCGTTGATGGAAGCCCTGATCGTGACCCTGGCGGGGGCCATGACGGTGCGTCAGGTCGCCCCGCTCCTGGGGGTGAGCGACGGTCGCGGATGGCGCACCCTCGACCACTACGTCGACACCGCCCGGGCGCAGGAGGACTGCTCCGCCGTCGCCGCGGTGGGCCTGGACGAGACCGCCGCGCGCCGCGGCCACCACGACATCAGCCTGTTCCACGACCTGGAAGCCGCGCGCCTGTTGTTCGCCTGCGAGGGGCGCAAGGCCTCGGTGGTGGCCGAGTTTGCCGAGGATCTGGCGGCCCACGGCGGCTGCGCGGAGAAGGTGCGCCACGTCTGCATCGACCTGTCCGCCCGCTCCCGTGCGGGGATCGCCGAGGTCCTGCCCTGGGCCGACGTCACCTGCGATGAGTTGCACGTCGTCCAACGGGTCAACCAGGCGGTCGACGAGGTCCGCCGCCAAGAGGCGAAATCCACCCCTAGCCTCAAACGTCGCCGCTACCGGTGGCTCAAGGACAAGCAGGACGGGAGCATCCGCCAGATCAGCCACTACACCGATCTCAAGCGCCTGAACCTCAAGACCCACCGGGCGTTTCGCATCAAAGAAGCCCTGCGCGAGAGGTTCCACCGGGCCGCCAACCGCGCGGAGGCCGAACCGCTGCTGGAGCAGGGGTACCGCTGGGCACGCCGCTGCCTCCTCGAACCCATGAAGCAGGTCGCCACGACCCTCAAGAACCACTGGGACGGCATCCTCAACGCCTTCGATTCCAAACTCACTAACGGCCGGGTCGAAGGGGCCAATGCGCTCATCCAGGCCGCTAAGGCCAAGGCCCGTGGCTATGGCACCACCCAGCACCTGATCACCATCGCCTACCTCCTGGTCGGCAAGCTCCGTCACCTACCGGCATCCCCCTTCAAACTCAACGCGTGTGCCACGGTCGCAGCATGAATCAAAGGCGTCAGACCCCTTGCCCATACCAAACGTAAGAGAGCCGGAAATGATCAAGCTACCGGTGGTGCTGGAGGCCGAGCCCAATTGGCGGCAGTGCCTGGCGGATGCCATCGGCCGCCGGGAAGCCTTGCACAAGCTGGCCGAGGAGGAGCATAGGGCGGGCGCCAATTACCTCCGGCCCATCGTCCTCATCCAGTCCGAGCCGCGCCGGTCGGGTGCGGAAACCCTGGACTGCGAGCATGTACGCCAGGAGCTGATCGCCAACCACCGCATTCCCGCCGGGGAAATCGTGGTCGCCACAGGCGAGGAAAAGGGCTTGGAGCAGGTCGAGGCAACCTACCAGCTGGGCCTTGCCGATCCGGCCTGTCCGGTGAAGTTTGTTATCACCCAAAAGGCCCTGGCCGAGGGTTGGGACTGCCCCTTTGCCTACATCCTGGTGAGCATGGCCTCCCTCTCCTCAGCCACGGGGGTGGAGCAATTGCTCGGCCGGATCCTACGCCAGCCGGGGGCGAGCCATCGGCAGACCAGAGCCCTGAATCAGTCTTACGCCTTCGTTGTCTCCCGCAACTTTGCCGAGACCGCCAACACCCTGCGTGACCGACTGGTGGCCGGGGCTGGCTTCGAGCGGCGGGAGGTGGGCGAATTCGTGGCCGCCGCCCACCCCGCCCAAGGTCGCTTGGACCTGGATGGCCATCAGGGACGCATCTTCATGCGGCCGGTGACGATCGGTTTGATGGAAAGGCCGGATCTCAAGCACCTGCCCAAGACCCTGCGGGACAAGGTGAACTGGGACGGCAGGTATCACACCCTGACCATCGACAAGCCCCTGACCGAGGAAGAGACAGCAGCCCTGAAAACCTCGGTGACGACCGAAATCGCCGCGACCGCCATCGCCGAGGCAGGGGAAATCAGCCGTACCACCGCCATCGAGTTCTTCCAGACACCCGCGGAACTCGGTGAGCGCCTGCGGGTGCCGGGCCTGGCGTTGCGGATACGGGATGCGGATGGATCCGTTCAGTTGCGCCTATTCGATGACCCCGAAATCCTGGAGTACCCCTGGGACTTGTCCCCTTACGATGCCAAGCCAAGCGCCCGGGACCTCTCCGCCTTGAATGAAGGCTTTAAGATCGCGGAACTCGGTGAAATCGACATCGAAAATGATTCGGGCCACGTGGTATCCCGCTTCTTGCCGGAATTGCAGCGCGATCTAGGCCTGTCCTACCAGCCTGAGCATTGGGACCTGGTGCGCCTGGCGACCTGGCTATGTCGTAACCTGCCGGAGGAGTCCCTCAACCATGCCAACAAGATGGGCTTCGTATCGGCCTGGCTGTCCTATTTGCTCGGGGAACCTGGCCTGACCCTGGCGCGCGTCAACTTGCAGAAATTCCAGATTCGTAACCTGATTGAGGCACGTATCCGGGAATATCGCGAGCAAGCGATAGGCCAAGCCTACCAGCAGACTCTGTTTGGCGAGGACCCCGCATCATCCCGCGTGGCCGTCGGTAACCTGGATAATCCCGGCCTGGTCTTCGAGTTTCACCATCAGGCTTATGCCCCCAGCCGTGATTACGATGGGCACTTCGGCCACTTCGATTTCCGCAAGCACTTTTACGGCCGCATCGGCGATTTCGACAGCAAGGAGAAGTTCGCCTGCGCCTGCTGGCTGGACACCCAGGCCCAAAAGGGTCGCATCCAGTTCTGGGTCCGCAACCTGGTCCGGCGCGAGGGCTGCAGCTTCTTCCTCCAGAAGACCGATGAGCGATCTTACCCCGACTTCCTCTGTTAATTGCCCGGTACCCACGGCAAACCCGGCCCCATCCTGGCTGTTGAATACAAGGGCGCGGATCGCTGGAAATCGGCCGAGGATGACCGCCAGATCGCCCATCTCTGGGCCGAGCTTGCCGAGGGGCGTTGCCGCTTCGTCATGGTCAAGGACAAGCAATGGGATTCCATCGAGCCGTTGCCTCTTTAGCAAAACCATTGCGCAATGGATCAGGTCGATGGGGTGGGCTGGGGCCCCCGGCGCAAATGATCAGGAGCCGTCGGAAAGATCAGCCCTCAAAGTGGGTGACCGACGGCCCCCGGATGACGTCTGCTTCTGTCCCAGGATTGAGAAATAATAGTCGGCGTAATCCTTGTCCGCGCCAACCATGTGGCTCACCAGCCAGTGGTGCAGGGATTGCACCGTTTCACTGTCGAGATGGATAAGGTTCTGCCGCTCCAGATCGCGAACCATTTCGATGTACTCCGCCAGCAAGAGGGCGTGTTCGCTGCGGTGGGAGGCCAGTTCCGGGTAATCGATGGCGCGCATCAGGTTTTCTTCGTGCTTGAAATGCTCGCGAGCCTGTTCGGCAAGGGCTTCGAGTGCCTTGATGAGAGCCGCGTGGTTGGCCGAGGTGTCATGGGGGTTGTCCCCGCCCCCCATCCCCACCGACTCCGCGGCTTGGGCAGGGCCCAAAGTGAAGCGGGCGGCAAGTTGGTTGACGCCATCCACCAGACTCTGGTGTTCAACATCAATCAGGTCGATGCCAAGGGTCCAACTCTCTTGCCAAAGGATCGCGGACATGGGTCTGGCCTCCAGGGTGGGGACTACATCTGAATGA
This sequence comes from Chromatiaceae bacterium, assembly GCA_016714645.1. Lineage (NCBI taxonomy): Bacteria > Pseudomonadati > Pseudomonadota > Gammaproteobacteria > Chromatiales > Chromatiaceae > Chromatiaceae bacterium. Next base: position 539,985 of record JADKCI010000002.1, on the reverse strand, counting down.
AGTGTGGCTGATGCGCGGCCAAACTGCCAGATTAGGTGGATATTCGAACAGGCTGTGGGGATCGGTTGGGCTGGCCACCCTGTTGGCCACGACTCCCGGTTACGGAGGCGGAAGAGCTGACGCTAGGCCATGCCCGTTATCGGTACGGCTGGCAATAGCCCCGGTTGTCGAGGTAGAAGCCCTTGCGGCATCTGTTATCGTAATAGCCCCTATTCTTGTCTTGGGAGGAGTCATACATATAGCCCCCCAGCGCCCCGACACCCGCGCCAATCAGGGCGCCCTTGCCCGCATTGCCGGTGGTGGAACCAATGGCGGCACCTGCCGCGGCTCCGCCGACGGTGCCTACCGCCGTGCCCGTACCGGGTTCCCTGCAACCCATTAAGGGCAGTAACAACATCAGGGTCAAAAGGATTGAAAAATGCTTCATCGGTTTTCTCCAAGGCAGCTAACATAAGGGACCTACTCATCAAGCCATGCCTTTATACCTTGCTTCATGGGGCCGGCTGCCCATGGTCCTTGCCCCGAAGAGGTTCGCATCGCTTGCAATCCCTGCCAAAAGGCTATACACAATGTATGGATATCCTCCTTGCATAGCCCCGACCGGCAGCTGCTTATAGTTTAGTAGGCTAGTAGGCAATTTGTCTTCCTCCGAGGTATGCCATCATGAATCGCAGCATAGGATCCGTCTCGGTTGTCCCCTTTTCGGTTTTAACTCTTGCCCTCCTTGGGTGCGCCAGCACCATGAACCAAGTTCAGCCGGGCAGGGTGATCATGGATAGATCCGGCGTGAACTACCCAGATGATTCCCAGGACTGCCGTTGGATTGCTGAGAGCTACGACTACTCCGAGACAGCCACTAACAAAGCCATCCAGGATGGGGTCACGGCGGGAGTGATTGGCGGCATTACCGGCGCGGCCATCGGCAGCTTTTCCGGCCAGGCTGGCAGCGGCGCGGGGATTGGGGCCTTAGTGGGTGTGGGCACCCAGGCCATCCGCTCAGCGGTTGACCAGCCAGAGGATGCTACCCGGGTGTGGGCGAACTGTATGTCGAGCCGAGGGCATGCTGTTTATTCCGTCAGATAGCCCTGCTCCCTAGGTGAGCTTTGTCCGGGTATTGGGCAGCAATAACCCGCAGGCTACTGGTTCTGGAGCAAAGCCGCCGTGCTGGGCTATATTTATATTGAGGCGAAGATCCAGGCTCCTCTGCCGGGTCTCCCGCCCAAAGGCCCGAGACCCCATGAGCCTGCCATGGGGCACCTCCTCGGGCCTTTTTATTTCCCGGGACCAATCGGGGGCTCGGCGGGACTAAAACGTCGGACAAAAAAAGGGCCTTGCGGCCCGTAAATCGTTATTTTAATTGGCGTCCCCACGGGGATTCGAACCCCGGTTGTCGCCGTGAAAGGGCGGTGTCCTAGGCCTCTAGACGATGGGGACTTTAGAAGAGTTGGATGACCAGTCGAGTGCTGCGTGGGCTAGCTTTCGGCTAATAATCCAGTATTTGGTGGAGCCAGGCGGGATCGAACCGCCGACCTCAACACTGCCAGTGTTGCGCTCTCCCAGCTGAGCTATGGCCCCGAATCAATCGAGAGCGGCAATTTTATAGAGCCCCCCTGGACCTGTCCAGCCTTTTTTTCCCCGAACCTGAACCCTAATTCGTGGTCCGACAAGATGGCGCGGAACCCGGGTCTTCCGGCAGAATTGCCAGCAAGGGCGGCGCGCCGCCCATCGGAACCGGGCCCGGCAACCGCCCGCCCCTTTGCCACAAGAGTGAACAACAACATGAAACGCATCCTTCTATTCCTCGCGACTAACATCGCCGTACTCCTGGTTATCAGCCTGGTCTTCAAGCTGCTGGGTTTCGAGGGTCTGTTGCAGGCTAACGGCGTCGATCTGAATCTGTCAGCGGTGCTGGTCTGGGCGGCGCTGATCGGCTTCTCCGGATCGATCATCTCCCTCCTCATGTCCAAGGGCATGGCCAAGCGCTCCATGGGCGTCCAGATCATCGACAGCCCCTCCACACCCTTCGAGCAATGGCTGATGACCACCGTGGAGCGCCAATCCCAGGCTGCCGGTATCAAGATGCCGGAGGTAGGCATCTTCGACTCCCCGGACCCCAACGCTTTTGCCACCGGCTGGAACCGTAACGACGCCCTGGTGGCGGTGAGCACGGGCCTGCTGCAACAGATGAACCGTGACGAAGTGGAGGCGGTGGTGGGCCACGAAATCAGCCATGTGGCCAATGGCGACATGGTGACCTTGACCCTGGTGCAGGGGGTGGTCAATACCTTCGTGGTCTTCCTGTCCACCATCATCGGCCACTTCGTGGACCGGGTCATTTTCAAGACGGAGCAGGGACATGGACCTGCCTACTTCATCGTCTCCATGGTCTCCCAGGTGTTGCTGTCGATCCTGGCGACCATGATCGTGATGTGGTTCTCGCGCCAGCGCGAGTTTCGAGCCGATAAGGGCGGGGCGGACCTGACCAGCCGCAATAAGATGGCGTCGGCCCTGCGCGCCCTGCAACGCGTCCACGAGCCACGTGATTTGCCCGCGGGCGAGTTCGCGGCATTCGGCATCAGCGGGGGTAATGGCGATGGCATCAAGCGACTCTTCATGAGCCACCCGCCCCTGGAGGAGAGAATCGCGGTGCTGGAAGGGAGGCGCTGACCTCGGGCATCGGCGTAAGCAGACCAGGTCCCTGCTAACGACACACGGGCCGAAGCTGACTTCGGCCCGTGTTTTTTTGGGCGGAATGTCCGGCCAGCAGGATCTGGCCGGCGGCTGTAAGCCCGATCAGGCCTTCAAGTTCAAGGCCGCGTGAGCGGCGGCCAGGCGCGCGACCGGGACCCGAGGGCCCGAGCAGCTCACATAGTCGAGGCCCGCCTCCTGGCAGAAGGCGATAGAGGCGGGATGGCCGCCATGTTCGCCGCAGATACCCACGTGCATCCCCGGCCGGACCCCGCGGCCCCAATCCACCGCCAGCTTCATCAACTTGCCCACGCCCTTCACGTCCAGCACCTCGAAGGGGTTGTCCTGCAGGATACCGGAGTTGTTGTAAAGGGGCAGGAACTTGTTCTCCGCGTCCTCCCGGGAGAAGGAGAAGGTCGCCTGGGTCAGGTCATTGGTACCAAAGGAGAAGAACTCGGCCTCCTCGGCCAGGGACTCGGCGCGCATGCAGGCCCGCACCACCTCGATCATGGTGCCGAACTTGAAGCCGACGGGGTGGCCATACTGCTTCGCCACCTCGAGGTGGATGCCATCCACCCAGGACTTGACCTTGCGCAGTTCCTGGGCCGTGCAGACCTGGGGCACCTTGATCTGGGGATGGACCTCGATGCCCATGCGCGAGCACTCCGCCGCCGCCTCCAGGATGGCGCGGATCTGCATCTGATAGATCTCGGGGAAGGTGATGCCCAGGCGGACGCCACGATGCCCCAGCATGGGGTTGGTCTCGTAGAGGGCGCGCACCTTGCGCAGCATGGTCTCCTTCTTGGCAATAGCGTCCTCCACCATCGTCGGATCGACCATCTGGCGCATGGCGTTGACCTCCTGGCGTGCATGGTCGCTGGCATGCAGCAGCCCCATGGTCCCGGCCAGCACCGCCAGGCCCCGGGTGGTGGCGGCCAGTTGGCGCAGCTCGGACAGGTCACGCTCTAGTTGGTTCTCGTTGGGCAGGAACTCGTGAATGGGCGGGTCCAGCAGACGGATGGTCACCGGATAGGGGGACATCACCTCGAACAACTCGCGGAAGTCCTTGCGCTGCAGCGGCAGCAGCTTGTCCAGGGCGGCCTGACGCTGTTCCGGGGTCTCGGACACGATCATTTCGATGACGATGGGCAGGCGTTCCACGTCGTTGAACATGCGCTCGGTGCGGGCCAGGCCAATGCCGACGGCACCGTACTTGAGGGAGCGACGGGCATCGTCCGGGGTATCCGCGTTGGCCATGACCTTGAGCCGGGCCACCTTATCCGCCCAGTCGAGGAGGACGTTAAGCTCGTTGGTGAAGTCCGGCTCCACTGTGGGGATCTCGCCCAGATAGACCTTGCCGGTAGTGCCGTCGATGGTGATGAGGTCACCCTCGCGAAAGCTTGTATCGCCCACATAGGCCTCGCGGCGGGCGACATCGACGCTGATGCCCTCGGCACCGGCGACGCAGGGCTTGCCCATGCCGCGCGCCACCACGGCGGCATGGGAGGTCTTGCCGCCGCGGGAGGTCAGAATGCCCTGGGAGGCAAAGAAGCCATGGATGTCCTCGGGCTTGGTCTCCTCGCGGATCAGGATCACCTTCTGCCCCAGGTCGCGTCCCATCTGCTCGGCGCGGTCGGCGTCGAAAATGGCGATGCCACAAGCGGCACCCGGCGAGGCCGGCAGGCCCTGGGCTACCGCCACGGCATGATGGGCGGGGTCTAGACGGGGGAAGAGCATCTGTTCCAGCAGATCGGGCTGGATACGCAGCAGGGCTTGTTCCTGGGTGATGAGCCCTTCGCCGACCATCTCTACCGAGGAGCGTACCATGCCCTGGGCGTTCATCTTGCCGTTGCGGGTCTGGAGGCAGAACAACTGACCGCGCTCGATAGTGAACTCGAAGTCCTGGACTTCCTTGTAATGGGTCTCCAGCTTGGCGCGCAGCTCTTCCAGTTCCTTGGCGATGCGGGGCATCTCGGCGGCCATGTGGTCGATGGGCTTGGGGGTGCGGATACCGGCCACCACGTCCTCGCCCTGGGCATTGACCAGATACTCGCCATAGAGCTTGTTCTCGCCGGTACCGGGGTTGCGGGTGAAGGCCACGCCGGTGGCGGAATCTTCGCCCCGGTTGCCAAAGACCATGGCCACGATGTTGACGGCGGTACCATTGGCCAGGTCAGGGGTGATGTTGAACTGGCGGCGATAATCGACGGCGCGGCGGCCCATCCAGCTATTGAAAACGGCCTTGATGGCGATCTCGAGTTGATCGAAGGGGTCCGCCGGGAAAGGCTTGCCGGTATAGGCCTCCACCGCCTTGACGAAGCGCTCGCTAATCTCCTGGAGATCGCTGGCGGAAAGTTCGAGGTCCTCCTTGACCTTGGCCCGATGCTTGACGATCTCGAATTCCTTGTCGAACAACTCGTCTGGGACCCCTAGGGCCACCTTGCCGAAAAGCTGGATGAAGCGACGGTAGGCGTCATAGCCGAAGCGCTCGTCACCCGTCTGCTGGATCTGACCCCGCAAGGTTTCGGCGTTGAGACCGAGATTGAGGATGGTGTCCATCATGCCCGGCATGGACATGGCCGAACCTGAGCGCACCGACACCAGGAGGGGATTATCCGGATTGCCGAAACCCTTGCCCGTCTTAGCCTCCATGGCCTTCATTTGGGCATGAACCTCGTCCATGACGCCAGCCGGCAGGGTACGGGACGGCGAGGCCAGGTATTCGAGGCAGGCATCGGTGGTAATGACGAAGCCGGGCGGGACATTCAGCCCCAGTTGGGTCATTTCGCACAGATTGGCGCCCTTGCCGCCCAAGAGCTTTTTGTCCTTGCCATTGCCTTCCTCGAAACCAAAAACCTGTTTCTTGACCTGGGTGACCATCGCGTCATTTACCTCTAATGGGTTGAAAATAAGAAATGAGCAGAGGCTAAAGGGAGGGGTGTCCGCGTGGGCAATCCGGCGATGGCCCTAAACCGACTTGAAGCGGCCAGGGAGTCCGGGGACTGCCCTACCAGCCTCCGCCCGGGTGCCGGGCATGGTACATCCAAACCGGTTCACCCGGCGGGTCGCGGCGGAAAATAAAGCCAGTATTGCAGCTGAAAGCTACGGATAGGTGACAATGCCGCCCCCCCAATGCCACCAGCCGATCGGTTATACTTTTGCCATCATTCCGCCGGCCAACCTCGCTCCCCTTCAATCATGCTCGACAAGAACTACGACCCTCAAGCCCTGGAACAAGGTTGGTATCGGATTTGGGAGGAACGGGGTTACTTTGCCCCAACCCCCGCGGGTCAAAACCCTTACTGCATCATGATCCCGCCGCCAAACGTCACCGGCAGCCTGCACATGGGCCACGCCTTTCAGGACACCATCATGGATGCCCTGATCCGCTATCACCGCATGCGCGGCGATCCCACCCTCTGGCAGGCGGGCACGGATCATGCTGGCATCGCCACCCAGATGGTCGTCGAGCGCCTCCTGGAACATGAGGGCAAGACCCGCCACACCCTGGGCCGTGACGCCTTTATCCAGCGCGTCTGGGCCTGGAAGGAACAATCCGGCGGCACCATCACCCGCCAACTGCGGCGCATGGGCGCCTCCCTCGACTGGGAGCACGAGCGCTTCACCATGGACGAGGGCCTGTCGGCGGCGGTACGCGAGGTCTTCGTGCGTCTCTTCGAGGAGGGCCTTATCTATCGCGGCAAGCGCCTGGTCAACTGGGACCCGGTGCTGCATACCGCCGTCTCGGACCTGGAGGTACTGTCCGAGGAAGAGGCCGGGCACATGTGGGACATGCGCTACCCCCTGACCAACGGCACCGGCTATATGGTGGTCTCCACCACCCGCCCGGAGACTATGCTGGGGGACTGCGCCGTGGCGGTGAACCCGGAGGACCCGCGCTACCAGCACCTCATCGGTGAGCTGGTCGAACTGCCCTTGACCGGCCGGCGCATCCCCATCATTGCCGACGAACACGCCGACCCCGAGTTCGGCACCGGCTGCGTCAAAATCACCCCGGCCCACGACTTCAACGACCACGCCGTCTGGCTGCGCCATCGCGACGAGAACGCCATCGCCGGCCAGCCCCACGGCGGCCTCATCAACATCCTGACCCCGGACGCCGCCATCCGCGCCAACGCCCCCGAGGAGGGCGAACTCATCCCGGCGGCCTATATCGGTATGGACCGCTACGAGGCCCGCCGGCACATCGTCGCCGACCTGGAGGGCATGGGGTTGCTGCAAGGTCTCCGCGACCACAGGCTGATGGTGCCCCGTGGCGACCGCTCTAGCGCCGTCATCGAGCCCTATCTCACCGACCAGTGGTATGTGCGCATCCAGCCCCTGGCGGAGCCGGCCATCGCCGCCGTCGAGGATGGCCGCATCCGCTTCGTCCCCGCCAACTGGAAGAACACCTATTTCGAGTGGATGCGCAACATCCAGGACTGGTGCATCAGCCGCCAGATCTGGTGGGGCCACCGCATCCCCGCCTGGTACGACGAGGAGGGCAACATCTATGTGGGTCGCTCCGAGGCCGAGGTCCGCGCGCGCCACTGCCTGGCCGCCGACTTCCCCCTGGCGCAGGACCCGGACGTGCTGGACACCTGGTTCAGCTCCGCCCTCTGGCCCTTCTCCACCCTGGGATGGCCTGAGGACACCGAGCGCCTGAAGGCCTTCTACCCCACCTCGGTGCTGGTCACGGGCTTTGACATCATCTTCTTCTGGGTCGCCCGCATGATCATGATGGGCCTCAAGTTCATGGGCGACGTGCCCTTCCGCGAGGTCTACATCCACGGCCTGGTGCGCGACGCCCATGGCGACAAGATGTCCAAGTCCAAGGGCAATGTCCTCGATCCCATCGACCTCATCGACGGCATCGAGCTGGAACCCCTGGTCGCCAAGCGCACCGGCGGCATGATGCAGCCCCACCTGGCGGACAAGATCACCAAGGCCACCCGCGCCGATTTCCCCAATGGCATCCCCAGCTTCGGCACCGACGCTCTGCGCTTCACCTTCGCTGCCCTGGCCAGCACCGGCCGCGACATCAAGTTCGACCTGAGCCGCACCGAGGGCTACCGCAACTTCTGCAACAAGTTGTGGAATGCCTCGCGCTACGTCCTCATGAATACCGAGGACCAGGACTGCGGAATCGCCGGCCCCATCGAGTTCTCCGCCGCCGACCGTTGGATCCGCGACCGCCTCCAGACCACCATCGCCAACGTTGACGAGGCCATCCGTACCTACCGTTTCGACCAGGCTGCCCAGGCCCTGCACGAATTCACCTGGAATCACTTCTGCGACTGGTACCTGGAGCTGTCCAAACCCATCCTCACCCACGAAGCCAGTTCGGCGGCCGCCAAGCGTGGCACCCGCCACACCCTGGTCCAGACCCTGGAGACCCTGCTGCGCCTGGCTCACCCCATCATGCCCTTCATCACCGAGGAGATCTGGCAGAAGGTCAAACCCCTCGCGGCTATCGAGGGGGATACCCTAATGGAAGCCTCCTACCCCGTCGTCGATCCCAGCCTGGCGGACCCCGCCGCCGTAGCGGAAATGAACTGGGTCATGCAGTTCATCCTCGGCGTGCGCCGCATCAAGGGCGAGATGAATATCCCCCCCGGCAAGCCCCTGCCGATCCTGATCGAAAATGCCAGCGCCCAGGACCTCGCCTGGCTGGGGGCCAGCCGCCCCTACTTGGACTTCCTCGCCCGCACCGCCTCGATCCGGATCCTGGATTCCGGGGAGGCCGCCCCCGAGTCCGCCATCTCCCTGGTCGGAGAGATGAAGGTCCTCATCCCCATGGCCGGCCTGATCGACAAGGAGGCCGAACTCCAGCGCCTCGCCAAGGAGATCGCCCGCATGCAGAGCGATGTGGAACGGGCCCGGACCAAGCTCACCAATCCCAGTTTCGTGGACAAGGCCCCCCCCGCCGTGGTTCAGAAGGAACGTGACAAGATCGCCGAGCAGGAGGCCGCCCTTGCCCAAATGCGGGAGCAGGAGATAAAGATCGGATCCCTGTAAAGATAAGAACCTGGAAACTCCCGTCAAAACCGTCACTCGACAACCCGGACACGGTAACAAAAGCGAGAAAGATCAGACACCTGTTCGGCTTCAGTTTTGCCCCTAAGAACCTCTAAGCCCCCGCCACCTCCGGGGCCAAAATTACCATTCGTAGCTATTTTCGGAACCCCGGCAAGACCGGGGTTCCGGTCATTCCCCGCCGCCAAGCCCGGGTCCGCTACGCTAAAGTCCCAACTCCCGCCACCGCGCCTCGATGCGCTTGAGGGAGATGGGATAGGCGGTGCCAAGGCGCTGGGCGAAGAGGGAGATGCGTAACTCCTCGATCATCCAGCGAATCTCCTCCAGGCGGGGGTCATGGCGGCCGGCGGCCCCCACGGTGGCGGCACGCTCACCCCACTTTTCGAGCAGGGGTGTCAGTTCCCGGAGATTCGCCTGGTCCTTACCGGCGGCATGGAACAGCTTGTCCAGGCGTTCCCGGGCGGCCTTCAGATAGCGCGGGTAGTCCTTGAGGTGGGCATAAGGCACCGCCAAGAGGAAGCCGCGACAGATCAAGCCATCGAGTTGGGCCTTGAGGTCGAGGACCGAGGGCATCCAGTTGCTCTGGGTGATGGCGGCCAGGCTCTGGCGGAGGGCCTGGTAGTCGTCGAGGATACGGCCGACGAGGGCCATGACCTCCGTGCTGAACCGTGTCAGTTGGGACTTGCGGCTAGTCAGGCGGGCCTCGAAGCTAGCCCGGTCCCGGATGGTGGGGGCCTCCTCAAGGAAGGTCAGGTCGAAAATGAGGGCGAGGACCTCGTCAGCCAGGTCCATGGGCTTGGGCTGCTGGCTGGCCTTGCCGCGCCTTGCCCCGACAGCACCGGCCGTGACCGCCTCACCCGGCCGGCCTTGCCGCCCCAACCTCGCCGTCCCGAAGCCAGTTCCGTCCGCGGCCCCCGGTCCCCCCGTGCCAGTAACCGCGGGACCAAGCCCCGCGTCCGGCACCTGGGCATACTGCAAACGCATCCGGTCCAGCCCGGGCAAATTCCTGCGCAACTGCCGCACCTCGGTACCCAGATTGAGCATGAGCAAACGCCGCAGGCCGGCCCGCTGTGCCAGCTCCGCCCCCTCCCGCGAGTCGAGCACCCGCAGGGCGACACTGTCCCCTTGATCAAGCAGGGCCGGGTAGCCACGCAGCCGGATGCCACTCCGGTCGAGATCCAGGCTTTCAGGCACATCCCCGAAGTCCCAGCGGCTGATGCCCTCCCGCTCCAGGCCCTGGGAGGGGATCTGGGCAAAGGCCTGACGGCCGCTACCGCCGAACTGGCGCTGGAGTCGCGGGTAGTCATCCCCCACCGCCAGGCTATGCCCCTCCTGATCCAGCAGGCGAAACTTCATCCGCAAGTGCGCCGGTATCACCGCCGGGTCCCAGGCATCCTCCGGCACCTGGATACCACTCATGGCCTTGATTTCCTCGCCCAGGGCCTGGATCAGAGGCCGGTCCGAGGGCTTAAGCCGGGCGGCCAGGCGCTCCGCCGTGTCGGGAATCGGCACCAGGAGCTTGCGCCAGGACTTGGGCAGGCCCCGCAGCAGGGCGCTGATCCGTTCCGCGAGCAGGCCAGGGACCAGCCACTCGCAACGGTCCGGAGGGACCTGGTTGATCAGGGGTGCCGGCACTACCAGGGTGATGCCGTCGTCATTCTGGCCGGGGTCGAATCGGTATTCCAGCGGCAAGGCCGTCGCCCCCACCTGGAAGTGGTCGGGAAAGGCCTGGACCGTGACCGTCGCGGCCTCATGGCGCATGGCATCCTCTAGGCGCAGATAGAGGAGCTTGGGGTCCTTGCGGCTCGCCTGGCGCAGCCAGCGCTCGAACAGGGGTGCCGAATAGATACCGGCGGGCACCCGCTGTTCGTAGAAGGCCTGGATGGCCTCCTCGTCCACCAGGATGTCGCGCCGCCGCGACTTGGCCTCCAGGTGCTGGATAGTGGCGATGAGCTCCCGATTATGGCGCCAGAAGGGGGCACGAGTGTCGAAGTCGCCCTCGGTGAGGGCGAAGCGGATAAAAATGGCACGCGCCTCCGCCGGATTGATGGGGCCATAGTTGACCCGCCGCTTGGGGACGATAGTGATGCCGAAGAGGGTCAGCTTCTCATAGGCCGCCACCTGGCCCGAGTTAGCCTGCCAGTGGGGCTCAGAGTAGCTACGCTGGATTAGGTGGCGGCCGGCCTCCTCGATCCAGGCCGGCTGGACCCGGGCGACGATGCGTCCGTACTGACGAGTCGTCTCGACCCGCTCCGCCGCCACGACCCATTTGGGCATCTTGGCGTAGAGGCCGGAACCGGGGTGAATCATGAAGCGGCTATTGCGGGCTCCCTGGTACTCCCGCCCCTCGTCCTTAAAGCCGATGTGACCCAAGATGCCCGGCAGCAGGGCCTGATGGATGGCATCGTAGCCCGCCGGCTGCTCATTGACCTTAAAGCCCAACTCCGCCATCTGGGCATGCAACTGGATCTGCACGTCGCGCCACTCCAGGACCCGGTTCCAGGACAGGAAATGGCGCTGGCACAGCTTGCGGAACTTGTTACGGGTCAGGTGCGGGCGCTCAGCCTCCAGGAAGCGCCAGAGGTTGAGGAAGGCGAGAAAGTCCGAATCCTCATGATTAAAGGTGGCGTGAATTTCATCGGCGGCCTGGCGCTGCTCCAGGGGCCGTTCCCGCGGGTCCTGGACGCTCAGGGCCGCCACGATCACCAGCATCTCCGTCAGGCAGCCCAACTCCGCCGAGGCCAGCAGCATGCGGCCGATGCGCGGGTCCAGCGGCAGGCGGGCCAGATGCTGGCCCAGGGGCGTTAGCTGGCCCTGGCCATCCAGGGCCGCCAACTCCTCCAGGCTGCGATAGCCATCGGCCACCAGCCGGCCATCCGGCGGGTCCACGAAGGGGAAGGCCTCGATCTCGCCAAAGCCCAGCAGCTTCATCCGCAGGATGACGGCGGCCAGATTGGCGCGATGGATCTCGGGCTCGGTAAACGCCGTCCGCGAATCAAAATTATCCTGGGAATAGAGCCGGATACAAATACCGACGGCCACCCGCCCGCAGCGCCCCTGACGCTGGTTGGCGGAGGCCTGGGAGACCCGCTCCACCGGCAGGCGCTGGACCTTGCCGCGATGACTGTAACGGCTGATCCGGGCAAAGCCCGGGTCGATAACGTAATGGATGCCCGGCACCGTCAGGGAGGTCTCGGCGACATTGGTCGCCAGCACCACCCGCCGGGTACCATGGGGCTGGAAGATGCGCGCCTGCTCCGCCGGGCTTTGGCGGGCATAGAGAGGCAGGATCTCGGTCGAGGGCGGGTGATGCTTACGCAGTGTCTCGGCGGTCTCGCGGATCTCCCGCTCGCCGGAGAGAAAGATCAGGACATCGCCCCGCCCCTCCCGGTCCAACTCGTCCACCGCCTGGGAGATGGCGAGCTGCATCTCGTCGTCGCGCTCACCCGCGTTCTCCTCCTCCGGGGGGCGGTAGCGCACCTCCACCGGAAAGGTGCGCCCGCTGATCTCCAGGATGGGCGCCGGCCGGCCCCCAGCGTCCGCAAAATGGGTGGCAAAACGCTGAGGGTCAATGGTGGCGGAGGTGACGATGACCTTGAGGTCCGGTCGCCGGGGCAACAGACCGCGCAGATAGCCGAGCAGAAAATCGATATTCAGGCCCCGCTCGTGGGCCTCGTCAATGATGAGGGTATCGTATTCAAGCAAAAGGCGATCCTGCTGCAACTCAGCCAGTAGAATGCCATCCGTCATCAGTTTGATGCAGGTCTCGGGCCGTACCCGATCATGAAAGCGCACCTTGTAGCCCACCAGCCCGCCGGTCTCGCCACCCAGTTCCTGGGCCACGCGGCTCGCCAGGGTGCGCGCCGCGATGCGCCGCGGCTGGGTGTGGCCGATCCGCCCGGCCAGGCCCCGCCCCAGCTCCAGGCAGATCTTCGGCAACTGGGTGGACTTACCCGAGCCCGTCTCGCCGCACAGAATTACCACCTGGTGGCGGGCAATGAGCGCCGCCACCTCCTCCCGGCGCTCGCTGACCGGCAATTCGGGGGGAAACTGGATTTCTGGCACCAGCGCCCGCCGCCGCTCCAGGACCGCCTGGGAGGCCTCGATCTCCCGCCACAGCTGGGCCAGCCCTTCATCGCTGGGCTGGCCCCGATCCTGGCGCTGTCGCAAGCCCCGCAAACGCCGGCGCAGGCCGGGGCGGTCGGCCAGGAGGCAAGTGTCCAGGTCAGTAGAGTTCGGGAGGTTGGAGTGGGTCATATGACCGCTGGACCTGACTGGGCAGTGCTGCATTGAGATTGACGGCGGTGCGCATGTGTCGTCTCCCCCATCTGGATACGATGATCTTACCCGGACGACGTACCAAGGGCGACTTAACAGCGCTCCTATAAATGGCTTCGTTTCGTAATTTGGCCTTTTTTACTAGGGTGCGCATCGCGCGCGAAGCGACAATCGCGGAGATGAGTTGACCTACCCTGTTGACTCCGGCTTCGATCGTATCGGTGATTAGGGAATCCTGACCTCCACTCCGGCAAAGCGCGCCGCAATCGCGGCTTGCAGGGCCCGCTTGGCGCCGGCCTCGCCATGGACCAGGATCACCTCCTGGGGTAACGGGCTCATGGCGCCAATAAAGTCGAGCAGATTTTGCTGGTCGGCATGGGCGGAATAGCCGCCCAGGGTGTGGATCCGGGCGCGGATGTCGTAGCGATCCCCATCCAGTTCCACATACCCACCGCGCGGCCCGTATTGCTGGATAGCACGGCCCGGGGTGCCCGCGGCCTGGTGGCCGACAAACAGCACATCATGGCGTGGATCGCCCAGCATGGCCTTGAGGTAATCGATGATGTGCCCCCCGGAACACATGCCGCCGGCGGCGATGACGATAGCCGGGCGGTGGTTCTTACTCAGATAGTCCACCATGCGCCGGTGTGCATCCTGGTCGTCGACGGTGAGCACCTGTTCGAAATCCAGGGGATGACGGCCAGCGGCGAGCCTGGCCTTGGCCTCGCGATCCCAATGAGCACGCAGGCGGCTGTACCCCTTGGTGAAATTCGCCGCCAAGGGCGAGTCGAGCACCACCGCCAAATCATCCCAGTCCCACCGCCGCCCGGATCCCGCAACCCCATCGCCCTGGTCATGGACCAGAGTCTCCAGTTCATAGAGAAGTTCTTGAGTGCGGCCGATACTGAAGGCGGGGATGAGGAGGGTGCCGCCATCGGCGAAGGCATGCTCAATCAGGGCGCCCAGACGCTCATGGCGCGAGCGGCGGTCTTCGTGGAGCCGATCGCCATAGGTGCTTTCCAACACCAGGATATGTGCGGACTCTGGCGGGGTAGGATCCGGCAACAAGGGAGTATGGGGCGGCCCCAGGTCTCCGGAGAAGAGCACGCGGGTCCGACCCCCGCCCTGAAGCAGTTCGCACTCCACATAGGCGGAGCCCAGGATATGACCCGCCTGCTGGAGACGGATGCGCAGGCCGGGATCATCACCCACCACCGGATGCCACTGGCCATAAGGCAGGGCCACCAGGCGCTTACGCACCAGGCTCAGGACGCTATCGATCAACTTGGCATCCCGGGTCACGCCGACCTTGAGAGCATCCTCCAGCACCAGGGGCAGCAAGGCCGCCGAGGCCTCGCTGCAGATGATAGGACCGCGATAACCGGCCGCGATCAGGTAGGGCAGACGCCCAACATGATCGATGTGGACATGGGTCAGGATGAGCGCCTGAATGGGCGCCACCGGGAAGCCGATCTTGAGCCGCGTCGCGCCCGCCCCATCGGCCCCCGCCTCGGCACCCTGAAACAGACCACAGTCGATCAGCACCGCGCGTCCATCGGCCAGCCGCACCTCATGACAGGAGCCCGTCACGCCATCCAGAGCCCCATGGTGAAGAATGACCGGCATGGCAATCTTGGTATACATAATCAACCACCTTGATAAGGCTCACGCTCTGACTCGCTGAATTACCAGACTAAGTTTAAAAATGATATCATGGGTTCCGTTCACGCTTGTTCTGAACAGAGCATCCATCAAACCGATATGCTAAATGCCCACGCAAGCCCAAGCCGACTTGAACCATATGAAAGGGTGAGCGAAAACCATTCATGACAACCAAGACAAGAATTAACTAATGATTGAAACGACAAAGCAACTTATTCAATTCGCAAAGCCTCTAAAATTTGTGGTGGGTTCATTCCTGCCATTTTCAAAAAATGCTGTTATCCGTGTTGGGGTACTTGGCATAGCGGCCGCTTTGTTTAATACAGCGGGATTTCTTATCTTGATACCGGTACTTAGGGGGATAGCAACTGAAATCTGGAGCCTTGATATTTTTGGCATAAAGATATCGACTAGTCCGGAGGTCCTTACTACTCTTATGATTTTTGCCCTATTTTTTGTCGCGATGGGCTTATATCTACGCTATTTAATACAAAGCTCATCACTAAGTGTAATGAAAAAAACCGCTGAAGAAGCGACGATTCGCGCCCTAATTAAAATTTCATCACTCAGCATGGGCAGAATTACTCGTCGCGTTGTTGCCACGATTAGCGGAAGGGTAGCGTTTTCCTGTGGTTTTGTAATGCGCCAATTCTCTATTGGGCTGGCCGACTTACTACAATTGTTGATATTCACCGTTGTATTGATATGGATAAGTCCCGTGTTGACGCTAAGCCTTATTACCCCAGCAATAATCATATTGGTTATTTATACTCGTTCAATTGTCAATATCACTAACGCGGCCGCAATTCACCGGGACAATAATAATCATCTACGCCAAGAAACTGAAGCGATCGCAAGTATCCTTAATTCAGACAAGGCGGATAATGAAATGCTAAGAGAACAGGTGGATCACATCTACCGTAACGGTGCTCATGGGTCAACGCTCGGCAGCCGAATAGGTATACGTCTCGAAATACAAAAGGGACCCATGATTGTCGAGGCGCTATTTCCAATGGCCCTTATCATGCTCATGCTAATGACATTAGCAACAGAAAATTGGCGTCAGCATTCAGGATACGTAGTTGTCTATATACTTATACTACGCGTAGTTATTGGTTTATCGCAAAAGTTATCAGGGCTCATCATTAGTACAGGACACTTTCATCCAGACATATGCTGCTATGATGAGATTATGAGAAACAGAGATCCACAAAATTGTCGATTTAATAACATTGGCATGGATCTAGAAGAAGGATTTTAACCAGAAGCATATATTTTTAAGGAGGACATAAAATATATAGCAAACGATAAAATAGTTTTACATTTAGCATTTATCTAGCGCGCGTTTCTTGTAAGGGAATTTATTACACTTCTCCACCAAATAGCGTAAGGTTGAGCTAACCACCACTTAATAGGAACCCGGCCATAGTATTTATGTACCACTTGCATGGCCTCCTGATAATGCAACCGCCTATGAAGATTTGTTTTTGTAATGGAATGATCACGGTTTATAGCAACAAATCCTTTATAATAAATTAATGGCCCCGCAATTTTATAAAGCCTCCACCATAAATCATAATCCATCGCCATGTGCAAATTTGCGTCTAGACCCCCAACTGTTTCCCATGCGGCTCTTCTAATCAATGACCCAGGCTGAGAAATGATACAGAATTGGGCCAACAAGACGGGGCTAAATGGTGCCGTTAAAATCGGACGAAGCCGCCTTCCGGCACGCTCGTTCCACACGCGTCCATATGCGGCTGATGCCTCGGGATGATTGATCAGCGTCCGTAGTAAATGTGTCAATCCCCCTGGGATCAACCGATCATCACTATTTAACCAGCATACATATGGGGCAGTTCCCTTCGAAATACATTCATTGATCGCTGCGGATTGCCCTTGGTCTGGATAACTTCGCCATCCCGCTAATTTATTTTCCCAATCGGCAATAATTTTAAGGCTGCCGTCTGACGAGCCCCCATCGGCAACAAAAACCTCGATTGGTATGTTTTGCGAAAAAATCGACTCAAGGGCTTCCTTAAGGTAAGGAGCATGATTTAGCGAAGGTACAGCAATAGTGACTAAGGGACCGGCCACTGCTGCTACCTATTTACCAGATGTAAATAATTTATTGCCTTACCAGTTATAATCCTTCTCATATTCAGCCGCGATTAAAAGATCGCCATAACTTTGCTTAAATTTAATCTTCAGCTCCTTATCAAAGTGATTTCGCCAGTCCCCGGCTATGGCTTTTCTTTGATGGGCATGAATATTTTCCTCGCCCTTGTCACGATGGGTAATATTTTCAAATGACGCCGATTTTACCGCCTGAACCAGTCTGTCTTTTGATATGTCTATGCCGCAATAATTAATAATCCGTTCAAACATACCATACTCATCCTCCAATAACTGCTCGTACTTAATAAGCAGGTCATTCGTTCCGAGCCAGGATTCTAAAATATCAGCCGAGACCTTGAGCCGATTGTCCATAAGCCACATAAGACCATCCCGCACAGTCAAGGCATTCAACATTTCGCGGCTGGAGGTAATGGCGTCGGACGTTTTACCATGACTATAACGGTGACTAAAGTAAAGTGAAATCAAGGTATCTCGGAGGTCACGAATGATGATAAAACGCCGACAAGTACCAGGAATTTGTAAGGTATCAAAAACGTCCCGCTTAAGATATACGGTAGGATAAATTCTACCCTGCTCAATGGGCTGGGCAAAAATGTGCTTAACGCCCGGCAGAGGCTGAACGATACGCTTAGGCGCCACCGCTGCCATGACAGCATATACCCATTGGCTACCTGCCTTATAATGGGTAATATGGAATATAGTGGGGTTCGGCTGTACGCTTGGCCGTGAAGAGACGCCCATAACGTGATTCCCCTGTGTGGGTTCGCCAATCCTTACTTTAATTTTTTTGCTTCCCTCACTACCCGGTAAGTCATTTTTCGAAGCTAAGGGTTCATTTTCAATTGATGCTAGCTGGATTTGATCGGTGATACAGGTGGCCTGTGGATCGCTTTCTCCTTCGGCCCGTCTCCTGGATATTTTGTAGGTCTTGTGTCTTTCATGATGCAATTTAATTCTGCGCAATAAACCAATAGCTACCTGCGCCCAATCATCGGTAGTCAAATCGGGTATCAATGTCGGCGAAGATAATTTACTATTTATAGGAAAAAGAACACCATTATCTAATCCAAGATAGTTTCGAGCCACGAAAGCGTTACTATCGGCGAACGCATCGATGCAATGCTTTTCAATTTCAGGAGTCAATAGGCTCAATTTTTCGTCATACCAGCCCAGGTCATGGAAAACCCCTCCTAAATCTCTATTTAATACCCTGCTATCCTCCAATAATTCAGTAATATTTTTCTCATCCCCTTTTTCCACTTCCATTTTCGAAGGACGATAGATCCCGTCCGATGCGTAAACAATCCTTTTAAGGGCCGCAAAACTGCGCGGTCCTATACTAAGATTTTGACTTGCGCCCTCAGGAAGGGACATGGTGGACCATATGTAATCTGGTATACCAAGCGTGATTCTGAAATCCTCGAGAATATCTGCTTTCGGTAACAGTGAACGGATATAGGGACGAACGATCAAATTATCCTTTCCAAAACTGCTCCACAACCCAAGTCGCTCCTGATAGTTCCAAATTCCTTTTCTAATTTGCCTGTTCACATAGGTCGGGAAATCTGGAAGCCGAAAGCCTGTTTTTATGGCCTGTAGGTAACGGGACTGTATGGCTTGCGCCTGGGGCCGCACATAAACCAATATTTTGACATCGATATCCTTAATTAAATCATACATAATTCCTATATGCTCTTCACTAAGGCCTTCTGCGAAGGCTTCAGCGGATATGACGCAGTAAGGAGCGGAACTTAATGCCACCTCTGCCGCAACAGCATGCCAGGTCTTGATGGCAATATCCTTTGATTCATCCTGTAGCGCTCGGACAAGACGCACATGATTTATGATACCACTTGCTCGGCCGGTTTTCAGGTAATCAATCCCTACAGGACGCAGTTCATCTTCATTTTGCGTGAGAAAATGTTGCAACCAAGAGGTGCCAGTTTTAGGGTAACCGATATGAATAAGCAAATTAGCCATTTAAAAATCACCAATCAAAATTAACGAATGAATAATCATGAATTCTCTCGCGGAATACCACAAATTGAACAACGATTGAGAAACAACCGCCCTGATGGAATCTCAGCGGAAGTATATGTCCGCGTTGGTTAGGACAGTTGCATAACCACAGGTTTGCACAATTCCTCCTGTCTATTTTAACGTAATCCATTAGTCCGTAGCAATCCAAGCCGGTGCTCGACACGAAACGCGAGGTCATGAAATACATGTCTTAGTAGATAAGGGGCTACTGCTCGATGTACTACCCCTTGGCCAATCTCATCAATCCCAAGCGCACGACATCGCAAGATTTGCATTTCCTGAAAGCCGGTTTCTTCTATCTCTGCAGATGTTTTTTGGGAGTCATGGATTCTAAAAGCACCTAAAAATCGCCTGAGACGTACCATGCGAGATCCCGATTCCCTGAAGCGCAGCAAAAGATCCCAATCCAGCGCGAATCGGAAAGATTCATCGAGGCATGCCCCTACTTTATTCCATACCGAGCGACGCCAAAAAAGCGTCTCCTGAGGAACGAAATCGGCATAGCTCAGGACTTGATTATTATGGGGTGGTAACACCCAACGGCCAATCTCACGATCATCCACATCAATCAAAATCCGATTACCATAGACAACGTCCACTTCAGGGTGTTGGACAAAATATTCCCCCACATATGCCAGTGCACCAGGTAGAAGCATATCATCAGAATTCAACCAGCACATGATCTCGCCTTTCGATTTCGCGAAGCCCATATTAATGGCATTCGCTTGTCCTTTATCGGCGCCACACCTATATCCTGCCAATCGATCAGCATAGCGGATAATAATTTCACTTGACCCATCATCAGAGCCTCCATCCTCCACGAAATATTCGAGGTTGGGATAGTCTTGACTCAATACGCTCTTAATAGTCCTCTCGATAAATTGCCCCTGCATAAATGATGGTGTTACCAACGAGATGCGCGGTAAAGTCTCAAGGGGATACTTACTGACATACGGGGCAGGCGGGCAAAGCGGAATGGGGGGGTGGTGGGCGAGCCTGCCGATCCGCGGGATGAATAACTGTGTCAGACCGTGAGCAAACCTGAAGGTGTATGAAAAAGGCTTTAAATATGGATGGCATATCCGATAAGCACTCACCGCGAAACTCAACTCTTGAATTACTTTATCCTTTTGTATCAATTCCTGCTCTTTAGCCAATACAGTTTTTTCAATTTCTTGGATATGAGCCGCCCGAAAGCGATTTTGTATCAATTCTTGCTCTTTAACCAATAAAGCTTTTTCAATTTCTTGGATAATGGCTGTCCAAGAACGATCATCATATCCCTTCGCATATTCAACCGGTCCAACAATCAACTTATATACTCTGCCGAAGTCCTGCCGAATCTGGCTCACTTCTTCACGTTCACTAGCCAGTCGTTCTCTTTCTTGGATGACATGCAGCCAATCAATACCAAATTCCCTTGCGTATCCCTCAACAACCGGGCTGATGGCAACTGGGAAATATACGAAGTAATCATTAACTATGGTCAGCGTGTGAGTTTGGGACAATGACCTTAACGCACCCAATACATCCGCAAATACTGGCCATTGTGTTACATCATGTGGGAAAGGCGGGGTACATTGAAATAATCGCGCGTCATCGATGATAATCACACTATCCTGATTAAGATACCCAATTTCGTTAAGCTCCTCTATCAGAGGGCATTGGGATGTCTGGCCTGCCGTATGTTCGGCCACGCACCAATGCGCATCCAAGAAAAAGAGTACTGACTGCTGCCTTAGCTTAGGAATCAGCTCGTGCAGCACGGATGGCGAATTGCCTTGTAAGATATTAATATTGGGAAAAATCTTGAATCTGTGACGCGCACTTTCGACATATTTTTCCGAGAGTTCAACTGAAAATACTTCTCGAAATAGACCCCGAACCAAATCTACCGTATCACCCTCGTAGGTACCTGTTTCAACGAAAATATCAAGAGGTAGGACAGATGCCAATGCCTTAACCAAATTAACATCAATTGAAAAACTTACAGCACCCATATTGTTTCACTTCCCCAAGGTATGGAAGTATTGTGATTCGTATCTAATCTCTTATTGAACATCCTTACGTTCCTTCAGGGCAATATCCAGTTGCTCGATCAAGGCAAGACGTTCCGCGCAGATATGGGCTAATTCTTGAATGACTGCCTCTTTTTCATTAGTCTGTGCCTCAAGAATGTGGATTCGGCGTCGTTGTGCCTCGAGTTCCTCCTGTTCGCGGCTAGGACAATTTTCGGGGGTAGAGCCAATCTCCTCGGGTAAATGACACCACCAATCACTTCGTGTTTCGTAGCCCACCTTTACCAAAAAGCCTGGGTACAGCCCTTCCCATAATTCCCCCAAATCCCGAGTGAAATGATTTTTCCAATCCCCAGCAAGCCCCCGCCGAAAATGGCTAACAAGGTCCGTCTCGCCCGGAGAGCGACCACTTCTACGCTTAAAACTATGTCGCTCAACAACCGCTACTACCGTCTCCAGAGGTAGACCCCAACCTAGCCATTCAAAAATATTGCTAAATACTTCCTGTTGGTTTTGAATGAGGTCCTCGTAGCGCACGACATATACATCATTTGACGCATAATTAGACCAAGATAAAAAAAAGCGTATTTTATAAAAATTATCCCGGAAAAGCAGCTTTAGTCTGGACGCCAGATTAGGCAGATCAAAGAGTTGCCTTCTGTTAAAATCAACACGCGGACTAGAGGCATGGCTATAAAGATGGGAGTAGAGTAAGGAAACAATAACGTCTCGCGGATCACGAAGAACAACGATTCCCTTACCCACGTTTTTTCCTATGCCACGCCACTCTAGTGCATTTAGATCATAAACGGGAGAGTAGAGGTATCCATTCTCCTGGTCAGGCATCAATCCTTGATCAAGGCGCGGTGTCGTCGAGGCATGGATCAAACCCGTCACAGAATGTATTTCAGGTGAAGTCAGGATATCACGGACCCATTGACTGCCACATTTATGGGTCGTGATATGGTAAACCGATTCGAAATGCATAGCCATTTCTACGTTGCCCATCGGTGGATTAAAATTTTAATATCCAACAGGAGCCCCCTGATATCCGGCCCTGACGCCTCGATACGCCAAGGAACATGAGTAGAATGCCCATTTACCAACGCGTTGCCAAGGAGGGGAGAGATACAATGCCCGGCGTAGGCATTAACCGGACAATTTTCCAGGCCAAGGCCCAACAAGCTTCGTTGACCAAGGTAGTATAACGACAATCTAGCCTTGGACATAATTCAGCCCCATAGCATGGCCTAACCGCAGTGAACACACTCAAGCCCTATCCTGGACCCGACCGCCTGTCGCTCTGGTTACAGGCCGATCCCCTTGCCAAGCGTTCCTGCCCAGCGAGGATAGTGTTGGAGCAGGAGCAGGAGCAGGAGCAGGAGCAGGAGCAGGAGCAGGAGCAGGTGGTCGTTTATAAAATCCGTCTTCGCTACAGGCATGACATGGCAAAACTCCGGGTGTCGGCCCGGTGATCACGACCTAGTCGCAGCACCACAAATTGCCGCTGATCTCTGATTGCTGTGGTGATTTGGAGGCGTTCTTCGCTGGATCACGCGTTCTCAGGCCCTAGGATGTCCACGGGTGATCAAAGCATATTTGGTTACGGCTTTGCAGAGTTAGAAATGATGCTGACAGCCCGAGGGCTGCCACCATCAAGTGCGGGTTATGGCTTGACGACACCTTGAGATTGGGATTGTTGAGCCCCCGGGATCGGGGTTTGAGACGGAGTTGGAGCCATGGCAGAGGCAGGCGCAGGGACTTTAGCAGCCTTGTCCTCGGCGGGCTGCTCCTTGGACTTCTTAGTACGGCAAGCGGCGGCAATTTCTTTGCCATCCCTGCGAGTCCTGGCCTCTGTCCAAGAGCAGGCGGCTTTGGCAGTGCAGGCAGACTGATCCAGGCCATTGCACCCCATATTCTTGCAGCGGGCCGGTACTTGCTTGCCGGCCTTGTTGGTACTAGCGGGCGCCCAGGTACAACTCTGGTTGGAGGCACAGTCATTTTGAGTTAAGCCCTTGCATCCTTGGGCGGCGGTTGACTTAGCGGCCTGGGCAGGGGGGCTAACCGGTTGGGAAGGAGCGGCCACTGGAGCGGCAGGAGCCGGAGCGGCTGGGGTCACCGACAAGGCAGAAGAGGCGGAAATCACCAGGGCGGCGAAAAGGGCCAGGCGAACAAGGGTTGCAGACATCAGTTTCATTCCTCAGTTAGATAGCAGAAGTGATAAGGACAAGGCATAGCTCAGTTAGGTATCCTTGCTGGCATATAGCTTAGGCAAGTCGGGAGGCACAGACAAGGGACAAGGACTGGGCGCCTTTACCTTCCGCATTTTTTTCCAAATGACTAGGCCAGCAAGCGTCAACTTTATCGATTGTACCCAAAGGGCAGCCATGATCGTGGGTTGTCTGCCCTGGTTAGGGAGGGCCATGTGGGGTATCATGTTATAAATGGTTAGCATTTCCACGGACGAGCTTGAGGTATTGACCCCTGAACGCGCGCCCATGCTGGGCCTTCCCCGACCTTCCCGCCGAGGGCATTTTGTTCTGAAATCACTTTTTCTTAGACTGGTCGTTGCCGGTTCGTCCGGATTACTTTTAATCTGGCTGGGGCTCTGGTTAGTATCCAGTTTCATCCACGGAGCAGCGGATAGGCGCGCAAGCGGCCTTTCAGACCCCTTACCTATCATCTCGACACTGGCGATGGACTGGTCGGCGCTGGAACCCTGGTCCGGACGTTCTATCAATTTCCATGCAGGAGCTACGCGTGGTCGGCTACTGACCCCCGTCGCTACGGTTGCTTTGTGGTTGTTAGTCAGTGCTGCCGTGTTCATCCTACTCAGCCGTTCCTTGCCTGCTCAACACCGGGCAGGCGGATTAGCCCTGTTGTTGCTAGCCGGCTGGCTGGTGCTCGACCTGCGCTGGCAACTACAACTAGCGTCACGGCTAGTGGACACTTACCACCGATTCGGGTCCCCTGCCTCATCTGAACGGACACGGGCCAGTAACGATGGTCCACTCATCGCCGCCATGACTGGACTTCGCCAGAAGCTCCCAGATACCCCCAGTCGGATTTTCATTCTAGGCAAAGAGAGCAACGACTATCTCAATGGTCGCATCCGTTACCATTTGCTCCCACACCAAGTATACGGGCTCGCGCGCCTGCCAGGCAGGAATCAGATCCGCGTTGGTAACTACGTCCTGGTGCTGGACGGTATATCAAATGTTCAATTTGATGCCGAGCGGCAATTACTCAAGACACCCAGGAGTGAACTGAGCGTGGAGCCCGTGGCCAGCATACGAGGATTTGGCGCTCTGTTTCGCGTCAAGGAAATCGGGCGAGAATGAATGTGTTGATGGCTAGTTCCGCCCTCATCCTGCCTTGGCTAGCCATGGCTTATTGGTTGTACCGGTGGTGGCTGGACCCCTGCCCGGGGCGTTGGCCACTGGCCTGGGGTTATGGCTATATCCTCGGGTTCATGGGCGTTGCCTTGATACTGCGCCTGCAAGGAGCGGCTGATTGGACCCTGACTCCTTATATTACCCTGTCGGTTTTTACCACATTGTTACTGGCAGCCTTCCTTTGGCGACCAGCACGGACTAGGTCTGGCGCCGAACCAGGCGCCCCGCCCAGCACAGTGGCGCATTCCGAGGCAACCTGGTCCATGACTTTCTGGCGCTGGGTGGCCTTCGGCCTGGTCCTAGCCTGGCTTCTGATCCGATTCGTTAACCTGGCCCTGGAGGTTTGGTGGCAACCCCTGTTCCCTTGGGACGCCTGGACGACCTGGGCAGCCCGGGCCCGGGTTTGGTCGGAACTCGAATTCATGGCACCTTTCGTATCTGCCAAGGATTGGCTGGCTGATACCACCGGAGCATTATACACCATTGATGCGTGGGCCTATCCCAAAACCGTTTCCTTGATTGCCGCCTGGCTACCCCTGGCATTTGGTGGCTGGAATGAGACGCTGGCCAACCTTCCCTGGCTAGGAATCGGTCTAGCCCTGGGGCTTGGCTTTTATGGGCAGGCACGCCTTTGGGGGACCTCGCCCCTAACGGCCATCATTTTTTGTTGGCTGCTGTTGTCGCTACCCATCCTGAACACTCAGATTGCCCTGGCGGGTTATGCGGACCTTTGGTTAGCCACCACCTTGGGTCTGGCCTTCATAGCCTTCTTGCAGTGGCTGAGGAGCGGCGACCGGCGCCAGGGGCTGATGGCCCTCGTGCTCATCCTGGCCTGCGGGGCGATCAAGCGGGAGGGAATGATATGGGGCCTCTTGTTCCTCCCTGCCCTGCTAGTCGCGAAACTGGGAAGATGCTGGCTGGCCGGGATCAGCCTGCTAGCAGCAATTCTGCTGGGCGCACTGTGGGCCATCGGTGGCCTTGGCCTGGATTTGCCTGTCCTGGGTCACATACAGTTGGGCCCGGGTTTTGTTCAACTGCCTTACGTTGGGACTATGGAATTAGGCAAGGAATCGCCCTGGGAACCTGTACTACGGCATACCTTACTCTATAGCCAATGGCATCTTCTGCCATATCTACTTATGAGTGCCTTGGTTGCAGCCGGATTTGCCGTCTGGAGGGTTCGGGGGACCCGGCAGGCTGCCTGGCGGGTTGCCGGTCTGACCTGGTGCTTGGGTAGCCTGACCGCCTTATATTTCCTCTTCTTTTGGACCGAGGCTTCGCTCTGGGCTATCAAGGCGACTAGTATCAACCGCGTAGCGCTGCACTTCGTACCTGCCTGGTTGTTCTGGATCATGACCGTGTGGCTGGACTACGCGAGGCCAGACGACAGCATAGTAACGACCGACCTTGGCTGAACTCGGATATCGCGCCGATCTGGTAAGGGACTTTTACGGTATTCACCCATTGTCACAAAAAACGGATATAAGTTCGCTAAATAGTTGGCACCGCCCTGATATCCAAGGCTTACGAGCCGTTGCGGTGCTGATGGTGGTCGCATTCCATTCAGGGTTGCCGATTCCGGGTGGTTTTACGGGTGTTGATGCATTTTTCGTGATATCCGGTTATGTAATTACGGGAATGCTTAATCGCGAATGGGAAGTATCCGGGCGTATTTCTCTCGGCAGGTTCTATTTACGGCGGTCGCTGCGTTTGATACCAGCCTTGGCTTTAGTAATTCTGGTTACACTGGCGATGTCAGGCCTAATCCTACCGCCGCTTGGGCAGCAACAGGCAGCATCTGAAACCGCCATCTTCGCCCTGCTATTCGCCGCAAACTACCGAATAGCACAGGTTACAGGAGATTATTTCGCAGCACCGGCCGAGACTGAACCTTTTTTGAATATTTGGTCGTTATCAGTCGAGGAGCAGTTCTATTTCTTTTTTCCTCTGATGCTCGTTATTAGCTGGCTTCTTGCTCGGCGTGGTAGTGCATGGCGAATGCTTCCGTTTATTTTAATCATATTGGTTATTCAAGGCTCACTCTGGTTGGCAATTGCGGGGGGATCCGTTAAC
This sequence comes from Chromatiaceae bacterium, assembly GCA_016714645.1. NCBI lineage: Bacteria > Pseudomonadati > Pseudomonadota > Gammaproteobacteria > Chromatiales > Chromatiaceae > Chromatiaceae bacterium. Next base: position 513,656 of record JADKCI010000002.1, on the reverse strand, counting down.
TTTCCAGAAAAGGCACAATGGCTCAGCGGCTTTTATAGTCCACTAACCCGAGCCTGGGAATTCGGCGTAGGTTCTCTTCTGGTTCTTTGCAGTCCCTGGTGGCGCCGCATCCCGTTTGTGATCGCGACCATCCTGGCCATCTTGGGTTCTGCTATTTTACTTATCGGACTCTGGCTGATCTCAGATCAGACCACCTTCTCCAGCTGGGTGGTTATGCCAACCGTAATTGGCACGTCACTGTTGATCATAGCAGGAGAGCAACCCACCAATCCTGTCTCGGCCCTATTGGGTAGTCGGGGACTGGAATGGGTTGGTGATCGATCCTATTCCATCTATTTATGGCACTGGCCGTTGATCGTATTTGCTTCAATGATATGGCCGAATTCACCCTGGTCAGCACCACTAGCCGCGGTAACTTCCCTTATTCCAGCCCTGCTTTCTTATACTTTTGTCGAGAATCCTCTGCGTAGGCGATATCATCTTCCGTTTTGGCGCGCGCTATGGCCAGCGCTTGGTTTTATGGCGATTACCACCGCATCATCTATCATCTTGCGCCAAATCGCCGATAATTACTGGCTTCCGATGATGCAGCAGTTGAAACATGAATTAAGAGGTCCCTCCGCATACGGCAACCGGGGATGCGATATGGCTAAGGAAGATGACGAATTCCGGGTCTGTAAATGGCATCAGGGGGCCCCTGGCGAGCCCGTCTATCTTATTGGTGATTCCAATGCGGCACATTTTGAGAGCGGAATGATTCTTGCCGCTAAACAATCAAATCAACCCCTGGCTTTAGCTACCGCAAGGGGCTGTCAACCAATTCGTTCACATGGCATTGAACGCTGTCGGAAATTTTACGCGCATTTTACGGAATGGCTGTCTCAATCCACCGACGGTCACGTAATATTGGCGATGTCAGACGCAGCCTGGCTACCTACTGATAATGAAGTGGTAACGCCGAGAGAACAAGGACGTCTGAATACGCTTGAGAACGAGCTGATCGAAACGGTTCGATTACTGGAGGGTTTTGGTCACAAGGTTTCTGTATTTCACACCTTGCCACATTTTCTGGAAAATTATAAATGGTCTCCAGATAGTTGCTTACTATTTAACATCCTAAATCAATCCTGCAGGGTTGAAATGCCTTTATCCTACGCACGAAACCGACAGGCTGCGGTTTACAATGTCATCGAGGAGGTTGGCAAAAAGACCGGAGCCATGGTTGTTGATCTGGCTGATTCAGTCTGCCCGGGAGGTATGTGTCGCAGCGCGGACGGGGGAAAATTTAATTATCGGGATGGAAAGCATATCACTAATGATCAGAGTGCGCGACTTGCGCCCCAGTTACTGGAAATCCTGAAAGCTGTAAGCAGGCAGTAGGTTTTAAGGGGGCGTTGTTCATAAGCCCGGTCAAGCCCGAGTCCAGGGCGTGGTGAACGGTGTGCAGGGATTAGGCAGGACCCTCGAAATTTCCTATCCTTGGAAGGGCAAACTCACTGCGGACATCGCCTGCTTCTTCGCCACCGTGACCGCCAGGGTCGAGGCCCTCAAGCTGCCTCCCGACCTGACGCGGCCGTGCTCAAGCAGATCATCCCCGCGCTGCACCTCGAGCGCACCGCCACGCCGCCGGGACGACCGCCGCCGAGCGCAGCTTTGGGTGTGCACCCGAAGCCCTGTTTCGAGCAAGCCCTCCTGCGCCTGCCCTTGCCGCCGCGGCCCCGCGAGGCCGACGACCGCCCCCGCCAAAACCTGCCTATCTGATGCCGGTCGCGGCCTGACAACGGTGGCCGGGATGATGAACAAGGCCGCGGGAGGGTCAAAGCTGGGATGGTCCACCATATTCGGCAAGCACGCGCTGATAGAGGCCATGTATAGCGGTTGCAACGGGACCGATGCCAAATTCCCGCTCAAAGACTCGGGCACCCGCCTCACCCAAGTCCTGGCGCTTCAGCGCATCGGCTTGCAAGGCCGCGAGAGCTTCGGCTAGAGCCACCGCATCACCCGGCGAAACCAGACAGCCATTACCCGCCTGCCGCACCAACCAGGGCGCCCCGGAACCCGGTATGTCGCTGACAACGACCGGCCTGGCAAAACGCATGGCCTCGAGCAACACCAGGCCGAAGGCCTCAGTGCGCTCCAGGGAGGGCAGGCAATAGATATCGCAACTGGCTAGAAGGGCAGTGACTTGTGCCGCGGTCTGGTGGCCCAGCAAGCTAACGCGATCACCAAGCCCTAGCTCATGCACCAACCGTATCAAGCGGTCCTGGTGTTCTCCCCCGCCGACGATCAGCACCCGAATATCGGTTAGCCGGGCAGCGGCTCGGATGAGAATTTCATGGCCCTTGTAATAGGTGAGCCGGCCGATGACCAGGATACGCAAGCCTGCATGGCCCCAATCCTGCGCGGCCAGGTCCAGGCTGGCACGATCGGGCTCGGGAAGGCGGGCAGGGTTCAACCCCAGGGGAATAACATGGCAACGGGTACGCCAAGGCCTCAAGGCGAGGCTAGCGGAAAGGTAGGGCGGCGAGGTAGCGATAACAGCCTGGCTATGGGCCAGCAGCCGCTGCTCGAAGGGGCGATAGAGCTGGTAGGCCAGGGCGAGGCGGCGATCGATGGCGGATGCCACAACATCCGCATGCCAGTGGACTACCCAGGGCAGCCGGCGCGCCCGCGGCAACATCAGGGCAGAAAAGGCTGAGGTGTTGGGCAGGTGTAGGTGCAGCAGGTCCGGGCTGAATTCGCGGATGACGCGATCCAACCAGAGGATGAAGGTTGGACTCAGGGGAACATAAAGTATCCGGCCCAGACAGGGGGCCCGGTAGATCAGAGGAGGAAGTTGGTCCTGGGCCGTGTCCGGGCCTACGCCCCGACCCATGCCAGCACCCTTGTCGATTTCCGAGTTACTGGTAGTGTCCGGAGGAGGTACGACGCCGCGCCATCCAGGGCCTTCGTGGTGCACCAGCGCGGCTACTCGGATGCCGAGCGCCTGTTGGGCTGGCAGTAAGTCGGCGAGGAAGTGCTCGATACCGCCCGCAAAGGGAGGAAAGAATTTGCCGACATGGAGGACGCGCATGGCTATTGACTGCAGGTGGTCTGGAAGAGCCCATCAAACCTCGGCTTGCGGGTGGTGCGAACCTGGCGAGGTTGCGATGGTTACCGAGGGTACCGGGGCTTCTAGGGGCGCCGGAAACACCTGGTCATCTGGAGCTGTTGGGGATTTTTGGGATTCTGGGGTTTGCCATTTCGCTGCGGCCACTGGTGGACGGACGGCCTCCTCGAGCTTGGCTTCAAGCAGGGCCATGCGTTGTGCCAGCCGACGAATGCGCCGCCCCTGCCGGGAGCGCTCGAGGTCCATGGTCAGCATCTTGATGAGCACTAGGCCAAAACCCAGAACGATGGCGATGATCGGTGGGTAACCTATGCCCAGATAGCCCGCGGCCCAGTCCGATAGCCGCGGCCAGATACCAAGGATGACGACAGCCGAGGCGAAGGCAATCCACCAGAGGGCTTGGGTCCCATGCAAATGAGCCTGACGAACCAGCCAGAGGATGCTGCCGGCAATGGCCAAGCCGATGAACAGGGATGTCAGTTGGTAGGTCATACGCGTTGAGATCAATCCCGGTCGGGGGCGAGGTGCTGCCGGTTGCCGCCGATGCCCGCCAGACAAAGGACGGTGGTGCGGAGCATATAACCAGCGACAGTCCACCAAGAGTTAAAGATGCGGGATTTACCGTCGTAACGATCCCGCATGGTCACCGGCACCTCCCGCATGCGCAGACCCTGGCGGCGCAGGATCAAGAGGACCCCCACATCCTGGTAGTCGAGCAGGGTGGCATCCGGCCGGATGAGGCGCTCCATGGCGGCCCGGTTGTAGGCCCGGAAACCCGAGGTCAAGTCTTCCAGGGCAATACCGGTGAGTCCGCGGAAATAGTGCCAGGCCAGCCGCCGGGCGCGACTGACCCTCAGGGGACAGGCGCCGATCACTACGTCCGCCTCGCCAGCCAGCAGGGGCGCGATCAAGGCCTGGATATCGGCGGGATGGTGCTGGCCGTCGGCATCCAGGGTGACGGCCAGATCCCAGCCCTGGCGATGGGCATAACGGAGTCCCGTCTGCATGGCCCCCCAGGCCCCGAGATGCAAGGGCAAGCGCAACACCAGGGCCCCCGCCGTCGCCGCGATCACCGCCGTGTCGTCCTGGCTGCCATCGTCGATGACGACAATGGGCGCCTGGTAGAGGCGGCGGGCCTCGACGATGACCTGGGCGATGGAATGGGCCTCATCACGGGCGGGGATGAGGATCACGGGGCGCCATCCTTAGCCCCGGCCAACCCGAGCCCTAACGCCGCTATCAAGCCGGACTCCCGGGGATTAGTTGCGGCTCTTGTCCACCAGCTTGCCGGCCTTGATCCAGGGCATCATCTCGCGCAGGCGCTCGCCGACTTCCTCGATGGGGTGCTCCTGGCCCAGGCGGCGCAGGGCCTTTAGCTTGGGGGCGCCGGCCTGGTTTTCGAGGATGAATTCCTTGGCGAAGTCGCCGGACTGGATCTCGGTCAGGATGCGCTTCATCTCCGCCTTGGTCTGGTCGGTGACGATGCGCGGGCCGCGAGTCAGGTCGCCATACTCGGCGGTGTTGGAAATGGAGTAGCGCATGTTGGCGATGCCGCCCTCGTAGATGAGGTCGACGATGAGCTTGACCTCGTGCAGGCACTCGAAGTAGGCCATCTCGGGGGCATAGCCGGCCTCGACCAGTGTCTCGAAGCCGTTCTGAATCAGGGAGGTGAGGCCGCCACAGAGGACCACCTGCTCGCCGAAGAGGTCGGTCTCGCACTCCTCGCGGAAGCTGGTCTCGATGACACCGGCACGGCCGCCGCCGTTGGCGGAGGCATAGGCCAGGGCGATGTCGCGGGCCTGGCCGCTAGCGTCCTGATGGACGGCGATGAGGCTGGGGACGCCGCCGCCCTGGGTGTAGGTGGAGCGCACCAGGTGGCCCGGGCCCTTGGGGGCGATCATGATGACATCCAGGTCCTCGCGGGGCTCGATGGCGCCGAAGTGGATGTTGAAGCCGTGGGCGAAGGCCAGGGCCGCGCCGGGCTTGATGTGGGGGGCGATGTCTTCGCGGTAGAGGCAGGCCTGGTGCTCGTCCGGGGCCAGGACCATGACCACATCGGCGGCGGCGACGGCCTCGGCGATGGGCTTGACGTCCAGGCCGGCGTGGGCGGCCTTGACCGCCGAGGCGGAGCCGGGGCGCAGGCCGACGGTGACCTTGACGCCGGAGTCCTTGAGGTTGTTGGCGTGGGCGTGGCCCTGAGAGCCGTAGCCAATGATAGCGACCTGGCGGGACTGGATGAGGGAGAGGTCGGCGTCTTTGTCGTAGTAAACGTTGATGGCCATAGTCGTAACCTTGAAGTGGGCGCCGGCGCGCGGCCGGGCGATGTAATGCGTATTAAAGCGTGAGACCCTTTTCGCCGCGGGCGATGCCGGTGGGCCCGGAGCGCACCACCTCCACCACCAGGCCCTCGGGGACGGCCTGGATGAAGGCATCGAGCTTCTGGGAGGTGCCGGTCAACTCCACCACATAGCTGGTCTCGGTGACGTCGATGATCTTGGCGCGGAAGATGTCGGTCAGACGCTTGAGTTCCTCGCGCCCCTCCTTCACCGCCCGGACCTTGATGAGCATCATCTCGCGCTCGATATGGCGGCCCTCGGTAAGGTCGAGGAGCTTGACGGTATCGACCAGCTTGTTGAGCTGCTTTTTGATCTGCTCGATGATTTCCTCGCTGCCGGTGGTGACCAGGGTCATGCGCGACAGGGTGGGGTCATCCGTGGGGGCCACGGTCAGGGACTCAATGTTGTAGCCGCGGGCGGAGAAGAGCCCGGACACCCGGGACAGGGCGCCGGCCTCGTTTTCCAGCAGGACGGAAATGATGTGTCTCATGTCAGGCGAGCTCCCTTTCCGGCGAGAGGTGCATCTCGTGATGGCCCTTGCCCGCCTCGATCATGGGGTAAACGTTCTCGGCGGGATCGACCACGATATCCATGAAGACAAAGCGATCCTTCATGGCGAAGGCCTCGCGCATGGCGCCCTCCAGGTCCCCCGGCTGTTCCACCCGCATCCCGACGTGGCCAAAGCTCTCGCTGAGCTTGACGAAGTCCGGCAGGGCATCGACGTAGGAGTGGGAGTAGCGGCTCTCGTAGAAGAACTCCTGCCACTGACGCACCATGCCCATGTAACCGTTGTTGAGCAGGATGACCTTGATGGGGAGGTCATACTGCTTGCAGGTCGCCATCTCCTGGATGCACATGAGGATGCTGGCCTCGCCGGAGACGCAGGCCACGGTGGCGTCGGGGTAGGCAAGCTGGACGCCCATGGCCGCCGGCAGGCCGAAGCCCATGGTGCCCAGACCGCCGGAGTTGATCCAGCGCCGGGGCTCGTCGAAGGGGTAGAACTGGGCGGCGAACATCTGGTGCTGGCCCACGTCGGAGGTCAGGTAGAGACCGCCCTCGGTGACCTTGTAGAGGGTCTCGACGGCGAACTGGGGCTTGATGAGGGGGCTGTGGCGATCGTAGGCCAGGCAATTGACCCCTCGCCACTCCTCGATCTGCCGCCACCATTCCGCCAGGGCCACCGGGTCCGGACCCTGCTTATGCTCCCGGAGGAGACGCGCCATGTCCGCCAGGACGCTGCCCACCGGGCCGACGATGGGGATATCCACCCGCACATTCTTGGAGATAGACGAGGGGTCCACGTCCAGGTGAATGATGGTGGCGTGGGGACAGAATTGCTCGATCTTGCCCGTCACCCGGTCATCGAAGCGGGCACCGATGGCGAAGAGGACATCCGTCTCGTGCATCGCCATGTTGGCCTCGTAGGTCCCATGCATGCCCAGCATGCCGAGGAACCGCGGGTCCGTCATTGGGAAGGCCCCCAGCCCCATGAGGGTGCTGGTGATGGGGAAACCCGTCTTCTCGACCAGGTCGCGCAGGGCCTGGGAGGCCTCGCCCAGGATGACGCCACCGCCTGTATAGAGCACCGGCCGCTTGGCCTGGAGTAGCACATCCACCGCCTTCTTGATCTGCCCCGGGTGCCCCTTCAGCGCCGGGCTGTAGGAGCGCAGTTTGATGTCCTTGGGGTAGTGGTAGGGGATCTTGATGTTGGGATCGGTGACATCCTTGGGGATGTCCACCAGCACCGGACCCGGCCGGCCGGAGGTGGCGATGTAGAAGGCCTTGCGGATGGTCAGCGCCAGGTCATGCACATCCTTGACCAGGTAGTTGTGCTTGACGCAGGGGCGGGTGATGCCGACCGTGTCCACCTCCTGGAAGGCGTCACTGCCGATCACGGGGGTCGGCACCTGCCCGGACAGGATCACCATGGGGATGGAGTCCATGTAGGCGGTGGCGATACCGGTGACGGCGTTGGTGGCCCCGGGTCCCGAGGTGACCAGGGCGACGCCACAGCGACCGGTGGCCCGCGCATAGCCATCGGCGCCATGGGTGGCGGCCTGCTCGTGACGGACCAGGATGTGCTTGACCTTGTCCTGCTTGAACAAGGCATCGTAGGTATGAAGGACCGCGCCCCCGGGATACCCGAAGACATACTCCACGCCCTCATCGATCAGCGCCTGAACGATGATCTCGGCTCCACTCAGTTCCAATTCAGCTAACCTCCATCTGTTAAGACCACTCCGGGAAGGCCCTTGCCGGCCTGCCCCCGGTACACGCGGCGAGACAGAAAAGTGGGAGATGTATAAAGGGTCGAAAAGCTACAGGATAGGACCCGGATTGGTCAAGGACGGCGTGTCGATTGGCGGCCTCGCAATCGGGAATAACCCGGTTCGGGCCGGCGGGACTTGTCCCGCTGGGGGCGGCTCCCTACAATGAAGCTCTTTTTCGCCGGTCCCCTTCCATGCGCACATCTCGGTTCCCCCTGCAGACCCTCAAGGAGACCCCCGCGGACGCGGAGGTGGTCAGTCACCGCCTGATGCTGCGGGCGGGCATGATCCGCAAGCTGGCGGCGGGGCTCTACACCTGGCTGCCCCTGGGGCTGAGGGTCCTGCGCAAGGTGGAGCGGATCGTCCGGGAGGAGATGGACCGGGCCGGGGCCCTGGAGGTCCTGATGCCGGCGGTACAGCCGGCCGAGCTGTGGCAGGAGTCAGGGCGCTGGGAGCAGTACGGGCCCGAGCTGTTGCGCATCAAGGACCGTCACCAGCGGGAATTTTGCTTCGGCCCCACACACGAGGAGATCATCACCGACCTGGCGCGCCGGGAACTACGCAGCTACAAGCAGTTACCGGTCAATTACTACCAGATCCAGACCAAGTTCCGCGACGAGATCCGGCCCCGCTTCGGGGTCATGCGGGCGCGGGAATTTCTGATGAAGGACGCCTACTCCTTCCACCTGGACCACGATTCCCTGGCCGAGACCTATCAGGTGATGCACGCCACCTACAGCCGCATCTTCCAGCGCTGCGGCCTGGATTTTCGCTCCGTGCAGGCGGATACGGGCGCCATCGGCGGCCGGGCCTCCCATGAGTTTCATGTCCTGGCGGACGCCGGCGAAGACGCCATCGCCTTCTCCACGGTGAGCGACTATGCCGCCAACATCGAGTTGGCGGAGGCTCTGCCCCTGGCGGCCAGCCTGCCGGCGCCCACTCAGGACAAGCGCCTGGTCGCCACCCCCGCGGCCAGGACCATCCAGGAACTGGTGGAGCAGTTCGACCAGCCCATCGCCCACACGGTCAAGACCCTGGTGGTCGCCGCGGCGGAGGGCAGTGGCGCCAGGCTGGTGGCCCTGCTGGTGCGCGGCGATCACGAACTCAACCCCATCAAGGCCGAAAAGCTGCCCCAGGTCGCCGTGCCCCTGCGGATGGCGACGGAGGAGGAGATCCGCGCCGCTCTGGGCGCTGGCCCCGGCTCCCTGGGGCCCCTGGGCCTGCCCATCCCCTGCGTGGCCGATCGCACCGTGGCGGTCACCCCCGATTTCAGCGCCGGGGCCAACCAGGACGGCTATCACTGGTTTGGCCTCAACTGGGGGCGCGACCTGCCCCTGCCGGAGGTGGCGGACCTGCGCAGTGTCGTCGAGGGTGATCCCAGCCCCGACGGCCAGGGCCAGATCACCATCGCCCGCGGCATCGAGGTCGGACATATCTTCCAGCTGGGACAAAAGTACAGCGCGGCCCTCAAGGCCGCCGTCCTGGACGAGGGCGGCCGGGCCCTGACCCTGGAGATGGGCTGCTACGGCATCGGCGTCTCGCGGGTGGTGGCCGCCGCCATCGAGCAGCACCACGACGAGCGCGGCATCATCTGGCCGGAGCCCATCGCCCCCTTCCAGGTCGCCCTGCTGCCCATGAAGCTCGTCAAATCCTACCGGGTGCGCGAGGCCACCGAGGCCCTCTACCAGGAACTGACCGCCGCCGGCATCGAGGTCCTCCTTGACGACCGGGACGAACGCCCCGGCTTCATGTTCGCGGACATGGAACTCATCGGCATCCCCCATCGCCTGGTGGTCGGCGACAAGGGGCTGGACCAGGGTCTGCTGGAATACAAGGGTCGCCGGGACGCGGAGATGACCCTGGTGCCCATCGGCGAGGTCCTGAGCTTCCTGCGCGAACGCCTCTCGCTGGCCGCGGCCTGACCCGCGGCCGGATGTGTCAGGGCCACCGCCCAGGGCAGGGCGGACCTGAAAGGCCTCCCTATTGCTCGCCCAGATCCGTTCCTCACCCGACCGCCCCTTCCACACGCCAGGGAGCGGCATCTAACCCAGGAAATCCTTGCCATGCGACAGGAAGCCTTCAGCTACGACCAGCTACTGCAATGCGGTCGCGGTGAAATGTTTGGCCCGGGCAATGCCCAACTGCCGACGCCTAACATGCTCATGGTGGACCGCGTCGTCAAAATCAGTGACGAGGGCGGTGCCTTCGGCAAGGGCGAGATCCTCGCCGAGCTGGATATCCTTCCGGATCTCTGGTTTTTTGGCTGCCACTTCCCTGGCGACCCGGTCATGCCCGGCTGCCTGGGCCTGGACGCCACCTGGCAATTGGTCGGCTTCTTTCTGGGCTGGATCGGGAACCCGGGCCGGGGCCGCGCCCTGGGTGTCGGCGAGGTCAAGTTCACGGGCCAGGTGCTGCCCACGGCCCAGAAGGTCACCTATCAGATTGATATGAAACGCATCATCAGCCGCAAGCTGGTCCTCGGCATCGCCGATGGCAGCGTCAGGGTGGACGGCCGGGAGATTTACACCATGAAGGACCTGCGGGTGGGGCTCTTCACCTCCACCGAAGGCTTTTGACGGGCATCCCTGCCCGAACACACCGGGGGGCGGTCCCGGGATCAGCCCTATTTCTCGCCAAGCATGGTCGCGAGGCGCTTGGGGGGGACATAGCCCGGTACCATCTCGCCGCTCTCCAGGATGATGGCGGGGGTACCGGAGACGCCCAGCTTTTCGCCGAGTTCCATCTGCTCCTTGACCGGGTTATCGCACTTCTTGTCCGGAATGGTCTTGCCGGCCTTGGCGTCCGTCAGGGCGGCCTTGCGATCCTCGGCGCACCAGACGGAGACGGCCTTGTCGAAGGAGGGGGTGCCCACCCCGGAGCGCGGGAAGAAGAGGTAGCGGACCTTGATGCCCTCGGCGAGATAGCCGTCGATCTCGCCATGCAGCTTGCGGCAGTAGCCGCAGTCGATATCCGTGAAGACCGTGATGGTGTGCGCGGCCTTGCCCGGCGGCGAGAAGATGATCATATTCTCCTCGCCCAGCTTGTTGACGGCTGCCACCCGCTCCTTGGCCTCCTGCTTGCGCGCCTCCGCCAGCCGCGGCGAGGTCTCCGTCAGGTCCTCCTTGCTGACCAGGTCGATCATGCGGCCCTGGACCATGTAGCGGCCGTCCTTGCTGACGTAGATGACGTCGGAACCCACCAGCACCTCGAAGAGACCCGGCACCGGCGTCTCGTGGACGCTACCGACCTCGTACTCCGGCAGGATCTTGGCCAGGCTCTTTTTGATGGCGGCGGCATCCGCCAGGGCCTGGGCCGAGACCAGGGCCAGCATGGCGCCCGCAAGCCCTATCTTGATCTTCACATTCATGCGTTAACCTCAATCTCTGAAATTGGTGAATTTGAGGGGCAAGCCCCAATCGCCCTCGCGCAGATGCGCGATAGCCTCCTGCAGGTCGTCGCGATTCTTACCCGACACCCGTAACTGCTCGCCCTGAATCTGGGCCTGGACCTTGAGCTTGGCCGCCTTGAGGGCCTTGATCATGCTCTTGGCCGTTTCGGTATCGATCCCTTGCTTGAGGCCCACCTCCTGACGCGCCGCGCTCAGGCTGCTGGTGGGGTCTTTAAGGTCGAGGCTGCCGATATCGACGCCACGTTTGGCCAGCTTCTGGCGCAGAATATCCATCATCTGCCGCAACTGGAAATCCCGCTCCGTGGTCAGCTTTATGACATCGTCGGCCAGCTCGAAGTTCGCCTTGATGCCCTTGAAGTCGAACCGGGTCCCCACCTCGCGGTTGGCCTGGTCCACCGCGTTGCGGACCTCCTGCAGGTCCACCTCCGAAACCACATCGAAAGACGGCATCTATCTTCTCTCCCCTACCCGGCTGGTGAAGGCTGGCTACATTAGAGCAAGGCTGGCGGCAATGCCAGTATCAGCCACGCGGATGGTGCTTGGCGTGGAGCTGCTTGAGTCGCTCCCGGGCGACGTGGGTGTAGATCTGGGTGGTGGAAAGGTCGCTGTGGCCGAGGAGCATCTGCACGACCCGCAGGTCAGCACCGTGATTGAGCAGGTGGGTCGCGAAGGCGTGACGCAGGGTGTGGGGTGACAGCTCCTTCTGGATGCTGGCGGCGAGGGCGTGGCGCTTGATGAGTTGCCAGAAGGCCTGGCGGGTCATGTGGTCGCTGCGACTCGTGGGAAAGAGAAAGTCGCTGAGTCGGCCGCCCAGCAGATCCTGGCGCGGACCGCGGGTAAAATCCGCCAGCCAGGCGATGGCCTCCTCGCCCAGGGGCACCAGGCGTTCCTTGCCCCCCTTCCCCAGGACCCGCACCAGGCCCTGATTGAGGCTCACCTCCCCGGGCTTGAGATCGACCAGCTCGGAAACCCGCAGCCCCGTGGCGTAGAGAACCTCCAGCATGGTGCGGTCGCGATGCCCGCGGGGTTCCTCGGTATCCGGGGCCCGCAACAGCCGTTCCACCTCCGCCTCCGTCAGGATCCGAGGCAGGGGACGTCCGAGCCGGGGGGTATCCACCCGGGCGCTGGGATCCTCGCGCAGGGTGCCGATACGCAGCAGATACTGGTAAAACTGGCGAAGGCAGGACAGGCGCCGGGCGGCCGAGCGTGGTTTCAGGCCCTGCAGGGAAAGCAAGGCCAGGTAATCCAGCACCTCCAGCCGCGTCGCCCCCGCCAGCCCCAGGCCACGCTCCCTGGCCAGCCAGGCGCCAAAGGCCCGCAGATCGGACTGGTAGGCCGCCAGGGTATTGGCGCTCAGCCCCCGCTCCATCCAGAGGGCATCGGCGAAGCTTTCGATGAGGCTATCCGGTTCGGCCAGAACATGCGGTGAATCCGGGACAGCGCGGTTCATGGGCTATCCGCCAGGCTCGATAGCATCGCCCAAGGGTCCCTCTTCACCCCTCGGCCCAAGGCACCGCCTCGTTGCGGCAACGGACACTGTAGTAACGGCCGTCCTCCAGGCGCAGGGCGGTGAACCGGCCGCCATTGGCGCAGCCGGTGTCGAGGGGGTGGACGAGTCTCCTATCCAAATCCCCGCGCCCCAAACTCTCGCGATCGAGCCGGGCCCAGTGGCCGAAGAGGATGGGGAGGCCCTGGCTGGCGCGGCCGGGGACCTGGAACCAGGGCTGGGACCGCCGGACGCCCTTGCGCTTACGGCGCTCGCCGTCGAGGTCCAGGCGGCCCGTGGCATCGCACCAGCGCAGTTGGGTGAAGCAGTTGGCGATATAGCGCAGGCGATCCCAACCGGTCAGGTCATCGTGCCAGCGCCAGGGCTTGTGGGGCCCCAACTGATGCAGCAGGTCTCCATAGGCGGGATTCTGCAGTAGGGCCTCCAGTTCAGCGGCGCGGGCCTTGGCGGTAACCAGGTCCCACTGGGGCGGCAGGCCGGCATGGACCATGGCGAAGCCAAGACGCTCGTCGTGATAGAGCAGGGGCTGGTGGCGCAGCCAAAAGAGGAGTTCCTCGCGATCATGGGCCTCCAGAATACTGGCCAGGGTATCCTTTTTGCCGAAGGTCAGGGCGCCGGAGGCGGCGGCCAGCAGATGAAGGTCGTGGTTGCCGAGGACGCAGACGGCGGCGTGACCCAAGTCACGCACGAAGCGCAGCAGGCCCAGGGAGTTGGGCCCGCGATTGACCAGATCGCCCGTAAACCAGAGGCGATCGACGGCGGGATCGAAGTCGATGCGGTCGAGGAGCCGCAGCAGGTCATCGAAGCAGCCCTGGACATCGCCAATGGCATAGGTGGCACCGACCTCGTCCAGCGGCGGCCCCTGGGTCAGGGGCGAGGCCATGACGGCAAGGATGGCCTCCTCGTCCGGCCCAGGGCGCGTCATCCCTCCCCTGCCCCCACCAAGGCCGCGGGGGCGCCCTCATGGCGCAGCAGCCAGCGCTTGACCTCCAAGCGGCGGCCAGAGACATCCCCTGCGAAGCCCCCCAGTCCATCCTTGGCGATGACGCGATGGCAAGGCACGACGATGAGGCAGGGGTTGGCGCGACAGGCACCGCCGATCGCGCGGGCGCTGGTGCCGAGTTGCCGGGCGAGGTCTCCATAAGTCCGGGTTTCACCAGGTGGGATGGCTTGTAGGGCGCGCCAGACGCGGTGTTGGAAGTCCGTGCCCCGCGCGGCCAGGGGCAAATTCAAGCCAGTCGCACCCGCGTCAAAATAGCTTGCCAAGCCCGCGCGGATGGTCAGGGGTACCGCCTCTTCGAGGCTCGCGTCATCGGATGGCGCCAGCCCCTCGGAGGTGCTCGGGTCCGGGTCCGCGGCCAGGTTCAGGCGCACCAATCGCTCCTCCTCCCAGGCAACGACCAGGATCCCCAAGGGGGTCGCCAGAGCGCCGGATTCCACGGCTCCCGAGGTCAGGGTTCCCGATCGTAACTGCCCTGCTTTCATAACGCCTGCTGTCATAACGCTGGTTGAAAGTCGAGCAGTATATACCTTGCCCGTCAATCCTCGGCATCTGGTGGAAGGGTAGGCCATTGCCGACCGCCCTCTTCCACCCTAAATACGGCTCCGTAGACGGCGATTCGGCGAACCCAGACGAGTCATGTCCATGCCGTGCGCAGCGCGAACAGGCCCAACTGCCCGAAAAAGGTTGACAGGTTCCAATGGCATACCGGGCACACCCAAATATGCGGTGAACGCAGTGAGCCAGATCCTACGGCCCTTGTCCGCGCGCAACGATTCCCCGGGAACCCCAAGGTTAGATCTCTTTTTCTCCATGCGTCCCCCAATAGCAACGGCCGCCGGGGGCCTAGGCCCCCGGCGGCCGTTGCGTCCTGCTCTGCGCGCTCGACTAGCTCCCGATACGCGTTATCTCCCGGACCCCGAAAGGTCCACAATCGCCGGGCTGTTCGTCGCGTTGCTCACCACCCTCAGGGTCCCGGAGTAGGCCTGGACCGCGGTCGGCCGGAAGGTCACCGAGAGCCTGCAGGTCCTGCCCACGGCAAGCGGCGTCGCGCAGGTGCCGAGCACGGGGTTGATGAAGGCTGCTCCCGTGGTCGTGACCGAGCTGATGGTGAGGGGGGCGGTGCCCGTGTTCGTCACCCTAACATTCTGGGTCCTGTTGGTGTTAATGCGCCGGGCACCGAAGTTCAGGGTTGCCGGTAGGGTGGCGACGGGTCCGATCCCGCCGGCGCCAACCGGGGCGCTGGGTGGTGTCACAGTCAGGGTCTCCGCAAAGCCTTGACCGTCGGTGAATGACACGTCCACCCTCAACCTTAGGCCAAGCTCGGCAAGTGTGGGTGTGAAGGTCGCCGCCGTCGCGCCAGCGATATTTACGCCATTGGCCCGCCACTGGTAGGTAAAGGGTCCGAGGCCATCGACATCCGCTATCCCTGTGGTAATGGCCGAGACCGGGGCACCCACTTCGGGCGTGGTGTCGGAGAGGGTTGGAGCACCGGTTGCTGGGTCGTTTACGGCCGTGACCGCGACGGTCGGGTCGGACGTGACGCTTTCCGGATTGCCGGCGCCGTCGGTGAAGCTGGCGACCACACGCAGCCTCTGGCCCACGACTGGGTCGCTCGGGGTGAAGGTGTCCCCCGTTCCGGCGGTGGCCCACACGTCGGGGGCGGTCTCGGCCTGCCAGCTGTGGGTGATAGCGCCGAGGCCATCGGAATCAGCGAGTACGCTGGTCACCGTCAGGAGCTGGTCCTCTGCCGGCGTGGTATCGTTAATTGTAACCGTGCCGGTTGCCGGGAGGTTGTTCGGAACCGGGATGGTCTGGTCGAGGAACGCCAGTTGTTCCATGTTCCGAAGCGTGTCGGTCCCGTCGGCCAAGGTACCGCCGGTGTGCGCCACGGTGACGGTGCCGTCCGCATTGCTGGTGACGGTGTAGTTGACTAGGGCCTCGGAGTACACGGCGGTGTCCACATCTGCCGGCAAGGCCCCAGTCGTCACGATGCTGCGCACGATGCTGATTGAACCGGGGTTGAGCGTGCCCGCAAACACGGCCGTGCGAAGCTGGGTCATGCTGTCAACCAGGAGATTCCCCGGCGCCTGGAGCTGCACGTTCAGCCAGGCGTCACCGTCGATGAGATCATCGCCGCCACGACCCTCGATGAGGTCACTCCCGGCACCGCCGATGATGATGTTGCCGCCGGTGAAGGAAGTCGCGCCGGCCGGTAGCAAGGTGCTCAGCCCGGTGATCCGCGCGATACCCGCCGCGTTCAGTTCGTGGCCTTCCATCGTCGTGGCATCGGCGCTGTCGCCCCGCAGGATGTCGTTGAACCGCCATCCCGATAGACCCTCAACCAGGTCGAACCGATCACGAATATTCTCGAGGTCAGGCGGCAGCAGACCGGTGAAGTTCATGTCCGAATCGGCCGCTTGGGGATCGCCCCGGTGGGTCACCCAGTCGAAGCCGAGCATGCCCTCGCTCCGCTCGACGCCCGGGCCGGCCACCATGATGTCGTCGCCGCCCTCCGCGTCGTAGTCGTCGTCGCCGCCGTCGCCGATGATGACGTCGTGGCCGGGCTGGTTCGGGTCGTTCTGGAAGGGCGCCCCGTTGTCGCCCTGCAGCAGGTCGGCCTGGCCGCCGCCCTCGATCCAGTCGTCGCCGTCGTCGCCGAAGACCGTGTCGGTGGAGTCGCCGGCGAAGATGAAGTCGTCTCCCGGGCCGCCGAAGGTCTCGGTGGGATCCGAGCCGCCCACCATGAAGTCATTGCCCAGACCGCCCTGGTTCAGGTCGAAGCCCTGACCTGAGCTCATGGCGTCGTTACCGTTGCCACCCTTCAGGACATCGTCGCCGAAGCTGTCGGTCAAGATGTCGTCGCCATCGCCGCCGATGAACTGATCGTTGCCGGCACCACCCTCCATGATATCCCGGCCGCCATTGCCGCGGAGGGTGTCATCCCCTTCGCTGGATCTGATGCGGTCGATATCAGTGATGTTCCGGCCATTCCAGATGACGTGGGCGGGGCCAGGGTAAACGATCATCCCAGCGGGCGTGCGGGTGAGCAGGGTCGACTCATCGTAAGGGGTGCTGGGATCATTCAGAATCGGGCCGGTCGTCCCGAGAGCCACCAGGTTGAACGTGAAGTCCGCCCGCGAGAAGACATCCGCCGGGAGGCCTTCTGCGTCCGTGTTGCGCATGATCAGCTCGGAGAATGAATTGCCCTCGAGCTGAACCAGCAGGTTGAGGCCAGCCGTGCGGGTGAGGTAGTAAAGCCGGTCGCCATCTTGCAAGTCTTCCAGTTGCGTCTCGAAGACATGGTTGAAGGTGGAGCCCAGCAGGCCGCCGAACGGGGCCTGTTTCTCGGCCAGACCGCCGACCCAGAAATCGACAGCGTTTAGACCGGTGGGATCGGTGCTCCAGGTACCGGTGGCGAGCATGAAGTCGAGGCTATCCACCGGCGTTAACGGATCGTTCACATCACCTGCCACCAGGATCTCCGCCGCGGCACGCCGGGCCTCCATGCTGCCCGCCGTGAGTGCGCCGCCGTCATCGAACGAGGCGATCAGGGGATGGGTGCCGTAAGCCGCGATAAAGTTGACCAGCGACTCCGGGTGTCGCAGGCCGAGCTCGAAGTCCGCCCAGCTCTCGTAAGGCGCGAGCGCCGAGTTGCCGGTGGCGTCGAAGAACTGCTGGCGCGCCACATTCAGCGTCGGGACCCCCTCGCTGCGGCCCCGGGCCATGTTGATGGTGGCCAGGTCCAGCGGCAGGCCGAGCAGGCGGTTGCGCAGGGCCTCGGTGACAAACTCATCGAGCTCGTTGCCGACCTGGTCCGTCATGCCGCGCACGATGCTGCCGGCCGCCTCGCTGGCATTCGTTCCTACGTCGTTGAAGGCTAGCGGGTTGAGGAAGGCGTCGAGCAACGGGATGTCATGGAGAGCCCCATTGGCATCGGTGCGCGCCACTACCTCGGTCAGCATTGAATGGCCGAAGCGGTAAACCGTGTGCGCGAACTCGGCGGAGATCGCCGGGTTGATCTCGGTGTGGTAGCCGGCGAAGAGGTTGATCTGCGGCTGCACCTTGCGCCCGAACTCCTCGAACACCAAGTGCTGGTATTCCATCTCGGTGACAAAGCGCGCCGCCTGGAACAACCGCTCGCCGTAGTTCCAGCCGGAGGGGTTCGTCACCGACCGCCAGTCGGCGATCTCGGCCGGGGTGAGCTCCCCCGACGTGCCGAACGTGGTGATCAGCCCGTCGATGTCGGTGGCGAGCCGGTTGTGCTCCGCGTGGAAGATGGCGTGGACGGTGGTCAGACCAATATTCTCGTTGCCGCGACCATCGCCGGTGACGAAGTGGGCAGCGAGCAACTCGTCGTCGTAGGTGGCAGGATCGCCGTCATCGAGGGTGCCCGAATCCGCATCCGGATTCAGGGCCTGCCGGGGCGTTCCCGGATTGTTGTCATGATCACCGAAGGGGGCCGCGTGGTGGGCGATGTCGTCGAGGAAGGCGTGGCCGGTGCGGACCGCGTTCGCCGGGACCAGAAGGCCGAGCCCGCCGTTGGCTGAGGGGTCACCCTCGACGACGCCCGTGGCGGTCACGATCTGCGGTAACCCGCGGAGGGGACCAGGAATGAAACGGCCGTAGGGATCGGTCAGCAGCTTCGGCACATTCAGCACGTCCTGGTCGGTGAGCTGGATGCCAAGCAGGCTGGCGGCCTGCGCCTTCACCTCGGCCCAGTTGCCGATGTTGCCGGCGATCGCGCCGTCAATCAGCTTGCCCGTCGCCACCGGCCCGGATCCACCCGACACGTACGCGCGAAGGAACACCTGGTGCGAGGGATGCGAGGTGTAGGTCTGGTTTTGATCGACGAAGGGGGTAGTGGTGTTCGTCGCCTCCTGGATATCGTCATTGGTCCCGAGAATGCCGTCCGGGCCCGGCTGGTTGGTGGCCCGGGTCAGGACCATGAAGTCGGTCGGGCCGCCAGTAAACAGCGGATCATCCGCCTGCAACGGCACGAGGACGGTGCCACCGCCCTTCGTCACCAGGTCGAGACCGTGGTCGAAGAACTGGCCGAACAGCGTAAACATGGAGTTGTACGGTGCGGAGAGACCGACGTCCGGCGCCACGTTCGGGATAAACAGGGTACCGGAAGCATCGGGTACGGCGCCTGTACCGGCCGCCACGAGGGCGGCGGGGTTCGTCACCGTCTGATCGACGATCAGGTTGCTGGCGATGCGCGGCTGGGAGTCATTGACGAGCCCAGATTTCTGCAGGTAGCTAGTCCCGTCCTCCGCTGGGCGGAAGCTCGGCTCGGTCAAGCGCGGGAACACCAAATCCGCGGCGCCAAACTTCTCCTGACCGGGCAGGAGGTTGTTACAAGTCCCATCCACGGTGCGCAGGCCGAACGGGAGCACCGGGCTACCGATCCGGCTGAGGATGGTGCTGCAGGGATAGCCCGGCGTTGCCGCATGTTCCTCGGCGATCTTGATCTGCGCCAGGATGAACCGCAGGTCGGAGGCGTTGAGGGTGAATCCCTGTCCAATCGGCGCCACTTGCGCCTGGACAGCCGGGGTAAAGACAAAACCGCCCGCGATGATGGCGGCTGACGACAAGATGCTGGCCACTCCAAGAGCGGTGCGCTTGATGCGGGAGATGTGGTTCGGCACGGTAGGCATTGTTCTTCCCCTTTAAGGGTTATCGGGCGAATGGTTCGGGCTCAGATGAGCTTATGTCGAAGTGTAGAGAAGGCGCCGAAGCCCGTATGTCCGGGGTTTTACCCAACCGGATGTCCGCAAAATCGCTTACAAGCCGGGCGGCCCTTCGCCTTTCTCAGGTAATAATGTGCTTAGAAACAGGTGTCTGTGGCGGTGTCTAGGTGCTCATGGCGTGGCCGCCCATGCGCTGGAGAGGTTTTCGTGCCGGGTGAATCGCTCAACCCATCCGGCATCGGATCCCTGGCCATCCAGCCGGACGGCTTACAGGGATGCGTGCTGGGCATTACAGGTGAACGGGAGCCAAACCAACAGTCTCGGTTGTGAGTTTCCGTCTGCCGCGACAAGGATCGAAGAAGCATGGCCCCGGGATTTCGGCAGTATAGGGATGGAAAGGGTGGCCCTACAGGACAGAGCCCGCCGATTCCGGGCGGTTCAGGCTCCTGCTTGCGCTGGAGCGGCGTGCACGATGAGCCTGTCAACATGGTTGATGGTCGCCAGAATCTGGCCGGGAGGCGACAGCGCCGGCGCCATGGTCCAGCGGTCATACCGGTCGTTGCCAATGCGTACCATGCCAGTGTGGGTTTCTACGTCGCCATCGATGCTCGGATCGGGATCGTAGAAACCGAGTCGATAGCGGAGGTCCTTAACGTCCGCGGGGGCCCCGGTCAGGAACAACCAGCCCGGCTTGACGCCATGCGTCTCGGCGTACCGCTTCAGGCCACGCGGCGAATCATGCTCTGGCTGCAGCGTGATCGAATACAGGAAGACGTCACGACCCACTCGCTCGCCCAACATCTTCTGCACCCCGAGCAGATTGCGCGTCGCCAGTGGACAGATGCCTCTGCACAGCACGTACATCAAGTTGACGGCGACCACTTTGCCGCGGACCAGGTCGTCATAGAATCTGACCTCCCGGCCTTCGTGGGTGTAGAGTTTCGTGTTGGGAAAACGGCCAGCACCCAGATCCCTGGGGCGAGCCTGCTCCGGCCCGACATCCAGTGCATGCCAACCCGCCCAGCCAAGTCCTCCGAGCGCGGCCGCGCCCATGCCAGCCAAGAGTTGTCTACGTGTATTCATGTCGAATCCTCCGAATCTCAGATTGTTACCGGCCACTCAGGCTTCCGTGATGTCGAAGCGCACCATCATCGCGTGATCCTCGTGCGCCAGGTTGTGGCAGTGCATGACGTACTTCCCCGTAAAATCGCGGAAGCGCAGAAACACCCTCATGGTCGTGTTCTTGTCGAGCACGTAGACGTCCTTGCGTCCTCGCTCATGCAGCGGGATGGGCACATCGATCCCATCCACGGTCTTGCTGAGGATGCGGCCCTCTTCGAAGTGGATGTGAACCGGATGGGCCCAGCCACCGGAAGGGTTTACCAACTCCCAGACCTCGGCGCTGCCTCTGACGATTTCCGCGCGCGGCGTCGTCACGTCGATCAGTAGGTCGTTCACCGTCCACAGCCCATTCTTGCGGGCGAACTCCCAGCGCCGAACCGGCGCGGCCGCGATTTCCAAGGGATCGAGCGGCGGCAGCGGGCGCAATGCCGCCGGCACCCGACTTACATCCTTCTTGGGGGGGGGGCGATCGATGATGATCTTTAGCACCCGGGTGCCTGGTGCCTCCACACCGTCGGGCCCACGTGTCGTCAACTGGCCCAGCCGGTTGACAAGGTAGAGTTCAGTCCCAATCGCGTACCTCGAAAAGTCCACGACAATGTCGGCGCGTTCGGCCATACCGAGCCGAATGCGTTTCCGGGTGAGCGGGGCGGGCAGTAGGTTGCCGTCGTTACCGATGTACTGGAAAGGCTGCGCCCCGCTCCTGGGTGCGATGAGAGAGAACTCATAGAATCGGGTCGGCCCCGCGTTAAGCAGGCGCAGACGATACTTACGACTTGCCACCCGCAGGACCGGCTCGATCTTGCCATTGACCGTCACCTTGTCGCCCAGCGTGCCTTCGGGATTCAACTGGTCGTAAAAATGGACACCGTCCGCATCGAAACGCTTATCCTGGAATACGAGTGGGTAATCGTAGGGATGACTCGGCAGTCGCAGCGCCCCTGGGGTACGATCGTGTTCATCGCCCGAGTCGAGGTGGTCGAACAGCAGATAAAACCCGGCCAGGCCGCGGGACGCGTTGGGGGCGGTGAAATCCAGGGTATGGTCGTGATACCAGAGCGTCCCCAAGGCCTGTCTTGGATCGCCGATGCCGCCGTACTCGTCGAGGCCCGCATAGACATTCGGATAGAAGTGGTCCTTGAACCTCCCCGGCCCGCCCAAGGTTGGGCCTGCCTTGAACGCGCTGAAGTAGTCCCCGGGAAAGCCATCGCTCTCCGACGGTGCATGTAGATTATGCAGATGCATGCTCACTTCGGGCGTGCCGAAGCCGACGTGGTCCTGTGGCAACTCGTTGTAAAGACGGCAGATAATAGGCCTTCCATAACGCCCGAAGAGGGTAGGATTGAGGGCGGGCCCATCTGCGGTGTTGCCTTCGAACCCCCAGATGCGCTGTGGTGGATAGTCCGGGTGGAACACCCAGTCGGAACGTTCCGTGGCCCTCAACTCATAGAGATCCGCGCTGCCCGGCGGTAGAGACGAATCTCCGAAAAACTCCCCCCAACGCTGATGATCGGCTCGCCCACATTCGTCGCCCAAGGGGTCCGCCACACCCGTGGGGGTTGGGCTCAAGGCGTCGACCTGTTCCAGCGGCGCGATCGCATTGGGCAGTTCCTCCCGCCACGGTCTGGTGGGTGGGCTGGGAGGAATCACCGGATCGATGATCTGGGCCCCGCCCTTGCGCGAGGTTAGGATTATTGGCGCCAGCGCTACGGCGCTGGATGCCTTCAGGAAATCGCGCCTTCCGATGTTCATTTCAGGCGCAACGGTCGGGTTGCGAATGTTGTGCTTGTTCATGCCGTAGGCTCCTCTGGTTGTGTATGCGGGGCGGTGCGGGCTTGTACGCCGCCCCTGGCTATCGCGGATTTAACGGGTTGTACCAGGGACAGCGGCACGGAGATCCGGACCCGAGTCCCATGGCGGGGGAAACTCTGAATCTTCGCACGGCCAAAGACGCTCTCGGCGCGCTCGCGAATCGCGCAAAGCCCGAGCCCGTCGAATCGCCGGGACGCCTGGCGGGTGTCGAAACCGACCCCGTTGTCGCGGATCTCAAGGTGGAGCCAGCCGGATGGTCCGACCTCCAGGGACACTTCGATCCGGCTCGCCTGGGCATGCCTCACCGCGTTATCCAGGGCTTCGCGAAAGCAAAAAAAGCCTTGCTCCTTGACCTGCTTGTCAAGCTCAAAGCCGGTATTCTTGGCACGAACGTCGATTGCGATGCCGGCCCGTAAGCTGGTCTCCTGGCAATGCAAGCGGATCGCATCAGGGAAGGGTAAGTGTTCGAGGAAGCCTAGTCGCAGCTCTTGGCCCAGGTCCCGCAACCCCTGAATAGCAGAACCGACCTCGGCGGAAAGCTGGTCGAGCAGCTCGGTGAGCACAGGCTCTTTCTTCGCGGCCATGGCCCGTCCCCGCTTTAGCCCTAGGTTAACGGCCTGCATGGATTGGCCGACTCCCTCCTGCAGGGTCGTTAGGATGCGATTACGCTCGCCCTGGTCAACCTCGCCATCGACCGGGCGCGCCCGCCCGCGGACCCGAACCCTTTGTACGATGCCGCAGGCCAGGTCCTGCGCGAGCACTTCAAGAAGAGCCACCTCCTTTTTTCGGAAGGCGCTGGATTCAGCGGAGAAGATACTGAAGCTACCGAAGGGCGTTGCGCCCTCCTTCAGCGGCAGCGCTATCATGGAGCGATAGCCGAAACGCAGCGCCGTCTCTGCCCAGGATGTACGATCCGACTCGTGCGCGATATCGCGCAGAATGACCGGCCGCCCCTTCCCCATGGCGACGCAGGTGCTCGGCCTGTCGTCCGAGCCGACCAAGGCCCGTGCTGCCGCCATGGTATCCGCATGCCCCTGACCCCCATGGACGACCCCGCGCACCCGAGCCGGTTTCTTGCTTCCCGCGCGGCCCACCCACGCGAACCAATACTCGCCCACTTCCACTAGGTTAAGATTGGGCGCGGTAGTCATCGATTTACCCCTTGGGTCGCTGGTGGTATTGGATGGGCTCACGAGAGCTTGTGGAAAGCATAGGGCAGCGCCCGACGCCCGTATGTCCGGGGTTTAACCCAAACGGTTGTCCGCAAAATCGCTTACAAACGGTTTTACAGGCAGAGAAAACCACCGTCGTGGATTCAGTCGCAGGCGAGGGCGATAGGCACGTCGAGGCATGCGTCGCAGCATTGAGGCAAGGATTGCGGGTCAAGGAGGAGTACCTCCAGAGCACCAACGAGGAAACTGGAGACCTCCAAGGAAGGGCTGCAATCCGTGAACCCAGAGTTGGCACAGTGAACGCAGAGCTTCGACAAAGGGTGGCCATCTGTCGCGGGCCAACAACGACCACATGAACAATCTGCTGGCCGGTACGGGCGTAGGCAGGGTCTTTATGGACCTTCAGCTGTGCATCCTACGCTTCACTCCAGCGGCCACCGAG
Source organism: Chromatiaceae bacterium (assembly GCA_016714645.1). Lineage (NCBI taxonomy): Bacteria > Pseudomonadati > Pseudomonadota > Gammaproteobacteria > Chromatiales > Chromatiaceae > Chromatiaceae bacterium. Next base: position 489,787 of record JADKCI010000002.1, on the reverse strand, counting down.
TTGATAAACCTCATTCCGGGCCATGCGGGGGGACAGGGTGGGCCACATTGTCTCCACCCTACTGGGCTATAATTTTTTATTGGACGACGTAATGGAGGTGTTGGACACCCCGAGAAGGAAGTACGGACAAAAGCGGGCGCCTGGTGTCTGCTACGCATCCGGCCCTATCGCACCCTGGAGAACCTGATCAAGGGCACGATTATCAGCTTTTCAGCTTTACGGACATCACGGAGACGAAAAGGCGCAGGCGACGGTGCGGGGAATCCGAGGGCGTGATCCACCTTCCGGTGGTGGGTGCGTGACGCGCACGATACGATCAGGGTACAGGATTTTGAGGACCCCATCCAGGCCTGGAAACCTGGAGCAGAGAGAATTTATGGCTGGAGCGAAGCCAAAGCGTTGGCGATAATCATTCCAAGGCTGGGCATGCATACGCCATTGCGACGTGGAAAGGCTGACGTCACCTAGGTAGAGGAACCGAACCATGACTAAGAAACAGATCCCCTCAGGCCAGGCAGGAGATTTACGTCGGCGGGCGAAAGAAAGGGCGAGAATGGACGAAACAAAAAACAAGGAAACGCCGTGCCCCAAGAAAACGCAGCAGAGGTGCCACGAACTGCAGGTGCGCCATGCCACGCTGGAGATGCAGAACGAAGAACTGCACCGGAGCCAAAAGGCACTGGAAGCGTCTCGGGCAGCCTATATGGACCTATACGATCTGGCGCCAATCGGCTATTTCACGGCCAGCGAAAGGGGGGTGATCCTTGCAGCCAATCTCACCGCGGCCACCCTGTTGGGGGTGCCGAGAGAGACGCTGCTGCAGCAGCCCATGTCCCACTTTGTCCTTCCCGAGTATCAGGGCATCCTCTACCAGTGCCACCAACGGCTCTTCGAAACGGGCTCACCCCAGAACTGCGAGTTGCGCATGCTGCGCACGGCCGCCAGCCCATTTTGGGCTCGGTTGGACGGAACCGCTGATCAGGATCGTGAAACTGGTGCGCCCCTGTGCCGGGTGGTAATGAGCGACATCGGCGACCGCAAGTTGGCGGAGATGGCCCTGTTGGAAAGCCAGCAGCGTTATGCTATTACGCTCACGGCGATTAGCGATGGTCTCTGGGATTGGGACATCCCAAGCGGCAAGGCCTTTTTCACCGAGCAATATTACTCGCTGCTTGGATACGAGAACCATGAATTCCCCGCCTCCTATGCTGCGTGGCGAGAGCGAGTACATCCGGAAGATATCGTTCAGGCCGAACAGATGCTGCGGGCCAGCATTGATGCGGGTGTGGGCTTTGAGATCCACGTCCGGATGAGGGTGAAATCAGGCCAATGGCAATGGGTCTCGGCCCGGGGCAAAGTCATCGAGCGGGATGCAACAGGGACGGCGCTGAGAATGGTTGGAACCTTGAGGGACATCACCACTCCTAAAATGGTCGAGCTAAACCTGCTTACAACCGAGCGCGCCCTGCGGCAGGCCAATGAGCTACTCGACGAGAGGGTCCGGGAAAGCACTGCCGCCTTGCGTCAAACTGTGGATACCCTCCAGGTCGAAATCGAGCATCGCCAACAAACCGAACTTAAACTCTCATCGGCGAATGAGGCGTTACAAACTCTTACAAACCAGCTACGTGCCCTGGCCGGTCAATTGACGATGGCTGAGCATTGTGAACGCAAGCGATTGGCCAGGATTCTACATGATCATCTCCAGCAAATGCTGGCATCGGCGAAATTGCGTTTGTCCTGCCTTGAGGGAATGGGCCAGGAAGTGACGCAGATCGTAGCAATCTTGGACGATTCATTGACCATGTCCCGCTCCCTGGCTACCGAGCTATACCCGCCCATCCTGCAAGAGGGAAGCTTACAGGCTATCATGGAATGGCTGGGTCACTGGATGTGCGACAAACATGACATGAACATCGATCTTGTAATGCAGCCGGAGGTCATTTTTCTAGCGGAGGACGTGAAGATTTTCTTATTTGAGGTGGTCCGGGAGTTGCTCTTCAATGCCCGTAAGCATTCAAACGTTAGCCGAGCGTGCTTGAGCCTGCAGCAAATAGATGCAACCACACTGAGGGTCACCATCAGCGATCAGGGTGTGGGTTTCGATGTCCACAGCATTTTCAGGTCAGGGAGCGTTAACGGGAGTGGGCTCGGATTATTCAGCGTCATCGAGCGGCTCAGGCTGTTTGGCGGAAATCTTGATATCGTCAGTGCCCCAGGAAAAGGAAGCTGTTTCACCCTGACGGTTCCAGTTACAGCCGCTCCCTTTCGGGAGCGGAGGAAGCAAGGAAAAGGAAGCTGTTTCACCCTGACGGTTCCCCTTACCTTAATGAGCCATCAGCCGGACGTTCTGCCTGCTGCTGGTTTGGAATCTACCACGGCTAATCAATCGGGGCAAAAACCTGTTGATCCCCAAGCTGTAGGCGTAGGCATTCGCGTGCTGCTGGCAGACGACCATGCCCTGTTCCGCGATGGCATTGATCGGCTATTGCAGAAGGAGCCGGATATCGTTGTTGTCGGTTATGCCAAAGACGGGCGCGAAGCGATTGATCTCGCGCGTAAGCTTAAGCCGAACGTTATCCTAATGGACATCAGCATGCCGCAGAGTAACGGCATACAGGCTACGCGAGTCATTCATCAAGAGTATCCAGATATCCGGATTATTGGTTTGTCCATTTTTCAAAATCAGGAACGTGCCCAGATCATGCTGGAGGCCGGTGCCGTCGATTATAAGCACAAGGGATGCTCAGCGGCCGAGTTGGTTGCAGCCATCCGGGCATGTGTCCGGGAAAGCGGCTCGCCAGCAGCCACCTTGCTGTAGGGGTTGTAGGAGAGCAGGCTCTGGCCTCGCTAACGCCTGAACAGGTGCCCACGCACGAACGAGCTCGGTCGGCGCATGCATGATTGAAGGCAGGGGTACGCTCTCCATACCCCCTGTGCCGCTTCTTCGGATTGTTACAGGGCGAGGTAAGCAGTCGGTGTGTCCGTGGCGGTGGGCACGCCGCTAAGTGACCATCCCCGCCCGAACCGCATACCGCACCACCTCGGCCAGGGTATGTAGCCCAAGCTTATCCATAAACCGGTTACGGTATGTATCCACGGTCCTGGGACTGATGGCCATGATCCGTCCGATCTCTTTGCTGCTGTTGCCAAGCGCGATTAGCCGGATGACCTCGCGCTCCCGCGGTGATAGGGCGACCGTTGTGCATCCGCTGCGTTGGAGCTCGCGGAGCTTGCTGCGGATCGAAGAGGAGATGAAGGTGCCACCCGCTGCGACGGTCTGGACGGCCATCGCCAACTCCTCGAAGGAATTATCCTTAAGGACATACGCCGCGGCACCCGCCTCCTGTGCCGAGAGGGCAGCCGCGGGATCGTCATACATGGTGAGCAGCACCACCCGGGTGTCGAGACCCTCAGCCTCGACCCTACGGACAACCTCGATGCCAGTGGCTTCCGGCATGCTGACGTCGAGGATGGCGACATCGGGCCGAAGCGACTTGATGAGCGTCCAGGCCTCGGTGCCATTGGTAGCCTGGGCGAGGAGTTCAATATCGTCCGCCGCTTGGACCAGCAGCGCTAGCCCTTGGCGGAAAACCGCATGGTCGTCGGCGAGAATAACCTTGATGCTCAAGTAGCGATCACCCTCGGCCATTGGCCCGGAATTCGGACCGAGGCCAAGCAAGAAGAAAAGGAAATCCAGCCCCGTTCAACAACCTGTAGTGTCTACTCACGCTATGGCCTGGACAAGGGGGGAAAATACCCCCTGTCGGGCCGTGATGCAGGGTTCTGGTCCCTAGAGGCCGGACTGCTTTTCGGTCTTGGAGTGGTTTCTTCAGGTGCGGGACGCGATTTTAACGAGACGGGCAAGAGCCCTCCGGTAGCCGTTGGCAGTTCGCGTACCACCTCAATCGCCGATCGAGCTCATACTCCCGATCGAAGAATTATAGGAAACCCAACCGCCCGGTATCTGAAGTGGGGGGACGATAACACCGCAGGAAGGCTCGCCGCAAGGACACAGCGCGAGCCGACGGGGAACGATAGGGAGCAGACCGGCGCCGGGCATTGCGCTCCCCTTGGGCGGCGCGATTGCGCGCTAGATAATATGTGTGCTCGATATACAAGCTTGCGCCAGGGCCGAATTTCTGGCCGACCGCTAGAGATGCGAAAATTGAGTACAATGCGTCTCCTTGCCACCCACACGCGGAACCCTTTGCCCCATCGTGAGCAACCCTCAAGGCCCCTTCTGGGAAATCACCCCCCTGGACGCCATGACCAGCGACCAGTGGGAGGCCCTCTGCGACCGCTGTGGTAAGTGTTGCCTGGAGAAACTGGAGGAAGAGGAGACCGGGCGCATCTTCTACACCAACGTTGCCTGCAAGCTGCTCGACCCCGCCACCGGGGCTTGCGGCGACTATCCGCATCGTTCCCGCCTGGTGCATGATTGTATCGAACTCACGCCGGCCACCGTCGCCGACCCCCACTGGCTCCCCACCACCTGCGCCTATCGCCGCCTACGCGAGGGCCGCTCCCTGCCCCGATGGCACCCCCTCCTCAGCGGCGACCCCACCTCCGTAAGCCGCGCGGGCCAGTGCGTCGCCGGTCGGGTCATCCCCGCGGCCGAGGCCGGGCCCCTGGTCCACCACCTGATTGATTGGATCGAATAGCCCGCATCCCCGGCCTCGATTCCCCGACACCTCCAGGTCTCAGCCCGCGTGGCGGGGGAACGCCCCTCATGGATCCCGCCCCCCACGCGGGCAAACGCCACCCCCCGACCTGGGCGGAGCCATGGGGCGGATCCTGACGGATCAGGTGGGCCTGTTCCGCAAGGGTCCGGAAACACCCGGACACGGCCAAGCGCCAGGCCGAGGTCGATGCCCTGCGGGCCAGCGCCGCGCCCGGAGAGGCGACAGCCCTGCAGGATCAGCTCATGCCGTTCCACCCTCTGCTGCCCGAGCGCTATCGTGGCCCCGGAGGCCGCCGCCCTCGTCGCCAGTGCCCCCTACGGGTAAGTGGATGCGCGCCCTGAGCGAGCGGCTGGAGACTTAGATCCCCCTCCAGGGCGAACCGGACCTGGATGCCATCGATGACCCCATGGAGCCCGAACTGGCGGAACGGATCTACGAACTGGATTGCTATATCGAGTGTGGCTGCTGTATCGCCGCCTGCGGCACGGCGCAGATGCGCCAGGATTTCGTCGGCGCCGCCGGGCTCAATAAGATCGCCCGCTTCCGCCTGGACCCCCGGGATCGGCGGGAGGAAGCGGATTACTACGGAGTCATTGGTGACGATCAGGGAGTCTTCGGCTGCATGAGTCTGCTCGGCTGCCACGACGTCTGCCCCAAGGGCCTGTCCCTCCAGACCCAGATCGCCTCTGCGCCGCGCCATGGTGCGCCAGGGCCTGCGCGGCCAGCCGATCTGCCTGGATTAGCTAGACCAGCCACCCCACCAGCTCCAGCGGCCAGCGCACCGCCACTGCCACCACCAGGGCCACCCCGATGGAGAGGGCGACGGAGTAGTAGGCGTCCCGCGGGCCCAGGAGCTTCAACATCATGGCGAAGGTGGACACGCAGGGCACGTAGAAGGTCAGGAAGACCAGGAAGGTGACGATCTGGGTGGTGTCGAGCACGCTCGACAGTTCCTGGGTGCCGAGGGCCTGAAACACCATCAACAGGGACAGCTCCTTGCGCAGGACGCCAAAGAGGATCGGCACCCCCAACGCCACGGGCAGACCCAGCCACCAGCTCGTGATGGGCGTCAGCGTCAGGTTGATCCAGGCATCGGCGCCATAGCGGTCCAGCAGCGCCAGCACCACGCTGCCCGCCACCAGCAGCGGCAGGACGATGGTGACGATATCGCGGCTGCGATCCCAGGTACTGGCCACCACCTGGCGCGGGGTCGGCAGGGCGTAGGCGGGGATCTCCTGGATGATGCCCGGCGTGGTCTCGGGATAGCGGCGCTGAAGCAGCTTGCCCACCAGGCTGACGACGACGGGGATGAGCATGAAGAGGGCGAACACCCCGAAGCCACCCAGATACTTGCCGCCCACCGCCAGCAGGATGGCGGACCGCGCCGAACAGGGCAGAAAGGTGATCAGCAGCGAGGCCACGGTGCGGTCGCGGCCCCGGGTGACGGCGGCGGTGGCGGCCAGGGCCGGGACATTGCAGCCCAGCCCCATCAAAAACGGCAGGGCGACGCCGCCATGCAGCCCCAGTTGATGGAAGCCCCGATCGACGACAAAGGCGACGCGGTGCATGATGCCGGACTCCTCCAGCACCACCAGCAGCATCACCAGCGGGATCATATAGGGGATGACGATGCCCGCCAGGCCGATGACGCCATCCAGCACGGCCCGCGCCAGGACCCCCAAAAGATTGGTGGGTTGCCAGGGCTCAGCCCAGGCGATGAGGCGCGCGACCGTGAGCCCGTCGAGAAAGGCGCTCACCTCGAACACAAAAAACAGCACCATCGCAAAGATCACCAGGGTGCCAACAAAGCCCCATTGGGGGTGCAGGAAGAGGTCGTCCGCCCAGCGTTGCCAGGCGGGGGTTTCGTCTTCCTGACCGGGGCGGGTCACCGCCTCGAAGAGGACGGCGGCCCGGTGATGCCGGTCGGCGTGGATCTCTTCCGCCAGGGGGCGGGGCAAGGCCGCGTCGGCCTGGGCGCGGGCGGCGAGCAACCGGGAATAGGCGTCGGGGAAATGGGCCTGCAACTCCTGGGCAAAGTAATCCTCGTTTTCCACCAGTTGCAGCGTTAACAAGGCCTCCGGCACGGCGAAGGCCGCCGCCACCTCCGGCTCGCGGGCGATCCCGGCAACCGCTCCCCATTGAGCGACGATGTGCGGACTGGGTGGATGAGCCCAGAGGACCGGCGGGGCCTTGCGGGTCTCCCGTGCGACCCGGGTCAGGGTGGTAAAGAGTTCGGCCAGGCCGATGCCCATGTGTGCCACGGTCGGCACCACGGGGCCGCCCAGTTTGGCCGCCAGGGAGCGAACGTTGATGAAGCGGCGCCTGGCGCGCGCCTCGTCCATGCGGTTGAGCGCAAAGACCATCGGCCGGCCTAAGGGCATCAGTTCCAGCGCGAGCTCCAGATCCCGCTCCAGGGCCGTGGCGTCCATCACCATCAAGAGCACATCGGGCGCGGCAAAGACCGTCGCCGGCAGATGGTCCTCGTGTTGGGCGATGGCCGGCCAGCGGTCGCCCCACAGGAGATACTTCAGCGTCACCCGCTCGTCCTCGTCCGGGGCATGAAAGCCCTCGATGGCGGGCAAGGCGACCAGGGAGATCTGATCGACGCCCACCTCGACCAGGCATTCCTCATAGGCGGGACCGATGCCGGCCAGGCGCTCGTGACGGGTTCGGGTGCTGGCGGCGGCGTGGAAGATGCTGTGCTTCCCGCTGCCGTTCCGGCCGACAATCGCCACGCGGGGGCGGCGGGAGCCACGCAGGGTGGGTCCGTGGAGGGGGAAGGCCGGGACAGACAGGCTCATGGGCTGACCCTGGGCGGTGGAGATGGGTTGTGGGGCGGCAAGCTGCCGTTCATGAAGGTCTTCAGTGCCCCGCCTGACAGTTGGGGCAAAAGCCAAGGATGTTCAGGGTGTGGTCCTCCAGAGTGAATCCATGATCCGCCGCGATGGCTCGCTGGCGCTCCTCGATGGCCTCGTCCAGGAACTCCACCACCTGACCGCACTTGATGCATACCAGGTGATCGTGATGGGCGCCGCGCTCGAGTTCGAAGAAGGCCTGACCACCCTCGAAGTTGTGACGGGAGACCAGGCCCGCGGCCTCGAACTGGGTGAGGACGCGATAAACCGTGGCCAGGCCGACCACCTCGCCCCGGGCCAGCAGGATGCGGTACACATCCTCGGCCCGCAGGTGGCGCGGGCCCTGGCCCTCGCCGCTGGTCTCCAGGATTTCCAGAATCTTCATGCGCGGCAGGGTGACTTTCAGCCCCGCCTGCTTAATCTGACGTTCGTCCAAGACCTTCCCCCCTTGCGTGGCGATGGGCGGATTCCCGCCCCGCGTCTCCAGGGACCCCGTGGTTTGGCGCCTTGCACCGGTGACCGCCAGCACCCTAAACGCTAGTCGAGAAAGCTTCTCATTTACTTACTGGAGAAGCAAGCCGCGCACCGGGTATCAGGGCTCGTTTATCGTCTGGCCCGATGGCTATTCTCGGTTTTAACGATTGGCGATGTTTCTCGGCCTCTGATCCAATAATCCCATCGTCGTAATTCGCTGGCGACGGAAAATGCCTCTCCGCTCCCCACTGGCGGGTGCCGGCGAGCCCCTCCATGCCCTCACCCTGGAGAACCCGCATGAACAAAGTTTGTCAAATAACCAGACCGATAGACGGAGAGGTATGACCTCCTAGCCGCACGGTAACGCTATCATCCTGAGGAGATAACCATGTCCACCGAAGCCAAATGCCCATTTGCTGGAATAACCGGCGCCCGCACCAGAGTTAGTGCTCAGTCCAATCAGGACTGGTGGCCCAACAAACTCAACCTCAAGATCCTGCATCAACACTCCGCCAAGTCCAACCCCCTGGGCGGGCAGTTCAACTATGCCGAGGAATTCAAGAAGCTCGACCTTGCCGCGCTGAAACAAGACCTCTACGCCCTGATGACGGATTCCAAGGATTGGTGGCCCGCCGACTGGGGCCATTACGGTGGCTTGTTCATCCGCATGGCCTGGCATAGCGCGGGCACTTACCGCATCTCCGACGGGCGCGGCGGCGCCGGCCACGGCAACCAGCGCTTCGCACCCATCAACAGCTGGCCCGATAACGGCAACCTGGACAAGGCGCGCCGGCTCCTCTGGCCCATCAAGCAGAAATATGGCAACAGGATCTCCTGGGCGGACCTCATGATTCTGGCCGGCAACTGCGCGCTGGAATCCATGGGCTTCAAGACCTTTGGCTTTGGCGGTGGGCGCGAGGACATCTGGGAGCCGGAGGACGAAATCTACTGGGGTGCCGAGGCCGAGTGGCTGGCCACCAGCGACAAGCCCAACAGCCGTTACTCCGGCGACCGGGAGCTGGAAAACCCCCTGGGGGCCGTACAGATGGGTCTGATCTACGTCAATCCGGAAGGCCCGGATGGCAACCCTGACCCGCTAGGTTCTGGTCGCGACGTGCGAGAGACCTTCGCCCGGATGGCGATGAACGACGAGGAAACCGTCGCCCTGGTGGCCGGCGGCCACACCTTTGGCAAGGCCCATGGCGCGGGTGATCCGTCATTGGTCGGTCCGGCTCCGGAGGCGGCACCCCTTGAAGCGATGGGCCTGGGCTGGAGAAACAGGTTCGGGTCTGGCATGGGTGTCTGCACCACGACCAGCGGCATCGAAGGGGCCTGGAAGCCGCACCCCACCACCTGGGACATGGGCTACTTCGACATGCTCTTCGGCTACGAGTGGGAACTGGTGAAGAGCCCCGCCGGCGCCTGGCAATGGCAGGCGAAGGACGTCAAGGAAGAGCACATGATCCCCGACGCCCACGACCCCTCGAAGAAGCATCGGCCGATGATGACCACGGCGGACCTGTCGCTGCGCCTCGACCCCATCTACGAGCCGATCTCGCGCCGCTTCCACCAGGACCCGGAAGCCTTCGCCGACGCCTTCGCCCGGGCCTGGTTCAAGTTGACCCACCGCGACATGGGCCCGCGCGCCCGCTACCTGGGGCCCGAGGTACCGGCCGAGGAATTGATCTGGCAGGATCCGGTGCCGGCGGTGGACCATGAATTGGTCGGTGAGCAGGACCTGGCGTCCCTGAAGGCCCAGATCCTCGCCTCGGGCCTGTCCATCCCCCAACTCGTGACCACGGCCTGGGCGTCGGCCTCGACCTTCCGCGGCTCGGACAAGCGCGGCGGCGCGAACGGGGCGCGCCTCCGCCTGGCGCCGCAGAAGGACTGGGAGGTCAACCAGCCAGCGGAACTGGCCAAGGTATTGGGGAAACTCGAGGCCATCCAGCAGGCGTTCAACGCTGCCCAATCTGGCAACCAGCGGATTTCGCTGGCGGATCTCATCGTGCTGGCGGGCGGCGCGGCGGTCGAAGAGGCCGCCAGGAAGGTTGGCCATGAGGTCAGGGTGCCCTTCACCCCCGGGCGAACGGACGCATCGCCCGCGCAGACCGATGCGGCATCCTTCGCCGTCCTGGAGCCACTGGCGGACGGCTTCCGAAATTACCAGCGTGCCGGCCTGAAAACGCCCGCCGAGGAGATGTTGCTGGACCGCGCCCAACTGATGATCCTGACCGCCCCGGAAATGACGGTATTGGTCGGCGGCATGCGGGCCTTGGACACCAACTTTGGCGGCGCTCGGGAAGGCATCCTGACCAGCAAGCCGGGAACCCTGACGAACGATTTCTTCGTCAATCTGCTGGACATGGCGACCGAGTGGCGACCCTCGGCCACCGAGGGCGTCTTCGAGGGACGGGATCGCGCCTCGGGCCAGGTCAAATGGACGGGCACTCGGGTTGATCTCGTATTTGGTTCGAACTCCGAGCTCCGTGCAATTGCCGAGGTCTATGCCTGTGATGACGCCAAGGAGAAGTTCGTTACAGACTTTATCACCGCCTGGAACAAAGTAATGAACCTGGATCGCTAAGGCCTCGCCGGTGATTGAATAGAAAAGGGCCGAATGGCCCTTTTTTGATTCCCGGCGAACGCCAAATATACGAATCTGCTAAATTAGTAATATGCTCTCTCTTCGCCCCATGCAAGCCCGCTGGTTCGAGACCTATGTCCCTCACGAACATACGGTCCGGGCCACTGAAATCCTGGCCCGAACCGGGGTGGTGGAGCTAGAGATAGACCCTCGCCTAGCGGAACCCCTCAATACCCACAAGCTGCGCTATTTCGTCAAGCGCGGGCGGGACCTGATCGCCCGCCACCTGGAAGATCTGCCCGCGGGCCGTGACCGGCCCAGCGCCCTGCTGGGCAATCCCGTCCATGTGGCCAACCAGGCCCTGCACCGGCTGCGCATCTGGAGTGCCCGCCTGGACTACCTCAAGGAGCAGGTGGCGGAGCGGCAGGCGGAGCGGGAGGACCTGCGCCTCCTCGACGAGGCCCTGCGCGCCATGCGCCGGGATGGCGTGGACCTGGAAGGTCTCTTCCATGAGACCCGCTTTCTGTGCAAGTGCCTCTTCGCCTGCCCCAAGACCTGCCGCCTCGAGGAGAGCGAGACCGTCGCCGCCCAGACCACCCTGGTGGTCCGGGGACCGCGGCACGACTTTCCCTTCATGATGGGCATGCCCGATCAGCGCGCCCTCATCCGTCACCTGGTGGTGGAACAGGGCTGCGAGCAAGTCGGCATCCCCGCCTGGCTGTCCGGCGCGCCGGATGAGCGCATCCACCGCCTGCATGTCTACCTCACCGACATTGAGCAAGAGATCACCCGGTTGGAAAGGCCCCTGCAGGCGTTGCGCGCCGACCCCAGCATCGCCGCCGCCCGGGCCGATATCGACACCCTGGCCTGGTATCTGGACAAGGTGGCTTGCTACCTCGGCGGCCAGGAACTCTGCCACGTCACCGGCTGGACCACCGCCGAGGATCTGGATGGCCTGCAGGAGGCCCTCTGGGGGGCTGGCATCGAGGTCGTGGTGCGCTTCCCGGACCCACCGGCCTCGGCGCCACCGCCGGTCACCACCCTGCAAAGCTGGTGGGCCAAACCCTACCGGCCCTTACTCATGCTCTGGGGCACCCCTGACGCCAGGGAGGTGGACCCGAGCGGCCTCCTGGCCCTGCTGGTGCCCCTGCTCTTTGGCTACATGTTTCCCGACGTGGGCCATGGCCTGCTGCTGGTTCTCTTCGCCCTGCTGTTCAGCAAACGCTGGCCCGACATCCGTTTCCTGCTGCCCTGCGGGCTCGCCGCCATGGCCTTTGGCCTGCTCTTTGGCGACCTCTTTGGTTTCGACGACCTGATCCCCGCCCTCTGGCTCAAGCCCCTGGAGCAGCCCATCATCGTCCTGGCGGTGCCCCTGGCCTTTGGCGTCGGGCTCTTGCTGCTGGGGCTGGTCCTGGCCGGATTCGAGGCCCACTGGAACCGGGCCCTGGGCCCCTGGCTGGCGGTGGATGCGGCCGTCCTGATCCTTTACTTGGCGTTGCTGGTGACCATGGCCTATCCCCAGGCCCTCTGGGTCGCCGGCCTGGCCCTGTTCCATTTCATCGCCGGCAGCCTCTGGCAGTGCCGCGGGGCGGGTATCCAGGCCCTGGCCGGGGCCTTGGGGCGGCTGCTCTACAGCTCGTTCGAACTCTTGCTGAACACCCTGTCCTTCGCCCGGGTGGGCGCCTTCGCCCTCGCCCACGCCGCCCTCTCCCACACTATCATGACCCTGGCCCAGGGCGTGGAACACCCCCTGGGCTGGTGGCTGGTGGTGATCCTGGGCAATCTCTTCGCCATCGTGCTGGAGGGCCTAGTGGTCTTCGTCCAGACCACCCGCCTGGTCCTGTTCGAATTCTTCGTCCACTTCCTGCGCGCCAAGGGGCGGCTGTTCCGACCCTTGGCGGGACCGGTGGCCCCCCTGGGCCGGCGTTGCCGCTAGCGGTATCACCCTCGCCGGGACCGCAGAATTCCCAAGAGAATTTAACCCGGATTGTAACTACCCAGGTACCCCGCTCGGACGCTGCCCCCGCTTAGGCGAAGCGATGATCTGCTTCGGCGCCTCGTGTTCAAGCGAAACAGGCGAGGCCGCTCCGGGGGCCTGAGTAGTTACAAAAAATTACACGTATCCCAAGCAGACCCCGAAATAGCGCAAGCACGGTTCTGTGAGGGGCTTGGAGCCTCCGATAGTGAACCGCTCTTTCCGCCGATCACTTAGTAGCTGCGTGCAGGCAGGCGTCCAATGAAGGCTCCGGACGGGGAAGAGAAGACTTCATCTGGGTCTCCGGCCTACTCGACCATATCGGATTCAGATTGCTTAGCGGAGACTCATACGAAATATAAAGAGGAAGCGATGATTCCATTTTTTTGAGATTCCAGCGATTCAGAAAATCGCAAATACTATCAATATGTAATACATATGGCGGCTATTCGAGTCTGTTTTCCTTCGCGTACTCTCGCCGGATTCCGTCCAGCAGATCCTGCTGGCGTAGCAGCCGCTCCCCGCGTGCGATTGCCTGCAACGACGCGTAGCGGATCACGTTCATAATCATGCCGCCGCTCAACTCGTAGCGCGCGGCGATCTGCGCGAGATCGACGCCGGGCTCCAGTGACGCAGGACCGGGCAGCCCCTTCCGCCAGAGCGAGAGTCGCTCATGCTGGCGCGGCATCGGGAAATGCACGAGCTGTTCGAAACGCCGCGCGAAGGCCTCATCGACATTGCCCGCGAGATTCGACGCGAGGATCACGAGACCGTTGAACGTCTCGATCCGCGCCAGCAGGAAGGAGACTTCCTGGTTCGCGTAGCGATCGTGCGCATCGCGTACCTGCGTGCGTTTGCCGAACAGCGCATCGGCCTCGTCGAAGAACAGGATCCAGTCCTTGTGCTCGGCCTTGTCGAACAACGTGGCGAGATTCTTTTCGGTCTCGCCAATGAATTTCGAAACGACCATCGACAGGTCAACTTTGTAGACCTCACGGCCAGTCACTTTGCCCAGCACCGTCGCAGTCACCGTCTTGCCCGTGCCTGGCGGACCAAAGAACAGCGCACGACATCCGGGCCTCAGTTTTTTGCGCATGCCCCACGTGTCCAGCAACTCGCTGCCATGGCGCACCCAGTTTTCGAGATCCTTGAGTTCCGCGGCGGTACGCGCCGGCAACACCAGGTCGTCCCACTCCATCGCGGTTTCGAGTCGCTGCGCAGGAAACCTGAGCGACATGCGGGGCGCACGCGCCTTGCCATTGATGAACAGCTCCGCGTGATCGTTGTCGATTACGAGGCGCCCGCTCATGGGCGGGTCGCCATCCGCGGGATCCTCCAGATAGACCACGCCAGCTTTCACGAGCGGATGCTCGCCGCACAACAACGTCTGCCAGCGCATGCGCGCCTCGAGATCGTCGCCGGCAAGAAGGAACAGCGCCGTGTCGCCGGTGGGCAAAAAACCGCGGTGCTGCTTGCCGCGGATGCCGCCGAACTGCGGGTATTCACCCGCGCCAGGATGCACGCGCTGCAGGAGTGAATCGAAGAACTCGGGCTTGAGCGACGGCGCAAACGCCAGCATGAGCAGCAGCTGCGCGTCCCTGTCGGGGTTGAAATCGCGCAGGAACAAGCCGTAGCCCGTTTCATCCACGCCCGTCCTGGATACCGCTAGCGGGGGCTGCGCAGGCTCGTGCGCGCCTGCGCCGAACAGAGCGCGCAGCCTAGATTCCATCGCGCCTTCGAAACGCTGGTAGGCGCTCTCGAGCGAGCTCCTTTCAGGAATCAGCGATACGACCGCGGCGCGTTGTGATTTTTCCACCTGCTTCTCCTTCATTCTTTCGTCGCGGCCACGCGCACGGATTTCATTGCCGGGTTCATTTGTCCTTCCAGCACCATTCCGTACGATGCAGGGTGAAAGGACCTTTCGGCGTATCGACGGTGAAGCCGTCGGTCATCTCGAGCATCAGCGTCCAGTAACACGCCCAACCGAACATCTTGGCGATGTAGAAACTCGACACCGCGACATTCGTGAGCCGATAGACGTGCTTCTTATCTACCCAGACGTCGAGGTCGATGAACTTGGGCTCTGGATCCACGGTGTCGCGATCTCCGGCCGCCTTCACGTATGACCCCACATCGACGACGTACACGTTGATTCGTGCGCCCTTGGGGATGTGGTCGTCGCGAGACGCCGCCGGAACGGTGTGTGCGTTCAGGATCTTGACGTCGCGCGGAAGGCCGGTGACCACGGTGGTGTACTCCGGCCCTTCGCTAACCGGATATTTCGCCGCTTCTCGCTCGGCCCTCTCCGTCGCCGCACGCTCAGCCGCGGCTTTCTTTTCCTCGATCGCCATCTGCGACTCCTTGTAGAAATGATCGGGCTTCTTTTTGTTCTTGTCGTAGAACGCGATGAGCGTGTCATCGCCGAGTATGCCGTCCTGCTTGACCCCGACCTTCCCCTGCATGTCGTAGACGGCATTTGCGAACTCATCGCTGTCGACTTTGATACCGGGCTTCGCGACGAAAGTGGTTGGATCCCAACCGTGCATCTTCTGGAAGATGACGTTCTGCTTGCGCGCATGCTCATAGTCGATCTTGCGTTCGACGGGCTTGGCCTCAGGCGCCTCCGTCTTCACAGCCTGCTTTTTCGCCTTCTCGATGTCGAGTTTCCCCGACTTGGGATCGCGCGCCTGCTCGAGCAGCTTCTGCATCGTGGCGCGATCCTTGACTTCCTCCATCGACAGTCCGCTGTCCTTAATTTTCTTCAGAAGCTTCTGCACGTCTTCCTTCGTCACCGGCTTGGCATTCGGATTGCCGAACACTCGCTGCAAATCCGCCATGATTTGCGGTTCGAATTCCGATTCCCAGGAGTCGCGATGCGCGCGCAGCGCCGCCGAACCGTTCGTCAGTCCGCCCTTCGCCTCGAACTTCAGCGCCGGGATCGCGTCGTCCGCGATGTGGCAGTGATAGTCGGAGAGCCCCGGCCCGAGCACGCGGTTGATAAGGCTCTGGTAGGTAGGCGCGATGTAATCGTCGATCAACTGGCGCACGTTTGGCGTGATGATGTAGTCGTTGAACCACTGCGTGCCGACGACGAGGCCCACCATCGCGCCGATGCCGAGCTGCGCCACGAGGCCCCACAAGCAGCCCAGGCCAGGCGGCGTCAGGCATGAAATGATCTGCACACCGACGCGGATCAAATCCACCGCGGTCGTACAGATGTCTACCCAGCGCTTCACGTTCTGAATCGCTTCGACGATGGCCTCGATCTGCCGGATGACGTCGCCCCACTCTTCCTCAAGCTTCTGCTTGCTGTCTTCGAACAGCTTGCGCGCGCGACAGAGCTCCTCGCCGAAACGCTTGTGCATCTCCTCCTGGAACTTCTCGATGACCTTGTCCATGGCCGATTCGAAGCATCGCGCGAAGAAATTGAAGCTCTCGGTGATAAATGACGAGAACACCGCCTTGCAGACGACCATGAGTGCCTGGATGAGCTTCGACTGCCAGCTTACCTTGACGAGACCGGTCTCGCTCAGGCCGGTGACCTTGGTGCGGATGCCCGTCATCTTCGTCTTCATCTTCTCGAAGATGGCGAGGCCCTTGTCCCACGCGCCGCCGAGCAGGAAGCGCACCTTGCCCATGAACTTGCCCGCGCGGCCGCTCCAGAACATGAGCTTCTTGTATTCGCCCACCTCCTTTTTTTCGACCGCGCGCATCGATCGTCCCGACCGGCCCAGCGCCTTTTCGAAGCGCACTTTTGCCACGTGCGATTTCAGGCCGCCCTTGGTTTGCGCGCGAAACTTCGCGCCCCAGGTCGAGCGGAGCGTTTCCCAGTTGCGCGCGCGGTCGCTCCAGTAGGTGGGTCCGCGCTCCGTGGTGTTCCGCTGCACGCGGCGCGCACTCCCGGCGCCCGCGCGCGAGATCGCGAGCTTCGTTGTCGACGAGGCGAACTTCATGCGCGCCGTGGTCTTGGCAGGTTCTTTCTTCGGCCCAAGCTCGGTCACGACCTTGCGCATGTCCGCAAGCTCGTCGAAGTACCGCTGTGGTGGCACCGCCTTCGTATCTCCCGGCAAGGCCGCGTACAGATAGACACCCTTGCCCGCACTTGCCACCCACAGCCGGGTCTTCTCGTCCGGCGTCGTGCTCTTCCTCGACGGGATATGCTGCTGCGTGGCCATGTTGTCGAAGTTGAGGTAGTCAGGAATCTTTAGGTCGAGCCGCTCGACCTCGATGCTGGCGCGCGTCTGGCCACCATTGATCTTGTTGGCCTGCGTGACGAAGGCCATGTAGCCCTTCGTGTAGCTGTTGAGCTGGTTCACACCGGCGCTCAGCTTGCTGGTGGCGAAGGGTTTGAGCTCGCCCAGCCAGACTTTCCCGGGGAAGTCTCCATCCCAGTCGCGCACGCCCTTCTTGCGCTTGAGGCGCCGCGGCAGCGAATCGACCGCGGGCTGCGTGCCACGCGAGTCGGTGTTGTTCATGTTGACGAAGCGATCGGGCGTGTCGGCCTCCTTGTAAGCCTTGACGCCGGTAACGTGATGCGCGGGAGAGGACTTGTAGAGGTCCGCCACGCCGATCAGGTTGAGCATCGGGATGAACCGGTCCGCGCCGGGGATCGCCGCCTCCGTGACCAGTTGATCGTCGTGATCCCGCAACAGCTTCTCGATGACGCCGTGCGTGGCCGTGCCCGACACCCACGCGCCTCCCGTCGAGTAGTAAGGCTTCATTTCGCGCGCCGGCGAAATCGTGTTCGGGTCCGCCTTCTCGCGTACGGTTCCGGAACCCGAGCCCGACTGCTGCACCACGTGCGTGAGCTCGTGCGCAAGCAGGTGCTTGCCGGAATCCGTGTCGGGGCGGTACTGGCCAGAGCCGAAGTAGACATCCCTGCCACTCGTGAACGCGAGGCTCTTCACGTCGCGGTTCAGACCCTCCGACGCTCCGCCCGTGTGGATGCGCACTTCGGAGAAGTTATGGCCGAAACGCGACTCCATGAAGTCGCGCGTCGGCGTTGCCATCGCGGCGCCGCCACCGCGCGAGCTTTCGAGCCGCGACTCCATGTCCGAGGGCGGCGTGACTTCGTCGGGCTCGCGCTTCGGGCTGACCAGCGTCTCCTGCTCCTGCTCGGCCGGGTCGATGTCCTCGTGCTCTTCTTCGACCTCGTCCGGCTCCTTCTCTTCTTCGCTAATGGCGCAGCTCTCGGTCGATTCGCGTTGTATGTGCAACGGTCCGGCGGTCGCCCTTTGCAGCGGACTCGCGCGCAGGTCGGGCGAACGCATGACGGTGTCGGCCATGCGATCCGCTTCCTGTTCGAAGCGATCTCCCGGCCCGCCGATGGTGAGTTTCGTCTGCAGCTTCGGCGGCTCGTGATCGCAAGCGGCGCACTTCGACTGCAGATTCGGTGTCTCGTCGTCCGCGCCGTCCGCGCCCGCCCCGGCCGGCTCGAACGCCGACGATTGATCGCGTTCCGCCTTGCGCTGAACCTTTTCCTCCTCTTCGCACGCTGCGCACTTCTCCTGGATCATCGGCGCGAAGAACGGCGTTGCGGTGCTGCGCGACGCGAAGAACGAGCGGTTCACGTGGCTGCTGGATTCCTTGCTTGCAGTTGCGTGGGTCTGCATGACGAATCACCGCGAGCGGAAGCGGTTTTGCAGGTCGGGAATGAGCTCCATGAGATCCGCGCTGAGCACGAAGCGGTAGTCAGGCCCCTTGATCATCGGCAGCGCCGGATACTCCTGCATGAACCAGTTGGGCGGCTGCCCCTCGCGCCCGAAGTCGAGGCGCGGATAGGGCGAGAGCTCGTTCGAGATGCTGCCCTGCGCCTTCAAACTACCGCCGAAGAAGTCGAGCCATAGCTTGCCGCCGGTCAGGTTGAATCCCTGGCGCGGGTCGTAGCGGGATTCCAGCCCGAACGTGGCGCCGGAGGGCATGAAGCCGGGCCGGTTCTTCCACAGGTCGAGATAGGGATTGAGCGTGAAATCCGTGGAGAACTCGGTGGCGGTCTTGCCGGCGCCGGGTAGTTTGTAGCTGAAGCCTTCGACCGGCGAATACGGGATCCACCCCAGTGGCTTGCCGATATTCACGCCCGACAGGCTCTCGCG
Source organism: Chromatiaceae bacterium (assembly GCA_016714645.1). NCBI lineage: Bacteria > Pseudomonadati > Pseudomonadota > Gammaproteobacteria > Chromatiales > Chromatiaceae > Chromatiaceae bacterium. The sequence goes on along the minus strand of JADKCI010000002.1, from coordinate 471,122 downwards.
CAGCTTGGGGTTGGAGGCGAACGCAAGGCCCGCCATGCCGACGTTGATGCCGAGAAAGCTGGCCATGGCGGCCTTCTCGGCGGGACTGGCCTTGTCCCAGAGCGTGTACTTGAGGCTGGCCAGCCGCGGCTCGTACCACTTCTTGAAGGAGTCGTTCTCGGCCAGCTTGCCCGCAGTGGTCTTGAGTCCCTCCGTCAGCGGGTCCTTCTTTTCCTCTTCGGCCGCGCCGAGTGCTTCCTGCTTCTGTACCGGCGGAGCGTCGGGACCGGCCAGCGTGGGACGGAAGAAAGCGGCGTCGCCGCGCGGCGAGCGCGCGGGTTTGAACGCCGGGTCGCGGCATTGCGTCCCATCACACTGCTTGCGCCACATCCTGCCCATGAGACGCCTAGTGCGGATGATCCGGCGGACCCGGCGCCGGAGTCTGCACGGTTGCGATCCCGGAGAATTCCCCGGCGTTGCCCGCTGCGTCGAAGGCGCGGATGCGATAGCGATATTTCGCGTCACCGCGCAGCTTTTGCCCATCGGTGAAACGCGTGCCCGGCTCGATCGACGCTAGCCGCGTGAAGTTCGGGCAGAGCTCGCCCTCGCAGCGCTGGATCTCGTAGCGCACCACGCCGTCCGCTTCGGGCGCCGCCTGCCAGCGCAGGTCGACGATGTTCTGCGGGCTCGGCAGCCGCACCTCGGCGCTGAACTCGGCGGGCGCCGCCGGCGGCTGCCGGTCGATCACCGCCGGACGGATTTCCAGTAGATAGGGCCGCTCGCAGCTCGCACCGTCCGCACCATCTTCCTGGATGATCAGGCTGAAGTTGATCGCCCCGCTCATGGCCGGGGTCCCCGAGAGCCGCGTGAATTCGCGGTCCGGTACGGACGCCTTCGGCGCTCCCGTGGGCAGCGCGATGGTGACGTCGCCACACCTGAACACCGCGCCCGGCCTGACCTCGGAACAACGCAACTCACCGAATCCGGCGGCCGGCGGACTCAGGAATGCCCAGAAAATCCGCTTGCCATCGCCGTTCAGCAGGCCGATGCGCCCATCGAATGCAGTGCCCGCCTTGGCATTGAACGTGTGCCTTGGCAGGGCGCCCGCGCAGGGCCGATCGAGGTCGAAATCCTGGGGCGCGGCGCACGCAAAACCGGCGACACACACCAGCAGGATCGCGAGACCCGCGCGCCGTCTCCGGCGCGCGGATGCCTCATGCAGGCTGGAATGCCCGGTCTTCACGGCGTGCTCTTGCGCCGGGACATGAACCAGAAGATCAGGATCAGCAGCAGGATCAGCGCCACGATCCACCACCACCAGGGCCGATGCGGTTTGTCCGGCGGCGGCGTGGACGGGCCCGAGGACGGCGCCTGCGTCTGCCAGCCCGGGCCATGCGGACGGTATTCCTGCAGCCGCACGTAGCTCTGTCCAAAGCCGGTGTTGCCGGTAACGGTCACGTCATAGACGCAGTCCTTCTTCTGCACCGGATCGGTGACCGCGCTGCATGCCGCCTCGGCCTGTGCCGCCGTCGCCGGTTGCACCGAGGTCTTGCCGGGAAGATCGCAGGACTGCGGATGGTTGCGCGGCCACTCATCGAGCGTGTAGGTCGAGGTGCTCTCACCCGTCGCGTAGTCGAACAGGCTGCTCGAGTCCGTCACGCGCCAGGCGTCCGCGAACTTCTCGTAAAGATCCTGGTAGCGTTGGTTCTCGTCGTCGGGCCTGGCTCCCAACGAGCTGCCATCGGGCAGCGCGGGCAGCCAGCTGCCTTCGGCGATCTTGCCCATGGTTCCCTGCGTCGCGATGGTCTGGAAGACCTGCACATCGAGGTACCACAGGTTCTGGCCATTCCAGAACGTCGGCGTGACCACCAGCTGCGTGCCATTGACGTCGGTCATCTCGATCGCGCCGCCCGCGGCCTTCTTGATGACGCCATCCACCTTGACCGTCGGGACGTGCGTGCTCGGCGAATCTCCGCCACCGGTGCGCAGGATGATGCCGTCGTTCGTGAGCGGCGTGAGCGTGCCATTCACGCGCAGCTCCATGGATTCGGGATTGACCCTGCCCCCGACACCCGATTGCAGCGTGACGCGCGTCTTGCCGAACTTCGCCGCCACCGCCGTGTAGATAGCCACGCAATGCGTGATGCCCGTGTACTCGTTGGTGATGGGCACGGTCGCGGTGGGCACCGGCGTCTGTCGCGTCTGTACCTCGAACTCCGGTTCGCGCAGGGCGGTGAATTCGCCGGCGCTCTGGAAGTCGTAGTGCACGCCGTCGACGGTCACCAGGTGCGGGTCACCCCAGCCCTTGCCATTGGCGATGGCGCGGAACTTGAAATTCGTGATGCATAGAGTATTGGCATCCGGCGCATCGGCGTAGATCGCCTGGAAAATGCCGAGCTGCCCGTCGCTCACCGCTGCGGGGGTGGTGATATTCACTATCGTCGAGCCGGGTATCGCCGTGTCCTTGTTCGCGGTCGGCGATTCTTCGACCTTCAGCGCTCCGCTGGCGCTGTTGCAATTGATCGTCGGATGAGTTCCCGTGCAGCCCAGGCCGCTTTTCAGTTCGAGGAAGAAGCTCGACGCGGTGTCCTTGAAACCGAACTTCGTATTGATCGCTTCCGGCGCCGCCGAGTCGGCGGCGTAGGTCCGCTCCGCCGGGCAGGTAGCGAGATCCATATCTTCATAGAGCGCCGCCTGCGCAGGTGTGACGACGGCGATCGTCGCCAGCATCGCGTACAGGGCCGCGAGTAGTCCCGAGACCCGTAATGGTTCTTTCATGTTGATTCTCCTTTCTTCTAGTCCAGCCAATGCACGAATGTGTGTTCCTTCTGCCAGGGCAGGCTGATGACGCCGAGTCCCCATGGCAATCGCGCCAGCAGCACGTCCTGTGCCCGGTGTTCGACGGTGAGTCGATAGCCTTCATCCACGCGTTCGAGTTTTCCGTCCCGCAGGAAGAACTGCGTCCTCAGCCAAGCGACCGAGCTGCTGCGCAGTGCGCTCCAATGTTTCAGGACGGCGCCGAGCACTTCATCGCAGGCGGCCGCGTCCTCCGCTCCCGGCAGCTCTGGACCGAGCGGCGCTTCGAGCGGATGGCCGCACAGCAGCTTCGCGATCACCAGGTCGTACTCGGGAACGTCGACTTCTCCAAATCCCAGCAAGCCCACCAGCCGCACGGCACGTTCGCGCGCCTCTGCGTCACGTAAATCCCTTCCCTCGAGCAGGTCGCGATCGTGGAACAGCGTTTCCAGGAATGGATGCAGCAGTATCACGCCGGCGCAAGGTAGATAGATGGGGTCTTCGTCGACCGGCGGCCCGGATTCGGCCGGCCGGCGCGCGGGTGCGGGCGGCATGGGCCGGGCCTCGTCGCCGCGCGCATCTGCACGCGGTACGCGGGGCGGCTCTTCGCGCTTCGCGTCTACTCCCGGATGCGTTGCCGCGGAAAGCCACTCAATCCAGGGCCGCGGCAGGGACTGGGTCGCCGCTTCGGCCTCCGGGATGCGCTGAACCTGCACAGCCGACCGATCGGCAGATTCCGCGGTTGACTCGGCGGCGCTGGACGAAACCATCTCGCGCCATATCTGGAGAAGCTCGCGCGCCAGCGCAATGCGGCATTCGACGCGACCCCCGTCGTCGAGTGCCCAGTCGAGGATCGCCATCCACTGCCGACGTCGCAGCCGTGCGCGCACGGCGGGTGCCATCCGTTCCGGGACGAGGATCTCGACCACCCGCGCCGCCTGCGCGACGCCGGTCCAGCGTTCCACCGCGATGCCGAGCGTTTCATCGTCCAGCACATCGACCAATCGAGCGCGCGCATGCAGGTTGGCGCACAAGGTTTGGCGCAACTCGGGTGATTCAGAATCCAGCGCGCCCTTGGCCACGGCGCTCCAGCCGTCCGGCGGCCGCACACCCCACCAGGGCAGGCAGCCATGAACGAGGAAGAACAGCCATTGCGCGAGCGCGTCGCCCTGCCAGTCGTCGTTCGCCGCCTCTCCGCGCTCCACGGGCGCCGGCGTGTAGCGTTCGAGGTGGCGCGTGACCTCCGCCACGGCGCGCTGCTGAAACTCCTGTTCCCAATCCTCCGAAGTGATCGAACCCAGGTCTATCTCGAGCCGGTCCAGGCGCAACATCTCGTGCGCATTCACCTGCCGGTCGAACACCTGCGCCAGCGCCGGCAACAGCTGCTCGCGAAAGGTGCGCGCGATGCTCTCCTGGATCCGCGGCCCCGAGGACTCGGCGATCAGCCGCAGCTCGATCAGCTGCCGCTGGATTCGATGGCGGTTAGATTGCGGCATCGGCGATCGCGTTGAGCGCCTCCACGAGGTTGTTGCGGGCCGCGTCGACCGCCGCGGGTGCGGCGCCGGGAATCAGCACGGTGTCCAGCCATTTGAAATACCGGTCTTCGAATTCCCCGAAGCTCGCCGGCGGCGCGCCGGGACCCACGTGCCGATCGACCCAGTAGATAGTCGGCACCAGGTGCGCCGGGCAGGCACGCTGCACCACGTCGGCGACGTGGCGACGGAACTCCGGATCGCGGAAACGATGCGGCGCGGCCAAGTCCGGCGCCGCCACCGAGGCGAAGTTGCGGACGCGTCCGGACGGGAAAACCAGCGACACGCGCTGGCTGTAGGGATCGCGTTCGCGCGTACCTTCGCCTTCGGGCAGGCCCAGGAACCTGTCGCCGGCCTGGTGGGGACGCAGCAGCAGGTGTTCGACCAGGTACAGCGTCTCGGCGCCGTAGGTACCGTACAGGTGCGCGACGATCGTGTCCCGCGCCGCTTCCGCGTCGGCGCTCGATGCGAACGACGCCGGCGCCCGCGCGATGACGGCTCCGGCCGGGGTGCTCAGCTTCAGCGTGAACACGCCCAAGGCCTCGTCGATGGTGTAGTTCCAGTCATCAAGCCCGTAACGCAGGACCTGCTGGATCGATGCTTCGGCGCGCGCGGTGGCCAACGGATCCGTCGTCTGTTCGAACTGGCCGTCGCTCACCAGGATGACCGGCCCCGTGACCGCCGGCAGGCCCCGCAGCCGCCAACGCTTGCCGACGAAGCCCGGCGGCGCGGCCACGCCGAATATTTCGAAAAACAGGCTCGACGCCACCAGAGAACGCCGGCGCGTGGCACCGCGGATACCGGCGTGATGCGCGATGCGGCGCTCCAGCGGCGACAGCGAGGACTGCAGTCGATAGCTGGCGAAGGCCGCGGCCATGGGCGCGAGTGCCGCGTTGGCATCGGCCACGGACCCGAACGACTGCACGCTCTCCCCGAGCACCTGCGCGCCGGATCCGGTGCCGTGCATGACGCGCAGCCCGCGATGTCCGCCACCGATGTCGAACACCATGCAGTTGGTCGCGCGGCCCGCATAGTTGAGCGCGCGCTCGGCCGCGATCGCCGCGGCCGCGAGGCTGGGCTGCACATCCACGGCACGCAGCTGTTCCACCCCGCCGATGGAAAGGCGCCAGCGAAAATTCGCACCGTCGGGCTCGATGCGCAGCAGGCGCGCATCGCGCATGAACGGATTGCGGTTGGCGAGCAGCCGGCAGGCGTTGAGCTCGGGTGTGTCGCGCAGCAGGGCTGACTTGATCCGCAGGAGCCGCGTGTTCGCCGCGTTGCGCCGCGTCCCGAGCAGGACGTCCTGTTGGGCGGGCGTGAGACCCGAAACATCGAGCTCGAGGCGCGCCCAGCGGTGTATCTCCTGCCCGAGCGCGGTCGCATCCTCACCCTGGCGTGCCAACAGGTGATCGAGCATCCGGTTGCGCCGGTCGAGCCGCCGATCGACGCTTTCGGCGGCATCCTGCAGGGCGCGCGTCACCGGATTGGCAGGGTTGGTGACGAAGATTGGCCAGTTGCCGTTGGCAGGGAATCGTCGCAGCAGGGCCGGTGCATCCGGCAGATCGAACGGCGGGCGTACGAAATAACTGGGCAGGTCGCCGTCCGCGCCCGAATAGAAGCGATTGACGTTGCCGAGCTGTGCCGTCAGGTCACCCAGGAACTGCTCGAACAGGAATAGATAGCCCTTGAGCTGTTTCGCCGCCGCGCGCCGCTCCGGCCCGGCGCTCTCCGGAAGCACCGCATCCCCGGCGCCATACAAAGCCGGCAGCTCCATCTGCAGCGGTGTGAAATCGTCGATCGGCAGTTCGGCGCCCGTGACCACGGGCCATTCCGGCGAGGGATCGTCGGTGACCGCGCTGTCGTCCGCATCCTTTTGGAACTGCGCGAACAGGCTCTCCACCCGCGACAGGTCCACGTTCACCCTGGAATCGTTGCGCACCACGGTGATACGTGACTTCGCGATGCTGATGCGCGGCCGGTAACGCTCGATTTCGACCAGGTGCAGGCAGTCCTCGGCATCCACCGTGATGGCGCGATTGTTGATGTAGTTACCCAGCGTGAGATCGGTGACCGCGACGATGTCGCGCCCGGCCGGATTTTCCTGCGTGACGAGATCCGTCCCGGTGTCGGTGCGGCGCCGCATGATGATGCGCAGTACGTCCGAGGTGTAGATCACGTCCGGCGGCACGTGCGCCTCGGACTCCACGGACAGGAAGCCCCGCCGCAGCAACGGACCATCGTAAATGGACTCCGGATCCGGCTGCGTGGCGCGGCGCGTGTCGAGCGATACGAAGCGGACGCGCGGCGACAATTCGATGTCGATATCCATCAGGATGTGTGCCACGAGCTGCTCGACGTCCTTGCCACCGGTGACTTCGAGAGTGACGTTCACGGCAACGTCCTGGACGCGCGCCAGCCCGATGCCCACCGCCTGCTCCCCGAGATTGCGCCAGCCTGATAGATAGGCGCGCATCTGCTCGACGGTGCTGGCCGCCTTGGCCACCTGCTGAGCGAATTGCAGCAGTGGACGGCCCGCCGTGGTGGACTGGATCGCGTTACGCGCCTCGGCCAGGATTCCCGGCGTCACGAGGGCCGGCTGCGCCAACGGGGCCGCGATCCGCAGCACAGCCCATACCTCGATACTGCCTGGCGTGCCCGAATCGTCGGTGTAGTTGACCGTGAACCGCGCGTAGTGACTCTGCGGCTCCGGCAGCGCGCGCCAGCCACCACCCGTGAGCACCATGGCGATCGAATTGATCACCGCGGGCCTGCGGAACGGCGCCGCCTCGGGTTCATCCCAGAACGGCAATGCCAATTCCAGGTCGTATGCCTGGCCACCCGAGTTGACCGTCAACTTGTAGATGTTGCTGTTGAGCGGGCGATCAGCCAGCTCGACGAGAACCTCGTACAACCCACGCGGCCGGAGTCGCGTCGTGCCGGGAGCGAATGTCAGCGGCGGATTGTTGGTATTCGCGAGCTCGTAAAACGCCACCTCGGTTTCCGCCGGCTCGAAAACCCGGGCATCGCCGACGACGGGATGATCGAGAAGCACGCGCCGCAGGTCGCGCGCATTCACCGGTCCCATCGGCAGCACGCGATGCGCGGGCTCGAGTTCGGCCGGCGCGCGCCGCTGTCCGCTGCGCAACAGGTCCGCGACGTCGAGGTCGAGACGCAGGCCCAGCTCGGTCATCGCGTAGCTCGCGGCCTCGAGCATGGTGATGCCCGGGTCGTGCACGTTGTGGTCGGTCCAGCTGCGCTTCGCCCACAACCGGATCCACTGCATGCCGCTTTCGCGCAGCGCGGAATAGTCGAGGCTGGCCTTCGGTGGCAGCGCGCTCGAAATGTGGACCACGTCGCCCATCGTCAGGCCGGTGTTCCGTTGTGCGCGGCCAGCGCGGACTCGAGCTGCTCGACCTTCGCCGCAAGCTCCTTCACGGCGTTGATGAGTACGAAGGTCAGCATCGAGCCGTCGAAGATGCGCATGTCCTCGATGCCGCGAGTCTCCTTCGGCGCGCCCGGGATGCGCGAGACCGTCTCCGGGAACACCTTTTCCATTTCCTGCGCGAGGATGCCGACGCCTTCGGCGCCTGCCGCGCTGCCGGCCAGTTCGTTGTAGCGATAACGCACTGGCCGGACACGCCGCAGCTGTGCAAGCCCCTCCTCGAGATCGCGCACGTCCTCCTTGATGCGCTCATCCGAAAAGTTCGCCCACGCGGTGCCGGGAGTGTTCTTGATCACCTGGCCATGCACTTGCAGGATTTCACCCGATGACGTGGGATCGATGACGTCGCCGCCGCCGCCGATGACCACCTGTCCACCGGTCGCCACGCTGAGCACCGGCACGTTGTTCTGGCGGATGCTGATGACCTGGTTCAGGGCGGCATTGAGATGCACCGCGCCGCTGGTCACCTGTCGCAGCGCGTAGTTGGTATCCGTGGCGTGGTTGCGATGCGAAAATACGGCGGCCGAACTGAAGGCGCCGGCGCCATTGGCGATGACGGCGCTTCCGAACCGGACCTGCTCGGTCAGCGCCGTGTTCGCCGCCAGGTTCACCTCGAAACGGTAGATAGGCGGTGTCGCGGTGGAAAACGTCGATCCGATACCCACGAGTCCGCCGCCGTTGTACGCAACCGTCGTCGGGCTCAGCGACGTGAAGACGCCGGCGTTGCCGCCTACCGGAAGCCAGGTGCTGCCGTTGTTGAACTGCACTGCCCCGCTGTTGAACCGCAGCGTGCCCGCGACCGTCGACGCGCTGTCTCCAAGCTGCAGGCCACGCGACAACACGAAGTTCATGTCGCCGTCGACCTTCAATCCGTCCGACACCTTGTTGAGGCAGCTTTCGATCAGGTTGCCGAAATCGGATTCGTCGGGACGGTCACCGTTCTGGAACTTGCCCATGAGGGCGACGCGATTCACTTCAGTCATATGATTTACACCCTGTAAGTAGTTTATTTACGCCGTGACCCTGAGGCCCACGTTGAAGTCGAGCCCGACGGTCATGTAGCCGATGCCCAGGCGCGTGACGCCGGAACAGATTTCCGCGCCGCGCGGGACGGGAGTGATGAGGTGCGCCCGATGCGACACGAGGATCGCGTGCGCCTGCGTGGTCTGCGCGGCCTCGAGCGGCCGCCCGACGATGAAGTCGTCGCCGATGGTCATCTGCTCGAGCGCGGGACGCGGACGGGGATTCACGATGAAATCGAGCCCGATGGTCATGGCGCCGATTCCCTGGTGAACCACCCCGTCTTGGTGGTGATACAGCCGCAATCCGACGATGTGATCGGCGTATTCCCGGCTTTCGATGAAGGCCAGGATCTCCGACCGGTAGATGCGCGCACCGAACAGGATGTCCTCACCGTCCTGGAAGGCCCACGGCGACAGGAAGCGGCACAGGTCGTCATTGAGCACGGCTGCGTAGTAGCCCGGATCGAAACCGCGGTTGAAGACCACCTTGGCCTCGACGCGCAGCCGCTCGAACGCCGGCCGGATGACCTGCAGCGTCATGAACGGCGTCGTCGATGACTCGAGATATTCGGCGATCTGCGCCAGCAACACCACACCGGCGCGTGGCTCGAGCGGGTTCGTCCCGCCGGTACGCCGCAGGTTGGGAATGACGACCACTGCCGCGTGCCCAGCCCGCGTCTCGCCGTTCCCGTCCGTATGAGGCAGGCACTTGACCTTAAACACTTCGGGGAAACGCTCGAGCACCAGCCGCTCGACATCCCCGGGAACCACGGCGCGATTGCGATGGCGCAGCCTTTCGCTGCTGCGCCGGATGAAGTCGTCGTTGCCCTCGCCGCCGCGGCCGCCGAACGACGCCCGTGGCTGCACGACGCGTGCGATGTTCGCATTGCGCTGCACGAGCTTTGCAATCGCGCCGGCAGGCACGCCGGATTGCAGGTGGGACTCGAATTCCGCGAGCGGCACCGCACCCGGCTCGAAGCGCGCCAGCGCTCCATTGGCCGTGATCGTCAGCGTTCGCGCTGCGGTCTCCGGCGGCCGGCGAATTAAGGCACACAGCCACACGAGGCCGGCGGGCATGCTGCGATGGATCGACGAAGCATCGGCCGGCACCGACAGCGAAATGATTCCGGACTTCTGAAAACCCTGGGTTCCATCGATGAGGACCGCCGCGGAGTCGAGTGGTTGCCAGACGTCGCGCGCGTCCAGGTAAGTCCATTCCGCCTCACCACTCGCGAGGTTCGGGGCCGCAGTCGCCGTGCCGAGGTCGATGTCGAACAGAAGTGATACATTGCCCGGCGCGGCGAAGGACTGGACGCCCAGCATGAGCGCCGCATTGCCATCGATCGCCGGCGCCAGGCGCGCGTCGCCGGGGGCGCGCGACAGGCGAGCACCGAAGGGAGTGACCACGAAGTACTGCGCCACCGCGTTTCCGTCCACGTCGACGGGCGCCAGCGTGGCGGTCGCCGAATAGTCGAGCGACAACCCGCTCAATACCGGCGTGTAGGGCTCTTTCGGCAGCTTTGGCTTCTCGCCTGTGCCGGGATACTTGCTGAGCTCGATGGCCTGGCGCGCGTACCGTGCGGAGAAGACGCCATGCCCGAACGCTTCGAAGGGTACTTCAATCGCATAGGGCGCAAGATCGGTGCGCGTCGGGTTGCGGAGCTCGAGGCGTAGAAAGCCGAATCGGCTCGCTCCATCGAAGCCCGAAGGCTCGGCAAGATCCGGCTGCTCACGGTAGTCGACGCCCGTGAAGGCGAGGTCGAACGCGCTCGAATCCGCATCCAATTCGCGCGGATCATTCGGCACCGGCTCGAAGAGATTCTGGTTGGTCCGCAACGTGCGGAAGGTCCGCTCGTAGAGCAGATCGATGTTGGCGCAAAAGTAGGAGTAGAAGACGTCCTGGAAGTCGACAGGGATGTTGTCGAAGTAAGCGCGGTAGTGATCGAACAGGTTGTCCGGCGGCGCCTTCCACTCGAGGTTTAGCCTTAGTGCTGTGAGGCGCTTGCTGAAAACCTCCGCACTGCCGATGTAGAACGCGCTGCCGATCCGCGGCTGGCTGCCGAACAAGGGCATCGGCTTCTTCCAATCGAGCATGCCGACGTCGTTCTGCGCGACGAGAATGCGCACGTCCTCGACGTCCACCTTCAGGTCGACGCGCTCCACGGTCATGCCATCGAAGGCGTCGTAGATACCGGACACGCCCTTGACCAGGACGCGGATCATGGCGTGAGCACCCGCGAACTCGGCGCCATGGAGCACAGGGTCGACCGACACCACCGCCGGCGCCAGCGCGCCAACGTTCGCGGCGATGGACAATGCCGGCATGCCAAGCCCACCGTTCGCGAGCAGCGTCGCCTCGAAACTGTCCGCCGCCAGCCAGCCCTTCGCGCCTGTCAGGGAAACATTCAATGCGCCGGTGATGCCCTGGGTAATCAGGGGCGCGGCGCCGGCGGGCAGCTTCAGGTGGGCCAGTAGTTTGACGGTGCGATCGCCCTCGGCCATCTGCAGCACGGGCGCGCTGACCGAGAAGCCGAGACGCGCTTCCGTCATGAATCGTTGCGTGGCGTCGACGTCGACCTGGCGCGCCCCGAAGGTATTCCCACTGGCGCCCTCCTTCACGCTGAAACCTTCCGCGACGAAGAACTGGCGGAAGCCGCGCAGGTCGCGTTCGACCACCAGGCGGCGCATGTCGCCGACACTGCCGGCCGAGACCACGATGTCGTTCTGGGTCGCATACGTCAGCACACGACCATTGTCGTCCTTGCCCGCATCGAGCAGCGTGCCAGCTTTCAGCAAGGTCGGCGGCGCATCGGGTTCGAGCTCGAAGAGCACGTGCACGTCGTCTGGCGAAGGCAGACGACGCAGCAGCCCGAGCTCTTTCTCGTAGTAGTGCAGCAGGTGCTTCTGCGTGAGCTGGTTGAGGTCCGTCTGCAGGTACTGGAACAGCTTGAGGAACGAGAGGAACAGCACCAGGTGCGGCGGCCAGTCGTCGCGCGAGGCGAGCAGCAGCTGCAATTCTTCGGTGGACGGTGCATTCGCGCCGCCCGGACCCAGCAGTGGTTCGAGCAATGCCGACCAGTCGCCGGTGGACTGCCCGGTGAGATCGAAGTAACGCACCTCTTCCGCGACCTTCCTGGCGTACTGCACGAGATCGGCGAATGTGCGTTCGTCGGGAACGATGTAGTCGGACTCCAGGCCAGGCAGCAGCCGCTGCAGCTGGTTGGTGCCGTCCAGCCGCAGCAGGTTTCCATAGCGCCTGAAGAGATCCAACGTCACGTGTTCGATTCCTGGTAGTCCAGGTAGAAGGGATAGACGAGATTGGTGCGCGTGTTCGTGGTGCGCACGGTGTAGTCGAGCCGGATCAGCACCAGCCCGGTCTGGTCCGCGGGGTTCTCGAAGTCGACGCGGTTGAGCTCGATGCGCGACTCGAAGAACAGGATGGCGTTTTCGATCTCGCGCGCGAGGTAGGAGCCGAAAGAGGTCGACATGGGCTCGAACATCAGCGCGTCGCGTTTCCAGCCGAAGGCGGGGCGCAACACGCGTTCGCCCAGGCCGGTGGACAGCAGGATGTTGAGACTCTGGCGGATGTCCTCTTCCGCATCGGCCATCTCGACGCTGCGACCCTGGTTGCCGAAGGTCACCGGGAATCCCCAACCGCGTCCGAGAAACTGTTCGTCCGCCACTTCAACCCCCGATCATCACGGTGAAGCAGCCGAGCACGAGACTGCCGCCATGCGCGCAGGAATCGCCGAGCCGCGCCGCGGGCATGCCGCCGATCAACACGGTGCCGCTGCCGGCAACGACCGTGTCCGGAGGTCCTGTGCAAGTAAGCATGTCGCCCACGCGCAGCGCCGGCAGTCCACCGATCAGCACGGTGGCCTCGCCCGGCGGCAAGGCAGGTCCGCCCACATGCGGCACCACTCCCGTCACCAGGGGACAGACATGCATGTCGGTGGCGCGCGCTGCGGGTGGCATGGATTGCTTCCTCCGCCTCAGTTGATCATCACCAGGCCACCCTTCAGCGTGAGGGTGGCACTGCCGCCGATTTCGGTCTGCGCGGCATCCTTGGCGTTGAAAGCGGACTGCGCCTTGACGTTCACGTCCTTGCCCTTGATCTCCACTTCGGCCTTGGCTTCGAACTTCACGTCCTTTTCCTTGCTGACCAGCACGATGCCCTTGTCGCTCAGCGTGATGGAGTTGCCGTTCTTGTCGGCCAGCACGATCATGCCGTCGTCGTCGCTGAGCAGCAGGCTGCGGCCGCCGGGAGTCTCGAGCTTAACTTCCTTCTTCTTGTCGTCGAAGGTGAGCGAGATTCCTTCGCGGGATACGTAGCCCTTCTTGTCGTTGGACTTCTCCGCCTTGAACGGCGGCTCCTTCTTCTTGCTGTGGAGCATGCCGAGGATCACGGGCTGCGCCGGATCGTCGTGGAAGAAGCCCAGCACCACTTCGTCTTCGAGCTCGGGACGGAAGAACGTGCCGCGCTTGGAGCCGGCATCCAGCATCGCAACCCGCGCCCAGACACCTTTCTTTTCGTCCATGCCGGCGAGCGGCACCTTGACGCGCACGCGGTGCTCCTTGCCGTCCTCGTCGACGATCTCGGTCACCACGCCGATCTGCAGTCCATGGACGGGTGCGGCGATGCCCGCTGCCGGCAGATGGCCGATCGCCACGCGCTGCGCATGCAGGTCGCTCGTCATGCCGAACTCGGCGTCGGTCGTCCAGTTGTTGCTGCTAAACTCGTGGCGCACCCCGGTGACGTACACCTTGCCATTGAAGCGATCGCTGAAGCGCGAGAGTTGCAACACGGTGCCGGGTTTGACGTCGGTGAGTCCCTTGAAGCGCACGCGCCCACGCGCGCCGGCGAGACGCGAGCGCAGCAGTGCGCCATCCGCCCAGCTCTGCAGCGCCTCACTACCCAGGCTGCCACCGTGCCAGAGCACGTCTTCCTTGCGGCTCGCCGCATCGCTCAGCTTGCTCGCCTTGAGGTTGCCATTGCCGCTCCAGCCAGGATCCGCAGCCGTCACTTCCTGCAGCTTCTGCCCGGAGGGATCCCAGGCTGCCGCCTTGATGCCGCCCGACTGCGTGCGTGCGTCGATGTCCGCGTCGAGCTCCAGCACCGTCGCGCCGAAGCCGATATCGGCCACCGGCGCTCCATCGAGCGCCGGCTTGACCGTGGTCACCTTGCCGGCCTCGGCGAAGCAAATGTGTCCCGCCGCTTCGAGTCTCGCGATCATGAAGTCCCAGTCGGTGGCCTGGTACTGCAGCAGCTGCGGATGCGTCACGTCGGTTGAAGCCACCTGCGAAGACACACCCTGGCTGCCGTACTTGCCGAGCAGCTCACTCGCGACCGCCGAATCCTTTGAATCCGTGAAGTAGCGGTTCTGCCGGACCAGCGTCATGGCGAACACGGGGTCGCGGCAATCCACCTCGAGCCACGAGGAGCCGTCGCGCACCACGATGCGTTGGCTCAACACGATGCCACTGAAGATCTGCCGCGTGTCGCCGTGATATCCGGCCTGCAGCGCCAGCTTGTTGCCCGGGACGAAGAGTTCACCGCTGCTGCGCGCGAAATCGCCGCGCGCGGCGTCACCATCCCCGATGCGCAGGCGCGCGTACGGCACGCGGTTCGCCTGGATGACCACTTCGACGGCCAGTATCGGCACGGTGCGTGGCAGCTCGGTTTCATTGACGCGCACCGACAGCGTCACCACGTCGGTCGGCCGTGTGATGGGCAGCGCGCTCACGTCGACCCCGGCGCGACCAGCGGCGGGAAGGCGACCCGGGTCGCCGAACGCAGCTTGCGGAAGTTGACCAGCTTGTTGACGCGCGCCACCTGCAGATAGAGCTCCGGCTTGCCGTAGATGTCGTAGGCCAGTGCGGGCAGTGAGTCACCATCGCGGATGTCGCGCAGGTGCGTGAGGTCCGGAGAGGTCGCGTTGTCCTTGCGTTCGCGCAGCGCGTCGGGCACGAATTCGCAGAACGTGCAATTGGCCACGGCACGCAGCGGCGTGCCGTCAGGCTTGAACAGCGTGTAGCGGTATTCCACCGAGCTCAGCACGCAGCTGAATACCAAGCTGCCCCACACCAGCAGCAACTCGCGCGGCCGGTGAATCTTTCCCGAGTAGTCGTAGACCAGCTTGTTGAACCGCTTGATCTCGTCCATGACGATGTATTCCTTCGGCGGCGACAGCGCCGAAGCAATCGCGCCCACCAGCGGAACGTCGCCGAGCTCCGAGGGCTTGGGCACCACGCCCGTGCCATCGAACAGGAATTCGAAGGCCAGGTTGACCGGGGGACTGTCCTTGTAGATAGCCTCGCTGGCGGAAAATCCCTGGCCGCGGTGATACGTGTAGGTGAGATACCGGTTCAGCGTGTAGCTGCGCGGGTTCACCTGCACCACGAAGGTGTCTGCGGCCAGGTCAGAGGGCTGCGGTGGCTCCTTCGGGCTGGTCGCGGGCTTCATCGCCCGGATGGTCATCTTCTCCAGCTTGCCCTTGTCGAACAGCATGCTCAGCGCTCCTGCCGGTCCGCGAGGATGCGCAGCACTTCGCGCACGCAGGTCTGCACGACGTCACCTTCGGCGGAAGGCTTGCCGCCGGAAGCGCCGGCGCTGCCCGATGGCTCCGCAGAGCCCGCGCCGCAGGCGGACTTGCCGCTCTTGTCGCTGGCGGGATCCACCGTGACGCGAATCACCAGTTCTCGGATTTCGATGGGCATGGTTACAACGCCGCCTTTATGCCGCCGCTGATCGCCGCGGCCGCGTCCAGTGCCAGGCTCGCGGGATCGTAGTACTTGAAGTACTGGTACTGGAGCGCCAGCGTCTCGATCAGCAGCTCGTTGTTACCCGCGTTGATGCCGGAGATCTCCAGCCGTTTCGGCACCGCGCCCACCACGTACCAGTTGTAGATAGGCAGGTGCTCGTCGTCGAGCAGCGAGATCATGATGTTGGTGGGCTTGTACTCGAACTGCTCCATGGCCTTGCGCGCCCAGTGCAGCACGCCCGAGCCCATGAACTTCCCGCGTTTCAGTACGAGTTCGCCGAAGCTGAGGCTCTTCGGCAGCTGATGCGCGAAGCGGTTCTCCCCGCCCTCGGGCCAGCTCTCGAACTCGGTGCTCACCGTGAGCCCCGAGACCTCCTGCCAGCGCGTGTCGTCAGGGAACCGCGGCGCGAGCTCGAAGACGACGAGGAAATGGAATCCCGGGTGGGGGTAAGACAGGTCCATGGCGTCAGCCGTTCTCCATCGTGAGCCCCTCGTGTGCGAGCACGAGCGTCTCGATGGCGGTCTCGTTGCCCGAGGCATTCAAATCGGTCGAGGTGACCTTCGTCGGCCAGGCATTCTTGACCTTCCACACCACGACCGGCTCGTGCGCCTCGTTGAGCAGACTGATGGTGATGTCGCGCCGCTCCACCGTATTCAGCGCCACGGTGTTCCACCAGTCGTAGAACTCGTTGTCGCCGGCAAAGACCCCGCGCTTCAGCGTCAGGTCGCCGAAAGTCTGCATGCCGGGCATGCGGACCTTGTGGTACTCCTTGCTGGCCCCATCACGGTATTCGATCTTTTCTGTCGTCACCTCGAGGCCGGTGACTTCGGTGAAGCCGATCTTGGCGCCACCCCACTGCACCTGGAAGTGGAATTTCGGCAACGGATATTCGGCCATGTCTCAACTCCTTACGAGGTCTGCATCTTGTGGGCGAATCTCAGGACGATGAACTCCGCGGGCCGCACCACCGCCAGGCCGACCGCCACGATCATCCGGCCCTCGAGAATGTCCTGGGCGGTCATCGTCTCGCCAAGGCCCACCTTGACGAAAAACGCCTGTTGCGTCACCGCGCCCGCCAGTGCGCCCTGCCGCCACTGCACCGTGAGGAAGTTTTCGATCATCGCGCGCACGCGTACCCACGTGCCTCGATCGTTGGGCTCGAAGACGAACGGCTCGGAGGCCTTTTTGATCGACTCCTCGGCCATGTTGAAGAAGCGACGCACCGGCACGTAGCGCCATTCGTTGTCGTTGCCGGCGAGCGTCCGCGCGCCCCAGATCAACGAGCCCTTGCCGGTAAACGCGCGGATGACGTTGACGCTCTTGCCGGTCGTCGTGACGTTCAGGTCTTCCTGGATCTGATCGTTGACCTTCACCGCCACGCCGCTGACGTCGGCCAGAGAGACATTGGCAGGCGCTTTCCACACACCACGCGTGCGGTCGACGGCGGCGTAGACGCCAGCCACCGCGCCGGACGGCGGTAGCAGCACCATGGCGCGAGTCACCTCGCTGACGATGTTGCCGAACACCGGATGCCGTGCGAAGAGCTGTTTCTCGGCTTCGCTCGCCAGGAACTCCGCAGCGGAGAACAGCGACAGCACCGCCGCGGCGAGCGGGTCGAACAACTCGCGCAAGGCCGTCGACGCGTTGAGCGCCGTCGCGCGAAGGTTGGCGGCGCCAGTGGTGAAGTCAGCGGTGTTGGCGGCAATCGCCCCGACATTGGCGTTGGGCAAAATCCAGTCGGAGCCATTGAGACTGGCGTAGTCGGTTGCCACGTCGGCAGCCGTTCGAGCCGACGCCACTGCGCTCATCACGCCAACGTTCTTCTCGTAGGCCACCACATCGGAAATCCTCGACCGCAGCTGGGTATCCCGCCGCAGCTCGGTAAGTACGATCACCAACGTCGCCGGCAATGCGGTCTGCGCGGTGATCGTGCCGGTCGCCGGTGTGGCGGGGGTGCCGGTCACCGTGTACGTGAAGGTGCTGGCGCCCGTAACCGCTATCGTGAAGGTCCCGTTGTACTCGGTTTGATCGGCCCCGGCGATCGTCACGCTCTGCCCTGTGGTGAACCCATGGGCGCTCGCGGTGGTCACTGTGGCCGTGCCGCCGGACCGGGTGATGCTGGAGACTGACTGCGCGGCCTGCGCCGTGATCGTGCCGGTCGCCGGTGTGGCGGGGGTGCCGGTTAGCGTGTACGTGAAGGTGCTGGCGCCCGTAACCGCTATCGTGAAGGTCCCGTTGTACTCGGTTTGATTGGCCCCGGCGATCGTCACGCTCTGCCCTGTGGTGAACCCATGGGCGCTCGCGGTGGTCACCGTGGCCGTGCCGCCGGACCGGGTGATGCTGGAGACTGACTGCGCGGCCTGCGCCGTGATCGTGCCGGTCGCCGGTGTGGCGGGGGTGCCGGTTACCGTGTACGTGAAGGTGCTGGCGCCCGTAACCGCTATCGTGAAGGTCCCGTTGTACTCGGTTTGATTGGCCCCGGCGATCGTCACGCTCTGCCCTGTGGTGAACCCATGGGCGCTCGCGGTGGTCACCGTGGCCGTGGTGGTGGAGAGGGTCATGCTGGAGACCGACTGCGTGTCGAGCGCTCGCAATCCGAGCGCGAGAGCGCGAGGGAGCACAAGGAGATTGCTGAACCGCTGCTGGACGTCGGCATCGGGAGCGGCAGCCGGTAACTGCCTAAGCCTGTCGACCAGCCCCGCGAAGTGATCTGACAACTGCGTGAAGTTGGCGCGCGCCAACGTGATCGCGCCGGGAGCCGTCATCGCGCCCACGTTCACGGCGCTCACAACGGTGCCAACGATGGCATCGGCTGCGCGCACGGCGCCCGGCAGCGCGTCGAGCGTGGTGTCGCCGGTGAGGCTGTCGATGGTGGCGTTGGAGATCGGCAGCGCGGCCTGCGCTGTGATCGTGCCGGTCGCCGGTGTGGCTGGGGTGCCAGTGACCGTGTACGTGAAGGTGCTGGCGCCCGTAACCGCTATCGTGAAGGTCCCGTTGTACTCGGTTTGATCGGCCCCGGCGATCGTCACGCTCTGCCCTGTGGTGAACCCATGTGCGCTCGCGGTGGTCACCGTGGCCGTGGTGGTGGACCGGGTGATGCTGGAGACCGACTGCGCGGCCGGTTTCACGCTCAGCTGCCGAAAATGCACGTTGGGCTCGTAGATCGTCCGAACCCACGGGTAGTACGCAGCGCCGTACTTGAGGCTGTTCATGCCGACGTTGTCACGGAAAACCTTAATCGGGTTGAGTGCCAGGGAGATCGGCTGATCTCCCTGGCACAGATCCATGATGACGAACCGATCCTGTAACAGCTCGCACTGCGCCAGGGCCGCGGCCTGCAACGAGCCCATTTCCTTGGCGATCAACGACACGCTGTCGGGAAACACCAGCAGCGTCGGATCGTCGACCGGCGCGACGCTGGCCAGGCCGCCGAGCAGTCCAGTCGTGCTCGTACCGAGCGCCGGCGCGTCGTCGTACGACCCGACCGAGACGATGTAGCAAGGTCCGCCGCCGTTCGCGTAGTAGTGGCGAACGACATTGAACAGCCGATATCGCCGCTCGTTGCCGGCGGCGTCCCGCGGCGAGACCGCGCCGACGGCATCGTTAGCCGCCGTGTCCAGCATCACCTCATACGTGGCCGGCACGAAATCGCCGCCGAAGAGACTCTGGTACTCCAGCAGCGATTTGATGCGCGTCGGCACGAATCGCAGATTGCCGCCAGCGCCACCGGTCGCGATTTCCGTGTAGCCGATGAACGCCGGAATGGCGGTTTCGACGGCGACCACGGAGGGCGCGAGCGTGGTGATTTCTTCGACGTACACTCCGGGTGTCTTGTAAGCCATGACTCAGGCCTCCTGCATCTGGTGAGAGAAGCGCAGGACGATGAATTCGGCGGGCCGCACCACGGCCATGCCGATCTCGACGTTCATCCGGCCCTCGAGAATGTCCTGCGCGGTCATCGTCGTGCCAAGCCCGACGCGGACGTAGAACGCGTTTTCGGGCTTGGCTCCCGCCAGCGCGCCGTCGCGCCACTGAACGACCAGGAAGTTCTCGATCATCGCCTTCACCTTGACCCAGGTGTTGGCGTCGTTTGGTTCGAACACGAATGGTTCCGTGGCCTTCTTGCAGGACTCTTCCACCATGTTGAAGAAGCGGCGCACCGACACGTAGCGCCACTCGTTGTCGTTGCCGGCGAGCGTCCGGGCGCCCCAGACGAGAAATCCCTTGCCCGCGAAGGCCCGCAGGGCGTTGATGGACTTTCCGGTCGCATCGACGTTCATGCCGTCGTTCAGGTCCTGGTCGATCGCGACCGTCAGCGAGCGGACCGACGCCAAGCTCTCATTGGCCGGTGATTTCCAGACGCCACGTGTCCTGTCGACGGTCGCGTAGACGCCGGCGACGGCCGCGGCCGGCGGCAGGGTCACGCTGTAGCCGGCGAGCGCGTTGCGCACATTGCCGTAGATGAGCGGGTTCGACCCAGGTGAACCCGCCTTAAGCTCAGCGAGCGGCTTGTTGTCATGTGGGCTCGGCCGCGTCAACGTGCCGTCATCGTTGCGGCGGGCGATCTGCGAGATTTTGATCGTGCCTTCATCCCAGTTCCACGGCATCCTGGTCTCGATGAACGGGTGATAGGCCGCGGCGTATTTCAGGTTCCGTGTGCCGATGCCGTTGCGGAACGCGGTAATCCCGGCGCTGCCGGCCGCGGCGCCGTCCCACAGGTCGCAGATGACGAAGCGGTCGCCGAGCGTGGCGCATTGGTTGAGCGCCTGGATGAGCACGCCGTGGTACGCGGCGCGCACTGCGGCGACCTGTCCCGCGTTGTTCGGATCATCGGGCCGCATGCCCGACAGATCCGGAAATACCAGCAGCGTCGGCTCGTCCTCGCGCGCCAGCGCCTCCAGGCCGGCGGTATGCGCGTCGGCGATGTCGCTCGCCAGCGTGCTCGACGCGTGACTGCCGACGCTCACGATGTAGCAGCGGCCGCCTCCGTTGTCGTAGAAGTGACGCATCGCGTATGCGAGCCGGAATCGGCCCTTTGCGACCGCGGCCGGGTCGGCTACCGGGGTCGCGACGTTGCCATCTTCGTCGAGCGAGATCGCGAAGTCGCCGATTCCTGGAGGGTCGCCGAAAATCTCCTGGAACTCGAGTAGCGAGTTAACGGCGACTGGACGGTTCAGGAGGTTGGCGCCTTTGTATTGCGTCGCGCGCGTGTAGCCAAAAAATGCGGGAATCGCAGTCTCGACTGGAACCACCGACGGCGGAAATTTCGATTCCTCAACGATGTAGACGCCTGGCGTTCTCAGATTCAGAGCCATCGGTCATGCTCCTAATGTGAAATTGGGTACGTAGGTCTCGGAAAACCATTCCGCGTTCTCGCGCCGTATCTGTTTCACTTCAGGGGCCGGCAAGAGAATCTCTTCGGAAACCGCTGCCGTCGCTGCGTTGTCGGCCTGCAGCCGCGAGCCAACTCCGAAGCGCGTGAGCGGGCGAGGATCGGGCGTAACGAGAACGCGGTCGTTCGCCGGGTCCGGCGTTACCTCGCCGCCCGTGCCGATCTGCTGGGCCGACGGAAAGATGTAGCGCCAGCGAGTAGCGCGGTTGAGAAAGCGCAGTACGTAGTGTGGCGTCCGGAGGGTACCGTTGGCGTTCAGCAGCGCGAAGTCGCCGGCGCCGCTTTGGATGTCGATGACGCCGAACCAATTCTCAGTCTTTGCTACAGGAGCGAGGTAGCAAGAGAGCGCCCGCACGATAGAACCGGCATTCAGGATCTCGATGCGGTACGGGCCCGGCGTGAGACCACGAAGGTCGACCTGCACGCGATCCAGCGTCCCCTGTTCGGTTGCGAACATCTGCTCCTTAGCCGGCGCCGTTCCGTTGGAAGAAAACGCACGAACGAACGCTTGGGAAACTGCCAGGTCCCTGATATCCAGATCGAAGAGTCCGGCAACGGGCAGAACAGCATCAGCAGCGGTAACGTATTGATTCCCAAGGATACTCACGGGCTGCCAGTTCGCGGCATTGGTCAGGTCTGCGCCGGCGTTGTTAACGAGCGCGCGAAACAGCCGATTGTTCGAAAGAACGATCGCTCCGCTCTGGTAGGTGGTGGACACGCTGAATGTGTCCGCTGGAATGCGCCTCCAGTCGGCGGCCACCGAAGCCGCCGCAGGTCCAGTGTCCCTTAACGCGAGGAACAGATCGAACGTAGGCACCACCGCCTGCGCATGGACTTCACCGGCGGCGTAACGCCGCGCGGCATCGAACGGCAGCACGGGCCTCGAAAGGAAATTCACTCCCGCGACCCTGTTCTGCGAGTCGTTGCCGAACCGGTAGAAGCCGGTGGTGACCGGACCGAGTTCCGTATAGTTGGCAAACCACGAGTCGGCGGATCGCAGAACGAACGTCAGTCTGAAGTCGGCCGCCGGCGGCATGATCGGCCGGATGTCGTTCGCCGCCGGATCGAGCTGTACGGCGACGGTGAACCCGGCGGCCGTTGCCCGGAAGATCATCCGGTACCCGGCCAGCACCGAGACTGTCTCGGCATCCGGAAACAGCTCGAGAGAATTGGCCACGGAATACAGATTGGTGAGGGCGGCGCGATCGAGATCGGGCTGCGCTTCGAATACGATGTCCCCTCGACTCAGGAAATAGTCGTGGGCAATCGCGACGTCGAACAATGGCCGGTAGCGAATCATGCGGTGTTACTTCGGTTGGTGATATCGAAGTCCTGGATTCTCGCCCCGGTTTCAAGCAGACGCTGGTCGGCAATGACGACCAGTCGCCCACGGTACACCGCAAACGGACTTTCCCTGGTGCCCAAAAACCCCCAGAGGTGATTGACCTCCTCAAAGCTCAGAGAGAGCAGATCCAGCACCAGCGAGAACTCCGCGATGCCGCCCTGTGGCAGGTTGGGACCGGGGGAGTTGGCGAACGTAAATTTCTGTTTTCCCTGGAAGAACGTCAGCACCTGCGCCAGGCGGCGGAGAGCGGTCCCGTAGTTGCGGTAGTTTGCTGTGAACAGCAGGAACAGGTTGAGGTGAATCGGACGATTCCGGTACGCGACATCGCCGGTGCTCGTGGTCGTCGAGGCCCTACCGTTCTTGAGCGCCCGCTCCTCCTCGAGGTTGACCAGGCTCAAGACGAGATGGTTGTCCAACTCCGTCGCGATTTCCTGACGATCGAGTTGCGCAATGTTGCCCCACACGGCCTGCGTGGGTGCACCTGCACTGCTGTCGTTCTGCGCGATAAAGCCGTTCAGTTGCCGGAGAAGGAGCGCCATCGCCTCAACGATCATGACCAGCACTCTCTCGCGCAACCAGCCGGTGCGTGCCGCTTCGCGCGAGCGACGGGCATTCGCAACGAACCGCGCGCGATTCTTTCCCCGACCACCACTTCCTCTCGTTGCTGACGCATGGCGCTTCCTCTCGCTTATGACGCATGGCGGAACAATGCGCGTATGGCTTTCGCTCCGGCCACCCGGCGGAGCGAATCACCGCGCCGAGTTGGCCAGCATCCGGTGATGCCGTGGGCGGCTGAGCACGCGGCGGTCGGAGTTAGAATTTACCCGAGAGCATAGTCGCACTGCGGACTGGACGAAATCAGTACATATACGGAGGCGGTGCGCATTACGTAACGGTTCAGGTACCCCTGACGCCGCCTACCCCAACTGCGGCGAATTGCCCTCGCAGATCATGACCAAGGCTTGGAGGGAGTCGACTAAAGCGGACCTCGAAAACCGGACAGTCATTTAAGCTTGCGCCGAACCCAAAGCGGCATGTCAGCATGAGTGAAGCGCAGCGCAAGACGTACCCGGCGCTTTCAAGGCCAAAGTCGGTCTGGAGGCGATCCGTTGGGTCAAGACGGCGAACGAGATCGGGCAGGAGCATGGGGGCCATCCAGTCCAGGTGGGGCGGTGGCAGAAGGAGATTCTGGAGCAGCCCGGGCCCGAACGGCTCTACCGCGAGTGCGGGCGGCTAAAGATGGAACGGGACTGGCTGAAGAAAAGTCCGGGCTGAGCCGGTGAGCACCCAGGGTGCGTGGATCGCGCGTGACGAGGCGCTGGCGGTTAGCCGGCCATGTGCCTTGGCGGGGGTGGATGCGGCCGTCCTGATCCTTTACCTGGCGTTGCTGGTGACCATGGCCTATCCCCAGGCCCTCTGGGTCGCCGGCCTGGCCCTGCTCCATTTCATCGCCGGCAGCCTCTGGCAGTGCCGCGGGGCGGGTATCCAGGCCCTGGCCGGGGCCCTGGGGCGGCTGCTCTATAGCTTGTTCGAACTCTTGCTGAACACCCTGTCCTTCGCCCGGGTGGGCGCCTTCGCCCCTCGCCCACGCCGCCCTCTCCCACACTATCATGACCCTGGCCCAGGGCGTGGAACACCCCCTGGGCTGGTGGCTGGTGGTGATCATGGGCAATGTCTTCGCCGTGGTGCTGGAAGGCCTGGTGGTCTTCGTTCAGACTACTCGCCTCGTCCTGTTCGAATTCTTCGTCCACTTCCTGCGCGCCGAGGGGCGGCTGTTCCGACCCTTGGCGGCGCCGTCAGCCCCCCTGGGCCGGCGTTGCCGCTAGCGGCACTGCTCACCCGCCTCCTCATTCCAGTACCTGGTGACCAGGAACCAGGTCCCGCATCCATTTCCGAATGGTGTTGGCAAGCCAGGCTTCTCTCCGGCAGGAAGAGGGATCGCCTGCTATCCTCATTCGCGTGCATCCTGACTTCTGCCTGTCATCGGGCCCTCCTAAAAGCCGTCTGGATGCATGATGCCACGCCACCAACCCTGCCAATAAAACGGAGGAAGCAATGACCGAAATCCAAGGTTTGTTGGGCGAAGAGGCACCCGATCTCCTGGGCCACATCTGCCAGGGCATTCCCCGGTCCCTGCTGCACCTGCCAGGACCGGACTTCGTGGACCGGGTCATGATGGACTCAGACCGTCGGCCGGGGGTGCTGAGGGCCCTACAGACCCTCATCGACCACGGCCGCCTGGGGGGAACCGGCTATCTGTCCATCCTGCCGGTGGACCAGGGGGTGGAGCACTCGGGGGGAGCCTCCTTCGCCCCCAACCCCATCTATTTCGACCCCGAGAACATCGTGCGCCTGGCGATCGAAGGGGGCTGCAACGCGGTGGCCTCCACCCTCGGGGTCTTGGGCTCGGTGGGGCGGCGCCATGCCCACAAGATCCCCTTCGTGGTGAAGCTCAACCATAACGAGATGCTCGCCTACCCGACTATCTACGACCAGACGATCTGGGCCTCGGTGGATCAAGCCTTTGACATGGGGGCCGTGGCCGTAGGGGCCACCATCTATTTCGGCTCCGCCGAGTCGCGACGCCAGATCCAGGAGGTAAGCGCCGCCTTCGCCCGGGCCCATGAACTGGGCATGGTTACCGTGCTCTGGGCCTATCTGCGCAACGCCGCCTTCAATCATGAGGGTGTCGACTATCACGAGGCCGCGGATCTCACCGGCCAGGCTAATCACCTGGCCGTAACCATCGAGGCGGACATCGTGAAACAGAAACAGGCCACCCGCGACGGGGGCTACACCGCTATCGGCTTTGGCAAGACCCACCCGCGGGTTTACGCAGAACTCTCCGGCAGCCACCCCATCGACTGGGTACGCTATCAGGTGGCCAACTGCTACATGGGCCGGGTGGGCATGATCAATTCGGGTGGTCCCTCGGGTAAGGACGATCTCCACCAGGCGGTGCGTACGGCGGTGATCAACAAGCGGGCCGGGGGCATGGGCCTCATCTCGGGACGCAAGGCCTTCCAGAAGTCCATGGCGGAGGGGGTGCGGCTGTTAAATGCCATCCAGGATGTTTACCTGTCCCCGGAAGTGACCATCGCCTGATGCCCAAGGGGCGGCGGTCATCGGCGGCAAGGGGGTATTTCCGGGATCCGGATTTCTTTAGGAGAGGGGCTGTTTGTCAAAAATCAATGCAAAGCAACCCTGAAACCCTCAAGAATCATCCCTGTGCTCAAAGGCGGGGCGATCGGGGCCCCGCGCTCCCTAACCCTGAGGAACCGGTAGCTTTACCGACCCCACCAGAGGGTGGCCGCCCATGACTTATTCCCGGAGTTCACCGCTCCAAAACCTCGTTGGCCGGGTCAACCGGCTAGTCCCACGCTCGCAGGAGATCGCTCGATGAAGGCACTGACGACATTCACCCTCTCCCTTCTGACGGCCAGCGTGAGCCTTGCCGCCACCGCCTCGGCCATGAGGGACGAGCCCATCACCCCTATCCGCCCGCCGCAGTCCATCAACCTGGGCATGGTGGAATTGGGCAAGAAGCTCTACTTCGACCCCCGTCTGTCCAATTCCGGCTTCATCTCCTGCAACTCCTGCCACAACCTGTCCATGGGCGGCACAGACAACATCAAAACCTCCATCGGCGACAAGTGGCAGCAAGGCCCCATCAACTCCCCGACCGTACTCAACTCGAGTCTGAATGTGGCCCAGTTCTGGGACGGCCGCGCGGCGGACCTCAAGGAGCAGGCCGGCGGCCCCATCGCCAACCCGGGTGAGATGGCCTTCTCGCACACCCTGGCCATTGGCGTACTTTGGTCCATACCCGAATATGTGCGCGAGTTCCGCCAGGTATTCGGCACCGACCAGATGAGCATCGATCAGGTAACCGCCGCCATCGCCGAGTTCGAGAAGACCCTGGTCACCCCCAACTCGCGCTTCGACATCTGGCTCTTGGGCAAGGATGACGCCCTGACCCAGGAAGAGCTGGCGGGCTACCAGGTGTTCAAGAACAGCGGCTGCGTCGCCTGCCACAATGGCGAGGCGGTGGGTGGCAACTCCTTCCAGAAGATGGGGGTGGTCGAGCCCTACAAGGGGACCTCCGAAATCGAAGGCCGCGCCGGCGTTACCGGCAAAGACGCCGACCGCTTCAACTTTAAGGTGCCAACCCTGCGTAACGTCGCCCTGACCTACCCCTATTTCCACGACGGCGCCGCCGACACCCTGGGCGAGGCAGTGGAGATCATGGGCCGTATCCAGCTCGGCAAAAAGTTCACCCCGGAGGAAAATGCCCAGATCGTCGCCTTTCTCAAGACCCTGACCGGCGATCAGCCCAGCTTCCAGTTGCCGATCCTACCCCCGTCTTCCGATAAGACCCCGCGGCCCCATCCCTTCAATTAAGTGCTCATCCGCCTTAGGCAAGCAAAAACGGCTCTCTTACGTTTGGTATGGGCAAGGGGTCTGACGCTTTTGATTCATGCTGCGACCGTGGCACACGCGTTGAGTTTGAAGGGGGATGCCGGTAGGTGACGGAGCTTGCCGACCAGGAGGTAGGCGATGGTGATCAGGTGCTGGGTGGTGCCATAGCCACGGGCCTTGGCCTTAGCGGCCTTGGATGAGCGCATTGGCCCCTTCGACCCGGCCGTTAGTGAGTTTGGAATCGAAGGCGTTGAGGATGCCGTCCCAGTGGTTCTTGAGGGTCGTGGCGACCTGCTTCATGGGTTCGAGGAGGCAGCGGCGTGCCCAGCGGTACCCCTGCTCCAGCAGCGGTTCGGCCTCCGCGCGGTTGGCGGCCCGGTGGAACCTCTCGCGCAGGGCTTCTTTGATGCGAAACGCCTGGTGGGTCTTGAGGTTCAGGCGCTTGAGATCGGTGTAGTGGCTGATCTGGCGGATGCTCCCGTCCTGCTTGTCCTTGAGCCACCGGTAGCGGCGACGTTTGAGGCTAGGGGTGGATTTCGCCTCTTGGCGGCGGACCTCGTCGACCGCCTGGTTGACCCGTTGGAGCACATGGAACTCGTCGAAGGTCACCGCCGCCCAGGGCAGGTGCTCGGCAACCCCGGCGCGATAGCGGGTGGACCTGTCGATGCACACCGCGCGAACGTTCTCGGCATCGCCACCGTGGGCTTCAAGGTCGTCAGCAAACGGTGCCACGACCTCGGCCTTGCGCCCATCGCAGGCGTACCGCAAGCGCCCCGCCTCCAGGTCGTGAAAGAGGCTGATGTCGTCGTCCCGCGCCGTGCGGCGGTCTCGTCCAGACCCACCGCGGCGACGGCGGAGAAGTCCTCTTGGGCACGCGCCTGGTCAACGTCGTGATCCAGGGTGCGCCACACGCGCACGTCGCTGACCGCCAGCAGCTGCGCCACCGGGCGGACCGGCATCGCCTGGCACAGGGTGACGATCAGGGCTGCCATCAGCAGCGTGAAACCGCTGTCGGGACGCGCCCACGGCACGGCCACCTGCGTGGTCTTGGCGCAGGGGCCGCAGCGCACCCGCGGCACCTTGCCGTGGAGGTACGCCTGATACTGGAAGAAGTTGAGGCGACGCCACGCCCGCTCCAGGGTGTCATGCACCGGTTGGTGTTCCGCCCCGCAGTGCGGGCAGGTGAAGCGCGTGCCCGGCCGGAAGGCGACCTGCAAGTCGATGCGCCCCGCCCCGGGAGCGAAGGCCACATTGACCACTTCCCAGGGCGCTTGCAGGCCCAGGGCCACGCTGGACAAGGACGACGACGGATGATTCATGGCAGGAGATGGCGTGCCCTGCCGAGCTGACCGCCCAGACCGGGGTCACGGTCTCCTGCTGCGACCCGCATAGTCCTTGGCAACGCGGGTCCGGCGAGAACACCAACGGCCTCCTGCGCCCATACCTCCCAAGGGGACGGACTTGTCCGTCTACCGCCAGGAAGAACTGGATGCGATCGCGGAACGCCTCAACCAGCGGACACGCGCGATCCACGGCTACTTCCCGCCGATCAGTGTCTATCGGGCCAGGCTGGAACGTCTCAACCAGCCCAATGGGTCGGTTCACTAATAGGTGTTGCACTTGATACTAGAAACCGCCGGGCGAAAAGGCCGCCACCATCCGGGATCTACCCAACCCCTGCGAGGAACTGTGGAAGAGAAAGCATCAGTTGGCATCATAGCGGTGTCAAAACCGCGCGCGCGGCATATCTGGACCGGGAAGCGTAGAGGCTTCCTGAGCGAGAGTTACAGCGTCACCTCCGCCAAATCCCCCTTGTCCTGAAGCCAGGCGCGGCGGTCGCTGGCGCGTTTCTTGGCGAGCAGCATATCCATGAGCAGTCGGCTCTCCGTCGGGTCGTCGACGGTCAGTTGCACCAGGCGGCGGGTGTCGGGGTGGATGCTGGTCTCGCGCAACTGGCCGGGGTTCATCTCGCCCAGGCCCTTGAAGCGCTGGACGTTGACCTTGCCCTTGAGCTTTTCGGCGGCGATGCGGTCGAGGATGCCGCGCTTTTCGTCTTCGTCGAGGGCGTAGAAGACCTGCTTGCCGACATCGATGCGATAGAGGGGCGGCAGGGCGACGTAAACATGGCCCTCCGCCACCAGGCGCGGGAAGTGGCGCAGGAAGAGGGCGCACAAGAGGGTAGCAATGTGGGCGCCGTCGGAGTCGGCGTCGGCGAGGACGCAGACCTTACCAAAGCGGAGCCGGGAGAGATCGTCTTCCCCGGGATCCACCCCGATGGCGACGGCGATGTCGTGGACCTCCTGGGAGCCCAGCACCTCGCTGGATTCGACCTCCCAGGTATTGAGGATCTTGCCGCGCAGGGGCAGGATGGCCTGGAACTCGCGGTCGCGGGCCTGCTTGGCGGAGCCACCGGCGGAGTCGCCCTCGACCAGGAAGAGCTCGCCGCGCGCGGGGTCGGTGGCGGTGCAGTCGGCGAGCTTGCCGGGCAGGGCGGGACCGGCGGTGATCTTCTTGCGCACCACGGTGCGGCCGGCGCGTAGCCGGGCCTGGGCGGCGCCGATGGCGAGCTGGGCGATGGCCTCGCCCTCCTGGACGTGCTGGTTGAGCCAGAGGCTGAAGGCGTCGCGGACGACCCCGGCGACGAAGGCGGCGCACTCCCGGGAGGAGAGACGCTCCTTGGTCTGGCCGGAGAACTGGGGGTCGAGGAGCTTGACGGAGAGGATGTAGGCGCAGCGCGCCCAGACGTCCTCGGGGGCCAGTTTGACGCCCCGGGGCAAGAGGTTGCGGAACTCGCAGAAGTCCCGCACCGCCTCGGTCAGGCCGGTACGCAGGCCATTGACGTGGGTGCCACCTTGGACGGTGGGAATGAGGTTGACATAGCTCTCGGCGAAGGGCTCGCCACCGGCGGGGAGCCAGACCAGGGCCCAGGCGGCCGCCTCGGTGGTGCCTTCCATATTGCCGGTGAAGGGGTCGGCGGGGAGGATTTCGCGGTCGGGCAGGGATTGGACCAGATAGTCCTTGAGGCCGTCTTCGTAGTACCAGGTCGTCTCTTCCTGGCTGGCCTCGTCGCGGAAACTGACGGTCAGTCCAGGGCAGAGGACGGCCTTGGCCTGGAGCAGATGCTTGAGGCGGCGGGTGGAGAAACGCGGGCTGTCGAAATAGCCGGAATCGGGCCAGAAGCGCAGGCGAGTGCCCGTCTCCTTGCGGGGGACCTTCCCGACGGGCTCCAGGTCCGAAACCTTGTCGCCATGGGCGAAGGCCATGTTGTACTCCTGGCCGTCGCGCTTGACCCAGACCTCCAGGTGCTGGGAGAGGGCGTTGACAACGGAGACGCCGACCCCGTGGAGGCCGCCGGCGAAGCGATAGCTATCGTTGGAGAACTTGCCCCCGGCGTGGAGCTTGGTGAGGATGACCTCGACCCCGGGCAGGCCCTCGTCGGGGTGGATATCCACCGGCATGCCGCGGCCGTCGTCGCCGACCTCCAGGGAGCCATCGGCATATAAGACGACGGCGATGGTCCTGGCATGGCCGGCCAGGGCCTCGTCAACGCTGTTGTCGATGACCTCCTGGGCAAGGTGATTGGGCCGGGTGGTGTCGGTGTACATGCCCGGGCGCTTGCGGACCGGGTCCAGGCCGCTCAGGACCTCGATGGCGGCGGCGTTGTAGGTGCTTGTCATGCCGGATGCGCGCTCCTCTGCGAGATTTGACCGCCAAAAGGGGTGAAAGGTAACCTAGCTGCTTCGGCGGATTCAAATGCGCATGGGGGTTCCGCGTCCCCAGGGGCCCTTGAGAATCCCCTCCCTCCTCCCAACCAGCAGGCCGCAGCCCACCATGACCCCCGATACCCAGACTCCGCTGACCGGCTTCGAGCAGGCCCTGAGCGATCTCGAAGCCCTGGTGGATAGCCTCGAAAAGGGGGACCTGAGCCTGGAGGCCTCCCTGGAGGCCTTCGAGCGGGGCATTGGCCTGGCGCGCACCTGCCAGAAGACCCTGGACCAGGCCGAGCAACGCGTCCAGATCCTCTCCGCCAAATCCGCGGATGCCGAACTGGAGCCCTTTGCCGACCATGTCTGACACCCAACTGACACAGTTTCTCGCCGCCTGCGGCCAGCGCATCGAGACTGCCCTGGAGGCCTGGCTGCCCCCGGAACAGGCACCCCCCGCCAAGCTGCACCGGGCCATGCGTTACGCCGTCCTCGGTGGCGGCAAGCGGGTCCGCCCGACCCTGGTCTACGCCACCGCCGCCGCCGTCGGCCTGGCGCCGGGAGAGGTCAACGCCATCGCCTGCGCCGTGGAGATGATCCACGCCTATTCGCTGATCCACGACGACCTGCCGGCCATGGATGACGACGATCTGCGCCGGGGCCGTCCCACCTGTCACAAGGCCTTCGACGAGGCCACCGCCATCCTAGCCGGCGATGCCCTCATGACACAGGCCTTTCTGGTGCTGGCCCGGGACGAGACCCTGGCGGTTGGGCCCGAGGCCCGCCTGGCCATGATCGACCGCCTCGCCTGGGCCTCGGGTTCCCGCGGCATGGCCGGCGGCCAGGCCATGGACCTGGAGGCCGAAGGCCAGGAGATCGACCTCATCACCCTGGAAAACATCCACATCCATAAGACGGGCGCCCTGATTCGCGCCAGCGTGAACATGGCCAGCCAAGCCGCGCCGGACCTGGCTCCGGACCTGGCGGACCGGCTGGACCGCTACGCCAAGTGCCTGGGGCTGGCCTTCCAGATTCGTGACGACATTCTGGATATCGAGGCCCCCACCGAAATCCTGGGCAAGACCCATGGCAAGGACCAGGCCCAGTTCAAGGCCACCTACCCGGCCATCATGGGCCTGGATGGCGCCCGCCAGGCGGCCGCGGATCTGGTTGCCGAGGCGCTCGTCAGCCTGGAGCCCTTCGACGCCAAGGCCGATCCCCTGCGCTGGATTGCCCTTTACATCGTGCAGCGGGACCGGTAAGCAGCGCGCCATCGCCACGCCGACCGGCCGTCCCCTGGCTTGGCTTTTCCCGGTCCCGCCCCCAGTTGGCCCCCATAATCGGCCAACAGCCACCCCCAACGACCTAGCGTCAAGGTGAATTCCCGATGGATTCAGCGCTCAAGAAGTCATCCTGCCCCCTGCCCATCGCCGATGTCCAGGCCAGCGCCGACACCCGCCAGATCGCCATTGATAAGGTTGGCATCAAGGACATCCGTCATCCGGTCCGGGTACGGGATCGCAGCGATGGCGAACAGCACACAATCGCCACCTTCAACATGTACGTCTATTTGCCCCACAACTTCAAGGGCACGCACATGTCCCGCTTCGTGCAGATCCTTAACAAGCATGAGAAGGAGATCGGCATCGAGTCTTTCAAGGAGATGCTCACGGAGATGGCTGAGCGGCTGGAGTCCGAGATGGGCCATATCGAGATGCGCTTCCCTTACTTCGTCAACAAGAAGGCCCCCATCAGCGGCGTCCAGAGCCTGCTCGACTATGATGTCACCTTCATCGGCGAGATCAGCCAGGGCACGCCGCGAATGTTCATCAAGGTCGTGGTGCCCGTCACCAGCCTCTGCCCCTGCTCAAAGGAGATCTCCGCCTACGGCGCCCACAATCAGCGCTCCCATGTCACCGTCCAGGTCCGTACCCGGGGCTTTATCTGGCTGGAGGAGATCATTGATCTGGTGGAAAAGGAGGCCTCCTGCGAACTCTACGGCCTGCTCAAGCGCCCGGACGAGAAGTATGTGACCGAACGAGCCTATAACAATCCAAAATTCGTCGAGGACATGGTGCGGGACGTGGCCGTGCGGCTCAATGCGGATGATCGCATCGACGCCTACATTGTGGAGTCCGAGAACTTTGAGTCCATCCACAATCACTCCGCCTATGCCCTGATCGAACGGGACAAGGAGACGGAAGCGGCCTGAGGGCCGCCCTCCTGGCCTATACTCACTACAGGGTATCACGGGAGACGGGGGCAGCTTGAGTCATGAGGATCACCGGCTATCTGGTCGCCGCCTTGCTGGGTATCGGTGGGGGATGGCTGCTGTTCGCGCCCACCGAGGAGACGCCACCCCCAGAGGCCGATACGCCCCGTCAGGCATCGCCGACAGGGCGGCCCTGGACTCCGCCCCCAGCCCCGGAAACCACCTGGCAGCCGTCGGACCCGTCAGGATATGCGCCGGCCACCCCCAACCCCTCGGAAGCCTTTAGCTATCGACCCTTGAAGCCGCGCGAACAGCAGCGGCAGAAAGCCGGCGCTCCCAACCCAGGGGAGCTATCCGCCTACCCCGCCCCTGCCAATGCGCCTCAATGGGCCAAGCCCGGTTACGACTTCCGGCCGCAGGAACGGCGCTGACCTTTGGTGGTTCCCGGTCGGGTTAGCCCCGGTTCCAGCGCAGGGGCCCTATCGCCGCCCCCCTTCCGGCACAGACCCCATCAACCCGCCTCTTGCTTGGCCAGACTCCGCTCGATCCACTGACGTAACCGGTTGGAATCGCCCATGGGCGTGTGCTTGCCGGGTGAATCCAGCAGCACGAAACGCAGGCGGCGACCGCCAACCATGGCCTGCATGACCAGGCAGCGGCCCGCGTCGGTGATATAACCGGTCTTGCTCAGCTCGATCTCCCAGGCCTCACTGGAGACCAGGGGATTGGTATTGCGATAGCCCAGGGCGCCACCACCGGGGTGGGGCTGCAGCATGGCATCCCGGGTAGTCGTGGCCTCCCGGATCAGGGGGTAACCGGAGGCGGCACCCACCAGCTTGGTCAGATCCCGCGCCGTGGAGCGGTTGTCGGCGTTCAGGCCGCTGCTGTCGGCGAAGTGACTATTGCTCATCCCCAGCGCCTTGGCCTTACGGTTCATGTGGGCGACGAACTCTGGAGTCCCGCCCGCGA
The DNA here is from genome assembly GCA_016714645.1 of Chromatiaceae bacterium. Lineage (NCBI taxonomy): Bacteria > Pseudomonadati > Pseudomonadota > Gammaproteobacteria > Chromatiales > Chromatiaceae > Chromatiaceae bacterium. The sequence continues at coordinate 437,548 of JADKCI010000002.1, read as the reverse complement.
AGGTGGTACGCCCCAAGGCCGCCGCCGCCCGATTATCCGAGGACATGAGAGCCACCAGCAGGAGTTCCCTGCGGGTCAGGTGGGCGCGATTGATCTGGAGCCGGGAGCGACTGTTGCGCAACAGGTCCTTGTCCTCGGGCCGGATGGTAATGACCGCGTTCAGGTCCACCCCGGCATCCAGCACCACGATGGCGGTCATCAGCTTGGTGACGGAGGCAATGGACTTGGGCTCGTCCTCATGTTTGGAATAGATGGGATGGCCCGCCGAGTCCGCCACCATGACGGCGGCGGACTGGAGATGCAGCCCAGCCCCATCCAGCCGCTCCCAGGCGGGCGTGACCGGGGCCGATTTGCCCAGGGCGGCGACCTCGAAGGGCTGATCCGGGGCCGCATGGGCAAGGCCCAGGGTAGCACCCAGCAGAATGGCCCCGGTTAGGGCGAAGCCGCCGCGACACACCGCGGCTACCAGCGTTTTTTTCATGCTTGACCCTTCAGGAAAGGAGTGGATGGCGCGGACGGTGCCAGCGCCGGTTACATCTTGTTACAGATGATGGCTTGATGAATTAGAATTTCCTAATATACTAATCCACATCATCCATCACATCTCATCTGGAGAAGACAATGTTAGGTGTAATCGCTGCTTTAGCGCTACTCGTTGGTGGTGTCTCCGCCGCTGTTACGGTCTCGGAAGATGATCAGGGGTTCATGAGCCAATCTCAGGTATCCAGGGTCGAAACCCAGGCCGCCAAACACCAGGACAGCACCTTCGGCAGCTAACCAATTTATTTCCTTGGATAAACCATCCCCCCACACAAAGCCGGCGTCCCTAGGGCGCCGGCTTTGTGTGGGGGTGCGAAAACGGGCTGGGTTGCCTTGCCCCGCTCTTCTCAACGGGTCTGCACCGCCGCCAGGGCCGTCATATTCAACAGGCCCCGCACCGTGACCCCAGGCGTAACCACATGGGCCGACTTGGCGGCGCCCAGGAGAATAGGACCAATCGCGGTTCCATCCCCCATCACCTTGAGCAGATTAAAGGCGATATTGGCTGCGTCCTGATTCGGCATGATAAGCAGATTGGCGCGGCCTTCCAGCAGGGAATCCGGAAAACGCTGCTGCCGCATCGCATGGGACAAGGCCAGGTCGGCACGCATCTCGCCCTCGACTTCAAGTTCCGGAAAGGCATGCTGGATCAGGCACAAGGCCTCATGCATCTTCAGCGCCGAGGCATCCTTGTGACTGCCGAAATTGGAATGGGATAGCAGCGCAACCTTGGGCTTGATACCAAACCGCCGCACCTCGGCGGCACAAAGGGCCGTGATCTCCACCAGGGACTCGGTGTTCGGGTCCGCCTGCACGTCCGTGTCGGCGATAAAGAGAGGCCCGCTCGGCAGCACCACGGCGGTCATCGCCGCCATATGATCCACGCCCTTGGCGCGGCCGATGATGAGTTCGATCTGTTCCAGATGGCTCCGGTAGCCCCCGACGGTCCCGCTGATCATGGCGTCCGCCTCGCCGGTCCGGAGCAGCACCGCGGCCAGGGCCGTGGGCGAGTTGCGGATATGCACGCGCGCCTCGGCCGGGGTATAGCCCCTCCGCTTGGCCCGCTGGAAAAAGGCCTCGTAATGGGCCTCGCGATCCGGATTGTTCTGGGGATCAATGAGGCGAAAATCCTCGCCGACCTTGATGCCCAACCCCAGACTGGCCAGGCGCCGCTCGATCACGGCCTGGCGCCCGATCAGAACCGGCAGGGCGATGCCCTGCTCAACCGCCTGCTGCACCGCCTGTAGCACCATTTCCTCCTCGCCCTCGGCAAAGACCACCCGCCGCACCGTCTTGCGCGCCAGGTCGAAGACATGCTTCATGGTCATGCCAGTGCGGAAGACGCTGTCGTGCATGGTCTGGCGATAGGCGACCATGTCCGCGATGGGCCGCGTGGCGACCCCCGAGGCCATGGCGGCCTCGGCCACCGCCGGGGCGACCTGCTCGATGAGGCGGGGATCGAAGGGCTTGGGGATCAGGTACTCAGGGCCAAAGCGCAGGTCCATGCCACCGTAGGCCTGGCGGACGATCTCCGAAGGCCGGGCCCGGGCCAGATCGGCGATGGCCTGCACACAGGCGCGCTTCATGGCCTCGTTGATCTCGGTGGCACCGCAATCCAGGGCGCCACGGAAGAGGAAGGGGAAGCAGAGGACATTGTTGACCTGATTGGGATAATCCGTCCGGCCGGTAGCCAGGATGGCGTCGGGGCGGACCGCCCGCGCCTCCTCGGGCTGAATCTCGGGGTTGGGATTGGCCAGGGCGAAGACCAGGGGGTTTTCGGCCATCTTCATCAGCCAGGGCGCCTTGAGGACCCCGGCGGCGGACAGGCCCAGGAAGATATCGGCGCCGTCCAGGGCCTCTTCCAGGGTCCGGTAAGGGGTAGCGACGGCGTACCGGGCCTTGTAAGGGTCCATGACCTCGGCGCGGCCCTCATAGACCACCCCGACAATGTCGGTAACGATGATGTGTTCAGGCTTGAGGCCGAGGGAGACCAGGAGGTCCAGGCAAGCCAGGGCAGCGGCGCCGGCGCCGGCGGTCACCAGTCGCGCCTCGCCAATCTCCTTGCCGACCAGCCTTAGGCCATTAAGGACGGCGGCGCAGACCACGATGGCGGTGCCGTGCTGGTCGTCATGGAAGACCGGGATCTTCAGGCGTTCCTTGAGGGCCTTTTCGACGATGAAGCATTCCGGGGCCTTGATGTCCTCCAGATTGATGCCGCCGAAGGAGGGTTCGAGACGGGCGATGGTCTCAATGAGTTGCTCGGGGTCGCCTTCATCGATCTCAATGTCGAAGACATCGATGTCGGCGAATTGCTTGAAGAGGACGGCCTTACCTTCCATCACCGGCTTGGATGCGAGGGCGCCGATGGCCCCCAGCCCTAGCACCGCGGTGCCGTTGGTAATGACGGCCACCAGATTGCCGCGGCTGGTATAAAGGGCCGCCGCCAGGGGATCGGCGACGATCTCCTCGCAGGCCGCCGCCACCCCGGGGGAGTAGGCCAGGGCCAGGTCGCGCTGATTGGCCAGTGGCTTGGTCGCCTGGATCGCCAGCTTGCCCGGACGCGGATACCGGTGATAATCCAGCGCGCTCTTTCGCAGTTCTTCAGACATCTGAATTTTCCCAAGTCAACGGGGGGTGGAAGAGGCCGACAACTCGGAGACACCCTGGCCAGGGCATGCCCCTACCTGGCCTCGCCAGCATACTGGGCACGGACGGCCAGGTAGTCCGGTAACACCCGCTCGAAGATGGCGACATGTTGCTCATGGGTTTCAACCGGGTGCGCGTGGGATAGAATTTAGCACCGGGGCCCAAAATGAAAAAGGGCTTGCGGAATAAATCCGTAAGCCCTTTTTTATTTGGTAGCGGGGGCAGGATTTGAACCTACGACCTTCGGGTTATGAGCCCGACGAGCTGCCTGACTGCTCCACCCCGCATCTGAGATTAGCAATGATACCGGGCTTAGCCTTCCAGCGCAACCCGCATTTAGGCCCCAGGGCAAAGGTCCAGGCGCCAACCCGAAGCAACTATCCAGGCTGAACAGATGCCCATGACGGCGGCCTGTGCGAGAATCCCGCGCTTAGCAGTCAGCCCTGGTCCGCCTTTGTGATGTCCTCCGAAGTCCATTCTTCCCCCCTCCAGCCGCCCTTACCCCTTGGTCCTGGGGAACGTCATCAGTGGGGACGTCTCTATGGATCCAGTCTGGCCCTGGCCATTGCCCGCGCGGCGGGGCAAGGGGAACGGCTGATCCTGGCCTTGACGCCGGACGTGCAGGGGGTGGCACGGCTGACGGCTGAGCTGGGCTTCTTTCTCGACGATCCCGAGACGCCGGTGCTGGGCTTTCCAGATTGGGAGACCCTGCCCTACGACGTCTTTTCGCCCCTGCCGGAGCTGATCTCGGAACGGCTCCTGACCCTGCACCGGCTCCCTGGCCTGAAGCGCGGGGTGCTGGTGGCGCCGGTAGCCACCCTGCTGCAGCGGCTGGCTCCCCGCCATTATTTGGATGGCCACTCCCTGGTGCTGGCTCTGGGCGACCGGCTGGACCTGAACCTGACCCGGCTGCGCCTGGACCGGGCGGGCTACCAGTGCGTCTCCCAGGTCATCGCCCATGGTGAATACGCCGTCCGCGGCTCACTGCTGGACGTCTTTCCCATGGGCAGCCAGGAGCCCTTCCGCATTGACCTGTTCGACGCGGAGGTGGAGAGCATCCGCACCTTCGACCCGGACAGCCAGCGCTCCAGGGACAAGGTGGAGGCCATCCGCCTGCTGCCGGCCCGGGAGTTTCCGCTGAGCGAGGAGGCGATCACGGGCTTTCGCCAACACTACCGCGCCCAGTTCGAGGGCAATCCCCAGGCCAGCCTCATCTATCGCGAGGTCTCCGACGGTCATGCGCCGGGGGGGCTGGAATACTACCTGCCGCTCTTCTTCGCGGAGACGGCGACCCTCTTCGATTATCTGCCGGACGAGGTCCTGCTGATCGAGACCGAGGGCTGCCGCGAGGCGGCGGCGGGATTTCTCGAGGCCGTGGAGCGGCGTTACGAGCAGCGCCGCCATGACATCGAGCGGCCCCTGCTGCCACCACGCCACCTCTTTATGACGGCGGAGGAGCTGGCCCATCGCCTGAATGGCCTGACGGGGGTGCTCTGCCAGTCCGTCGAGGCCCCGGAGCGGCGCAGGGGTTTCTCCCGGCTCACCCACTTTGCCACGGCGACCCTGCCCCCTCTGGCGATCCAGGTCCGTGCCACCGAGCCGGCGGCGCAGCTCAAGGGCTTTCTCGCCGCCCCCCGACGGCGCACCCTCCTGGTCGCCGAGAGCACCGGGCGGCGGGAGATGCTGGCGGACAGCCTGAGGGGCCTGGGACTCAGCCCCACCCCGGTCGCGGACTGGATCGGCTTTCTGAAGGGCAAGGTCAGCCTGGGCTTGACGGTGGCCCCCCTGGAACAGGGGCTCTGGCTGGTAGAGGAAGACCTGGCCCTGGTCACCGAGACCCAGATCTATGGCGAGAAGGTCCGCCAGGAGCGCCGCCAGCGGGCCCGCGCCCGGGACGGCGACGCCGTGGTGCGCAACCTCACCGAGCTGCACGAGGGCGCCCCCGTGGTCCACGAGGATCATGGCGTGGGCCGCTACCTGGGCTTGCAGACCCTCAAGGTGGGCGGCATGACCACGGAATTTCTGACCCTGGAATACGCCCGGGGGGACAAGCTCTATGTCCCCGTCTCCTCCCTGCATTTGATTTCCCGCTACACCGGTGCCTCGCCGGAGAATGCCCCCCTGCACCGCCTGGGCGGCGATCAGTGGGACCGGGTCAAGCGCAAGGCCGCCGAGAAGGCCCACGACGTGGCGGCGGAGCTGCTGGACATCTATGCCCGTCGCGCCGCCCGGGTCGGCGTCGCCTTCCCAGCCCCCGGGGATGACTATGCCGCCTTCGCCGCCGCCTTCGAATTCGAGGAGACCCCCGACCAGGAGCGGACCATCGAGGCTATTCTCGACAACATGGCCGCCCCCCAGCCCATGGATCGGGTGGTGTGCGGCGACGTAGGTTTCGGCAAGACCGAGGTGGCCATGCGCGCGGCCTTCATGGCGGTGAGCGGCGGCCGGCAGGTGGCGGTGCTGGTACCCACCACCCTCCTCGCCCAGCAACACTACCAGAACTTCTCCGACCGCTTCGCCGACTGGCCGGTCAAGGTCGAGAATCTGTCGCGCTTTCGCACCGCAAGGGAGGCCAAGGTCGTCCTGGATGGCATGGCCAGCGGCACCGTGGATATCGTCGTCGGCACCCACAAGCTGCTGCAGAAGTCGGTACGCTTCAAAAATCTCGGCCTGGTCGTGGTCGATGAGGAGCACCGCTTCGGGGTGCGCGACAAGGAGGCCCTCAAGGCCCTGCGCTCCGAGGTGGACATCCTCACCCTTACCGCCACCCCCATTCCGCGCACCCTCAACATGGCCATGTCCGGCCTCCGCGACCTCTCCATCATCGCCACCCCGCCGGTGGCCCGGCACCCCATCAAGACCTTCGTCACCCCCTGGAACGACGCCCTCATCCAGGAGGCGGTGCTGCGGGAGCTCAAGCGCGGCGGTCAGGTTTATTTCCTTCACAACGAGGTGGAGACCATCGAGAACATGGCCCAGAAGCTGGAGGCCCTGGTGCCGGAGGCGCGGGTACGGGTCGCCCACGGCCAGATGCGCGAGCGCGACCTGGAGCGGGTGATGCGCGACTTCTACCACCAGCGCTTCAATCTGCTGGTATGCACCACCATCATCGAGAGCGGCATCGACATCCCCAGCGCCAACACCATCCTGATGAACCGCGCCGACAAGCTGGGCCTGGCCCAGCTCCACCAGTTGCGCGGCCGGGTCGGGCGCTCCCATCACCGCGCCTATGCCTATCTCATCACGCCCCCGGCGGGGCTGATGACGGCGGACGCCAAGAAGCGCCTGGAGGCCATCGAATCCCTGGAGGAGCTTGGGGCCGGTTTCACCCTGGCGACCCACGACCTGGAGATCCGCGGCGCCGGCGAGCTGCTGGGTGACGAGCAAAGCGGCCAGATTCACGAGATCGGTTTCAGCCTCTACATGGACCTGCTGGAGCGAGCCGTCGCTGCCCTCAAGGCCGGCCAGGTGCTGGAACTGGACCGGCCCCTGGATCACGGCGCCGAGATCGACCTGGGCCTGCCCGCCCTGCTGCCCGCGGATTATCTGCCGGACGTCCACGGGCGTTTGGTCATGTACAAACGCATCGCCAGCGCCGCCGATGCCGGGGAACTGCGGGAACTCCAGGTGGAGATGATCGACCGCTTCGGCCTCTTGCCCGAGCCGGCGCGCAACCTCTTCGCCATTACCGAATTGAAATTGGCGGTACAGCCCCTGGGCATCCGCAAGATCGAGGCTGGCCCCGCGGGGGGGCGCATCCTCTTTGGGGATCAGCCTAAGATCGATCCCCTGCGGCTGATCCAAATGATGCAGAGCCGACCCAAGGAGTTTCGGATGGAGGGCGGGGACAAGCTCAAGTTCTTCATCGATCTGGCGGAACCTCAGAAACGGGTGGCGCGGGTTGGCGCCCTGATCCGTGACTTGACCAGTTAAGGACCCGCGAGCGGCGCGGCATTCTGTTAAGATGCGCGCCAATTTCACTGCCCCAGGAAGTAGCCCATGGCCGTCGTCGAACTCACCAAAGACAACTTCGAGCAAACCATCAAGGATCACGATTTCATCATCGTGGATTTCTGGGCTCCCTGGTGCGGGCCCTGCCGCTCCTTCGCCCCCATTTACGACAAGGTTTCGGAGGACAATGACGACATCCTCTTCGCCAAGGTCAACACGGAGGAGGAACGGGAGATCGCGGGTCATTTCCAGATTCGCTCGATTCCGACCCTCATGATCTTCCGCCAGCAGATCGTCATCTTCTCCCAGGCTGGGGCCTTGCCCGAGGGCTCCTTCCGTCAACTCCTGGAGAAGGCCGGGGAACTCGACATGGATGAGGTGCGCAACCAGGTCGAAGCCCAGAAGACCGCCACCGCCTGATGCCGTCACCCGCGCCCCTGACGCCCGAGGACGGCCCCGCGGCGAACCTCCCCGCCCAGGCCAGGCCCACCCCGTGCTGACCCTGGCGGTCCCCCGGGGGCGCGCCGCCTTTTATCCCTGGTCCGATACCCTGCTGACGCAGGCAAGACCCAGCGTCGGCGACCTGATGCGCCTGTGCGAGGAAAATTATGCCTGGCTCAGGCGCCTGGCGCCGGGGTTGGCGGACTGGCGCGGGGAGCTTGAATCCCGCGGCCAGGATGGCATGAGGCTGCACCTGGAGGTCATCGAGCAGTCCCCCTATACCAGCCTCCTGCGCCTGACCTATCTCTTTCCACAGTTCGACGGCCAGGAACATCGCATCCCGCTGGCGGACCCGGATGCGCTGCTGCGGGCCTATCACGACGCCCGCCAGGTCGAGGTGCTGGACCTGCGCCAAACGGCCCTTCCCCTCCATAATCATTACCGGTCACCGGCCCTGGAGGCCAAGTGGCGAGCCAATTCTTTCCTGGGAAAATGGCTGGCTTACTGCGTCCGGACTGGACACCTCTTCGTCTTGACCTCCCCCGCGAGTTCCTGAAATATTTTCTGGAATTGCTTGATATCGAAGCCCGCCACAACAGTGGTAATCTAATAGCGATAAACTGGCATTGTTTCCCTATTCTCCCACCCGGTTGCCGGGTTGGAGCACCCTACACACTGCGTGCGCAGTGCGGCATACCACCAACCCACCAACGAGGGCCCAGATCGTGAACAACAAGCAATTCATGGCCGGATTCAATGCCGAGGATGTGACGAACTCAAGGCAGGCCGCGGAACAGGCCGCGGAGCGGGTGCGCACGACACGCCGCGATTTCCTCAAGATGTTCGGCTACGGGGCCGCCGCGCTGAGCATGGGCGGGCTATCCCTCGGCGAGGACGGGGTACCGCAACTGGTTGGCAGTGCCTTCGCCAAGTCAAATAAGAAGAAGAGCCCCTACGAGAAGGCCTTCGACTTCGCCCCCAAACTGCTCTACATGAACATCGGCACCACCGGGGCCTCGCCCAAGCAGGTGGTCAAGGACGCCGATGCGGACTACGAGGACATCGCCAGCAATCCCACGGCCTATTTCTTCGGCCAGCAGGTCATGCGCAATACCATAGCCCCCGGCTTTGGCTGCGACCCCTATGAGCTGGTGATGAGCTTCAATACCACGGACGGGCTCTGGCGCATTGTCATGGGCATCCCCTTCCAGCCCGGTGACGAGGTCATTACCACCAACATGGAAGAGGACGCCGGCATCTCCGTCTACAAGATGCTCCGCGACCGCTACGGCGTGGTGATCAAGACGGTCAACCTGCCCACCAACGACGCCTACAGCGACCAGGAGGTCCTGGACCGCTTCGCCGATCAGTTGACCGCCAACACCAAGGCGATCCTGTTCTCCTCGCCCATCTACCTCACCGGGGCCCGCCTGCCCGCCAAGGAGCTGTGCCGCTGGGCGGCGGCCAACAATGTCCTCTCCATCGTCGATGGGGCCCACCTGCCCGGCATGTGCACCCTGGACCTGCACGACATGGGCTGCGACTTCTTCTCCGGGGCCGGCCACAAGTGGCAGTGCGGCCCTGGGCAGACCGGCTTCATGTACATCCGCAACGGCTTCGACCCCAACCCCCAGACGGTGCAACGCCCGACCGGCGACCTGGCCCCCTTCGGCGTCCCCTCGCCGATGGTGACCATGACCCTCCCCGGTTACACCAACACCAACCCGCTGCCGACCTACTACCCGACCAACACCCTGCTGTACGGGGCCGCGGGCATCCTGGCCAACGGGGTGCGCAACCCGGCCCACAACATCGCCTCGGTGCTGCAACTCATCGGCAATGGCAGCCGCCCGACCCAGAAGGCCCTGACCCAGTGCTGCACGATGTGGGACGAATGGGGCCGTAAGGAAATCGAGGACTACATCGTCTCCCTGGCCCAGTACCTGCGCGCCCGCATCGTGGACATCTGGGGCCTCAAGTGCCTGTCGATTCCCTACGACGACCCCGCCGAGACCGCCGGCCGCACCGGCCTGACCTCCTTCAACCCCTTCTCGCCAGGCTATGACTACAACGCCCCCCTGACCACCACCCAGTCCAGCGCCCAGAGGACCGCCTCCGGGGCGGCGGTGACGGCCATGCGGACGAATCACAACATCGTGATCCGCAACAACTCCGTGCCCCATACCCTGCGCGACAACCCGGACCAAAATGCGGCCCTGGGGACCTTCTCCAGTCCGCTGCGCATTTCCACCCACCTCTTCCATTCGCTGGACGATGTGGACCGGGTCATCGACGCCCTGCTCCAGGTCGTCTCGCACCCCTGATGGGTGCTGGGTCGCGGGGGGATAAGCAGTAACCCTCCGCACCCCCCAGGGCCCTTGGGGGGTTCGCCCCTCACCCCAACCCCTCGCCCCTCTCGGGCGAGGGGCTCAAAAGACCAGCCGTGGAGGCCAGCCCGGGAGATAAGAAGCGATTATCAGCCCTGTAAGCCGAAGGGGAGCCAAACTTTTCTAAGGCAAATAGCTGACTTAATGCGTACTGACCGGACACTTCCTTGACCTTTCCCCCCGCGAGTCCCTGAAATATTTTGAGGATTTGCTTGACGGGTTTTTGACCCTATGGGTATGCTGTTTTCCTACAAGTTTCCCCAGTTATCATCTTCCAGCGACAGGTATCCCCTATGAGACTATCCACCAAGGGCCGCTACGCGGTCACGGCCATGCTTGACCTTGCCCTCCACGAGGGTAAGGGGCCCGTGACCTTGGCCGACATCTCCATCAATCAGGGCATCTCCCTCTCTTATCTGGAGCAACTCTTCGCCGCCCTGCGCGGCAAGCAACTCGTCCGTGGAGTGCGCGGCCCGGGTGGCGGCTACTATCTGGGCAAGGCCTCGGCCGAGATCTCCATCGCCGACATCATCTGCGCCGTTGACGAGTGGGTCGAATTTACCCGTTGCGGGGGTCGCGAGGACTGCCGTGACGGCGAGCGCTGCCTGACCCATACCCTTTGGGATCACCTCAGCGACGAGATCTACAACTTCCTCAATGGCATCAGCCTCTCCGACCTGGTCGCCCGGGGCATGGAAAAGCATGCCCGGATGTTGACAGAAGAGAAGCCCGCCAAGACTAAGGCGGTCAAACGCCGCTGATTCCGGTCCTGGCTACCCCGGCCGGCAATGACCCCCATGGCCCAGGATTGGCTACCCCAGCCCTCCCCCCATTCCTAACCCGCTGACACTAATCCTAATTACGCATGGCAAGCATCCCCGACGGCCTCACGACTATTCAAGACTACATCCGCTGGGGCGCCAGCCGTTTTAACAAGGCCGGTCTCTTCTTTGGTCACGGTACCGACAACGCCCTGGACGAGGCCGCGCATCTGGTGCTCCATGCCCTGAGTCTGCCTCCGGACCTGCCCGCCCGTTTCCACGACTGCCACCTCACGGACGAGGAACGACTGGCCATCGTCGAGCTCTTCGAGCGGCGCCTCCTGGAACGGATACCCGCGGCCTATCTCACCCACCAGGCCTGGTTCGCCGGGCTGGAATTCTATGTGGACGAGAACGTCCTGGTGCCACGCTCGCCCCTGGCGGAATTGGTGGAGACCGGCTTTGGGCCCTGGGTGGAACCGGATACCATCGCCCGGGTGCTCGACCTCTGCACGGGCAGCGGCTGTATCGGCATTGCCGCCGGGGTTTATCTGCCGGACGCCGACATTGACCTGGCGGACATCTCGCCCGCCGCCCTGGCGGTCGCCACCCGCAATATCGCGGCCCAGGGTCTGGAGGACCGGGTGCGGGTGGTGGAGTCGGACCTCTTCGCGGGTTTGGGCGCGCAGAAGTATGACCTCATCGTCACCAACCCGCCCTATGTCTCCGCCGAGGAACTGGCGGCCCTGCCCGCTGAATACCAGCGCGAGCCCCGCCTGGGCCTGGCGGGAGGCGTGACCGGCCTGGACCTGGTCCTGCGCATCCTCCGCGAGGCCCCGCGGTTCCTGAAGGAGGACGGCGTCCTGATCGTCGAGGTCGGCAAAACGGCCGCGACCCTGGAGGCCATCTTCCCGGAAATCGCCTTTATGTGGATCGAGTTTGAGCGTGGCGGCGAGGGTGTCTTCCTCCTCGATCGGGCCCGCCTGCTCGAATATCAGCCCCTCTTTGCCCGCGAGACGACAGCACCATGACCCTGAGACGAGCCAAGACCGCCGATGAGTACGTGGAGTGGGTGCGCCAGGCCGTGTTCGAGGTGGGCGACCTGCGCGAATGCCTGGAGTTTGAACTGGAAGACCTCAACCGCTTCCCGGCCTTCCTGGACCCCTTGCAACAAGGCATCCTCGCCCTTCACCAGTCCATGCTCGAGGGTAACTACCTGTTCGGGCGCGAGGATTTACCCTTCATGGACCTGGCGACCCGCTACGCCGACCAGATCCCCTTTCACCCCCTGCTCAAGCAGATTAACGAAACCCACCGCCGGGGCCTCGACCTGGATGGGGAGGACTAACATGGCCGCCGTTGACCAACGCATCGAATTCGACCTGGACCTGATCCGCCGCTACGACCAGAGCGGGCCGCGCTACACCTCCTACCCGACGGCGGTGGAGTTTCACGAGGGTTTCGGTGAGGCCCAATACCGCGCCGCCTGCGCACGGAGCAACCAGGCCGATCGCCCCCTGTCGCTCTATTTCCACATCCCCTTCTGCGACACGGTCTGCTTTTACTGCGCCTGCAACAAGATCGCGACCAAGGACCGCACCCTGGCCCAGCCCTACCTGGACCGGGTCTATCGCGAACTGGAGCTGCAAAGCGCCCTCTTCGGCCCAGGCCGCCGGGTCGAGCAACTGCATTGGGGCGGTGGCACCCCGACCTTCATCAGCCAGGATCAGATGCGGGAACTCATGGACCAGACCCGGCGCTGGTTCAACCTGGCGGATGACGAGGTGGGCGAGTATTCCATCGAGATCGATCCCCGCGAGGCCGATGCCCAGAGCGTCGCCCTGCTGCGCCAACTCGGCTTCAACCGCATGAGCCTGGGAGTCCAGGATTTTGATCCCCTGGTCCAGAAGGCCGTCAACCGTATCCAGACCGAGGCGGAGACCCTGGCGGTCCTGGAGGCGGCCCGCGCCCAGGGCTTCCGCTCCCTCAGCATCGATCTTATTTACGGCCTGCCCTATCAGAGCGTGGCGGGCTTCGAACGCACCCTGGATCAGGTCCTGGCCTTCGCCCCGGACCGGTTCTCGATCTTCAACTACGCCCACTTGCCCCAACGCTTCAAGCCCCAGCGGCGCATCGACCCCGACCAGTTACCCACGGCCCCGATCAAGCTGGACATCCTGCGCGCCACCGGCGACAAGCTGGCGGCGGCCGGCTATGTCTATATCGGCATGGACCACTTTGCCCGCCCGGACGACGAACTGGCCCTGGCCCAGCGCGACGGCACCCTCTACCGCAATTTCCAGGGTTACTCGACCCATGCCGATTGCGACCTCGTTGGCCTGGGCGTCACCTCGATCGGCAAGATCGACAACACCTATGCCCAGAACCGGCGCGAGCTGGACGAGTATTACGCCGATATCGACGCCGGGCGCCTGCCCGTCTTCCGGGGCGTCGAGCTGAGCCGGGACGACGAGATCCGCCGCGACACCATCACCAAACTGATCTGTCACTTCGCCCTGAATTACGCGGACATCGCGGACCGCTGGGGTATCGATTTCGGGGCCTACTTCGCCAAGGACCTGCCCCGGCTCCAACCCATGCAGGCGGATGGCCTGCTGGAGATGGACGACCAGGGCATCCGGGTCCTGCCCCGCGGCCGGCTGCTGATCCGTAACATCTGCATGGCCTTCGACGCCTACCGCAATGGCCCCGAGACCGTGGCCGGCTTCTCCAAGGTGATTTAGTACGGGGCGCCCAGATCCCGTAAACGGATCCGCATCGGTTTCAAACGGGGAGCAAGACAGATGAAAATTCAGGATCGGGATCTCCTGCGGCGGCAGGCTTACCTGGGTGGCGAATGGATCGGGGCGGACTCGGGGCTCACCCTGACGGTGACCGATCCCGCCACCGGCGAGGTCATCGCCGAGGTGCCCGCCATGGGCATGGCGGAGACCCGGCGCGCCATCCTGGCGGCGGAGGCGGCCTGGCCGGCCTGGCGCGCCCTCACCGCCGCCGAGCGCGGCCAGCGACTGCGCCTCTGGCACGACCTCATGCTGGAAAGCCAGGAGGACCTGGCCCGCCTCATGACCGCCGAACAGGGCAAGCCCCTGGCGGAGGCCCGGGGCGAGATCGCCTATGCCGCCTCCTTCCTCGACTGGTTCGCCGAGGAAGGGCGCCGGGTCTATGGCGACATCATCCCGCCGCACCAGGCGGACAAACGCATCCTGGTGCTCAAGCAGCCCATCGGCGTCTGCGCCGCCATCACCCCCTGGAACTTCCCCTCCGCCATGCTCACCCGCAAGGCCGCGGCGGCCCTGGCGGCGGGCTGTACCCTGGTGGCCCGGCCCGCCTCCGAGACCCCCCTCTCCGCCCTGGCACTGGCGGTGCTAGCGGAACGGGCCGGCATCCCGGCGGGGGTCTTCAACGTCATCACCGGCGACCCGGTCCCCATCGGCCAGGAGCTGACCAGTAACCCGGTGGTGCGCAAGCTGAGCTTCACCGGCTCCACGGCGGTGGGCAAGCTGCTGATGCGCCAGTGCGCCGATACCCTCAAGAAGCTGTCCCTGGAACTGGGCGGTAATGCCCCCTTCATCGTCTTCGACGATGCCGACCTGGAGGCGGCGGTGGCGGGCGCCATTCAGTCCAAATACCGCAACACCGGCCAGACCTGCGTCTGCGCCAATCGCTTCCTGGTCCAGGACGGCATCTATGACGACTTCGCCGCCCGCCTGGCGGAACAGGCCGGCGAGCTCCAGGTGGGCCCCGGCCTGGAGGCGGGGGTGGTCCAGGGGCCCCTCATCAACCCGGCGGCGGTCGCGAAGGTCGAGGCCCACATCGCCGATGCCCTCGCCAAGGGCGCCTGCCTGCTGGCCGGCGGGTCCCGCCACGCCCTGGGCGGCACCTTCTTTCAGCCCACGGTGCTGGCGGACGTGGACCCCGGCATGCTCGTGGCGCGGGAGGAGACCTTCGGCCCCGTCGCCCCCCTCTTCCGCTTCCAGACCGAGGCCGAGGCCATCAGCCTGGCCAACGCTACCGAATTCGGCCTGGCGGCCTACTTCTTCACCCGCGACCTGGCCCGCGCCTGGCGGGTCTCCGAGGCCCTGGAGTACGGCCTGGTCGGCATCAACACCGGCCTGGTCTCCACCGCCGTCGCCCCCTTCGGCGGCGTCAAGCAATCCGGCCTGGGCCGCGAGGGCTCCCGCTACGGCATCGAGGAGTACCTGGAGATCAAGTACGTCTGCGTGGAGGTGGGCTAGACCTTGGATCTATTCGCGGATCGGGCGATTGCATCCCCGATGCCGCATGACAATACCGCTAAGTGTTCCGCCCCGTGTGATTATATACCCAGAAGGAGCTATCCTCTGTTCCGTGCTCGGGAAGTACTTGAGTACCTGGCCATCGGGGGAGACGCTGCCCCGGGGGTCACCGCACCGCTGGCCGCCACCCCAGACTGAGACCCTATCCATGCAAGTCAATCTGCATAAGTGTCAAGCCCCGGGAGATTATTAATCTCCGAAACGAATAGCTCAGGCTGTTTTGCCCGCCACTGTTCCAGAGCTTCCACCGGGCACACATGACCCAGTGCCCGCTGTGGAAGGTGGTAATTATAGACGTTGACATAGCGCTGTAGGGTCTCCGCCAAGTGCTCCCCGGAGCGAAAGCGGTTGGTCGCCAGGACCTCGCTGATGCGGCCGTTAAAGCGCTCGATCATCCCGTTGGTCTGGGGATGGCGCGGCGGGATGAGGCGGTGCTCGATGTGCTGTGCGCGACAGATCCGATCGAAGCCATGCTGACCCGTCGGTTCCCGCTCACCGGTCGCGCAGAACCGGTCGGTGAATTCCTTGCCGTTATCGGTCAAGATGTTGGTGATCTTCAAGGCGGCGGCTTGGAGGAGATGGGTCAGGAAGCCCTGGGCGCAGGCGGCGGACTTTTCGGGCCGGATCTCGACATAAACCCAGCGCGGTGGCGCGATCGATGGCGGCGAACAGGTAGCGACGCGGGTCCTCGTCGGGCAGCTGCGGCAAGTACTTGACATCGACATGCACAAAGCCGGGGGCATAGCCTTTGAAGGGCTGATAGGCCGGCTTGCCGCGCTCGTCACGGGGCAGCAGCGCTTTGAGGTCCGAGACCCCCTGGCGGCGCAGGCAACGGTCCAGCCCGGAGCGCGAGACACGCGCGTTGAGAAACTCGCGGGTCACCGCCAGCAAGTCATCCAGGGGCAGCAGCAAGGACTGGCGCAGGGCCACCACCACCGCCTCCTGGGCCGGCGAGAGCGTGGTGTGCAGGCGGTGCGGGCGATGGGAACGGTCGGTGGTCTCCGCGCGGCGGCGCCACTTGCGCACCGTGGCCTTACTCAGGTGATAACGCCGGGCCAGTTCTGCGATGGGCAGCGGCGACTCGCGCAACTCGCGGCGAATGGCGGGGTGGTACGAGCATTCTTATGCAGGTTCACGTGCATCGGTGGGGTCTCCGTCTGGGGTGGCGGCCAGCGGTGCGGTGAACCCCGGGGCGGCGTCTCCCCCGAGGGCCAGGTACGCGAGTACTTCCCGAGCACGGAACAGAGGATAGCTCCTTCTGGGTATATAATCACACGGGGCGGAACATCTATGTCATTGCCGCTCGGGGTAAGGCCACCGTCGTGCGCTTGTTAAGTGGCTTCACCGGTTGGCTGATGAGGGACGGCTGGTTCGCCTACTGGGACTACCCGCACCGTCTGCGCTGTTGGGCGCACCTGCTGCGTAAAGCTCAAGGGCTGGTGGAGTGCTACGATCCCGATGGCCGCGCCTTCGGCCACCGGGTGCGGACCACGCTGGAAGACCTCAGGGTCGCCATCTATGCCGAACGCGAGCCCCCCCAACGGCCAGGCGGTGGACTTGCCCCGCGCCTTTGCCTGCCCACTGGACCTCCTGCGCCAGGCGGTCACGGCGCGCCTCCATCATCGTCATGACAAGACCCAGGCGCTGGCGGTGGAACTCCTCAATGATGGGGAGGCCATCTTCGCGGTGCTCCACCATCCAGAGCTGCCCCTAACCAACAACGAAGCCGAAAGGGCCTTACGCCACTGGGTCATTGCCCGTCGCCTCAGCCATGGCACCCGGACGGCGGTTGGCTCCCGTGCCTTTACCCTGCTGGTCAGCGTGATTGACACCTGCCGGCAACGCGGTCACTCACCCTGGACTTACCTGATCAAGACGATCGCTGACCGGCGTGCGCGATTGCCCCTAACACCACCGCCTCAGCCAGGGGTGTGAACGACCACCCTCAAAACAGCCTCGCCAGGGCTCTATGAACGCGAGTTAGGGCCTATGCTGAAGGCCTGCCTATGACCTCAACCGGACACCGTTGCCCGTGCTTTCGGTACGGATCGTCAGAGAAACCCGCTCGTTCACCGCTGCGCGGAAAGCTGATACGACATCAATTGGATGATCTTGCTCTTACCGTCTTTACCGCTCGTTATCGATTTCACGCTGCGACGGACTTCCGGAACATACCAGGAGATATCGGTGCCACGAGTCTTCTCACCTGTCGCGGAATCAAAAACCTCAGTTTCCAGGCTGACCCTCATGGCCCGGAAATTCCCCGCTGGCACTGCGACGTCCTCCCAGTCTCCAACAATCCCTGATATTGTGTGCATTCGGATCTTCCCACTTTTGATGTCCGTTTCGGTGGAAACCTGCTGCCATTTCTTGCCAGGATATAATGGAAAATCGTAATATTTAATTGGAGGCGAATAGTCCAGTCCGCTGTTATCTGCGTTCCTCGATCTCACCAAATTCCAATCACGATCGAAGTAGAGCCTTCTTGTTTTTGCATTCTTACTGTTAAGGGCCACTGTCGACAGCACGATCTCCTTATCGGCAGTTGTGACTGTTCTCTTTGTTGTAATGAGCGGCTCGACGTTTGCCGGGTCCCTTGTCTCATAGACATAGCTATCCCCCACCCTCACGGAAGGGCGAGGAATGGTAAGACTGCTGTCCGCGGGTGGCTTATTACCTGTATCCTGCCCCCATGTTCCCTGTGCACCTCCAGAAACGGGACGCGCCGTGTCTTTCTTGCCTGACAACCCTACATAGCTCGTCCGGCCGGCGGAGAAGGCAATCTCGCCGTCGGGATAGCGCCAAAGCTCTGCGTCGGGCGGGATGACCTGCTTACCGGTCGGGGTACCGCGGATCATCAGAACCTGCTCAAAGGTCATGCCATTGATAACAGTCCTCGCTATTATCGCCTCCGCAATCTCAGGTCCGTGCTGCTCAGTGAGTTCCCGCCTTCGCTTATCCGCCGGTGATTCATCGGCCTTCTTACTCTGCCCCTCGGTGTCCTCGGGCGGCGCTTCGGGAACTGCCTTCACGGACGTCTGCAACTCATTGGCATCCTCTGCTCGCAATTCTGTGACAGGCACCCCCAGTATGACCAAACATACCATTAGCACAAATGGTGGAGAATTAAATGCCCGCGGACATCCAGCGAAAAAGTCCTGTACGGCGCAAAACTGTCCTACGTGTGACCGCAGCCACTGGTGGATTGACACTGTACTCACGATGGATTGTTCCCCGAGGTATCGACAGACTTACCCTGCTCAGATACTCTGACCATGGTCTCAATCGCTAGGCGCACCGCCCGGGAGTGGCCTTCGATCGCAAGGAAGGCCAGCACCAGTGAAACGGCGAGGAAGATCCCAATCGCACCACCAATGACGGAAAGCGTCACTGCGGTGTATGCCTTCGCCTGAAATACTTGCTCAGAATGACGTTGCTGCAAAGCGCTGTTATGTGCCTGAGCGTTCTCTCGCGCCCGCTCGGCCTGTTCCCTCGCAGCGCGCACAAGCTGCTCCGCCTGTTCCCGCGCATCGGCCTGTTTTTTCAGAACCGCTTTCCAGGCATCGCACAAGCCCGTGTAGAACGCCTCGACATTCGCCGAAGTCAACTTTAACCGGGCATCCTCGACAGCCCTGCGGTAATTTCCGAGAAAAACCTGATCGGTGTCTGAGGCTCCGCACTGCCGAGGTACCTTTGTCGCTTTCTCAAAGGCACTGAAGTGCGCAGGATTTACCGTTGGCTCAATGGTCTTCGCCACCTCCCGAGCGATCTTCTGAATTTCCGTCGGCGGCGTCTGAGGGTCCGGTTTCGGTTCCGGAGAAACCAATAGTGCAGGCGCTAATCTCAGGGTAAACGAGATATCTTCGGCAGCGGAAGTCGTTCCAAACTGATCTCTCATCGCCACGCGAATCTGAAAGGTCCGCTGCTGCTCCTCCTTGATATCACGAAGCGCCTCCGCGATCTCGCTAGCCAGCATAGGGGTCGCCGCCAGGCCGACCATTTTGGATTTCTCGTCGAGTCCGCGCGTGAATCGCTCGGCGTCTGGACCACCGAGAATACTGGCGCCCTCAGGATAGGCTGCAATCTGGTTAGGCGTCTCCGCGACAAAATGCCCCACGACCGCCCCCTGCTGCAACGGCTTTGTGATGGCTCCCGCGGTGACCACGAATCTGATGTTGGTTGGCGGCCTCAGTCGCGCCTGGACGACCGAAAGATCCACATCGCTTGGGGCATACTAGGCACCGTCACGGTTCCCTGGTACGGCGGCGGCACGGGGACTGTACTCGGGTAACCGGAGGTGGAAACTTGCAGATAAACTGCAAAAAGAATTCCACCGACCACAGCCAAGAGGCTGGCGAGGGCGATGAAGAGATAGATTGCTCGCGCAATTGGGAGAACGAGGACGCTAGGGAACCGGTTGAACAAGCGTGGCTCAGTAAACTCGCCGGACTTCATCTTCATTACCCTCGTTCCTAATAGCCGATGTATAAGGTGCAGAATCCCCGCATCCGAACCACAGGGGACTCAACACCCGGATTGTTCCGATCGTTCCTCCGGAACCCATTCCCTTCCACCCCAGCGCCAATCCAAACTGAAAAGCTCAGCTCGGCGTGCGCCGTTCCCGGGTATTGGAAGGCTCGACGATCTTCAAGTGGATTTATGGTACGTGGCGCGCTCCATCGCTTTCGGCATCAGAGTTCCGTATTGGTCTGTGCGGATTTGTCCCCCTGGCTTACTTGCGCCGCAGCCCGGCTAAAAGATGACCAAGTTGCTTGAGCGACCCGCGAAATAGCCCAAAAACGCATCGCGGGTATACTCGCGCACCACGCTTGAGAAAACCGTCGGGATCATATCCATCTGGTCGATTCTCAGATCCGGGTGGTTGAGCCTGCTGTGTCAATAGATGGCGGAAGCGTTCATTTCAGCGGAATGTTCGCAATGCCAATCGAGTAGCCCTGCGGCTTCCCTTTCTCGCCCTTTTTCACGCCGAGGCGGCTGGAAAATGACACGGAATCTCCTGACAGGACAACGGGCTTCGTCTCGCCGCCTCCTTCATCGCGAGGCTTCTTGTCTTCTTGGACCGAAAAGCGCATCAGGACCAAATTCTGGCCCTGCGGCATCAGCGTCGTCATGTTTCCGCCAGCACGATCCCAACACCTGGGCAGATCCGTCTGCCAGCCATCGCCATGCCCCTCAATTACGCAGACTCCCATTCCGGTTACATGAGTTGCAAGCGCCGAGTTACCCTGACTGTCGCTAAGCAAAGCCTGCGGTCCGAGGAACATCGCGTCCAGTGGCTCGCTACCGCCATTTATCACCATGAACGAGATGTTTACCGCCTTCTTATCCTCGCTGCGGGAAGCACTTTGCACGCTGAAGGTTAGATCGCCGGTAGTAAACTGGCTGCCCGACAGCACTGGCATAGGCATAGGCGGGGTGCCTCCTTTCCGGCCAGGCATGGTCGTACCGGAAGAGCTGCCAGTACCGACACCATTAGATGTACCACCGATCAAGGTTCCACAGGGTGTCCGCTGCCCCAGCAACTCGTGAATAGCATTGGTCTTCGGTACATTGACGGCGGCCGCCGAGATAGTTTCTCCGGTGTCCGTTGCAACCAGCCGGGAATTGATTCGTAACGTGTCTCCGATGACCGTGATGGTGCCGACCGCCAAGGCCTGGACGCCGCTGATCTTTCCTAGCTCTTTGGTGGTTTCCGGATTCAGCAACCCACCCTCACCGATCGTCAGCTCATTGATCAGTGACTCCAGTTGAGCCCGTTCTACGATGGTCAGCTTCGAAGCGGGCACCGAGAAAAGCGCGAGGGTGAGCTCGTCGACGATGTAGGTTGAGAGGACGCTACAGGTCTTGTCGGCGTTGGGAAAGGGCAGGATCGCTATCTTGGTGCGATCCGCTGCCGTTGACTTCTGAACGATCTGCGCCGCGAGGTCTTGCAGCCCTGCGTCGACGGAGCCGGCGACTTCCGCGCCCGCTGGCGCGCCCGCGAAAACTAGGATCATCGCCGCAAAACAGGAACGACGCCACAAACCGTTTCTTGCCGTCATTTTTCTTTCCCCCGTTGAAATAGTGCCATTAGCACGCCGCCCTTGCGACTCAGCTTCCCACCCGCTTATCAAGCGATTTGACCAACACACTCGCTGCCCGCTCGAACGATTTCTCGATGGCAAGGGCGTTGCTTGATCCGACACCATTCCCCTCTGCGGCGTCATAGAATAGCTGTTCGTTAGTAAAGGCCCAGTCGATTCTTGCGCTCAACTGGCTGCGTGCGGATTCCACGGTGCGCGATCCCACCAGGGTCTGCCCCTGCCCGGTCACCGTACCTTCGAGTTTGACGATAAGCGCCGCAGCTTCGCGGTCAGTAGTGATCTGCCAGCCAGCGCGGCGCAGCGCGGTCTCGAAGGTACGGGCAACGCCGGGATCGCTCGCCTGCACGAACAGATTCAGGTAGCGTTTGTTGGCCTGCGTAAGCGGCGACTTCGGCCCCTGAACGATGAAATAGGCGCGCTGGATCTGGTCGAGCGCAGCGTTTCCGCTGGGACCAAGCCGAGCGCGATCAAAATCCGTCAAGGCATCGAAGGCATTCGTCACCATGCGCGCCGCGCTGCCGGTGTGGCCCCTGCGCCAGGCTTCCGCCGCCCCCGTGACGGCCTTGATGCGGCTATCGCTCGTTGCCAAGGCACCTGCCGCCTGACGGGCCACATCAAGCGCTTCTTTCTGCTCGTTGGATAGCTCGGCAGTGGCGACATCTGCAAGCAGCGGAACCAGGTCGGCAAGGGCCTCATGGGCGTCGACCGAGGGGTCCTCCCGATAGTCCCGTGCCTTGGTGACGAGCAGATCAAGACCCGATACTCGGGCCGCGCTTCGTCCCCTGGCAAGGGCGGCCTGTTGGCCGGAATCGGCCAGGGCTAGGTCGAAAGTCGTCACCTTGGGTACCTGCGAAACCAAAGCCTCGCGGGTCTCGGCTGATGGCGCCCGCTCGAAACTCTCGACTGCGGTGATCGCAGCACCCAGCCTTGAACGGCTTTCCTCCAAGGCGCTCGCCACTGCCATTGCGGCTTGGTATGCCTTCGATTGCACTTCATTCATGCGGCCTTGATCGAGGCGCGTGATGGCCTGAGTCGCCGTGGCAACCGGGGCATAGGCAGCCGGCGCATCGGTCGGGGAAAAGGCACCCACCGCCTTTTCCAGCGCGGCGAGCCGCTGGTCGCTGGCGACCAAGTCGGCGGTCGCCCGATCGCCGGCCTGCAGCGCGCCACGCTGTTCGGCCGCGAGCGTGCGCGTCTTGTCAAAGGGGGTCATGCTCCCAGCCGCATTGACCAGGTCCAACGTCGCGGAAGCGTCAGAGGGAGCAGCCTTCGAGGCGGTGACGAAGCGCGACCAACGGCTATCGCTCTCCTGCAACCGGTTTCGGCAGCGGTCTGCCTCGGCCAGGGCGGTCGCCTGAGTCGAGGAGGGGTTAACCCGGTCATCTCCGGCGAGGACCTGCGCCGCCGCGGCCAGTTCCTCGCACTTGAGCCCATCTTGGGTCTCGTTGCGCAACTGCCTGTAACGCGCTTCGAAGGCTTGCAGGCGAGCGGCGGATGCCTGGTTGACTGGGATGGTAGGTTGAATGACCGTGCCCGGCACCTGTGCCAAGCTGCCTGTCGTAGGCGGCTGTCTGCCGGAGTTAGACCCGGTCCAGCCGGAGACCACCGCCAGAACCGTCGTCACGCTCGCTGCGATGACCAGATACCGCCAAGGCGGCGCTTCACGCCAAAGAACGACAGCAGCATCTGTCAATGGCCGGCTCATCTCACTTGGCCGCACTTCGCCGGGACCTGAGCCGCATCGATCTGGCGACGAGGCACGTCTCGCTCGTCGGCGACACCCTGGTCTGGTGTATACTCAAGTTCTCGTCCACTGCCGAGCGACCACGAATCCCCCCAACATACTGCCTCATAATAGACACGAATCGCCAATGTCCCATCTTCCTCGGCGATATGAGTCCCTGGCCAGGTTCGATTATAACCTCACTGCTGCCTGAATCGGCACAACTGCAAGGAGAATTTATGCGTCGTCGTCCGCTGCTGCTGACCCTGGTTGCGGGGACGTTGCTGGTCGCGGCTTGCACGATGCTGTGGGCGGACCCGCTCAACCAGGACAGCACCCCTGCCCAACAACCCTCAGCGTCCCCAGGGTTACCCCCCCCGCCGGCATCGTTCGAGACCTGGCGCGCAGCCCTAAGGTCGCACGCCGCTGCGATCGGCATCGCTCCAGCCACGCTGGACGTGGCATTCAGGGGTGTCAAGCCGGTTCGCCCGATCATCACCCTGGACCGGCGGCAGACTGAATACGTTCGCACCTTTTCCGACTACCTGAAGACTTCGGTCTCCGAGGCGCGCATCACCCGCGGTCGGGCACTGCTTCAGAAACATGCCGCGTTGCTTGCAGGTATCCAGCATCGCCACGGTGTCCCCGCCGAACTGCTCGTCGCACTGTGGGGGATGGAAACGGACTATGGCACCCAACCCGGCGGCTTCCCCGTGATCGCCGCACTGGCCACCCTGGCGTATGACGGCCGGCGACGGGATTTCTTCACCACCGAACTGATCGAAGCCCTGCGCATCATCGACAGCGGCCAGGCCGAGGCCGCGAGAATGACCGGCTCGTGGGCTGGCGCCATGGGACAGCCCCAGTTTATGCCCTCCACTTATCGGCGCTACGCGCGGGACGGCGACGGGGATGGCCGTGCCGATATCTGGAACAGCGTCGCCGACTCCCTGGAGTCCGCGGCAGAGTACCTCGGCGCCAGCGGCTGGAGACCAGAAGAAGGCTGGGGCCGCGAGGTCTTGCTGCCGCCGGATTTCGTGCTGGCACAGGCCCGCCTGAGCCATACCAAGAGCCTTACGGAATGGGGCCGTTTGGGCGTCCGGGGCACCGCCGGGGAACCCCTGCCCGGCGGTGAGACCACAGCCTCCATCGTGCTGCCCGCTGGGGGCGGAGGCCCCGCGTTCCTGGTCTACCCCAATTTCAACGTCATCTGCACCTGGAACCGCTCGCTGTACTATGCGCTCACGGTCGGCCACCTGTCCGACCGGCTCGGCGGCGCCGGCCCCCTGGTCGGTCAGCCGCCACCAGGGGATCAGGCCCTGCCGCACTCCCGCATCATCGCCATGCAGCGGGGCCTCAACCGCCTGGGGTTCGACTTGGGCGAACCGGATGGGATGATCGGGGTTAGGACCCGTGACGCCATCCAAGACTACCAACAGGCCCGCGGCTTGCCCGCCGACGCCTACCCGACGGCTGCGCTGATCGCCCGGATCGAGACCGAGGCGAGCCTGCCGGAGCAATAGCACGTCGCAAGACCCGAGGACATCTCGCTCGCGTATCAACCCCCACCCGTCTTGGGTAAACTGCCATCACCGCGAGAAGCCAGGAGAATCGCAGACATGCCGGATTATGCGCCGCCACCCCCTCAGCCCGAGATCAGGACCCGAAGCCAAGCCGAATCTGGCATCGAGCAACCCACCGATGCTCCGGCCAGAGCTTCTCAACCCGACGAAGGTTCAGGCACGGTTCGTCCCGGGGCCGTCTGGAAGACCGTCGCGATCGCCGCAGCAGTTGCCGTGGGGGTCGCGCTTGGCGCGCTGTTTCTCGGAGGCGGCGCCGCCGACCAAGTGACGGACCAGGAGCGCTCGCGGATCGAGGCCGAGTTTAATGCCCTGAGTTCGGTGCAACTCCCCGCCGTCGCCACCGCCGACCGTGACCGGGCACTTGACAGCATGAAGCTGCCTCCCGCCGAGCGCACCGCCATTGCAACCGCCGTGGATCAAGGTCAAGTCAAGCTGGGGTGGATCACCCTCTGGGATAACTACGTGGAGGACGGTGACCGGGTGCTGCTGAGCAGCGACAGCTTGACCATTCCTGTGGCACTCCTGAATGCCAAAACGACCGTCGCCATGCCCCTGCCTAACTCCGGTGTGGTCAACCTGACGGGCGTGAACGACGGCGGCGGCGGCATCACCGTTGGGGTATTGTCCGGCGGAAACCCGGTCAGAGTCCCCGTAATGGCACCTGGCCAAACGATTGGCATTCCGGTCGTCGCGGCGCCGTGAACGCCATAGCCCGTTTTTGGCGCGACCTGCCCTTCCCGGTGCAAATCCTGCTTGGAATCGTAGGGGGATTCGCACTATTCCAGCTATTCTCTGGTCTCGGCTGGCTGCTCGTCCCGCTAGCCGCCCTGCTTTGGGTCCTGGTGCTGGCCGGGTTGGGCTATGCGCTGGGGTGGCTGCGTCCGTCAGGTCCGCCGGTGCTCGTCACGGCATTGGTTCGTCTTACCGGAGGTCAGCCGGGGGTGGCAGGTGCTCACCGAACGGCCACGGTCCCCTTGGCCGGGAGTCGCGCGGCAAACCACCGACCCCCGCTAGGCGCTACCCCGCCCGACCAGGCCGAGCGCGAACGACTGCTGCGGGACGTGCAGGCAGCGCTCGGGGAGCTGCGAGGGGTGGACAGGGCAAAGGAACAACTCGGCGAGTTGGTCGAGAAAGTCAAGGCGCAACGCAATCGCGGTGCCAGCGGTTTCGGCACGGATGCGCCCGGTGTTGTCCTGCTGATCACCGGACCCCGCGGGGTCGGCAAGACGACCCTGGCCCGCCAGATCGCTCCCTTGTTCTGCGGCTTAGGTGCCATCGCGACTCCCCATACCGAAGAAGCGGGCACTGCTGTGCTGTCGCCGCGTCTGGGAGGCTCCATGATCGAACGCGTCCGTGCGCTAGCCGAGCGCTCACTCGATGGTGTACTGCTATTAGACGATATGGACTGGATCGCCCACCCAATGAATACCACAGGACCCAACTCGGCGGCGGACCTCGGACCAACCCTGACCGCGATCGCGCAGGCCAATCCCGGGCGTCTCGTGGTGGTGATGACCATCAGCGGAGATGCTGCCGATCGTCTCTACAACAATTTGGAATGGGGAGCGTGGCTGCGCAAACTGATGGATCGGCGGATCAACTTCAAACCCCTGCCCCTTGACGTGTTGGCGGACCTGCTGAGAGTTCAGATCGAGCGGCGGCACTATCGGATGCTGCCGGCGGCCGAACAAAGGGCCAACAAGCTATTGGAGAAGTTAGCTACGGGGGTGGATTTCGACAATGCTACCGCGGTGCGGCGCCTTGCCGACTGTCTGACTCAGAACGCTGCTGCTCGGTCTGCGCGTCAGCCTGGTCAGGTGGAAGTTGATCCCGAAGACCGTTACAGCATTTCCGATGCGGATGTCCGTGCCTGCGAGAGGCCTGCAAGCGAGATTGAACCCTGGAGTTAAGACATGACCGACGACTTTCGTATCGTGACTGAAGCCTCGTCACGGGGGAATAAAACAAACCGCCGTGATGCTCTGCGCCAGGTCATCCAGGAAATCAAGTCTATGACCGGCCTTAGAAAGGTCAAGACTCAGCTCCAAGAGTTGATGAACTTTGCCCAGGTCGTGGCAATCCGGCGCGACCGCGATCTGCCCGAACCTTCGCTTAGCTTGCACATGGTGTTCACCGGTTCTCCCGGCACCGGCAAGACTGTCATTGCGCGTAAAGTTGGTAAGTTGTTGAATGCGATAGGACTGCTCAAAACGGACAAGTTTGTTGAGGCTGATCGATCCCAACTCGTCGGTAATCATCTCGGCGACACAGCGAAACTGGTCAGGGACAAGGTCGATGAAGCCACGGACGGGGTTCTGTTCATCGACGAGGCTTACACACTCGGCGGCGCGGTTCCTGGGCAACCCGCCGACCTATTCGGAAAAGAAGCTATCGACACGCTGCTCAAGCTGATGGAAGACCGCCGTGACCGTCTCGTCGTCATTGTGGCGGGCTACGATAACGAAATACGTCGCTTCATCGACCAGAACGTCGGACTCAAGTCCAGATTCACCCGCTTCATCAAATTTGATGACTATTCCGCTGAAGAGTTGTTTGAAATTTTCGAGGGTTTTATTAAGGATGCCCGCTACCAGCTCACGCCAGAGGCCAAGCGATTGATCCAGAAAGAAATCGATCGGATGCGTAGAGGTGCCGATGAAAGATTCGGCAATGCTCGCGCCGTGCGCCAATTGTTCGAGAGCATGCTGCCGATACAGGCGCAGCGCATTGTAGGCCCGAGTGACGACTTTGAGAGCCTTTCGGAGCGTCTTTCGGATGAAGATCTTATAACTCTCACGGCCGACGATGTGCGGGCCGTTACCGAATAGCATCCCTGGGGGCTCGATACCCGTGCGCGGTGAACGCACGCCTGACGCCATAGTCCCCCACCCATTGGACCGACCACTTACCCATGGACCCCACGTATGCCAAGCTCTTGAAGGCCCGCTCCGAGGTCTATGGATACTGGGCCGGCGGTTCTGCGGTTGTTGCCCTAATCCTGATGCTGCCGAAGGACCCGGCGGCACAGGGCTATCGTTTGGTCCTGACGGCCTGCTTCTTCGGCGGGATCATCACCCTGTTGTGGGGTCTGACCCGCCCCTTGCAGGCATTCCTGGGCGCCCGTTGCGTCTGGCGATATCGCGACGCCGGGCCGGCCCTAGAGCATACCGGCAAGCTCTACGCCTATGCCCTGGCCAACTACATCGCTGGGGCCGCCTGGGTCCTGATCGCCCTGGTGTCCATCACGGCGCTACGCGTCCTAGGGGACTGGCCACAACTCGCCTTCCTGGCACCTGCCCATAGTCTGCTGGTCTGGGGCTGGTGGCTTGCCCTGCTTGCGCTGCCCCTCTACCTTGTCGGCGCTTCCCAGCAACTGAGGGACCTCGTCGCTCGCGGCAAAGCACTTGCCGAGCAGGAATTGACCTCCGGTTTTGTGCCTCCCAAGGAGTCCGAGGCGGGTGCGGGTTCTGCCCTGGCGAGCGAGCCCGCTGTGCAGGTCATGGGGCCGGGACGTTTTCGGGCCGGGGGCCATGACTGGGTCTGGGACGATTTCTTCCAGAACCTCATCGTCTTCGGCCAACCCGGCAGCGGCAAGACCGTCTGCGTACTCAATGCCTTGCTCGAAGGGTTGCTCGCCGCGAGCGAACCGCCCGCTGCCGGCCTGTTCCTGGACCCCAAGGGCGACTTCCGCGACAAGCTCCGGGTGCTTTGCCGTCGTCAGGGACGCGAGGCCGACCTGCTGATCCTGGACCCGACTCAGCCCCAGACGTCCCTCTGCTGGAATCCCTTCGACAACGACGACGATGAGATCGAGCTGGCCGGAGGGTTCACCAAGGTCATGGAAACGCTGGGGACGAGGGATGACAAGCAGCCATTCTGGATTCAGCAGGCGAGCCTCTTTATCCAGCACGCCATCGCCCTGTTGCGGGCCTCGAATTCGCCCGGAACGCCGCCCTCCCTGGCGCAGGTGAGCAACCTAGCGGGGAACGAGTTTTATCTGCGCGCCCGCCTGCTGCTCGCCAACAACGTGCAATTGCTGCACGCCACTGACGCCAGCGCCACCTTGGTCGAGGCCGTGCGGATGATCGAGGACGAGACCGCCCTCGGAGAGGCGATGGCTGCGTATTTCGAGGCTGGCCGTCCTGCCAATGCTATGACCCAGTTGGTGCATGACTGGTGGGACATGGCCCCGGAACTTCGCCGTCACGTTTGCGCCCAAGCCCGCGCGATACAGCTTGCCTCAGCCGGCGACGGCGTCTTGCCGCCCGCGGGTGAGTCGTTCGACCTCGCCCGGAACTGGTTCCTGTTCACCTGGGTCCCCTTGGTCGAGACAACTCGATCGGTAATTCAGGCTGAACTCCAACACATGTTGAAGGATTTCCTCGCCTCGCCCTACCGTCAGATCTTCGGCGAGCGTTCGACCGTCAGCCTCGGTGCCGCGTTGGATGAGGGCAAGTTACTCTATGTCTACATGCCCATCGCGGAGTGGCCGGTCATGTCGCGGGTCGTGTGCACCTTCATCAAGATCGCCTTCCAACGCGAGGTGCTGCGGCCTGGACGGCGCGGCAAGCCACGCCCAAGCCTCTTTCTCTGCGACGAGTACCAGGCGTTCTTCACCCCGGATTTCGGAGGTAAGGGTGGGGACGAAGATTTTCTGGCACGGTCTCGCGAGAGCAATCATGCCAACATCATCGCTACCCAGAACCTACTCTCCTTGCTCAAGCAAACTGCGGACGACAAGCCAGTGATGAACCTGCTCGGGCTTTGCGCCACCAAGATTTTCCTGCGCAACAACGACGATGCGACCAACGACTACGGTTCCAAGGTCTTCGGCGAGCGCTTGGAGACCCTGACCGGCACCCAGTCCAGCACCGGCGGTGTGGGTCTGCGCACCGCCGCATCTGGGTCCTCCTCGCTCAGTAGCAACACCCAATACGGTGCGGCAGTGCGCAAAGAGGTCTTTACGGGCCTCGCTGAACCATCCCGGGCCGAGGGCATCGGCTATGCAGAGTCCATGACCTGGCTGGGCGCGCGGGGCCCGATCGGTCGCGTCCGGCAACACTGGAAGGTTCATCCAATCCAATGAGTACCCGATGATCATCCGCTGGCTTGGCATTATTCTGGCCTGCGCCGTTCTTCTTTGGTTCGGCAAAGGTCTTGTCGATCATTTCACAACCAGCCTGGCAGCGACCTTTTGGTGGATGCAGCCCTGAGTTTCAACGCGCAACCCCTATTCGGGAGAACCTGTAATGGCAGAGGATGAATCCTGGAAACGCTATCTCACCCCCGAGGCCGCGCGTCGGTCGACCTACGAGGACTTGGCGGCCGAGCGAGAGCACGAGCTTGATGTCGAGGTGCGGCGTATGCGCATCATCAGGCGGATCTCCGAGCTGTCGGCGCAGATTGCTACCGCGGAGGAGCGGCAGGATTACGTCGATGTAGCCCGTCTCCTCGAGCTTCGTAATGCCGCTGACGATGAGTTCGATCATCTGGATGAAGAAACATGAGGGACGATCTGTATCGTCGTTGGGACCTGCCTCCGGAAGAACACGCCCGAGTCCGTGATCAGATCGTCGAGCACTCGCTCGCGCAGACCGCCGGGGTCGGAGAGGACAGACCAACTGCGGTTATCCTGGCCGGCCAACCGGGGGCTGGCAAGAGCGGTTTACAGAAGCAAGCGCGCGAGGAACTGCGGCCCAACGGCGGCAGCGTCGTTGTCAATGCGGACGATCTGCGCGGGTACCATCGGCACAATCTCGGGTTCCTCGACCGGGACGATCTGACCGCCGCCGAAAAGACCCAGCACGACGCAAGCCGATGGGCCGACGAACTGCGCGACGCGGCTATCGCTGGCCGCCGTAACCTGATCATCGATGGGACGTTGAAGAACCCGGAGAACGCAGAGCACCTGTGCGCGCGGCTCCAGGGGGCCGGTTATCGAGTCGAGGTCAGAGCGCTGGCGGTCCCGCCCGAGGACAGCCGCCTCGGTGTGTATCTGCGTTACGAAGTGCCGCATGCCAAGACGGGTAGCGGCCGCTGGGTGCCGGAGACCGTCCACGACAAGGCCGTGGCCGGCTTCCCGGAATCGCTCAGGCGCATCGAGCAGCGCGGGCTTGCCCATCGTGTTCAGGTCTACCGTCGCGGCTCGGACCAACCCATCTATGACCATCTAGCACCTTGTGCCGGCGACACCGACGGAGCGGCCAGAATCATCGAGGCTGAGCACCACCACGAACCGACATTGGACGAGATCCGCGATCGAGAAGCCGGCTGGAACCTGTGGCACGAGATGGCCAGGTCGAACGGGCATCTGGAAAAGCCCTATGCCCAACGCGGGCTCGCTTTGCGAGCGCAGGCAATGAAGGAGGCGCAACAGACTCGACTCAAAATCGTGGACGCACGGTACGAGTCTGTCAAGACGGCCAGCCGGCTCGATACCCCAGAGACCCAGCGTTTGCTGGCCGAAAGCGCCAAGGCGCAGCGGGAAAACCGAGAGACTATTGATCGGGTGGCACCCGATCCAGGTCCCCAGGTGAAAGGTATTGGCAAGCAAGGAGCCGTTGGACGACAGAAGGATCGTGACGACCGGTTTCAATAGGCTGTTCACCGGGAAGGTTCTGTAGTCCTCGCGTTGTTGATGCCTCAGCAGGTGTCTCGTCCCGTGCGATCGGGGCCATTGGCAGGGGATGGTAATCGGGGCCAAGGGGGTTGATCTGGTGCATGAAGGCAGCCCCGCGGCGGGCGCGCCACGGGCGGACCGGTTGCAGCCCGGGGCGGCGGTCGGTCGGTTGGCGTTGTTGCCAGACGAACAGGGCCATGTGGATCACCTCGTGTTGGGGTTGTGAAAACCGGCCATGGCTGGCGGCCTAAGGCCCGGGGCGGCGCGCCGGGAGCCTCACCGCTCCCTAACTGACGTCTATTTCCAGGTCGAGGCTTTATTTCAGGGGCGCGTAGCCTTTGGGGCCGAGCGGCGGGGAGGAGGAACCGGACCAGGGGGACGCGCGCGGATGCATACCCACCCCCGTGCATTGCCTGCACGGACGATCTGTTCATGGGGTGGGAGGGGTCACCGCTGAGGGAACCGGTGAAAGTCGGTGCAGGGGGGGACGGGGGCCCTGAGAGATTCCCGGCGCTTGGGAAAACACCAGGGTGAGCACCGCTGCGGAGTGACGCATTCGCCTCCCGCGTTCGGGGTACACTCCCCCCAGGAAGAACTTTCGATGGACGATAACAGGTAGTCGCACCTCGACCCATACCCGAAGGAAGCGGAGCTTTCCTTGTATTGGATGCGACAACTCGAACGCCTATGCGAGGTTCGAGCAATGCAGATCATGCTCCATATCACGACGTGCAGGCGTTGCAGGATGAAACTTCGGGAACTTCCCCAAGACGCCAGCCGATTTGCATTGAGAGCTCCCCGTCCCTTCTGACAGGACCGCCTCCGGGGGGCCGGACTGACCGCAATCCCCTCTGTGCCAATGTAGGTGAGACAGCACCCCCCGGTTCAATTACTGTAGGGCGGTCAGGAGATCACCGATGGCAGTACGATTGAAACAGGTTCAGGTCGAGGCGCTGGGGGCTAGACAGCAGGAGCCCGTAGATACCGTCTTCTTCGTCAAGCACCGGCGGCTGGGCTGGGTGTAAGACCCGACAGCAGAAAACGACCCCCTTGTGGGCAGGAGGCCGGGATGTCGAGAAGCCGTTCCCCCGTCGTGTCTTGAGCAGTTAGGCAAAAGAGCAGCGAGAGCCGGGACCGTTGGCTGCGCTGGTGCGGGTGCCGGAGTGAGTGGGAGACTGCACCCGGTCAGACGCTCTGCGGTTGGTAGGGCCGTTGGTGTTTGAAGACGCCGAAGGCGATCTGTACGAGTTTGCGCATGGTGGCACCGGTGGCGCTCATCTTGCATTTGCCGGCGGCGATAAGGCGCTGATAAAGGGCGCACACGTCTGGATTGTAGCGGGCGGCGGTGAGGGCGGGCAGGAACAGGCGGGCGCGCCAGCGGCTGTCGCCGTTCTTGGCCAAGCGCGGGCGCTTGAGGATACTGGTGCCGGACTGGTGCTCCACCGGGACCAGGCCGAGGCAGGCGGCGGCTTGTTTGGCGTTGCGGAAGTGCTTGGAGCCAAACAGGGCGAGGAACTCGGCGGAGAGCTTGGAACCGACGCCCGGGATGGTTTCCAGGTGCCCGCGTTGCTTTTTAAGTTCGGGATGGTGGTCGATATGTTCGTCGAGCTGAAGGCGCAGCCGCTTGATCTGCTCCCCCAGGGTCGCGAGCATGGCCTGCAGGGAGTCCAGGACGCTCCCAGGGGCTCCCTCGATCTGGGTTTTTTCCAGGCGGTTGGCCTCGCGCTGGCGGTCCTCCTCCAAGGCGTCCAGGCGCCGCAGCAGGGCGTGCAGATCGCGTACCTGGGCTGGCGGCGGTTGCCAGGGCTTGGGGTTGCGCTCATGGCCGTAAAGGGCCAGCACCCGCCCGTCGTGGGCATCATTCTTGATCTTGATGCCGTGGCTCTCGGCAAAGCGCTTGACGTGCAGCGGGTTGGTCACCGCCACCAGGCCGCCGGCCTGGTGCAAGAACAACGCCACGGCCTCGTGGTAGACCCCGGTGGCTTCGAGTACGAAGCACAGCTTGCCGGCGGGTGCGCCGCTGGCGCGCTGTGCCCAGGCGAGCAACTGCTCATGCCCCTCGCCACTGTTGTCGGTTGCCTTGGCGCGGACCGAACCCTGCCGGGGATCTCGCAACCAGGCGCCGTGCAGGCGCTTCTTGCTGACGTCGATGCCGATGAACTGCATGACTGCTGCCTCCAAAACCGTGCTGACGAGGGGATCTTCTTAACTGTCTTACCTTGTACATGCAGGCTCACGGCCAGCGGCCGGGCCTCGGATACCGTCCAGACTCGGAGAAGGTCGGGAAGAGGGAGCGGGGGCACTGTCTACAGGACGGACTCAAGGTTGTTTGGTGACAATTAACTTGGCTATGTCTGCATTAGATGTTGCCATGAGCTATCCTTATGATAGTTATTGGAAACGTGGAGGTTGATGCCATGTACGTCGCAGCGTTCCGCGCTTGGCTGGCGAAGGCGGGGGAACTCACACCGGCACAGCGACACCAGGCCATCGAAGGGCTGCGACAAGAGCGCCGCTCGGGACCGGACCCCTTGGCCGCAGTACGCGATGTCAGCCGGACCTGCCCGCATTGCCATCACACGGTCTGCCGGCCTTGGGGGCAGGCGCATGGGTTGCCGCGGTTGCGTTGCGCCGCTTGCGGCAAGACGTTCAACGCCCTCACCGGCACGCCGCTGGCCCGGCTGCGCCACCGCGAGCGCTGGGGCGAGTATGCCCAGGCCCTCATTGACGGGGAGACCGTGCGCGCGGCGGCGCGCCGCTGCGGTGTGCACAAGAACACCTCGTTCCGCTGGCGCCACCGCTTCCTGGCCCTCCCGGCCGAGGTCAAGCCGACCCACCTGCACGGGATCGTCGAGGCCGACGAGACCTACTTCCTCGAATCCCACAAGGGCGAGCGCCATCTGTCGCGCCCGCCGCGTAAGCGCGGCGGTACGGCAACGAAACGCGGCCTGTCTCACGAGCAGATCCCGTGCTGATCGTGCGCGATCGCAGCGCGAGCACCACCGACGCGGTACTGCCAAAGGCCAACACCGCGGCCGTGACGGCCGTGCTCGGGCCTATCGTGGACCCCGATGCGGTGCTGTGCTCCGATAGCGCCGCCATCTACCGCAGCTTTGCCGCGGCCGCCCACATTGCCCACACCGCCGTCAACCTCAGCGCCGGCATCCGCGTGATCGACCATGCCTTCCACATCCAGAACGTCAACGCCTACCACGGCCGGCTCAAGGGTTGGATGGCGCGCTTCCACGGCGTTGCCACCCATTCCATTACCTGCCCAACTACCTCGGCTGGCGACGCTTCCTGGAGCGCTTCGGCTCGTCCCTCGCGCCGCCACTGGTGCTGGATCTGGCCATCACCGGGGGCCAACATCTAACGCAGACATAGCCATTAACTTGGCCGGTGGACGACAACTATCTTGGCCGCTCTTGGAGGCTAAGGTAGCAGGCATTTTCGCAACGAAGAGGGGCGGGAATGTCCGGCAAGCGGATCACCATGCAACAGGTCAGGTTATACATGAACGGCAAGAGTCAGGGGGCGACGCAGGCGCAAGCCGGCGCCAAGGCGGGGGTAAGCGAGCGCAGCGCCCGGCGGATCGATGGGGGTGGGATCGGCGTGCTGGAGGCCAAGGGGCGGGACTGGCGCACGCGCCAGGACCCCTTCGCGGGGGTCTGGGAGAGCGAGGTCGTCGCGCTGTTGGAGAGGCAGCCGGAGTTGGACGCCACGACCCTGTTCGAGGAGTTGCTGGACCGGCATCCAGGCCGGTTCGGCAACGGGGGGAAGCGCACCTTCCAGCGCCGCGTCAAGGCGTGGAAGGCGCTGCATGGAGCGGACAAGGAGGTTATGTTCCGCCAGGTGCAGGAGCCGGGCCGGCAGGGGTTGTCGAACTTCACCGAGCTCAAGGGCATCGCGGTGACGATCGGCGGGGTGCCCCTGGCGCACCGTCTCTACCATTTTCGGCTGGCCTACAGCGGCTGGAGTCACGTCAAGGTCGTGCTGGGCGGGGGGGTCGTT
Organism: Chromatiaceae bacterium; assembly: GCA_016714645.1. NCBI lineage: Bacteria > Pseudomonadati > Pseudomonadota > Gammaproteobacteria > Chromatiales > Chromatiaceae > Chromatiaceae bacterium. The sequence goes on along the minus strand of JADKCI010000002.1, from coordinate 402,466 downwards.
CAGCGCCCTGGCCGAGGGGTTGCAGGAGGCCCTGTAGCGCCTTGGCGGGGCCCAGGCGGAGCACCGTACCGACAGCCTCTCGGCGGCCTACAAGAACCTCACGGTCGAGGCCCAGGATGACCTCACCGAACGCTACGAGGGCCTGTGTGCACACTATGGTATGACGCCCACACGCAACAACCGCGGTGTCGGCCACGAGAACGGCGCGGTGGAATCGCCCCACGGGCACCTCAAGCGGCGCATCGCCCAGGCGCTATTGCTGCGCGAATCGGCCGATTTCACCGCCATCGACGACTACCGTCAGTGGCTCGACGCCTTGGTCGGGCGCTTCAACCGCCGTTGCAGCGAGGCCCTGGCCCTGGAGCGCGAGAGGCTCCAGGGGCTGCCGGCGCGGCGCACCACCGACTACAGCGAGCAGGTCGTAGCGGTACCACCTCCAGCACCATCGAGGTCAGGCGGGTGCTCTACAGCGTCCCCGCGCGTCTGATCGGCGAGCGGCTGCGCCTGCACCTCTTCGACGACCGCATCGAGGCGTTCGTCGGCGCGACTCAGGCGGTCGTTCTGCCGCGGGTCTATGCCGTCCATCACGAGCGGGCACGCCGGATCGACTACCGCCACCTCATCGCCGCCCTAGCACGCAAGCCCCAGGCGTTCCGCTACTCGCAGTTGCGCGAAGACCTGCTGCCGAACGCCACCTACCGGGCGATCTGGCAGCATCTGGACCGCCACCTGGAGGCACGGGCGGCGTGCAAGCGCCTCGTCGGTATCCTCGCCCTGGCGGCACGGGCCGACTGCGAGCAGGCCCTGGGTGCGTACCTGCTCGAGCGCATCGCCGCCGGGGAGATCCCCAGCCTACCGGCGCTGGAGCAACGCTTCGAACCCGGACGCACGGGCGGCACCGACCGTGAGGGCCTGCAGGGTGCGCAGCACCCGCTATCGCTCTACAGCAGCCTGCTGCCCTCCCACGGCCAGCCGGGGAGGCTGCACTGACATGGTCCAGACCGCCACCTTACCTCTGATGCTCAAGCAGTTGCGCCTCTCCAGCGTCGCCCGCCATTGGCAGGGGATGCTGGCCACCGCCGAGCACAACGGCTGGAACAGCGCCCAATACTTAAGCGCCCTGTGCGAGCAGGAGTTGACCGAGCGCGACAGCCGGCGCATCGCCCGCTACACCCAGGATTCCCACCTGCCTACGGCCAAGAGCCTGGCCAGCTTCGACTTCGCCCAGGTCCCCGGCCTGTCCCGGGCACGCATCGAGGCCCTGGCTGGCTCCAGCGACTGGACGCGCCAGGCCCGCAACGTCCTGCTGTTCGGCGCCAGCGGCGTGGGCAAGACCCATTTGGCGGCTGCCATCGGCCACGGACTGGCCGAGCAGAGCGTACGCGTGCGCTACTGCGTCACCACCGCCCTCATCCTGGATGATTTCGGCTACGTCAAAAAAACCGAGCAGGAGACCCAGGTCCTGTTCGAACTCATCGCCCACCGCTACGAAACCGGCAGCCTGATTATCACCTCTAACCAGCCGTTCGCCGACTGGGACCGGATCTTTCCTGACCAGATGATGACCGTCGCCGCTGTCGACCGCCTGGTCCACCACGCCACCCTCATCGAGGTCAGCAGCGACAGCTACCGGCGCAAGGAGGCCCTCGGCCAGGTCGCCGCCCGGACGGCAACCGCCATCACGCCGACAACGACAACTATCCCGGCGTCAGCGCCAACTACGGCGCCGGTCTCGGGTGACCGAAGCGGCGACGTCCACCCGCACACCCCCTCGGGGTGAGGGCCAGCGGCTGGGCCATTGTCGCTACCGCGCGTGTCGGCAAAGCCGCGACAACGGCCCCACCAAGGGCACCCCCTCCCACACCAAAATACAGGAGACTCTGCCCCTAACGAACAGCGGGGCCAACCGGCCAAGATAATTGACGCCAGACAAACTGGCGGAGACCCTGCAGCGCTATGTCACCGTCTATAATCACCACATTCCACAGCGGGCACTGGGTCAGGTGTGGCCGGTGGCAGCCCTGGAACAGTGGCGGGTAAAGCAGCCTGAGCTGTTCGTTTCAGAGATTAATAATCTCCCGGGGCTTGACAAATAAGCGCAAGCCCGACGACGAGTTCGCGCAGATCAATCTCTCCTACTACCGGGCCGACGGCACCGAGGTCATGGTGCTCTGTCCGGAGTCGCAGGGAGCCATCGCGACCCAGCAGCCGTTTCGGCGACACCTGGGATCGGTGTCCCCGGAAGCAGAGGGCACCGCCGCGGCCGGACCCCCCGTGCCACCGGTGGCTGTCCGGATCCCGCGAACCGCTCCCGAGACCCCAGGTGGGGCCCCAGCGACGGTTGAACCCGAGACAGATGGGCCCCGGAGCTCCGGGCAAAGCACCTGACCGTCCTGGTGTTCAGCAGCCCCCAACTGAACGTCCTAAACTTTCAGAGGGCGGTACCCTAAGCCCAAGCCACCTCAAAACAGCTTATCCAGCAGGGGGATGATATGAAACGTCGCGAATTTCTAACCCATGTCTTACTAGCGGGCGCCATGGCGGGACTGGCTGCCCCGGCACTTGCCAAGACTCAGTTCCTGGCGTCGGGACTCGTACAGGGCGGCGGACGCAGAAAGGTCGTCTTCATCAGCGATATTCACCTCAGCGCCGATGCCAGCACTTCCTGGATGTATGAGCATATCGGCCCCCTGGCCAATTACCTTCATGCGTTGAACGCCCGCCATGACGTCTCGGAACTGGTGATCCTCGGTGATCTCCTCGATGACTGGATGGTTCCTATCGAGGATGCGCCAACAACATTCGCGGAGATCCTTGATGCAGAGCACAACCAGCCGGTCGTAACCGCCCTGCAGGAAATCTGTGAGAATCCCTCTATCCAGGTCACCTACGTTACGGGCAACCATGATCTGCTGTCATTCGAACCCGCGGCCAAGCTGCTGATCGAAGATACATTCCCCGGCATGGTGATTTACTCCGACGAACCCGGCCTGGGCGCCTACACGCTTGATGACGTGCTTTGGGCGGAACATGGCCATCGCTATACCCTCTTCAACGCCCCGGATATCTGGAGTCACGGCGGCAGTCACTTGCCCTTGGGTTACTTCATTACCCGTTTGGCCGCATCCCAGTCTCAAGCGGAAGGTACCATCCATACCTCGCCTGACATCATCAAACAATTTGTAACGCCACACCTCAAGAGGTTACCCCAATCAGCCGAGAGGCAGGATCTCCCTAATTGCGGCCATCTTCAACGCCATCGCCCTCTGGGCGGGTAAGGGGCCGGAGGATCTCTTTGTCATGCAGGGAAAAGACGGCTTCATTCCCGATCCCACCGTCGCGGATGTCACCCGCCTGTACGCCGCCATCATGTCCGCCTGGCCGGATCGGCAAAACATCGTCTTGCCGGACATGGCCTTGTTGAACGAATTGGGTTACATGATAAACAGCGCCAACCTGTTGTTTAAAATGCCTAATAATATCAAGGATCGCTACCCCTTCACGCCGCGCATCGTGCTGTTTGGGCACACCCATAAGCCACTTCTCTGGCAGCGATTCGGTTGGCCAGGCAGGATTTATGCGAATACCGGAACCTGGATTGACAGTAAGCCGATGACATGGGTGGAGGTCGACATTCGGGATTTGCGATTCAGCCGTCGTAGTTACACCGTTTCGCTGTGGTATGCAGGTCAGGCTACTCCGAGCCAACGCGGAACCATCCTCGTCCAGCTCTGACGACGGACGCCAATCCCAGGGTCCACCTGGCTGATGGAGACCAGGGCACCGTGGCGAGGTGTGGTCAGGTCTGGTTGACGTTCGCTGGGCCCCTTACCCCGCGGTCCCCCAGCCACGGGGCGAGGTCGAGTTGTTGGCGCCAGAAGCGATAGCGATGGTGGGGACGGTAGCGGAAGTGCTCACCGTTGGCGGGATAAAGGTTGAAGTTAAGTCCGGGGAGCGGGGCTGCTCCGCCGGTGGCGCTGACACGACCGGCCAGCCCGGTGAGCCACTGCTCCAGGGCGGACAGGGAGGCCGCCCAGGCCATACCATCCGCGGCCAGCACCGCCTCCCAGATGCCAGACCAGTGGATGAGGTCGGCACCGGTGGCTAATGGGGTCGGGGTTGGGGTGGAAGCATCTCCGGCGGCGAGGACCGCTCCCAGGTCCGCGGGCAGGGGCGCGGTGGGGATGCCCTGGCTGCGGGCGAGGCCGAGGGCCAGGGGGTCCGGGCTAAAGACCCGGGTATAAGGGGGGGCCGTGGCGGGGACCGGCAATCGCTGACCACCGCCCCAGAGCCAGAGGCCGTTGAGGGTGGGGATGCCGGCCGCCTCCCGGCGTTCGTTCACCGCGCTGTGGTGAAAGAGCATCTGGATCTCGTTGAGGTAGCGGGCCCAGCTGCGGGCCTCCGGTCCTTGTGGCAATTGGCCGGCGATGGGCCGGCCCAGGACGTTGGCGAGGGGTTGGGTGACCAGGTCGGGGGGCTGTTCGGTCAGGAGGTACCAGCGCTCCGGGGTCGGGGCCTCGAGGCGCAGGCCATCGGTGCCGAGATGCTGGTTGAAGAGGGCGACGAGGGCGTCCGCCTCTGCCCGGTCCGGGGCGAAGTCGGGCCCGGCAAAGAGCACCAGCCGGTCCCGGTCCGGCCGCAGATGGACGGGATCGGCGTGGAGGACATAGGCGGCAGGCGTGGCGCCGGGATCATCGGCCAGGCGGCAATAGGGGCCGCTGGGGCAGTCCCGATCCGAGGCGGGGGCATAGCCGAAGAGGTGGAAGAGGGTCCGGCAGGGATCGGCCGCGCCCGCCCCGGGCCGGCGGTCGGCGCGGCCCAAAAGCCGGGACAGGACCGGTGTCGGCGGAACCTCCGCGGGAGGCACCGGCACCGCCCCGAAGAGGCCGGGGACCAGGAGATCGAGGCGCCGGCTCAACCGGCGAGGGTCTCCATGCGGATCCGCATGACCTCGCCCTTGACCGTGTTCAGGGCCTCAATGCGGGCGATGGCCCGATTCATGCGGCCCTCGCGGACCCGATGGCTGAGCATGATGAGGGGGACATGGGTCTCGCCCTCCTCCGGCTCCTTTTGCTTGATGGCCTCGATGCTGATGCCCTCGGCGCCCAGGATGCCGGCGATCTCGGCCATGACGCCCGGTTGGTCCAGGGCGGCGATGCGCAGATAGTAGGCGGTCTCGACATCCTCCATGGCCAGCACCGGGATATCGGCGATCTCGTCTGGCTGGAAGGCGAGGTGCGGCACCCGGTTGCCGGGGTCGGAGGTGAGGACGCGGGTAACGTCCAGGACATCCGCCACTACCGCCGAGGCGGTGGGCAGGGCGCCCGCGCCCGCGCCGTAATAGAGGGTGGGGCCCACGGCGTCGCCCTTGACCAGCACCGCGTTCATGACGCCATCGACATTGGCGATGAGGCGGCGATGGGGGATGAGGGTGGGATGGACGCGCATTTCGATGCCATGCCCGGAGCGCCGCGCTATGCCCAGGTGTTTGATGCGATAGCCCAATTCCGTGGCGTAGGCTACATCCTGGGCCTGGATGCGGGAGATGCCCTCGGTGAAGGTCTTCTCGAATTGGAGCGGGATACCGAAGGCCAGGGCGCCCAGGATGGTGAGCTTATGGGCGGCGTCGATGCCCTCGACATCAAAGGTCGGGTCCGCCTCGGCATAACCCAGGGCCTGGGCCTCCGCCAGCACGTCGGCGAAGTCGCGGCCCTTATCGCGCATCTCGGTGAGGATGAAGTTGCCGGTGCCGTTGATGATGCCGGCGATCCACTCGATGTGGTTGGCGGCCAGGCCCTCGCGCAGGGCCTTGATGATGGGCACGCCACCGGCGACGGCGGCCTCGAAGGCTACCACCACGCCCTGTTCCCGGGCGGCGGCAAAGATTTCATTGCCATGGCGGGCAATGAGGGCCTTATTGGCGGTGACGACATGCTTGCCGTTGGCGATGGCCCGCAGGACCAACTCGCGGGCGGGGGAATAGCCGCCGATCAGTTCGATGACGATATCGATCTCCGGGTCGTCCACCAGGGCGAAACCATCGTTGCCGATCTGGCCGATCTGATCGAGGCCTGGGATGTCGGGGTTGTACTGATGGGCCGCCGCGCGGGCGATGTGGATCTCGCGTCCGGCGCGGCGGGCGATCTCGGCCGCATTGCGGGTCAGGACGGTGACCGTACCGCCGCCGACCGTGCCCAATCCCAACAATCCGATCTTCACCGGCTCCATAGCTGTATTCCTCTATTCTGAAACGCTGGGTTATTTTGTAGCACCGTATCCGCCAGGGGCGCCCCGTACCGGACCGGGAACCGACGGCGGGACTTCACGACAGGGCCCCGGGGCCTGGATGCTAGGCGGCTAGTATAAGGGTCAAGGGGATAGCGAGGCGAGAAACCTAGGCAGGTACCGGTTATTTCTGAACCGCGCCTGACTCAGTTCCCAAACGTCTCCAAGGAAACCGCGTACACCGGCTTGGCGGCAAAAGGCTCCGCCGCATCAGGATCAACCCTGATCCAGACACCTCCCACCAGCGGAGAACCCGGGAACTCCACCCGCGTGAAGCGCTCGAAGGGGACGCCCCGCGGGGGGGTCAAGCATTCGGCTCAGGAAGGCGCGGTTGACAGCGTTACGGCTTTCGAACTCGGCCCTGGCCCCGGTATAAGAGGCGCCGAGACCGTTTTCACTGCCGATGGGAACCGCGGCCAGGGCAGCCTTCGGCAACACCATGGCCAAGGCGAGAACCAGGATGATGCGGCGGCGCAAGGTCGGCCGGCGGTAACCGGGCAGGTGCCCCAGGGGCGGTATTCCGGAATTAGCCCTGGACACCGTCGCGACGGAACATCTCCTTGATGCCGCGGACGGCCTGGCGGGTCCGGTGCTCGTTCTCGATCAGGCCAAAGCGCACATGGGTATCGCCATACTTGCCAAAGCCGATACCCGGGGAGACCGCCACCTTGGCCTCGCTCAGCAGCTTCTTGGAGAAATCCAGGGAACCCAAGGCGCGATAGGGCTCGGGGATGGGTGCCCAGACGAACATGGTGGCCTTGGGTTTGTCCATGACCCATCCCGCCGCCGCCAGGCCCTCGCAGAGGACGTTGCGGCGGCTCTCGTACTGGCCACTGATCTGGCGCAGGCAATCCTGAGGCCCCTCCAGCGCGGTGATGGCCGCCACCTGGATGGGGGTAAAGGTGCCGTAGTCGAGATAGGACTTGATGCGGGCCAGGGCGGCGACCAGGTCAGCGTTGCCGCACATGAAACCCACCCGCCAACCCGGCATGTTGTAGCTCTTGGAGAGGGAAAAGAACTCCACGGCCACCTCCGTCGCGCCGGGGACCTGCAGAATGGAAGGCGCCCTGTAGCCATCGAAAACGATGTCGGCGTAGGCCAGGTCATGCACCACCCAGATGCCCTGTTCCCGGGCCACGGCGACGACCCGCTCAAAGAAATCCAGTTCGACGCATTGGGCGGTGGGGTTGCCGGGGAAGTTGATGACCAGCATCTTGGGCTTGGGCCAGCAGTCCTGGATGGCCCTGCGCAACTCCTCGAAAAAATCGACCCCCGGCACCAGAGGCACATGGCGCACGTCCGCCCCGGCGATGACAAAGCCATAAGGATGAATAGGATAGGCGGGGTTTGGCACCAGGACGGTGTCGCCGGCGCCCAGGGTCGCCAGGGCCAGATGGGCCAGGCCCTCCTTGGAACCGATGGTGACGATAGCCTCCTTGTCCGGGTCCAGGTCCACCGCGAAGCGCTCGCGATACCAGTGGCAGATGGCGCGGCGCAGGCGCGGAATACCCCGGGATACCGAATAGCGATGGGTATCCTCGCGCTGGGCAGCCTCCACCAGCTTATCGACGATGTGGCGCGGGGTGGGCTGGTCGGGATTGCCCATGCCAAAGTCGATAATGTCCTCCCCCCGCGCGCGCGCGGCCGCCTTCAACTCATTGACGATATTGAAGACATAGGGCGGCAGGCGCTGAATGCGGCTGAATTCGGAACTGGGAGCGACCATGAGAACCTCTCGGCCGGGCGAACATAAGGAGGGACTGGGGAGTTTACCCCCAAGCCGGACGGAATTAAATCAGGGTTTCGGGAAGCCCCTTTTCGAAGTCTTGCCGACCCAGGGGAGCTTGGGGTATGTTGCCCCTATGAAATTTTCCCAAGCAGATCCCGGCGACGGTTACATCATCGAGGGCTACGAGACTGGCCGCATCCTGATCAATGGCAACTTCTTTGGCTCGGGGCTCATCCTGACCCCCCAGCGCCTCCTGCCCGCCTGGGGTCCCGAGCTAGCCACCGATCTGACGGAGGCCCACATCGACGCCCTGCTGGAACTCGACCCCCAGGTCATCCTCCTCGGCACCGGCGCCCGCCAGGTCTTCCCCGCCATGGCTCTGCTGGCGCCCGCCATGGCGCGGGGCGTTGGCATCGAGGTCATGGACACGGGGGCGGCCTGCCGCACCTACAACATCCTCATGGCCGAGGGCCGGCACGTCGTGGCTGGACTTCTGCCGATCCGAGGCTAGCCCCCTCACCCGCCCCTTCCCAGGAACCGCCGCCCAGGAGTTTTCCCCCATGGATCGCAAGATGATCCTCTCGATCCTCGCCTTTGCCGTTTTCGCCTTCATCGGCATCATGCTGCTGCTGCCGGATGAAAACATCGAGGACCAGACCCCTCGCCTGCCCTGGCAGGTGGAGCAGGACGGCCAGGGCCGCACCCGAGCCTTCGGCTTTACTCTGGGGGAGACGACCCTGGGCGAAATTCGCCGCCTGTTCCAGGAGGAAGGGGAGATCAACCTCTTCGCCCGCCTGGACCCCGATCACCAGGCGATCGGTTATACGGTGGAGGCCTACTTCGACCAGATTTATCTGAACCGCATCCGCGGGGATTTCGTCATCGGTATCGAGGCGGACGAGGCCATCCTGGCCCCTATGTATGAACGCGGCCTGCGCATCAGCCAGTTGGGCAGCGGCGCCAAGAAGGTCAAGCTGGACCCGGGGGATATCGCGACCCTGGAGACCCTGCCCATCTCCGCCATCACCTACCTGCCCTGGAAATCCCTGGACGCCGAGATCGTCGCGAAGCGTTTCGGCACCCCGGCGGAGCAACGCCTGGAGCCCGAGACCGGGGTGACCCACTGGCTCTACCCGGACCAGGGCATGGACCTGGCCATGGATAAAAAAGGCGGGGTCGTTATCCAGTATGTGAATCGGGACGCCTTTGCCGACTTGATCGCGCCCCTGGAGGCCCTGGCCAGCCCCAAGCCAGGGCCCTAACCTTTATTCCGGACCATAGCCGTTGGGATTGGCGGACTGCCACCGCCAGGCGTCGCGCACCATCTCATCCAGGCCTAACTCGGCGGACCAGCCCAGCGCCTCTCGGGCCTGGCTGGGATCGGCGTAACAGATGGCGATGTCCCCTGGCCGCCGGCCCACGATATCGTAGGGCACGGGCCGACCACTGGCCTGTTCGAAGGCCCGCGTCATCTCCAGCACGCTGTAGCCCCGACCCGTACCCAGGTTGCAGATCATCAGGCCGGGGTTGGTGGCCAGCCGCTCCAGGGCCCGGAGATGCCCCCGCGCCAGATCGACCACATGGATATAATCCCGCACCCCCGTCCCATCCGGGGTCGCGTAATCACCGCCAAAGACGCGCAGGCGCGACCGCTTACCCGACGCCACCTGGGCGATGAAGGGCAGGAGGTTGTTGGGGATGCCATTGGGGTCCTCGCCGATACGGCCGCTGGGATGGGCGCCCACCGGGTTGAAGTAACGCAACAGCGCGATATTCCAACCCGGTTCGGCCTGCCGCAGGTCGGTCAGAATCTGTTCGATGAAGAGTTTGGAACGGCCGTAGGGATTAGTGGCGAAGGTCGGAAAATCCTCCCGCACCGGGACACTGGCGGGGTCGCCATAGACGGTGGCCGAGGAACTGAAGACCAGATTGCGCACCCCGGCGTCGGCCATGACCTGGCAGAGACTCAGGGTGCCGCCGATATTGTTGTCGTAATAGGCCAGCGGGATCTCGGTGGACTCGCCCACCGCCTTGAGGCCCGCGAAGTGGATGACGGCATCGAAGCGGTTGGCGCGAAATACCGCCGCCAAGGCGGGCGAATCCCGCAGATCGATCCGGGCAAAGCCGGGGGCCCGGCCGCTGATCTCCCCCACCCGGCGCAAGGACTCCTCCTTGCTGTTACAGAGATTATCGACCACGAAGACCGCGTATCCCGCGGCCAGTAACTCCACACAGGTATGGCTGCCGATATAACCCGCCCCGCCCGTCACCAAAATATGCATCGCGATAGCTCCGTGGTCATGGCCCCATGTCGTTTCAAGGCCCCCAAGAAAAATCCCGTACTCCTCTCATTGACGCCCATCCCCGTTCGCGCAATGATCGCGGCACAATTTTACCCGCCGCGGTCGGGCCTGGCATGGGCATCTCACCCGAAAGCCAAGCGGCGCCCCCCGCCAACCACCGAGAGGAGCCCCAAAATGTCCGAAACCCTTGCCACCCCGGATTTCCCGGCCGAGACCCCCTCCAGATCTTTCAGTTGGGTGAAAGTGTTGTTGATGGTGGTGCCCTATGTGGCGCTCTACGTCGTTGCCGTCTGGCTGGTGGCCATGACGGATAGCAGCCCCGAGCGGGCAGGTAATCTCTGGCTCTGGTTCATCCCCGCTGTCGGCCTGATTGCGATCTATGGCGGCTGGAACCGGATGAGGTCCTCGGGAGGCAGCCTTCCTGGTTACCTGATCAGACAGATTTTGCACTGGGGGGCGACCGCCGGGGTACTTCATATCCTTTTCTGGCCCACCGTCCTGGTCTATTTGAACGCCGAAACCCATGGCTTCGTGGATATTTATATTCTGGGTCTCTCCGCCATCCTGGCCGGGGTCTATGTGGACTGGAAGATGGGCCTCTTTGGCCTCTTCCTGGTGGGCAGCGGCGTCGGTATCGCCTTCCTCGACGATAACGCCATGCTGATGACCCTCACGGGACTTGCCGTGCTCGGTGTCGGCCTGTCGGTGCTCATCCTCCGGTTAAGGAAGGCCTGAAGCACCCTCTTGACCTGGCGGCTCGCGGCAGCAGTGCCAGGGCAAGAAAAGCTCAGGGGGTTCCGTAAAGCGGTTAACGCAGTGGGGGTTCGGTCTCCGAGACCCTCATCGCCACCTTCCCCAGCCGCGCCCCCTCCAACCGCAGCCGGACCCGCAGCCGCCGCAGCAGGTCCGCCTCCAGGTTATCCGGTAGCAGGACCAGGGAGGCGGTGCGCCAGCGGCCACACCGGAAGTTGAGTACCACCAGCGCCGGGCTGACATAGGTCGATCCCAACAAACGCCCGTCCCGTTCCCGCCCGTCGCCCTGGATCAGGGACCAGGCGCCATCCGGCCACCAAACCGCCTCCCTCAGGCTCCAAGGCCAGAAATGCCAGACGGCCCCGCCCAGGCTCAGGGCGCACCCCAGCAGCACGGCCAAGGCCAGCCCGGCGCGTCCTGACAGGGCCAGGGGCAGGAAAAGGACCGTCGCCAGGGTCAGCCCATGCGCGATCAGCACCCAGAGGGCCAGACGCCGGGAGACCCCGGGGCGGATGACCAAGGCTGGCCGTTCGATGGAGCCTGTCATGGCTTAAAATCCTCTCGCCTTCCTCTCCCAACGCCCAGGACCGCCACCCCGATGGACGACTACGACGCCTTCCCCTACGAGAGCATCGCCTTCCCGGAGACCCATCCTCATCACCTGGCCGTGCTTGGCCGGCTGCTGGGACTAGACACCGCGCCCCCCGCGACCGCCCGGGTGCTGGAAATGGGCTGCGCCGGCGGCGGCAATCTCATCCCCTTGGCCCAGAGCCTGCCGGACGCCTCTTGCCTGGGCATCGACCTCTCGGCGCGGCAGATCGCCATGGGCCAAGACCTGATCCAGACCTTGGGCCTGGCTAACCTGGAATTACGGCAGGGCGACATCCTCGACCTGGACCCCAGCCTGGGCCCATTCGACTACATCATTGCCCACGGTGTCTATTCCTGGGTTCCCGACCCAGTGCGGGAACATCTTTTACGACTGGCTAGCCACCTCCTCGCCCCCGCCGGCATCTTCTATGTCAGCTACAACTGCCTGCCGGGCTGGCGGATGCGCGGCATGCTGCGGGACATCCTCCTCTACGCCTGCCGCGGGTTGGAGACCCCCACCGAACGCATCAGTGCCGCGCGGGCGGCCCTGGACCGACTGCGCGCCAGTCTCCAGGGGCTGGACGCCCATAGCGCCCGTTATCTGCTGGCGGAAATCACCCATCTGGATCAGGTCCACCCCAGCTACCTGCTGTTCGAGTACCTGGCGGAGCACAACCGGGCCTTCCTCTTCAGCGACTTCGCCGCCGACGCGGAACAGGCCGGGCTGCGCTATCTCTGCGACACCGACCCGCGTACCCTCTTCCCATCGACCTATGGCGAGGCCGTGGATCAGGCCCTGGCCCCCATCGAGGACGGCCTGGAACTGGAGCAATGGCTGGATTTCGTCACCAACCGCAACTTCCGCCAGAGCCTGCTGTGCCGCGCCGATGCGGACCTGCCCGAGGAGATCGCCATCGACCTGGACCGCTTCGCCGGCCTGGCCTTCCGCGCGGACCTGCGCCCCGCCGCCCGGCCCGACCTGCGGCGGGTCAAGGACAGCCCCTTCCTGACCCCCGCCGGCGTCACCCTCCAGGTCAGCCAACCCCTGACCAAGGCCCTGCTCCTGGAACTCGGCGCCCGCTTCCCGGACTCCCTGACCCTGGCGGAGGTCCTGCCCGCCGCCATGGCGCACGTCGAGGCCGCGGGCGGCGGCGCCCTGGCCCAGGCGGTGGATGACTGCCTGCCGGAGCTCTTCAGCCTCTTTGCCCACAACGGCATCGGCGCCCAGCCAGACCCCCGACACCTGCCCCCGCCGGCCCTGGACCGGCCCCAGATCTGGCCCCTGGCCCGGGCCCAACTCGTCGGGGGTGCCCGACGCATTACCTCGGTTAATCACACCAATCTCGACCTGGACGCCTTCGCCATCCAGCTCATCGGCTATCTGGATGGGACGCGCACCCCGGATGAGGTGGCGCTGGCCCTGACCGATGACCTCATGGAGGGCCGTCTCGCCCCGCCCAAGGCGTTGGGCACCACCAACTGGCCCAGAAACAAGCTACTGGCCCGCACCCAGACAGCCACCCAGGAACTCATAGCCCTCTTTGCCCGCCAAGGGATACTGCTAGCGGATTGACCCTGTGGCCAAAACATCTGAGCTGTCGCTGTCCCGGGTCGGGTGAGGGCTGGCGGGGGACGCCGTGAATACATCCCTGTAGGCTTGGCGACAGCTCTCACCCGACCCTCCTTCTATAGGCCAAGGCGTGGCTGGCGCATCCACTCCTGGGTAGTACCCCCTTCAAGCACCCCCGTGACCAAGGCTCTCGCCAAGGCCGGGCAGCCGTTTCTTCCAGCGTACCCAGCCGCCAGACCCTCATGAGCGGGGTCTGGTGCTGCTGTCCGGGGGCGTGCATGGCAGGGATGCCATGCCCGAGCCTCCAGGGATGGATTTACGGCGACCCCCGGACAGGAGCACCAGAACCCGCCCGCGCCAGCCTGTCCAGCTCCGGAAAATGCACCAGCTTCTATCTCCGAGGGACTATGTTATCTTCAGGCGCCTATCCGTCACTGCAGGAGTGTTAGACACCATGAATTTTGACGATACCCTGTATCAGGGGGTCATGCTACGCCTCGTTCACGGGGTCATGGCCTTTCGGCAACAGGAATACCTCAGTGGCCAGACGCGCATGATGGAGCTGGCCAAAGGCCAAAAACCCGAGGTGCTCTTGATCGGTTGCTCCGACTCACGGGTAGACCTGACGCGCATCAGCGGAGCGGAACTGGGCGAGGTTTTCATCATCCGGAATGTCGCCAATCTGGTCCCGCCCTATACCTTAGGCCAGGGCACCGAACATGGCGTACGCGCGGCCATCGAGTATGGGGTCAAGGCACTAAACGTCTCTCACCTCGTCGTTTTCGGACACGCCCACTGCGGAGGCATCCAGGCGGCCATCCAGACCGCCGCCGGTCAGGCACCGCCTTCGGACTTCCTCGGTCCCTGGCTGGCCCTGGCCAAGGATGCCTGCCATGCCGAGATTGAGGACCCGGTAACAGGCGAGCCCCGCCCGGTGCCCGTAGAGCGGCTAAAGGATTACAGTTACCTGGTCGAGCGCGCCGCGGTGCTCAACTCCCGGAACAATTTGCTTACTTACCCTTGGATTGCCGAGCGTGTCGCCGCGGGCTCCCTGAGCCTCCATGGCTGGTGGTTTGATCTCGAAACCGGCGACCTCTGGGCCACCCACCCCCGCACAGGCCAGTTCCTCCCGGTCGAGGTGCACTGAGTTGGCCCGTGACCGGGCGATACGGCCCGACGGTATCGACTACTGGGTGGATGAGCGCCCACCTGCCAGTCTAATCCTCATTGTGGCCCTGCAGCAGGTGGCCTTCCTCGGCGCCATCATGACCCTGCCCGTGGTGCTGGCCCGCCAAGCAGGCTTGGACATGGCGGGCGCGGCGGGACTGGTGGCGCTGACCATGATGGGGGCGGGCATCGGCGTTATCCTTCAGGCGCTTAATCGCGGCGGGATTGGCGTCGGCCTCTTTAGTCCCTTACATACCTCCTCGGTGGCCTTTCCCGCCTCCCTGGCCGCCGTCCAGATGGGTGGCCTGGGGCTCGCCTTTGGCATGATGTTGGTAGCGGCGGGGGTACAGATGGCTCTGGCCCGGGTCCTGCCCCGGCTGCGCGCCCTCTTTCCGGTGGAAATCGCCGGCCTCATCGTCCTCATCCTGGGCCTTGGGCTCGGCCTGGTCGGCCTGCGCAATTTCCTCGCCATCGATACCCCTCATACCGGGGATCCTCGCATCCTGCAGGTAGGCCTCCTGACCCTGTCGACCATCATTCTCTTCAACATCTGGGGCAAGGGGCGGTTGCGCGCCTTTTCCGTCTTCACGGGCCTGGTGGTCGGTCAGGCCCTGGCCCTCTGGCTGGGGTTGGTGGATACGGAGCGCCTGGCGGTCATCTCTCAAGTCCCCCTGTTCGGGGTTCCCCCCATCGGCCAGTTTGGCTGGGCCTTCGACTGGACCCTGGTGCCAGAATTCCTCCTCGTCGGCCTGGCGCTCTCCTTCAACTGCTTTGGCGTCCTCACCATCGCCCAGCGGGCCAACGACGCCGGCTGGAAGCGCCCAGACATGGCCGGGATCGGCCGCGGGCTCATGGCCGAGGGCCTGACCAACGCCGCCTGCTCGCTGATCAATGGCGTCGCCCAGACGGCCAGTGGCGGTGCCCTTGGCCTGGCTCTGGCGACCGGGGTGACCAGTCGTATCGTGGGCTTTGCCCTGGGTGGGGTTTTCATCGCCCTCGCCTTCTTCCCCCCCGTGGCCAGCCTCTGGACCCTGCTGGCGCCGCCGGTGATCGGAGCCGTACTGATGTTCGTCGCGTCATTCATCATCCTGGGCGGCATCAAGATCATCACCTCGCGCCTGCTAGACCCGCGCAAGACCCTGACCCTGGGCCTGGCGCTCATCGCCGCCATCGGTCACGACACGGTGTTGGTGAATACTAGCCAGTCCGTGGGGATAATCGATACCTCGCTGTCCAGTATGGTCGCTCTGGCAGTGATCGTTGCCATCGGGCTCAACGCCCTATTCCGGCTGGGAGTTCATCAATTCGTGGCCCATAGCGTTCCACTCGATGCCCAATGGCCAACAACGGTCAACAAATACTTGTGGCACCTCGGGCACCAGTGGGGCGCCCGCCCGGAGGTGGTGATGCGCCTCGATCATGCCACCCATGAGCTGTTGGATGCCGTCTATGCCCATGGACTACTGGCGGACGGGGACGATCCCCACGTCGAGCTGGTGGCCCGCTTCGATGAATACCAATGCCAAATCCGTGTCACCTATGCCGGCAGACCCCTGCGCCTTGCCCATGAGCCCCCAGACCCCGAGCGGCTGATGGATGATCCCGATGCCCTGGCGGAGCTGGCCGGCTTTTTGATCAGACGCCAGGCCGACGGCCTCAAGGTTGATGAACAGAATGGTCAATGCACGGTGACCATGCGCTTTGATGACTGAGGGGCAACCCCCGTGATCAAGGCCTTCGCCAAGGCCGGGAAGCCGCTACTCCCAGCATACCCAGCCACCAGACGCTCACAAGCGGGGTCTGGTGCTTCTGTCCGGGGGCGTGCATGGCAGGGATGCCATGCCCGAGCCTCCAGGGATGGATTTACGGCGACCCCCGGACAGGAGCACCAGAACCCGCCCGCGCCAGCCTATCCAGCTCCCGCAAATGCCCCAGCTTCTCCCGAATGCGAATCTCCAACCCGCGATCCACCGGTGCGTAATACCGTCGCGGCCGCAGACCGTCGGGGAAATAGACCTCGCCAGCGGCATAGCCCTCCGGCTCATCATGGGCATAGCGATAGTCGTGACCATACCCCAGCTCCTTCATGAGCCGGGTCGGGGCATTGCGCAGATGGACGGGGACTTCCAGGGAGCCGGACTGGCGGGCATCCTCCTGGGCGGCCTTCCAGGCCAGATAAACAGCATTGCTCTTCGCCGCGCAGGCCATATAAACCACCGCTTGGGCAATGGCCAGCTCCCCCTCGGGACTGCCGAGGCGCTCCTGCATATCCCAAGCGTTTAAGGCCAACTCCAACGCCCGCGGGTCGGCATTGCCAATATCCTCGCTCGCCATGCGCGCCACCCGCCGGGCGATATAGAGGGGATCGCAACCGCCGTCGATCATGCGCGCCAGCCAATAGAGGGCCGCGTCCGGGGCCGAACCGCGCACCGATTTGTGCAGGGCGGAGATCTGGTCATAGAAGATATCACCGCCCTTATCAAAACGCCGCGCATGACCGGCGATGACCTCCGTCACCACCCCTTCGCCCATCTCCCCGCCCTCGCTCAGGTCCGCCGCCAACTCCAGCAGATTCAGGGCACGGCGGGCATCACCATCCGACGCCTCCGCCAGCACCCGGCGCTGCTCGGGGGCCAGGGTCAGACCCAGTTGACCCAGGCCCCGCTCCCGATCCGCCAGGGCCTGGTCCATGACCCCTTCCAGGTCTTCAAGCTCCAGGGCCTTGAGGACATAGACCCGAGCACGGGACAGGAGGGCATTGTTGAGTTCAAAGGAGGGGTTCTCGGTGGTGGCGCCGATAAAGACCAGGGCCCCCTCCTCCACATGGGGCAGGAAGGCATCCTGCTGGGCCTTGTTGAACCGATGGACCTCGTCAATGAAGAGGATGCTGCCCCGCCCATCCGCGGCGCGCACCCGCCGGGCCTCCTCCACCGCCTCGCGGATGTCCTTGACCCCGGACAGGACCGCCGAGAGGCGCATGAAATGGCAACCGGAAGAGCCCGCAAGGAGCCGCGCCAGGGTCGTCTTGCCGGTACCCGGCGGCCCCCAGAAGATCATGGAGTGGGGCCGATCCATCTCGATCGCCCGGCGCAGGGGCTTGCCGGGGGCGAGGAGGTGGGCCTGGCCACGGAATTCCGCCAGGGTGCGGGGACGCATACGCTCCGCCAGGGGGGCCATGGGGTGGGCTGCGGCCTGACGTGCGGCGGCAGGGATCGTCATTTACTGGATCTCGAGAAAGTCTCCGCCGATGGGCCGGTCCAGCTTGAAGAGCTTGGGATCCAGCTTGGGGTTGCGCTTGGTGTCCAGGAGGCTGAAGCGGGTGATCTGGCCGAAGCTGTCTTCCATGAGCAGGGTATCCAAGGCCTCGCCAATGAAGCCGATACGGATACGCGTGACCTGCCCATCCGCCTTCTTGGGTTGCAGTTCCACCCAGTCCCGCCCGTCGCCGGGGTCCCAGGCGAAAATTTCGAAGTGACGATCGATGGGCTCATTGGACGACAGTAACTGGGCCGGCGTACCGTCCAGGGCGCTGGACTGATTCTGGTGGGAGATCTGATCCAGCTCGATATCATGGAGCCAGACGCGATCGCCATCGGCCACGATGACCTGCTCCATCGGCGCCCGATATTCCCAGCGGAAGCGGCCGGGCCGCTGGAGATAGAGGGTGCCCTCGGACTCGATCATGCGCCCACCATCGGCGCTCAGGGTGTACTGACGAAACTCGGAGGACAGGGTGTTCAACCCCTTGAGATAGTCCTTCAACCGCGCCTCGCCGCTGGGCGCGGCCAGGGCGATCCCATTCAGGATCAAGAGGGTGGCGGTCAAGGCCGCCTTCAGCACCCGGCCCACTTGACCGGGAGGGAGACGTTTGTGAACTGGGGAAAGGGTCCTGGGCATGCGCATGGTTGGTTTCTTCATGGGGTCCGTTAGGGCGAAAATGGCCTGGCGATGACCGCCAAGGACCAGTCTAATTTAAGTATTTGGTGACGATAGGGGCCCTATTGTAGCCCCGCCGGGCCAGAATCGACCCTTTTGCCCCTTCGATCGGTATAGAGTAACGGCCTCTTGGGGGTTATTCTTTTGCCGCCCGCCACCTCAAACGCTCTTTGGACCCGCCCCTATGACCCAGCCTCTTGACTTCGCCAGCCCGGGCGCGGAGACCCTCGGGAGTCGGCGGCCAGACCCGGATCTCGTCGCGCGGCTGGCCTTGAGGCTCCCGCCCCTCCCCCGGGCCCTGGTGCGCGACTTCACCCAGGGCCAGCTCAATCTGCGGGCCATGGGCCTGGTCTATACCACCCTCCTCTCCCTGGTGCCCCTGCTGGCGGTGAGCTTCTCCGTCCTCAAGGGCTTCGGCGTCCACAACCGGGTGGAGCCCCTGCTCCTGGAGGCCCTGGTACCGCTAGGGGAGACGGGCGTGATCATCGGCACCCAGCTCATCCAATTCGTCGAAAACGCCCGGGTCGCCGTGCTGGGCACCCTGGGACTGGTGCTCCTCATCTACACCTCGGTCTCCCTGATCGAGAAGACCGAGGAGGCCTTCAACCATATTTGGCATGTCGCCCAACCGCGATCCCTGGCTAATCGCTTCAGCCATTACCTGACCGTCATCCTGGTCGCCCCGGTGCTGTTTCTCTCGGCCTCGGGTTTGGCCGGTTCCATCCAGTCCAGCGCCCCCTTCACCAGCCTGCTGACCAGCGCCCCCGGGTCCGGGCTGCTGGCCCTCCTCGACTGGCTGCTTCCTTACCTGATACTGGCCGCCGCCTTCACCTTCATCTACGTCTCGCTACCCCAGGCCCGCGTCCACTTCCGCCCCGCCCTGGTGGGTGCCCTGGCGGCGACGGCCCTGTGGCGGCTCACGGGCTGGGGCTTCTCCTATTTCATGGCCGGTTCCACCCACCTCACCGCCATCTATTCCGGCTTCGCGATCCCCATCCTCTTCATGATCTGGGTCCATATCGCCTGGCTCATCCTCCTGGCCGGCGCCAGCCTCGCCTTTTACCTCCAGCACCCCGAATACCTGACGACGGCCGACGGGGAGGTGTTGCCCAGTTGCCAGCTCCAGGAGCGCTGGACCCTGGCAGTGGCGGGACAGGTGGCGCATCGCCATTACCATGGCGGGTCACCCTGGGACAGGGACAGCCTGGCCCAGGCCCTGGGACTGCCCTGCTGCCTCGTCGGGAATAGGCTCGAGCTGCTGGAGGCCGGCGGCTACCTGGTGCGTACCGCCGGGGAACCCAGCCGCTTTGTCCCGAGCCGCGCCCCGGATACCCTGACCCTCGCCGGGCTGCTGGACTTCGCCCGGGGCTACCCAGAGACCCTGGGCACCCCCCCGCCCCCGTCCGCCGTTCCCGCCACCACCGCCATCGAGATCCGCCTCGACGAGGCCCGTCACCAGGCCCTGGCCGGTTTGACCCTCAAGGACCTCGCCGATCAGATCGGCGCGCCGGAGGCCTGAGGGTACAGGACAGCCTAAGTCACGATTCAGTCGCTCCCGGTGAATCCTCGGCTTGCCGGCAGGTCAATGCAGGCCTAGGGGTCATCTGCCCGAGTCACGGGTCGGCGTCCCCCCTCAGCCGCGACATTCGCCGCCCCGCCCGCCCCCGGCCCCTGTCAGGCCAACAGCTCCAGGGCCTCGCGCACCGGGCGAAAGGAGCGGCGGTGGATGGGACTGGGACCCAGGGCCCGCAGGGCGGCAATATGAGCTTGAGTCGGGTACCCCTTATGAAGGGCCAGTCCATAGCCAGGATAAAGCAGATCAAGCCGCGCCATCTCCCGGTCCCGGGCGACCTTGGCCAGGATGGAGGCGGCGGAGATGGCGGCCACCTTGGCATCGCCGCCCACGATGGCCGCGACGGGACAGCTCAGCAATGGGCAGCGGTTGCCGTCCACCAGGGCCCGATCCGGGGGGAACGCCAGACCCTGGACCGCCCTGCGCATGGCCAGCAGGGTCGCCTGGAGGATGTTGAGGGTATCGATCTCCACGGGGCTGGCGCTGGCCACACACCAAGCCAGGGAAAACCGCTGGATTTCGGGCTCCAGGAGGGCGCGCCGGGTGGGGGACAGGCGTTTGGAGTCATCCAGGCCCGGGATGGGCCGAGCGGGATCGAGGATGACGGCGGCGGCGGTTACGGGGCCGGCCAGGGGCCCGCGACCCGCCTCGTCAATGCCGGCGATCAGGACTGTGGTTAGCCCCCTGGCCGGGCCTGGCACCATCAAGGGGCCGCGGCCAGTTCCAGCAAGGCCTGGGCGGCCTGGCGACCGGCGTCCCGGCGCAGTTGCCGATGGATGCCGGCGTAGGTCTCCCGGATCTCGACCAGCCGCGGCTCATCCGCCAGGAGCGCCAGCAGGGCCGGCCCCATCAGTTCCGCCCGGCATCGGTCCTGGATGAATTCCGGGGCCAGTTCCCGGCCGGCCAGGATATTCGCCATGGCGACCTGGGGGACCTTGATGAGGTTGAACACCTTGACCAGGCGATAAGCGAAGGCATCGAGCCGGTAGCCCACCACCATGGGACGTTTGAGCAGCAAGGCCTCCAGGGTGGCGGTGCCGGAGGCGGTGAGGACGGCATCGGCGGCAATCATGACCTCCCGCCCCCGGCCATCGACCAGGGTCAGGGGGATCTTCAGGCCAGTCCGCGCCAGGATCTCCTCAAACAGGTCCCGCAGGCGCGGGGATACCAGTGGCACCACGAAGGCGAGCCCGGGTTGATGCCCCTGACACCAAGCGGCCGTCTCGATGAAGGGCCGCGCCAGCAGCTTGACCTCACTGACGCGACTGCCCGGCAGGAGGGCGATCACCGGCCCGGAGAGGGGCAGACCCAAGCCCTGGCGGGCCGCGCCCCGATCTGTTTCAAGGGGGATCTCGTCCGCCAGGGGGTGACCGATGTAGCGGGCGGCCACGCCCCGCTCGCGCAGAAAGTCCTCTTCGAAGGGGAAAATGCTCAGCACCAGATCGACGGCGGAGCGCAGGCCCTTGACCCGCCCGGGCCGCCAGGCCCAGACGGTGGGGCTGACCAGGTGGGCGGTGGGGATACCCGCCCGGCGCAGGCGCCGTTCCAGAGTCAGGTTGAAGTCCGGGGCGTCCACGCCAATGAAGAGATCCGGGCGGTGGGCCAGAAAATAGTCGCCCAGTTGGCGCCGCAGGCGCAGGACCTCTGGCAGGTGCTTGAGGACCTCCACCAGCCCCATGACGGAGAGGCGCTCCTGATCGAGCAGGGTCTCGCAGCCCGCCTCGGCCATGCGCGGCCCGGCCACGCCGATGAAGCTGATATCGGGCCGCGCCTCGCGCAGGGCACGAATGACACCGGCGGCCAGTTGATCGCCGGAGGGCTCGTTGGCGACGATGCCGATGCGCATCGGCGCGACAGGCTCAGCGCACAAAGCCGCGCGGACTATTGGCGACAAAATCCGCCAGATGATCGACCTCCGGGCTCCGCAGGGCGTGCATGGCCACCAAGGCCTCCGCCAACCTTTTCTTGGACTTGTAGAGCAGGCGAAAACCTTGCTTGATGGCGGCGATGGCCTCGGGTTTGAAGTTTCGCCGGCGCAGGCCCTCGGAGTTGATGCCACGCGGATGCGCCGGATGGCCGTTGACCAGGACGAAGGGCGGGATGTCCTGGGCCACGACGGAACCGCCGCCGGAAAAACAGTGGGCGCCAATGCGACAGAACTGGTGGATGATAGTGAAGCCCCCGAGGATGGCCCAGTCCTCGACGCTGACATGACCCGCCAGGGTGGTGGCATTGGCCATGATGATGTTGTCACCGATCAGGCAATCGTGGGCCACATGGACATAGGCCATGAAGAGATTGTCACTGCCGATCCGGGTCACCCCCAGACCTTGGGCCGTGCCCCGATGCAGGGTGACAAACTCGCGGATGACATTACGATCCCCCACCTCCAGCCGCGTCTCCTCGCCGGCGTATTTCTTGTCCTGGGGGTCCTCGCCCACGGAGGCGAACTGAAAGATGCGGTTATCGCAACCGATGTCGGTAGGTCCGCGCAGGACGGCGTGGGGGCCTATGGCGGTGCCGCGCCCAATGCGCACCCGGGGTCCAATGATGACATAGGGCCCGACCTCAACGCCCTCGTCGAGCTCGGCGGCGGGGTCGATGATGGCGGTGGGATGGATCATGCCTAGAAATCCCGCGCGGTACACATGATCTCGGCGGAGGCCGCCAGCTTGCCATCCACATGGGCCTCGCCCGTGAACATCCAGATGGCGCGCCGCACGGCCCGCAGCTTGACGGTCATGATGAGCTGATCGCCAGGTTCCACCGGGCGCTTGAAACGGGCCTTGTCGATGCCAACGAAATAGTAAAGCTTGGAGCCGACCTCATCGGGCCGGGACTCCATGGCCAGCAGGCCCGTGGCCTGGGCCATGGCCTCGATGATGAGAACGCCGGGCATGATGGGCCGGGTCGGGAAATGGCCCGTAAAATATGGCTCGTTGAAGGTCACGTTCTTCAAGGCCACGAGATAATCGTCGCGCTGGAAATCCAGCACCTTGTCGACCAGCAAAAAGGGATAGCGGTGCGGCAGATGACTGAGCACCTCGTGAATATCCATCGTGTTCAAGGCTGTCTCCCTTGGGTGAAGGAGGGCTGGCAGGGGAAGAGACGCGGCGGGGGGCCGGCTATTCGGAGTCCTGTTCCACTCCCTGGATCAATTTTGCCAGCTCGGCCTCGAGGTGCTTGACGCGCCGCGTCAGATCGTCGAGATGACGGAAGCGCGCGGCGTTGCGTCGCCAGTCCGCGTTCGACATAGCTGGGATGCCGCTGCTATAGACGCCTGGTTCCGGGAAGGAGCGCGTGACCATCGCCATCCCGGTGAAATGCACGTTATCGCCGATCTCCAGATGCCCGGCCATGCCCACGGCCCCGGCGATGGTGCAATCGCGGCCAATGTGGGTGGAACCCGAAATGCCGGAACAGGCCGCCATGGCGGTATTCTCGCCGATGCGGCAGTTGTGGCCAATCTGGATCAGGTTGTCGAGCTTGGCCCCGGCCTCGATGATGGTATCCGTCAGGGCGCCGCGATCCACGCAGCTATTGGCGCCGATCTCGACATCATCCCCGATGTCCACCCCCCCCAGTTGGGGCATGCGGAACCAGCGATTACCATCCCGCGCGAAACCAAAGCCATCCCGGCCGATGACGCAACCGGGCTGGAGCAGGGCGCGGCGGCCCACCCGCACTCCGGCGCAGAGGGTGACCCGCGCCACCAGTCGCGCCTCCTCGCCAATGCGGCAGTGGGCGCCAACGACGGAACCCGGCCCAATGAAGGCACGGGGGCCGATCTCGACGCCCTCCTCCACCACGGTACCGGGGCCAATCCAGGCGCTGGGGTCCACCTGGGCCGTTGATGCCACGACCGCACTGGGGTGGCGACCCGTGGGCATCGCGGGTGGGGGATGGAGGAGCCAGCCCGCCTTGGCATAAGCCAGGTAGGGGTTGTCGCCGATCATGACCGGAACGGGGCAATGCTCGCGGTCACCGGGGCCGAGAATGACCGCGCCCGCTCGGGTCAGGCCCAGGGGGGCGCGATATTTTTTGTCGGCATAGAAACAGAGGTCCCCTGGACCGGCATCGGCAAGGGTTGCGATACGACCAACCCTGGCATCCGGGTCTCCCTCTAGCGCGAGACCAAGTTGCTGGGCGAGTTCTCCGAGGGAATATTCCAAGATAATGATCGCCGGAACGGGGAAAGGGGCCGGGTTATGCCTACTTGGCCTGGTGCTTGGCCCGCATCCGTTCCACCACCTCGTCGGAGATGTCGATGCGTTCACTGAAATAGAAGACGTCCTTGCCGCTAACGATGAGGTCAATGCCGCGTTGCTTGGCCAGTTCGGTCACCACTTCCTCCACCTGCTTGCCAAGCTTGGTGCGCATCTCGTTCTGGCGGAGGGTGAGATCCTCCCGCGCTTCACCTTGGGCGTACTTGAGCTTGCGATCCCGATTACGGATATCGTTGGAGAGGCGCTGGGCCTCCTCGGTGCTCATGAGGGCGGCATCCCGTTCCAGACGCGCCTGCAAGGCCGTCAGTTCTTCCTGCTGTTCGCGTAACTTCCGCTCGCGGTCGGCGACCGCCTGCTGCAACTCATTGCGTGCCTGCTCGTACTGAGGCGATCTTTCCACGATACGGTCGGGATCGATCGCGGCCACCACATAATCCGCCGCCCGCACTTGGGCCCCGGTGGACCCCAACAGACAGACCGTGACCAGGAGAAAGTAAAACCTCGACATGATGCTCATCACCCTAGAAGGCAGAGCCCAAACCAAACTGGAAGACCTGGGTCTGGTCACCCTCCTTCTCGTTAATGGGGTAGGCGACGCTGGCGAAGATGGCGCCGACGGGCGACAGCCAGACCACGGACACCCCCGTCGAATAGCGCAGGTCTTCCAGGGCAAAACCATCGGGCGCGATCAGACCGTTCATGGAAGAGGTTGTCCAGACGTTGCCAAAGTCAAAGAAGGCGCTGAGCCGGATGGTATCGGCGAAATCTCCGGAAATGGGCGGCGGCACGAAGAGTTCCATACCCCCTATAATTTTGATGTTACCGCCGATGGGATCGCCTACCCCAGCGACCTCGCGCGGTCCCAGGGAATTCTCCTCCCAGCCACGCACCGACCGGGAGCCACCGGCGTAGAAGTTCTCGAAGAAGGGCAGTGTGGTGGTATCCCCGTAACCGTCCCCATAACCCAGATCGGCACGCATGGAAAGGGTAAATCGCCGCGCCAGGGGGTAATAGTGGCGGTGGCGATAGGTGAGGCGCCAGTACTCCAGCGTACTCCCTGGCCCGGCCGCCTCAAGGGCGAGGTTTTGCAGCAGGCCCTTGGTCGGAAAGACGGTGGTATCACGCGAATCCTTGGTATAGGAGGCATTCAGGACGTAATTGTTGTAGCTATCGCCATTAATGAGGGCAAACTCCTCGGCCACTGTCGAAAAGCCCGGCTTCAAATTGATGTATTGATATTGGAGTCCCAAACCGGCGCGGCTGACGTCTGAAATGGGCAGGCCCCAGTTGATGCCAGCAATGCCCAAATCAGTTGAGTAGGGAGCGAGATCCAGATTTTCAAAATCGGTCTCCCGGTACGACAGGATGAAGCCGCGGCTGATACCGTTGATGGTGTAATAGGGATTGGTGTAGCCCAATTCGTAAACCGTATTGGCATCGCTGGTATTGAAGGCAAAGGAGACCCGCTTACCCGTGCCCATGAAGTTATTCTGGGTCACGCTGGTATTGAAGAGGATGCCCTGGGTCTGGGAATAGCCCACACCGGCCATGAGATTGCCGGAAGGCTTTTCCTTGACGGTGACATCCACGTCCACCTGATCCGGGGAACCCGGGACCGCCGGGGTTTCGATATTCACTTCGTCGAAGAAGCCCAGGCGTTGCAGGCGTTCCCGAGACTCCTTGACCAGTTCCGAGGAGAACCATGCTGCTTCAAGCTGCCGCATCTCCCGGCGCAGGACCTCGTCGCGGGTACGGGTATTACCCTTCATATTCACGCGCCGGACATAAACCCGCTTGCCAGGATCAACGAAGAAGATGACCTTGACCTCTTTCTTTTCATCATTGATCTCGGGGATGGTATTCACATTGGCGAAGGCATAGCCCTCGTCCGCGAGGCGGCGGGATACCCGCTCCGCGCTCTGGGTCGTCGCCTTGCGCGAGAAGGGCTCGCCGCGGCGCATGTGAATCAAGGGAAAGACCTCCTCGGCCGGCAAGGTCGGCTGGCCAGCGAGTTGGATATCGCTGACCATGAAGATGTCGCCTTCATTGATAACGACCGTGATGTAGATTTCCTTGCGGTCGGCACTGATCGAGACCTGGGTGGATTTGATTTCGAACTTGATAAAGCCCCGGTCCAGGTAGAAGGAGCGCAAGGTCTCCAGGTCGCCGCCCAGCTTCTGCTTGGAGTACTGATCGTTTTTGGAATACCAGGAGGCCCAATTGGACTTGCCAAGCTTGAAAAGTCCCAGCAATTCCTTTTCGGGGAAGGCCTCGTTGCCGATGACGTTGATCTGCTTGATGCGCGCCGTCAGGCCCTCGATGATATCAATCGTGACCCGTACCCGGTTGCGATCCAGGGGTGATACCGTGGTCTGGATCTCGATTCCGTATTTGCCGCGTGAAAAGTATTGATTCTTCAGTTCCTGTTCGATGCGGTCCAGGATGGATTTGTTGAAGACACGGCCCTCCGCAAGGCCGATCTCCTTGAGGGCGGCGCGCAATGCCTCCTCGTCGATATCCTTGTAGCCCGTCAGAATGATCTCCGAGACCGCGGGTCGTTCCTGAACCGTGACGACCAGGACGGTGCCGTCGCGCTCGACCTTCACGTCCTCGAAGAATCCCGAGGCATAAAGGGCGCGAATGCTCTTGGCCGTGACCTCTTCCGTGGTGCTATCGCCAATCTTGACGGGGAGCAGACTGAAGACGGTGCCGGCGGAAATCCGCTGGAGGCCTTCGATACGGATGTCGGTCACCTTGAAAGTGTCCGCCAAGGCGGTCAGGGGCCCATTCAACAGCAGGCCCAGCGCCAGGACGATCAGGACCAGGGCATGGCGGGCCACCCCTGAAAAACTTCTCTTGGAAACGCCCAAAGCTCATCCCCCTGTGCGGAGAAGCCGCCTGCCTCGACGGCCAAAATAATGACGGGCTAGTATAGGCGAAGGGAATCACGAACAAAACCACCATGGCGGCCCTGCGGCCAAGGAATACCCCCGGCGGGGACCTAAAAGGCGGGCGAGGAGCGCCAGCCGGGTCCTCTTAATTCAACAGGCGTTGAATATCGACGAAGAAGGCCAGGGACATGAGGGCGGCGAGCAGGGCGACTCCGATACGCTGACCCTGCATCTGCACCTGTTCGGACAGGGGTCCGCCCTTGATCGCCTCGACCAGAAAGAACAGCAGATGCCCCCCGTCCAGGACTGGAATAGGCAGGAGGTTGAGCACGCCCAGACTGATGCTGACAACGGCCAGGAATTTGATGAAATAGCTCCAGCCATGATTGGCGCTGCGCCCGGCGCTTTCGGCGATGGAAATGGGACCGCTCAGGTTCTCGATGGAGGACTGGCCCGTCAGCATGCGGCCCATGACCTTGAGCATCAGCCAACTCATGTCCGCCGTTTTGGCGACGGCGGCGCCCAAGGCATCGACCGGCCCCAGCCGCACCACGGCGCGATATTGCGCCAGCAGTTCCTCGGGTACTTCCACCCCGGCACCGACCCGGCCAATCTCCCCGGTGGGGCTTGGGGCGGTGCGCGGGGTCAGGGCCAGTTCCAGCTCCTGGCCGCCGCGGGCGATCCGCACCCGGAGGGTCTGGCCCGGATGGTCCCGCACCATGGCGACCCAGGCGTCCCAACTGGTGACGGGCTTATCGTTGGTGTCGAGGATCAGATCGCCGGTCTGGAGACCGGCCTCCGCGGCCGCCTCGCCGGGAATGACCTCGCCCAGCACCGGCGGGAGCAGGGGGCGGGCGGGCGCCAGGCCAAGATTACCAAGGATGGCCGGATCTTCCGGCAGGGCCGCCAGGGCCTGGCCATTGAGCACGTAGGTCCGCTCGTCCCCCTCCGCATCACGTATCCGCACCGGCAGATCCCGGCCGTCCAGGGCCTCGGCCATGAGGGCAAAAACCGCTGCCTCCCAGGTCGGGGTGGGGCGATCACCCACCCGCAGCAGTTCGTCTCCGGCCTCCAGCCCCGCCTCGGCGGCGATGGAGCCGGTAGCCACGGTGCCGATCAGGGCGCGACTGCCGGTATCCCCGGTGACCAGAATGCCCCAGTAGAGCAGGATGGCGAAAAGGAGATTGAAGAGGGGACCGGCCAGTACGATGGCGGCGCGCCTCCAGAGTTTCTGTCGGTTGAAGGCCCGATGGACCTCTGCCGGATCAACCTCTTCCTCGCGCTCATCAAGCATCTTGACGTAGCCGCCCAAGGGGATGCCTGCCAAAACGTATTCGGTGCCATCCCGCCGCCCCACCCAACGCAGCAGGGGTCGTCCGAAGCCGATGGAAAACCGCAGAACCTTGACCCCCAGGCGTCGAGCCACCCAAAAGTGGCCGAACTCATGCACCGCAATGAGGATGGCGAGGACGACGATGAAGGAGAGGATGGTATGGAGCAGGTCTGGCATGGTCTTTTATTCGACCAGGGTTGGCAGCAATTGTTCCGCCAAGGCGCGTGCCTGGCGATCCGCCTCCAAGAGACTCTCCAGCCCATCCCGACTGACGGCCTGGGCTGGCACCCGCTCCAGGGTCGCGCCGACCAGGCGGGCGATGGTGGTATAGCGGATGCGCCCCATCAGAAAGGCCGCCACGGCGATCTCATTGGCGGCATTGAGGATGGTGGGGGCCGTACCCCCGGACTCGGCGGCCTGGATTGCCAGGGACAGGCAGGGGAATCGATCCAGCCCCGGTGGCTCGAAGTCTAGGCGGCCGACGGCGAAAAGATCCAGGGGTGACACGCCGGAACTCAGGCGTTCCGGCCAGGCCAGGGCATGGGCAATGGGGGTGCGCATGTCCGGGTTGCCCAACTGGGCCAGTACCGAGCCGTCCACGTACTGCACCAGGGAATGAATGACGCTTTGGGGGTGAATGACGATCTGGATGCGTTCCGGGCGGGTGCCGAACAGCCAGCACGCCTCGATGAGTTCCAGGCCCTTGTTCATCATGGTGGCGGAATCCACCGAGATTTTGCGCCCCATCCGCCAGTTGGGGTGGGCGCAGGCCTGGTCCGGCGTCACCCGTTCGAGTTCCGCCAGGGGCCAGTCGCGGAAGGGACCACCGGAGGCGGTGAGGAAGATCCGCTCCACGCCAACCTGGTCGAGGCCATGCTCGTAACCCGCGGGCATACACTGAAAAATGGCGTTGTGTTCGCTATCGATTGGGAGCAGCAGGGCGCCACTGGCGGCGGCGGCGGACATTAGGATCTCGCCGGCGACGACCAGGGCCTCCTTGTTAGCCAGCAGCAGTCGTTTGCCGGCCCGGGCGGCGGCCAGGGTGGGCAGCAGACCGGCGGCGCCGACGATAGCCGCCATAACGATATCGACCTCGGGCAGGGCGGCCACCTGGGCCAGGGCTTCGGGCCCCGTCAGCACCTCGGGGGCCCCAGCCATGTCCGCGAGCAGGCCACGCAGGCGCTCCGCCGCCCCGACATCCGCCAGGACGGCCAGGGCCGGCCGGTGGCGGCGACACTGCTCGGCCAGGCGCTCCGCATCCCGGTTGGCGGTTAGGGCCACCACGCGATAAAGCTTTGGGTGGCGTCCCACCACGTCCAGGGTACTGATGCCGATGGAGCCCGTGGCCCCCAGAACGCAGATCCCCTTCATGTCGGGACTCCCAGCCAGATCAGACCCAGGACGAAAAAGGGCGCGGCGGCGGTCAGGCTGTCGATGCGATCCAGGAGGCCGCCATGACCGGGCAGGAGATGGCCGGAATCCTTCACACCCTGGCGGCGCTTGAGGAGACTTTCAAACAGATCGCCCACCACGGAGATGAAGGCGGTGGCCAGGCACAGCAGGAGGGCACCCAGGGTGGCGAGGGGCGCCAAATCCAGCCAGTAGCCCAGCACCAGGCCCAGCAAGGTCGCGCCCGCCCCGGCCCCCAGAACCCCCGCCCAGGTTTTGCCCGGACTGAGGACGGGCGCCAGCTTGGTCCTGCCCCAGCGGCGGCCGGAAAAGTAGGCGGCGATGTCCGCCGTCCAGATGAGGATCAGGAGAAAGAGTACCAGGGCGGGGCCCTGGGACGGGGCGCCGTGGAGCTGGGTCATGGCCAGCCAGGGACCGGTCAGTGCCAGCAGCCCCGCCAGCAGGCGTCCCGGGGCTGGACCCACGCCCGGTTCGATCTGCTTCAGCCGGAAGAGCCAGACCGCGACCAGCCACCACCAGAGGCTGACCAGCAGGAGCAGGGGCACCACCCCCGCCTTGGGCAGAAGCCAGAGCAGGATCAGGGCGGCGCCGAGGAGGGCGACATAGGCCAGCCGCACCGCTGGCCTGGTCAAGCCCCCCAGGGAAGACCACTCCCAGGCACCACCCAGCAGGATCAGGCCCAGGGCCAGGGCGAAGCCCCACGGTGGCAGGGCCAGCACCGCCAGAAGGACGATCGGGGCCAGGACCGAGGCGGTCAGAACGCGAAGCTGGAGGCTGGTCAGGGCCACGAGGATACCCGGTCCGGATCGTGGGGAGATTCAGGGGCCGAATCGAGAGCCCGGGAGCCCTGTCCCATCACCTGCTCGGAGGTCTGGCCAAAGCGACGCTGGCGCCGCCCGTAGTCGGCCAGGGCCTCGGCGTAGGCCGCGGCGCCAAAGTCCGGCCACATGAGATCGGTAAAATAAAGTTCGGCGTAAGCCGACTGCCAGAGCAGAAAGTTGCTCAACCGCCGCTCGCCACCGGTACGAATGAAGAGGTCGGGATCCGGCAGGCCAGCGGTCGCCAGGTGGGTTGCGAGGGTGGCCTCATTGAGGGTGACCGGGTCCAGCTGCCCCGCGACGGCTGCCTGGGCGATACGGCGCGTCGCATCAGCCAGGTCCCAACGGCCACCATAGTTGGCGGCGATTTGCAAGGTCAGTTTGGTATTGGTGGCCGTCGCCACCTCGGCCTCGGCGATCTCTGAGCGCAGACGTTCGGGGAAGGCCCCGAGATCGCCGATGACGCGCAAGCGCCCACCATTCCGCTTGAGTTTTTTCACCTCGGATCTCAAGGCGGTCAGGAAGAGTTGCATGAGGAAATCGACTTCGGGTCTGGGCCGCCGCCAATTCTCGCTGCTGAAGGCGAAGAGGGTCAGGACCTCGACCCCCTGGCGGATGCTTTCCTCGACCACGGCCCGGACGCTCTTAACTCCCGCGCGATGCCCGGCGCCACGGGGCAGTTGACGCGCCCGGGCCCACCGGCCATTGCCATCCATGATAATGGCGACATGCCGGGGGACGGCGCCCGCGCCCGCCTGCTCGCTCATATTTTCGGCCATGCGGTGCTCGTGTCCTGGTCCGTCGGATCAGATGGCCATGAGGTCCTTTTCCTTTTCCTCCAAGAGCAGGTCGACCTCCTTGACATATTTATCGGTCAGTTTCTGGATGGTTTCCTGGCCCCGACGTTCGTCGTCCTCGGAAATCATCTTCTCCTTAACCATCTCCTTGAATTCGTTATTGGCCTCGCGCCGGATGTTGCGGATGGCCACCCGGCCCTGCTCCGCCTCGGAGCGCGCCACCTTGATGAGATCCCGGCGGCGCTCCTCGGTCAGCGCCGGCATCGGCACCCGGATCACGGCCCCGGCGGTGTTGGGGTTGAGCCCCAGGTCGGACTGCATGATGGCCTTCTCGACCGCCGTCACCATGCCCTTTTCCCAGGGGGCCACGGCCAGGGTACGGGCATCCTCGGCGGTGACGTTGGCCACCTGCTTGATGGGCACCTCGTTGCCGTAGTAATTGACCCGGATGTGGTCCAGCAGGGAGGGGTGGGCGCGACCGGTGCGGATCTTGGCCAGTTCGAGGCCTAGGGCCTCGACGCTCTTCGCCATCCGCGACTCGGCGTCCTTGTTGACATCGTTGATCATCTCAGTCTCCGCTCTCGACCAGGGAACCGATGGCCTCGCCCTTGATCAGGCGCATCAGGGCCCCGGATTGATGGATGTTCATGACGCGTATGGGAATCCGATTATCCCGGCACAGGACGATAGCCGTGGTATCCATGACCTTGAGGTTCTCGCGCAAGGCCTGATCATGGGTCAGGCGGGGGTAGAAGACGGCCGCTTGGTCCTTCATGGGGTCGGCGGAATAGACGCCATCGACCTTGGTGGCCTTAATGAGCAGTTCCGCGCCTATCTCGACGGCGCGGAGACTGGCGGCGGAATCCGTGGTGAAGAAGGGGTTACCCGTGCCGCCAGCGAAGATGACCACCCGCCCCTTTTCCAGATGACGCATGGCGCGCCGGCGGATGTAATCCTCGCAGACCTGGTTGATGCGCACGGCGGACATCACGCGAGTGGCGACACCCATCTGCTCCAGGGCATCCTGCATGGCCAGGGCATTCATGACCGTGGCCAGCATGCCCATGTGGTCACCGGTGACCCGGTCCATGCCGGCTCCGGCCAAGCCCTCGCCCCGAAAGATGTTACCGCCACCGATGACCAGGGCGAGCTGAATGCCCGTGTCCGCCAGCCCCTTCACCTCCGCGGCGAGCCGGCCCATAACGCCGGGATCGATACCGAACTGGCCGCCGCCCATGAGGGCCTCGCCGCTAAGTTTGAGCAGAATCCGCCGATAGGCTGGTTGGGACACGGGTTGAAGTCTCCGTTAGGGTGTTCCGCGTGAGTAGATTGGACCGCTGCGACAGGGGCGGAGGGGCCAGACCGGCGCCGTTCCAGGGGCCGCCTGGCCCCAGGGAGGGGGCCCACGCCGACTTACGCCGTTGCGCGCCCCCCATCACCTGGCTAGTCGCCCCGCACCTGAGCCATGACCTCGTCGGCGAAGTTTTCCTGCTTCTTCTCGATGCCCTCGCCCACCTCGACGCGGGAGAAACGATGGACCTTGGCTCCGGCGCGGCCGAGCAGCTTTTCCACCGTGACCTCGACGTCCTTGACGAAGGGCTGACCCAGCAGGGTGATCTCCTCCATGTACTTGCGGACGCGGCCGTCAATGATCTTGTCCATGATCTCCGCCGGCTTGCCACTCTCCAGGGCCTGGGCGCGGAAAATATCCTTTTCCTTCTCCAGCACCCCGGCGGGAACCTGGGTGGCATCGACACAGAGGGGGTTGCTGGCGGCGACATGCATGGCGATGTCCTTGCCCAGCTCGGTGTCACCGCCCTCCATCTCCACCAGGACGCCAATGCGTACCCCATGGCGGTAACTGTGCAACTGGCCCTGGGCATCCTCGAACCGGACCAGGCGGCGCACCTGAATATTCTCGCCGATCTTGGCGATCAGGGCCTCCCGGGCCTCGGCGATGGTGGTCGCCTCGCCCGCGCGAATCGGCAGGGCGCTCAGGGCCTCCACATCCGCCACCCGGGCGGCCAAGGCGGCCTCACCCACGGCATCGGCGAAATCCTTGAAGTTGGCATCCTTGGCGACGAAGTCGGTCTCGCTATTGACCTCGACCATGACGCCGCTTTTACCATCGGCGGCGACCTTGATGACCACCACGCCGTCGGCGGCGATGCGGCCAGCCTTCTTGGCGGCCTTCGCCTGACCGGACTTGCGCATGGCCTCGATGGCGGCCTCGATACTACCCTGGGATTCCACCAGGGCCCTTTTGCACTCCATCATGCCGGCCCCGGTACGCTCTCTGAGCTCCTTGACCAATGAGGCGGTAATCTCCATCAAACAAATCTCCGAAAATCTGGTATCGCGAAAGTGCCCGGCGCGGCCCTTAGGTCCGGCGCGGGGCGAAAACTGGATTCAGGGGCACCTGCCCGAGGGGCCGGGCAGGGGGTTCGCCCCTGATGAGGTTTGGCCGGGGCCAGGACGTCAGCCGGCGACCGCCGCCGGCGCGGACTCCATGTAGTCATCAACCCGGCCGGCCATAGCGGCGGCACTTTGCCGGCCGTCCAGGATGGCGTTGGCGGAGCCGGAGATGTAGAGGCGCACGGCGCGGATGGCGTCATCATTGCCGGGAATCACATAGTCGATAGGGCCGGGATCATTGTTGGTGTCCACCACGCCCACCACCGGGATACCCAGTTTGTTTGCCTCGGTCACGGCCAGCTTCTCGTGGCCCACGTCGATGATGAAGATGGCATCCGGCAAGCCACTCATCTCCTTGATACCGCCCAAGCTCAACTCCAGCTTCTCCTTCTCCCGGCTCAGGCCGAGGGCCTCCTTTTTATTGAAGCGGTTGACGGAGCCATCCTCGAACATGGCCTCCAGGTCCTTGAGGCGCTTGATGGACTGCTTGATGGTCTTGAAGTTGGTCAACATGCCGCCGAGCCAGCGATGGTTGACGAAGGGCATGCCGCAGCGGATGGCCTCCTCGCGGATGGCGTCACGGGCGGCGCGCTTGGTGCCGACAAAGAGCACCTTGCCGCCGTTGGCGGACAGGGAGCCCATAAAATTCAGGGCCTCGCGGAAAAGGGGCAGGGTCTTTTCCAGGTTGACGATATGAATCTTATTGCGGTGGCCGAAGATATAGGCCCCCATCTTGGGGTTCCAGTAACGGGTCTGGTGTCCGAAGTGGACGCCAGCCTCCAGCATGTCCCGCATGGATATTTGGCTCATGATAAAAACCTCGATTGGTTGGGTTGAACCTCCACGCCTCCCCAGGAAACAACCCGCGCAAGCGGGCACCCGGTTATCCCGGTGACGAGCCGTGTGTGGCGATGACAGGGCCCGCGCCGGGCGCGAGCCAAAAAATAGCGCGAAAAACCTTTTGTTTCTCGCGCCTTGGGGCCTAACGGCAAACATCCAACAGCCAAAAATGGCGAATCGGTTTGCCGATCAGCGTCGCCTTTTATACCATAAGCGACTGGATTCGAGCAATTTCAAGCCAATCCCGGCTTGTCTCCCGAACCATTCCCACCTTTCGCCACTCCGGAAGTACCAGCCCCAGCATGAGCGTGACCATCAAGACCGCGGACGAAATCGCGAAAATGCGCGTGGCCGGACGCCTGGCCGCGGAGGTTCTGGAGATGATTGAGGAACACGTGGTCCCCGGCACCACTACTGAGGAACTCGACCGCCGCTGTCATGACTACATCGTCCAGGAGCAGGGGGCCATCCCCGCCCCCCTGAACTACCGCGGCTTTCCCCGTTCCATCTGCACCTCGGTCAACCATCAGGTCTGTCATGGCATCCCCAGCGACAAGCAACTCAAGAGGGGCGACATCCTCAACATCGACATCACCGTCATCAAGGATGGCTATCACGGTGACACCAGCAAGATGTTCTGCCTCGGCGAACCCTCCATTCTGGCCCGCCGCCTGGTAAAGGTGACCCACGAGGCCCTCTGGATCGGCCTGGACCAGGTCCGCCCCGGGGCGACCCTGGGTGACATCGGCCATGCCATCCAGAGTTACGTCGAGAGCCACCGCTTCTCCGTGGTGGAGGAATACTGTGGCCACGGCATCGGCCGCGACTTCCACGAGGAGCCCCAGGTTCTGCACTATGGCAAGCGCGGCGCGGGTATGGTGCTGCGTGCCGGCATGTGCTTCACCATCGAGCCCATGGTCAACGCGGGCAAACGCTACATTAAGCTGCTACCGGACGGCTGGACGGTCGTCACCAAGGATCGCGGCCTCTCGGCTCAGTGGGAACATACGGTCCTGGTCACCCCCGATGGCCACGAGGTCCTGACCCTGCGCCACGAGGAGCGCGGGGAGCCGAGCCAGCCATGAGGATGGGGTCCAAGGCCGAGGCCCTGGTGGCATTCGCCCAAGCGCGTCTCGACGAGGCCCTGACCGCGGGCTCCGAGCCCATTCCCGCCTTTCGCCAGGCCCTGCGCGAGGGCCGCCAACGCCTCTTCGAGGCCTTTGACCAGGGCGTCCCCGCCGCCGATCTGGTCCGGACCCACAGCCTCCTGGTCGATACCATCCTGACCCGCGCCTGGGCGCGTCACCTGCCCCCGGCCAGCCCCGGAGCACTACCCCTCGCCCTGGTCGCCGTCGGTGGCTACGGCCGGGAAGAGCTGCACCCTGGATCGGACCTGGATATCCTGATCCTCCTGGGCGAGGACAAGGGCGAAGACCGGGCCGCCCTCGATGGCCCCCTAGAGGCCTTCATCACCTTCCTCTGGGACATCGGCACCGAGGTCGGCCAGAGCGTGCGCACCCTGGACGAGTGCGTCGCGGAGGCGCGGGCCGACGTCACCGTCATGACCAACCTCATGGAGGGCCGCCTGATCACGGGTGATGCCCAGCTCCTCGCCGCCATGCGCGCCGCCACCGGGCCGGACCGCCTCTGGCCCAGTGACGCCTTTTTCGCCGCCAAGACCGCCGAGCAACGGCAACGCTGGCACAAGTACGGTGGCACCGCCTACAACCTCGAACCCAACATCAAGGAAAATCCCGGCGGCCTGCGTGATATCCAGATGATCGGCTGGGTCGCCAAGCGCCATTTTGCCGCCGACACCCTCCACGACCTGGTCCTGCATGGCTTTCTCACCGAAGGGGAGTACCTCACCCTGATCGAGGGCCAGGCCCGGCTATGGCGCATCCGCTTTCAACTCCACCGCCTGGCCGGACGCCGCGAGGATCGGCTCCTCTTCGACTACCAGCGCAGCCTGGCCCGCGACTTTGGCTTCGTGGATGACGGCAACCACAACCTGGCCGTCGAACAGTTCATGCAGCAGTACTACCGCACCGTCATCGAGCTGAACCGGCTCAACGAGATGCTGCTGCAGCTCTTTCAGGAGGCCATCTTGTTGCGGGACCAACTGGGGCCGCCGGTGGTTATCAACCGGCGTTTCCAGGCCGTCGGCGGCTTCCTGGAGGTGACCCACCCGGACGTCTTCCGCCACAACCCCGTGGCGCTGCTGGAGATCTTTCACCTGCTCCAGACCCACCCCGAGATCCGGGGCGTACGGGCCAGCACCATCCGCCTCATCCGGGAGCGCCGCCACCTCATCGACGACCGCATCCGCGCCGACCTGCGGGCGCGCAGCTTCTTCATGGAGATCATGCGCCATCCCAAGGGTCCCGCCGAGGCCCTCTCCCGTATGAATCGCTACGGAGTCCTGGCGGCCTACCTGCCGGCCTTCGCCAATATCGTGGGGCGCATGCAGTACGACCTCTTCCATGTTTATACCGTGGACGAGCACACCCTGCGGCTGCTGCATCACCTCTGCGACTTCGCCAACCCCGAGGGCGATGAAGAATCGCCCTTCCGCGCCAACGTCGCCCAAGAGATCCCCAAGCTGGAGCTCCTCTACCTGGCGGGACTCTTCCACGACATCGGCAAGGGCCGCGGCGGCGATCATTCCGTCCTCGGCGCCCGCGATGCCTGGGACTTCTGCCAACTCCATGAGCTGCCGGAGTTTGACAGCCGCCTCGTCTCCTGGCTGGTCGAAAAGCATCTGGTCATGTCCATGACCGCCCAGCGCAAGGACCTGAGCGACACCCGCGTCATCCAGGAATTCGCCACCCTGGTGAGCGACGTCGATCGGCTCAACTACCTTTATCTACTCACCGTGGCCGATATGCGCGCCACCGATCCCGGGCGCTGGAATGCCTGGAAGGACTCCCTCCTCAAGGAGTTGTACCAGGCCACCCGCCTCGCCCTGCAACGGGGCCTGGAAAACCCCCTGGCCCAGGACGACCTCATCCAGCAAAAGCAGGATCAGGCCCTGCGCCAGGTGGGTGCTTATGGTCTGAGCCGTAACCAGTGCACCCTCCTCTGGATCAAGTTCAGCCTTGATTACTTTCAACACAACGCCCCGGACGAGATCGCCTGGCAGACCCGGCTGGTTCTGACCAATCCCCCCGGCAACCTGCCCCTGGTCGCCATCCGCCCCGTGACGACCCGCGGCTGCTCCGAGGTCTTCATGTACACCCCGGACCGCAACCTCCTCTTCAGCCGGGCCACCGCCGTCCTCGACCAGCAGGGCCTGAACATCGTCGATGCCCGCATCATGACCACGGACGATGCCATGGCCCTCAACTCCTTCCATGTCCTCGACTACCAGGGCCAGCCTCTCACGGACCCGGTCGCCATGCGACGACTGGCGGATGCCCTGCGCAAGGTCCTTGCCCACCCGGAGGATGAAATCCAGGGCGTCCGCCGGTTGCCCCGCAAGCTCAAGAACTTCCCCACCGTCACCGAGGTCAGCTTTCTGCCGGACCCGCGCAATCATCGCACCCTCATGCGTCTCGCCACCCTCGACCGCCCGGGCCTCCTGGCCGAGATCGGCGCCATCTTCGAGGAGGGTGGCATCCGGCTCCACAACGCCAAGATCGCCACCGTCGGGGCCTTGGTGGATGACGTCTTTTTCATCACCACCCGCAACGATACCCCCATCACCGCCGAGACCTCCCTGCGCTGGCTGCGCTCCGAGATCCACCGCCGTCTGGAGCAGGCGGGGGATTGAGTCCCCCCGCCAGCCCCCTCGCCCGTCCCGTAATCGCGCGGGGCAACATCCAAAAACTTGATGCAGGACAAGGCATCCCTGGGTAAATTTGGTAAATAATTAAATATTGAATTTCAGACCCACGGCAGTCGTCGGCATAGCCGTCGCGCGGGCACTTTAGAGGGTGGTCAGCGACATGAGCAAGGCGATCCGCTTTTGTATTATTTTGTTATCCTTTGCATTTTTTTCCTCGCCCCCGAGTGCCACCGAGTCCTCCGGGGCGGATCCACTCCCCCCCACCGACCAGCCCATCGCAAGCGCAACGGGCGATCAATGGCTTGACGCCGTGCGCGCTCAGCGCCAGGCCTGGGAAGAGCGCCGCCGCGCCTCGCGGGAGGCCCGGGATGCCCGCCGCCGCCAGCATAACCCCAGGGCAGAGGCCATTCTTTTAGATCAAGAGCGGCGTCACGACATCTTCCTGGGACAGATCGAACGCGACCGCGAACATTTTCTTGGCCAGGGTCCCTGGCAAACCCCAGCACCGCCTGCCCCCCCGAACCCGGAAGCCTCACCGGACAAACCCAACACCCCCCTGAACGGCTGGGATAACCGCTGGTACTTTCGGGGCTATTGAATAGCCGCGGGATCGCCCCAGAAGGGATCGGAGACCAGGAACGCGCTGCGTCTCCCTCCTGCAAGGCGGGGTCGATCGCTATATCACGGACTCATGTTTCAATTTTTCCCTAGCCCACCATGATTCTTC
This sequence comes from Chromatiaceae bacterium, assembly GCA_016714645.1. Classification (NCBI taxonomy): domain Bacteria; kingdom Pseudomonadati; phylum Pseudomonadota; class Gammaproteobacteria; order Chromatiales; family Chromatiaceae; species Chromatiaceae bacterium. The sequence goes on along the minus strand of JADKCI010000002.1, from coordinate 363,315 downwards.
CCCTTATCGCCCTTGTCGTTGGCCTGGCCCTCCTGGTCTGGAGCGCCGATCGGTTCGTGGATGGAGCGGCCGCCTCCGCCCATCATTTCGGCATGCCGCCGCGCCTCGTCGGCATGGTCGTCGTGGGCTTCGGCACCTCGGCGCCGGAGTTGACGGTCTCCGCCCTGGCGGCCTATCAGGGCAGTTCCGGCATCGCCCTCGGCAACGCCTACGGCTCCAATATCGCCAATATCGCCCTCATCCTGGGGATCACGGCCCTGATCAGCCCCATCGTCGTCAACTCACAGGTGCTTCGCAAAGAACTGCCCATCCTCGCCGCCGTCACGGCCCTGGCGGCATGGCAGGTCTGGAGCGGGGCACATCACCCGCGGGGATGCCTGGACGCTGCTGGCGGTCTTCGCCGGCGTCATGGGCTGGATGATTTGGCAAGGTCTGCGCAAGACGGCGGATACCCTGGATCACGAGGTAGAGGAACAAGTCGCCGCCCTGGCCATGACCACCCGCCAGGCCCTGTTCTGGACCTTCGCCGGCCTAGTGCTGCTGATCCTGAGTTCCCGGCTCCTGGTCTGGGGCGCGGTCGCGATCGCCCAGGGCCTGGGGATCAGCGACCTGATCATTGGCCTGACCATCGTCGCCGTGGGCACTTCGCTGCCGGAACTCGCCTCCTCCATCGTCGCGGCGCGCAAGGGGGAGCACGACCTGGCCCTGGGCAACATCATCGGCTCGAATATCTTCAACACCCTGGCCGTGGTCGGCATCGCCGGGGCCATCAGCCCCCTGACCGTCGGACCGGAAGTCTTTAGCCGCGACATCATGACCATGGCGGTGCTGACCCTGTCGCTCTTTGTCCTGGGCCGGGGCTATGGCGGCAGGCCGGGACGGATCAGCCGCCTGGACGGCACCCTGCTGCTCCTGGCCTATATCGCCTACACCGGCTATCTGATGGTCGAAGTGTTCACGGCTTGAGGGGCCTTCGCTTCAAGCCACGCCACCGTCTCTCCCCACCAGGCCGCCGCCGCGTAGGCGGGCCAATCATTGTGGCCGGCCTCCGGAAACAGCCAGAGCCGCTTGGGCTCGGGTAAGGCCGCATAGAGGCCCTGGCTATGGGCCGGCGGCACGATCTGGTCCTGGCCAGCGATCAGCACCGCCTTCGGCCCTTGAAAAGGCTGGAGGGCGGCCCGCGTGTCATACCGATCCCGCACCAGCCACCGCGCGGGCAGGTACCAATAGAGCGCCTGGGCCAGATCGGGCAGGTTGTCCCAGGGGGTAATCAACACCAACCCCCTGGCCGGCCCTTCGGGAGCCACCGCCACCTGGGCGGCCACGGCGGCGCCGAGGGATTCGCCCCATACCCACAAGGGTTCACCAAAGGCCGCCCTTGCCAGGCGGACCGTCTCTCGCCCATCCGCCACCAGGGAAGCCTGGCTCGGGGTGCCCTCCCGCCCGCCATAGCCGGGATATTCCGCCAGAATGACGCGGAGTCCCAGGGGTTCGAGAGCGTTCAGGTACCAGGTCCGATCCCGGGCACTGCCCGCATTGCCATGAAACAGCACCAGGGTGCCACGCCAACCCTGAGTCGCCATGGCATCGGCGCGGACATAGCCCCGAAAAGCCGGCCCACTGGCCAAGGGCCAGGTTGCAAGGGCCGGCCCCAGGCGCGAGCGCAGGTTCGCGGCCGATGGCGGCGTGGGATCGGGCAGGTACAGCAACTGGTCTTGGCTCATGGTCATGAATCCGATAAGAAACAGATAGCCGAGGAGCAATGGGGAGGCAAAGATCAGAAATCGCCAGGGTCGCATGGATCAAGCACCTGAAGGGGATGAATGAGCAAAGGCCGGCCACATCCTACCCGAAAAGGGCCCACCCGCCTGGACCCAAAGGACCGCTTCGATGGTTGGGTCATCCAGGATGCGGTCGGCCGAGGGTGCAAGCCGGGGAACCACCTGCCTGGCCCTGGCGTCTTACCGCCCGTGGCGGGCAAGCCGGCGGCAGAGGTCGCTACCTGGCTGGCCGGGTATTGGCCGCCATGCCCCGCAGTTTAACCCGTTTGGCGTCCCCTAGCGGTCAGGCATGACCGACCGGCGGAGGTGCCGAACACTGAATGGAGCCTGATTGATGCAACGATACCTCATCCAAAAAATCCAGCCACCCAGCGAACAGCACCGCCCTGTCTCGCGGTTGCTGGCCACCGGCGCGGGCGGAGGTCGGCGGACGCTTGCAGTCCTGGGCATGCTTTTGATCAGCCTGCTCGGTACCGCATCGGTTCTGGCCGCCAATGGCGGCATCGAGAGCCTGCGGCAGAGCGGCAAGGCCTTCGCCTCGGTCGCCGGGCAAGTGTCACCCTCGGTGGTCAACATCCAGACCGAGGGCGGCGCCGGTCCGGTGGGTGCCGATCAACCCCCGGGCGCCCTGCCCTTCAGCCATCCCCTGCCTTACGGCCAGGACTTCTTCGAACACTTCTTCGGCGATCGCCATCCAGGACTACCACAACGGGAAGCGCCGCGCTCCAAACGTCAGGTGGTTGGCCAGGGCTCGGGATTTATCTTCAGCCCCAAATCCGGCATGCCGGCCGACAAGACCTACATCCTGACCAATAATCACGTGGTGGAGAACGCGGCAAAGATCCGCGTCAAGCTGCGCGACGGGCGCGAATTCGAGGCCACGATCACCGGGCGTGACCCGCGTTCGGATATCGCCATCATCGAGATCCCGACTGGTGGCCTGCCGCCCCTGCCGCTGGCCGATTCCTCACGGCTCGATATCGGCGAATGGGTCATCGCGGTCGGCAATCCCTTCGGGCTCAGTCATACCGTGACCGTTGGCGTGGTCAGCGCCACGGGGCGCACCAGCCTGGGGATCAATGATTACGAGGATTTCATCCAGACCGATGCCGCCATCAACCCGGGCAACTCCGGGGGGCCACTGATCAATCTCGATGCCGAGGTGGTCGGCATGAACACCGCCATCGTCAGCCGCAACGGCGGCTACATGGGGGTGGGTTTCGCGATCCCGAGCAACCTGATCGGGGCGGTGGCCGACCAGCTCATCCAGGCCGGCGAGGTGACCCGCGGCTATCTGGGGATCATGATTCAGCAGCTCACCCCGGAACTGGCGCAGTCCTTCGGCTTGGGGCAAGCCCAAGGCATCCTGGTCGCCCAAGTCACCCCGGGTTCACCGGCCGCCACGGCCGGTCTGCGTCAGGGTGATGTGATCATCGGCCACCAGGGCGAGACGGTCACCGATGTCGGTGCCTTCCGTAATCGCATCGCCCTCACCCCGCCCGGGGGACAGGCGCGGATCAGTATCCTGCGCAACGGCCAAACCCTGGAGCTACCGGTGACCATTGGCACCCTGACGGAGGAGGCACTAGCAGCCAGCGGTACCCGCCAGGGCCAGGCCCTGGATGCCGAGGCCCTGGGCCTCAAGGTGCAGACGCTGACGCCGCAACTTGCTGAACAATTCGACGTAGCGGTCGGCGAAGGCGTCGTGGTAACGACGGTCAAGCCCGGCTCGGTAGCGGCGCAGGCGGGCATCGAGCCCGGCACCCTCATCCTGCAGGTCAACCAACAGCCGGTCAAGGATGCCACCAGCTTCAAGCTGGCCATCGAACAGAGCCCCGACAAGCGCGCCCTGCTGCTGCTCCGGAAAGGCAGCAGGCAGCAGTTCCTGGTGCTGAACTGGCGCTGATCGGTCTGACCACATCACAGCCTTATTCTTGCCAGGGAGGGCGAGAAGACTGTACTTGGCTTACGAAGCGATCGCCGTCAATCCAGGCGAATGGCCTCCTCACCCTTGATAAAACGACCCGAGTTTATCCGGCGGAGACGACCGGGCTTTAGTGCGGTCAAGGTGGGCTTAGTGGGTCTGCCGGTCAGTGGCATCCAGGCGGTCGAGGATGGCCAAGGCCTGGGCGACATCCCCGGTGGCGGCCAGAGTTCGGAAGTGGTTTTCCGTGTCCCAGGCGGCCAGGACCTGGGCGCTCAATTCTTCGATGAGCTTGTTCATGCTCAGTCCCTGGAGGGTGGGCCAGAGTCTTAAGACGAGCGGCTGTGTCGTCCGGCAAGCGGATGGTCAGGGTGCTCATGGGTAGTCCCTCAGCAAATGGGCTAGCGTCAGAATCCGCAGGTGACCAAAGCGTAAGTCGCCCCCACGCAAGTCCATCCGGGGGCACGGTCAGCGGTTTATCGCCGGCAACAAAAAACCCCTTAGCCATCTCCCCGCCGAGGCGGTTCAATGGAAAGGGGCCGTGTTACTCACCAGCATAGAGCCGACCGGGACGCTCAGCAACCCCACTCAGCCCCCCTCAACCCTCACCCCACCCCCAAAAACCCCCGTAAAACCCCCTCCGCTCGGGCCAGATTGGCCACCGCCCCCGCGCTCAAGGGCGCGCCGAGGGCGAAGTGATGGCCCCGGATGCGCAGCAGGAAACAGGGCGGGGGCGGGCCATAGCCGATCTGGGTATGGACCCACAGCAGGGCGCCGGGGCTCATGGCATGGGTGGTATAGCTGGCATCCCGGTCGGGGACGATAGGCTCCAGTCGGTAGGGCACCGCCAGGCTGACGTCGGCATCGACCAGGATCACCCGTTCACGCCCGACCAGGTCCAGGGCATGCTCCGGCTGGGGCTGGAAGTCGGTGAGGAGGTCCCAGGGGGGCGGCTGGCCGGCCCCTCGCGTGGCCTGCAAGGCCTCCAGGCGGGCGATGAGCGCGGGTCCCAGGGCGTCATCGCCCCGGGAGGGGTTGCCGTAACCGAAGATAAGGATCGGGGCCATGGGCGACGGACCCCAGGCGCGGCCGCTAGTCTCCGACCCCGGGCCGCTCGATGGCCCCGCTGGCGCGCTGGCAGAGGCGATCCACCACCTGGCCAGTGGTGTCCACCAACTCCAGTTCCAGGGGCATCTTGCCCACGGCATGGGTGGCGCAGGACAGGCAGGGGTCGTAGGCGCGGATGGCGACCTCGATGTGATTGAGCAGGGGTTCGGTCAGCTCCTGGCCGTCCAGGTAGTGGGCGGCCACCTGGCGGATGGCGGCGTTCATGACCTGGTTGTTGTTGGTGGTGGAGACGATGAGGTTGGCCTGGGTCACCAGGCCGTCGGCGTCGGTTGCGTAGTGGTGGAAGAGGGTGCCACGGGGAGCCTCGACCACGCCGATGCCCTGGAGCCGGCGCTCGCCCACCCGCAGCAGGTCGTCGCCCAGCAGGTCCGGGTCCCGGAGCAGTTCCCGGATGGCCTCGGCGCAATAGAGCAGTTCGATGAGCCGCGCCCAGTGGGTGGCGAGGGCCGCCTGCAGGGGCCGCCCCTCCCCCGCCGCGCGAAAGTCCTCGCGCTCCTGTTCCGCCAGGGGGGTATCGAAGCGGTCGCAGTTGTTGACCCGCGCCAGGGGTCCGACCCGGTACCAGCCGGTAGCGGGCCCCAGAGCGGCGATGAAGGGGAACTTCATGTAGCTCCAGGGCTTGATCTCTTCGTGCAGCAGTTGTTCGTAGTGACGGTAGTCCTGGTCATCGAAGAGGGTGCGGCCCCGGGGGTCGCGGGCGCGCAGGCCACCATGGTAGAGCTCGAAGGCCCCCTCGGGCCCGGTGAGGCTCAGGGTGTTGGCATCGACAGCGCCGAAGCGGTAGTGATAGTCGGGGTTGCCGAGGAAGACGCGCTTCATGAGCTGCACGGCGGATTCGGCCCAGGTGACCATCTGGTCGCTGTCGGTGAGCAGGTAGTCGCGCTCCTCGGTGGTGAGGGCCTTGTTGACGCCGCCGGGGATGGCGCCGGAGCCGTGGATGCGCTTGCCAGAGGTGACGCGGATGACCTCCTGGCCGTACTTGCGCAGCAGTACCCCCTGCTTGGCGATCTCGGGATAGTCCTGGATGACGCCGATGATGTTGCGGTGGGCGACGGCGTCATCGAAGCCGAAGAGCAGGTCCGGCGAGGAGAGGTGGAAGAAATGCAGGGCGTGGGACTGGAGGGTCTGGCCCAGATGCATAAGGCGCCGGACCTTGTCCGCCGTGGGCGTCAGTTCATCGACGCCAACCAACTGATCCGTGGCCTTGGCGGCGGCCAGGTGGTGGCTCACCGGGCAGATGCCGCACAGGCGCTGCACCAGCACCGGCAGTTCCCAGTAGGGCCGCCCCTGGATGAACTTCTCGAAGCCCCGGAACTCGACGATGTGCAGGCGCGCCTGCTGGATGTGGTTATCGGCGTCCTGCAGTAGGGTGACCTTGCCGTGGCCCTCGACCCGGGTCAAGGGATCGATGGCGATGCGCTTGAGGCCGGCGGGCTGGGCCGCCGTCTCCAGGCGGGTGATTTCCGGGTGGCGGTGCATGGCGGTGTCCTCGGTGGCGCGGGCCGGTCAGTCGTAGTGCAACTGGGTGTAGGGCAGGCTGATGGGCTGGCCGGCCAGTAACTCGGTCAGGAAGGTCCAGATGGCGTCCCCGGAGGGCGGGCAGCCGGGCAGGAAGTAATCGACCTTGACCACCTCGTGGATGGGATGGACCTGGTTCAGGAGCAGGGGGATCTCGGGGTCATTGGGCACGCCGGGGTTGTGGATGCCGATGCCGGTGACGTAGGACTCCGTCAGGCAATCCGCCAGGGCGAAGGAGTTACGCATGGCGGGGACGCCGCCACTGATGGCGCAGGCGCCGACGGCGACCAGGATCTTGCAGTGGCGGCGGAACTCCCGCAGCACCTCGACATTCTCGGCATTGGCGACCCCGCCCTCGATCAGGCCCAGGTCGCAGGCACCGATCTGCTTGATGTCGGTGAGGGGGGGAGCGATCGAATTCGACCAGTTCGACCAGCTCCAGGATGCGCTCGTCGATGTCGAGCAAGGACATGTGACAGCCGAAGCACCCCGCCAGGGAGGTGGTGGCGACCTTGATCTTGGCGCTCATGGGGTGGTCCTGTCTTCGTTGGCAGCGACGTCGCCGACGGTGTCGATGGCGGCGCGGTCGTAGAGGCGCTGGCCGATGGGCACGCTATAGCCGCCGCGCTTGGGCAGGATGGCGCCGACCGGGCAGACGTGGGCGGCGCGGTCCTCGGCGCTGAAGCGGCTATCGCCGAGCCGGCCGGTAGGGGATTCGATGACCAGCTTGCTAGCGATGCCCCGCCCGCTGATGGCGAAGACGTCCTTGCCGTCCAGGTCACGACTGGCGCGCACACACAACTCGCAGAGGATGCAGCGGTTGAAGTCGATGACGAAGTCCGGATGGGAGGCATCCAGGTCGCGACGCGGGAAAAAGTGGGTGAAGTGGGGGGCCAGCATGCCGGTGTAATAGGCCACCGCCTGAAGCTGGCAGGCGCCGGTCTTCTGACAGGCGGGACAGATGTGGTTGCCCTCGACGAACAGCAGCTGCAGGATGGTGCGCCGACTGGCCTGGATGTCCGGAGTGGCGGATTCCACCTCCAGGCCCGCCGCCGCCGGGGCGGTGCAGGAGGACACCAGGCGCCCGCCGGCCCGCACCACGCACACCCGGCAACTGCCGTGGGGGGCGAGTTCCGGGTTGTGACAGAGGTGGGGGATATAGACCCCCGCCGCCAGGGCGGCGTCCATGATGGTCTGGCCGGGGGTGAAGGGGATCGCCTGGCCGTCGATCCGGAACTGGTTGAAGGGCGTCATACCGCCTCCAGGTGGGCACCGGCATCGGTGCGCCCGCTGATGGCCCGCGCCACCGAGAGGGCGCCATCCAGATCAAAGGCCGGGGTGTAGTCCGGGCCGCTCAGGCGCCGGTGGAAGGTGTCGGGGAACTTGTCGAGGATGTCCTGGACGTGATTGGAGGCCGTGGTGCCCAGGCCGCAGTAGCTGGTCTGGCGCATCAGGTTGCCCAGGTTGCGCAGCTCCTCAAGGTCGTAGGCGGAGGCCTTGCCGGCCGCGACCTTCTCCACCAGGGCCTCCAGCAGGCGGCAGCCGACCCGGCAGGGGGTGCAGAAGCCGCAGCTCTCGTGGGCGAAGAAGCGGGCGAAGTTGCGGGTCATGTCCATGAGGTCGCGCTCCCGACCCAGCACCATGAAGGAGCCGGCGGTGGGCAGGTCCTCGAAGGACAGGGAGCGGTGAAACTCGGCCGGCGCCAGGGTCACCCCCGCCGCGCCGGAGACCTGGACGGCCTGGGCGCCACTGCCGCCGCAATCCGCCAGGATCTGACTCACCGGGGTGCCGAAATCATATTCATAAATGCCCGGCCGGGCCACGTCGCCGCTGATGCTCAGCAGCTTGCTGCCGGTGGATTGCTGGGTACCGGCGCCCCGGAACCAGTGACCACCCCACTCAATGATGCGCGCGGCGGCCAGGAAGGTCTCGACGTTGTTGACCACCGTGGGCCGCCCCAGGAAGCCGCTGACGACGGGATAGGGCGGCCGCTTGCGAACGACGCCGCGCCGGCCCTCCAGGGATTCGATGAGGGCCGACTCCTCGCCGCAGACATAGGCCCCGGCGCCGAGGTGGATGTCGATGTCGAAGTCGAAACCCGGCTGGCCCGCGATGTCCCACCCCAGCAGGCCCTGCTCCCGCCGCCGCTCCAGCACCCACTTGAGGCGCGGCACCATATAGCGGTATTCACCCCGCAGATAGAGGTAGCCCTTGCGCGCGCCGACGATGCCGGCGCACAGGGTCATGCCCTTGAAAATCAGATCGGCGTAGCGGTTGAGGAGCACCCGGTCCTTGAAGGTTCCCGGCTCGCCCTCGTCCGCGTTGCAGACCACGTAGCGTTCATCGCTGGCGGTATCCCGGCAGATGCGCCACTTGAGGGCCGTGGTGAAACCCGCCCCACCCCGGCCCCGCAGGACGGAGGCCTCCAGCTCCGCCATGGCTCCCACCGGGCCCAGCTCCAGGAAGCGCTGCAGGCCGGCGCCCATCTTTTCCGCATTGCTCAGCAGGTCACCGACACGGTGGATATTGTCCTCCACCACGAAGAACTTGGGCGGCCAGTGCTCCAGGGGCACCCCGGCCTCCACCAGTTCCGCGATGCGGTCGATGCGTCTCGGGGTCAGGGCCGTCACCGCCAGCCCATTGACCAGCATGGCGGGTCCCTGATCACACATGCCGGTGCAGGAGGTCAGGCCAATCGTCACCCGCCCATCCTCGCGGGGTTCATCGAGGCCAACCCCCAGCCGCTTGCAGAGCCGGGCGCGCAACCCCTCGCTACCCAGCAGGCGGTCGGTGATGTTGTCGCTGAAGAGGATGTCGAAATCGCCGCGGGGCCGAGCGTGCAGGAAGGCGTAAAAATCGATGGAGGCCAGGATGCGGGAACGCGTCACCCCCATGGCCGCCGACAGCGCCTCGACGGCCGCCGGGGGCACATAGGAGAAGGCCTGCTGAATCGCGATCAGGTGCTGGAGGAGGAGTTCTGGCTCATGGCCGTGGGTCGCCAGCAAGCGGGCAACCATCCGGGTGACAGCCTCATGGGATGAAATTGACATGCCAACCCCTGGCGCTAGTGGATAAATACGCCGATCCTATCCGGTAGGAATCAAGATAAAATTTTATAAATCTTACTATTAGATATCAGGACCGGGAGGGACCATCCCTCATTACTCTTACATCATTTACTTATACTAGGACCTAATGGGGACTGTTCGCAACCCTGAGCTTGGCACCTCTTTCCTCCACCTGGCGCACTGAACAGACCGAACGCGGGGTTCATCAAAGAGCAATTTACGGTCGGACCCGGATGCAATGCACCTGCCGTGTCCCGCCCCAGCGGACCGCCGGGGGATAGGCCTGGGCACATTCGGGCAGGGCCTCGGGACAACGGGGATGAAAGTGACAACCGGGCGGCGGGGCGGCGGGGGATGGCAGGTCCCCTTCCAGGCGAATAACCGGCCGGCTGGGGTCCGGAGCGAGCCGGGGTACCGCCGACAGGAGGGCGCGGCTGTAGGGGTGCCTGGGGTCGTCGAGGACCTCATGGACCAGCCCGCGTTCGACGATACGTCCCAGGTACATGACCGCGACCTCGTGGGCCAGATAGGAGACCACCGAGATGTTGTGGGTGATGAAGAGGTAGGCAAGGCCCTTGCGCTCCTGGAGATCCTTGAGCAGATTGAGGATCTGGGCCTGGACCGAGACATCCAGGGCGCTGGTGGGCTCATCGCAGACGATGAGCCGAGGGGCGACGGCCAGGGACCGGGCGATGCAGACCCGCTGGCGCTGACCGCCGGAGAATTCGTGGGGATAGCGGTCGGCGGCATCGGCGGCGAGGCCGACCTCGTCCAGCAGGGCGGCGACACGGGCGCGGCGCTCGGCACGGCCGCGGGCCAGACCCAGGGCCTGCAAGCCCTCTCCAATAATGTCCCCCACCAGCAGGCGCGGGTTCATGGAGGCGAAGGGGTCCTGAAAGATGATCTGGAGGTCCTTGCGATAGGGCCGCATGGCGCCAGGGCCGAGACCCGCCAGGTCCCGACCCTGGTAGTGGATGGCGCCACCGGTGGGGCGGATGAGCTGGAGCAGCCCCTTGCCCGCCGTGGTCTTGCCGCAGCCGGATTCTCCGACCAGGGCCAGGGTGCGGCCCACCTTGAGTTCCAGATCGATGCCATCGACCGCCCGCACCTGCCCCACGATACGGCGAAACAGGCCCTTGTGGATGGGGAAATGGACCTGGAGCCCCTGCACGGCCAGAATCGTCTCGCCCAGGGCCACCGGGACCACCAGGGCAGCGGTGGCCCTTTCTGGCTCGGCCAGGGGGAGCGACGCCACCGCCACCGGCCGCCCCCCCGGTAACCCTGCCGATCCCCTCCCCCCGGGTGAGGGAGGGCTGGGTAGAGGGGTCTGAACGCCAACCCCCGGCTGCCCGGGGTCCCAGAGATGGCATCGCACCCCATGTCCCGTCCAGGGCGCCACCCATACCGGAGCCTGCTCCCGACAGACAGCCATCACCCGGTCGCAACGATCCGCAAACCGGCAGCCCACAAAGACCTGATCCAGGGGCGGCACCCGGCCGGGGATGACCGCCAGCCGGCCCTGGCGCTTTTCCGGCGCGGGCAGGCTGTCCCGGAGATTCCGGCTATAGGGATGGGCGGAATGGGCGAAGAAATCGGCGCTGCTGGCGGTTTCGACGATCTGACCGGCGTACATGACCGCCAGCCGGTCCGCGGTCTCGGCCACCACCCCAAGATCGTGGGTGATGAGGAGCACCGCCAGCCCGGTCTCGGCCTGCAACCGCTTGAGCAGGCGCAGCACCTGGGCCTGGATAGTCACGTCCAGGGCCGTGGTGGGCTCGTCGGCGATCAGCAGCTCCGGATCGCCGGCCAAGGCCATGGCGATCATGACGCGCTGCTTCATGCCGCCGGAGAGTTGATGGGGATATTCCCCGACACGCCGCCCCGGGTCCGGGATGCCGACGGCATTGAGCAGTTCCAGAACCCGGGCGGCCACCGCCCGGCGATCACGATCGGCGTGGGCCGTCACGGCCTCGGCGATCTGGCGGCCCACCGTCAGGACGGGGTTGAGGGAGGTCTGGGGCTCCTGGAAGATCATGCCCATGCGCCCGCCCCGCACCCGGCGCATGGCGCTCTCCGGCAAGGCCAACAGCGGGGTTCCGCCGAGCCAGACCCGCCCAGCGGCAATGCGGCCCGACGGGGGCAGCAGACGCATCAGGGACAGGGCCGTCATAGACTTGCCACAACCCGACTCCCCCAGCAAGGCAAAGGTCTCGCCGGAGCTGATCACCAGATCCAGGCCATCCACTACCCTGAGGGGGGGATGACCCTGGCCGAGATGGGTTTCAAGGCCCTCGACACGCAAGAGGGGTGGGGGAGAGGGAGTCGTCGGAGTGCTCGGCAGGGATCGGGTAAGCGGAATCTAGCCAGTATGACAGCTTTCAACCCAGGTGGAACCCTGGCCAGGGGGGCCCATGCCGCCTCCCGGCTGGCCGCGCCAGCAGGCGCGCGCCGCGAGGGAACCCGCCCCGGCCCCCCTCCGGACGGTGTTCGCCCGCCGACAGCAAAATCCTCCCCGCCAGCCTATCTCGGCGATATAATCCGTGCCAACTTTCACTCCGCGCCTCGACGGCGCGACTTTAACGGCAACCCCCAGCCAGGAGTAAGCAATTGGATATTACCCATAGCCAGCAAGGCGCCATCCGGATCATCGAACTCAAGGGGCGGATGGACGCCGTCACGGCGCCCCTCTTCGACAAGGCCTTCGCCGAGGCTGCCACCCCGGAGGCCTCGGACTTTGTCATTCAGCTCAATGGCCTGGAATACATCAGCAGCGCCGGCTTGCGCAGCATTCTGATGGTCGCCAAGCAGGTCAAGGCCCGGTCTGGCCGCCTGATCCTCACCGGCCTCACCGACGAGGTGCGGGAGGTGTTCCATCTCTCCGGCTTCCATACCATCCTGCGCATCTGCGACACCAAGGAAGCCGCCCTCGCCGAATTGGCGTAAGGCCCCATGGCTTCCGGCGCCGGGTCGGCTTCTCGCCGGCGCCACCCCTCTCTTGCTTTACCGAGTCCCCCTCTAAGCCCATGTCCCGCTTTCGCGAAGGCTTTGTTAATTGTCCGGGCCAGACCCAGCCCTTGCGCATGGCTTATACCGACTGGGGGGACATCGACAACCCCAGGCTGCTGATTTGCGTCCATGGCCTGACCCGTTGTGGGCGGGATTTCGACACCCTGGCGGAGGCGCTGGCCGATGACTACCGGGTCATCTGCCCGGACGTCATCGGTCGCGGCCTCAGCGACTGGCTCGATGACCACGCTGGCTACGGCATCCCCACCTACGCCCAGCATATGCTGGCCCTGCTGGCAAACCTTGGCGCAACCAAGGTCGATTGGCTGGGGACTTCCATGGGCGGACTCATCGGCATGGCCCTCGCCGCCCAGCCCGAGAGCCCCATCCAGCGGCTCATCCTCAACGACGTGGGTCCCGAGATCTCGGGCCGATCCCTGGCACGCATCGCCCACTATGTCGGTCGTGACGAACGCTGGGACAGCCTGGAAGAGGCCCTGGCCCAACAAAGCCAGGCCCTGGCGCCCTTTGGCAATCTGAGCCCCGCTCAGTGGCACCAGATTCTGCTACCTGGCTTGGTCCAGGACGCCCAAGGCCGGTGGCGGACCCGCTATGACCCACGCATCGCCCTGTCCCTGCGCGCCGTTGATCCCACCCAGAACCCCAACCTCTGGCCCCTTTACGAGGCCATCAGCTGCCCCACCCTGGCCATCCACGGCGCCGATTCCGATCTGCTGACCACCAAGGTCTGGCAGGCCATGGCCACCCGGGGTCCCCGCGCGACCCTCGCCGAGATCCCCGATGTCGGTCATGCACCCCCCTTTCTCGACGAGGCGCAGATCGCCATCGTGCGGGACTTTCTGCAGGGCTGACGGCTCGCGCCCCCCGTACCGAGGGGGCCTAGCTGCAAAATATGTCGCGAGTATGAATCATACCCCTGGCCAAGCGGGGCTCCCGGGAATGCCCGGCGGGAAGCGCGGAAGGAGAACATCTCCGCCAGCGTCACCCATATCCTGGCCATGGCATTGGTCCCTGCGTGGGTAAGGGCAGCGATGAGCAAACGCTGCCGCGCGCAATGGCTCGGGGACGTGCTCACCTAATTAATTGAAAATTAATTGAAAATAATCTGATTTTCCTAGTGCCATTCGACCCTGGCCACTTTTCCCCTTTTCCCCGCATCACGCATATATCAGCCGGCCACGGGGTTAGTTGATAGACCAGGTTGACCTGGCGTACTGGTTTGGCCAGGCAGGGTTTGGCCGTGCCGTTCAGTGGTTGCAAGTTCAAAATCTCGACCACCCCCGCATGACTGAGGATATGGTGATCGCCCCGGATGCACTGGTTGAAGCCCAATTAGCGCCTAAGGGCGATGGGGAAATCAGTGACTGTTTGGGGCTTGGTGGTGGGGGTCTGTTTGTTGCCCGTGAGCGCTTTGACGCGCTCGCCGAGGTACAGATCCAGTTGATTGATAGTGATTGTCAAGCCCCATGAGATTGTATACCTTCTTTTTAAACAATCTGGGGCATTTCTCCTGCCCACCTTGCAGGCCCTGAACCGGCGTGATGTGCCCTAACGCGCGCTGGGGAATCTGATGATGATACCGCCGTACAGAGCGGCACAGGGTGTCCTCCAGGTTCTGGGCCGCATCGAAGCGGGTGGTGGCCAGCACCTCGCTGATGCGGCTATTGAAGCGCTCGACCATGCCGTTGGTCTGGGGATGACGGGACTTGATCAACCGGTGGTCGATGCCGTGGGTAGCGCAGGTGCGATCAAAGCGATGACTTCCGGTGGGATCGCGTTCGCCGGTGGCGCAACAGCGGTCGGTAAATTCCTTGCCGTTATCGGTCAAGACTTTTTGCACCTGGAAGGGCGCATGCACGATGAGTCGCTGGGAAAAGGCGGCCGCGTTAGCTGCCGTTTTCTCGCCGAGCATTGCCACGCACACCCCGCGTGAGGCGCGATCGATGCCGACGAACAGCTAGCGATGCGCGTCTTCATCCGGCATCCGCGGCAGCTACTTGACATCGACATGGATAAAGCCAGATTCATAATCTTTAAAGGTTTTATCTGGGTTGATCGTCGTCTTCCGGCTGGGGAATCAGGGCCTGGAGATGGGAGACGCCATGCCGCCGCAGGCAGCGATCCAAACCCGAGCGCGACACGTTCGGATTGATAAATTCGCGTGTCACTGCGAGGAGATCATCCAGGGGTAGGAGCAAGGTTTTACGCAACTCAATGACTACTAACTCTTGGGCGGGTGTCAGGGTCGTGTGCAGACGATGAGGACGATGTTAGGCATCCTGACCGTTGTCGCGGCGCCGCCATTTACGTACCGTGCCGCGATTCAGGTGGTACTCGCGGGCCAGTTCGCGCTCTGACTTGGTGGATTCACGCAGCTCCTGGCGAATCGCGGGCGTGGTCCGCGCATATTTATGTAGGTTCAGATTTATCGCTGGCCGGTCTCCGGGTGGATCATTTCGACGTCGGGCGTGCTGCCTGTCGGGCACACCGCGCATCTTCTCCCAAAAGGCGAAGCACATCCCTGGCTTAGAATAACGGGCAACTCCGTCTCGGTATATAATCATACGGGTCTTAGCATCATGCCGCGCGTGCTTGGTTCTGGTGCTCCGCTTTGATGGGTTTCCCGGGGTTGAGGAAGACGGTGGTATCGGGCTGCCCGTTGCGCTTGACACCACTCCGGCGTTCGGGATGTTGCGCCTTGGCCGCCTGATAGCGGGCATAGCGCTGGGCCAGCAAGTCGATGTCTTTACCGCGATGGCGCGGGTTGGGGGTGACGAACTTCAGGCCGCTATGGCGGTGCTCAGTGTGGTACCCGTGCATAAAGGTCTGCACCCAATTGCCGGAATCGGCATACCGCACCAAGGTACCGGTGCCCACCCCCTCGCGCAGATGGACCTTCGGACCACGCTGGCGGCAGGGTCGGCGGACTCGCGATCGTAGACCTCCTAGCCGACGATCTTGCGGCGGTAGACGTTCATGATCAGGTAAAGATAGTAGATGACCCTGCGCACGGTGGTGGTCAGGGAGGTGATGTCCCATTCCCAGACCTGATGGGGGCCAGTGGCCGCCAAGGGCGCCGGGCGCACGCGGGCGGGCGCAGTGGGTTTTCCGCGGCGGGCGCGTTGGTCAACAGCCCGCAGGACGCGGTAGCAGGTGGATGCTACCTTACTATCCGAGTCGGTTAGCTTCAGGGTTCCCTGGATGCTGGGGACCGAGAGGGTGGATGCTTGACCCGGGATCAAACTCTGCGAGGTGGACGATACCGTCGCCGCCAAGGCCTAAAGTGCCACGAGCGGCAGCAGTAACACCAGAGGAGTGAGCTTGTGTGGCATGCTCAAGATATGTTCTCCTGACAAGGAGGATGGAAAAGGTCGGCCGCCAAGCGCGGACCGGAGGGCTTTATCAAGGGGCCAGGTAAGCTTCCGCTCCTCGATCCAAGAGCGGTCAGAGTATCAAGCCAGCCTTAAGGCCACCTTAAACGGCTAGATTACCGATTTGCTGGCTCCCGTCTTCAAGTTCCGCATGGCACACCTACCCTAGCCCAGGAGGGCGAGGCTGCTTCAATAAACCCAGGGCACCAATTTGCTGACCCGTTTCGCGTAATCGGCATATTCCGGGTGACGCTGGCTTAACCAGCCCTCCTCCTTGCGGGCCTTGTAGTCGAAGAAGAAAAAGCCGGCGACTAGCAGGAGCAGATGACCGAGACTCAGGCTGTAGCAAACCCAGCCGAGGGCGGCGAATAACTGGCTGCTGTAGAGGGGATGGCGTACCCAGCCATAGATGCCCTGGGTTACCAATTGGTTATGGTCAAGAGGATAAGGGAGGGGCGTCAGGTTGCGGCCCAAGTTGAAAAGGCCAAGTAGGCCAATGGCTAGGGCGATCAGCCCGCACATCACCAGGAGGCCCAGACGGGGGTAGGTGGTGCTGGCCATCAGGTCCTGACTCAGCCAGGGATTCCAGGCGGGTACAAAGAGAAAGGCGAAGAAGAGGACGAACTGCAGGACGACAAGCAACTCGCCGCGCTGTCCCGGCCGGGGACTATCGGATGGCGGTAGCTGGGCGGATGTGGACGGGGACGGCATGGTTACTCCCGAGGTGGGGTAGGCGGGAACAGGGGCTGGGATTAGGCCCCGAGCCGTCCAGGCAAGCGCGGACGGCCATGGGGCAACCGTCCCCGGGACCCGATCAGGTCTTGCGCCGTCTCGGTCGCGTCCCGGAACCGCTCCGCGCCTGCTCCGTGGTCTTGGCCAGGACAAAGTCGATCTTGCGCTCATCGAGATTGACGGCGGCGACCTGAATGCGCAACCGGTCCCCCAGCCGATGAACGGTACCGGTGCGTTCACCGGTCAGGCGGTGGCCAATGGGATCGAAGTGGTAATAGTCGTTGTCCAGGGCCGTGATGTGGACCAGACCATCGACATAGATGCCATCGAGTTCGACGAAAATGCCAAAGGAATTGACGCTGGTGATGGTGCCGTCGAACTCCTCCCCCAGTTTGTCCTGCATGTACTCACACTTGAGCCAGGATTCGGCGTCGCGGGTGGCCTCGTCGGCGCGGCGCTCGGTACCGGAGCAGTGCTCGCCGATGCTCTGGAGGGCGGTCTTGGTATAGTCGAAATCCTCGGCCTTGCCGCCATCGAGCAGATGCTTGATGGCGCGATGGACAATCAGGTCCGGGTAGCGGCGGATGGGGGAGGTGAAGTGGGTGTAGGCCGGATAGGCCAGCCCGAAGTGGCCGACATTGTCCGAGCTATACATGGCCTGCTGCATGGAGCGCAGCAATACGGTCTGGATCAGGCGATGATCGGGCCGCTCGCGCACCGACTCCAGCAGGGCGGCGTAATCCTGGGTGGTGGGCTTCTTGCCGCCCGGCAGGGTGAGCGCCAGCTCGTTCAGGAACTGGCGCAGATCGTTAAGCTTTTCCTCCTTGGGCGTCTCGTGGATGCGGAACAGGGCCGGCATCTTCTGGCGCTCGAAGAAGCGCGCCGCCGCCACGTTGGCCGCCAGCATGCACTCCTCGATGATGCGGTGGGCATCGTTGCGGATCAGGGGGTGGATGGCGGCGATGCGACCCTGGTCAGTGAACTCGAAGCGGGTCTCGGTGGTGTCGAAATCAATGGCGCCCCGCTCCTTGCGGGCCTGGAGCAGGACCTGGTAAAGGGCGTGCAGTTCGCGCAGGTGGGGCAGGACGGTGGCGAAGCGTGCGCACAGGTCTGGGTCGCCCTCCACCACCATGGCCGCCACCTGGTCATAGGTCAGGCGGGCCTGGGAGCGCATCACGGCCGGATAAAACTTGGAGCGCGTGACCTTGCCGTCCAGGCCCACCAACAGTTCACAGCTCAGGCAGAGCCGGTCCACCTCGGGATTGATGGAACAGAGACCATTGGACAGGATCTCGGGCAGCATGGGGATGACGCGATCCGGGAAATAGACGGAATTGCCCCGGCTGTGGGCCTCTAGGTCAAGGGCGCTACCCGGTTCCACATAGGCCGAGACATCGGCGATGCAGACCAGCAGCCGCCAGCCCTTGGGCCGGCGCTGGCAGAAGACGGCGTCGTCGAAGTCGCGGGCATCGGCGCCATCAATGGTCACCAGCGGCATCTTGCGCAGATCCACCCTCCCCGCCTTGGCCGCCTCGGGCACCTCGGCGCCCAGACCGGCGATCTCCGCCAGCACCTCGTCGGGGAACTCCACCGGCAGGTCGTGGGTGCGGATGGCGATATCCGTCTCCATGCCCGGGGCCATGTTGTTCCCCACCACCTCCAGAATGCGGCCGATGGGTTGGGTGCGCTTGGTGGGCTGGTCCGTGATCTCGGCGACGACGATCTGGCCCTGCTCCACCTCGCCCAGGCGGTCGCTGGGAATGATGATGTCGTGGGCCAGGCGTTTATTGTCCGGCACCACAAAGCCGACCCCGCTCTCCCGATAGAAGCGCCCAACCACCGTGCGGGTGTTGCGTGCCAGGATCTCCACCACCGAGCCTTCCAGCCGACCCCGAGCATCACGGCCGGTGACGCGCACCACGGCCCGGTCGTTGTGGAAGAGGGCGCGCATCTGGCGAGGAACGAGATAGACGTCGTCGCCGCCCTCGTCCGGGATCAGGAAGCCGAAACCATCCTGGTGGCCGATGACGCGCCCGACGATCAGATCACGCCGGTTGACGAGGCAGAAGGCGTCCTTGCGGTTGCGCACCAACTGGCCGTCCCGGACCATGGCCCCCAGGCGGCGCTCCAGGGCGATCCGATCCTCTTCGCCATCCAGTTCAAGAAGCTGCCTGAGTTCATCGAAGACCAGGGGAACCCCGGCCTGGGTCAGGGCCTCCAGGATGAATTCACGGCTGGGGATGGGGTTCGCGTACTTGCGCGCCTCGCGTGCGCGATGCGGGTCGGCGAGGCGGGGTGAGGCTTCTTTGCTGCGCTTGGTCACTCTTATCAGGTCTTTGCTGCTGGCTGAATTGACGGCTAGTGTAACCTTGACAAGCCCCTTCTGTCTCATTAGGATGGCGGCTTCCTGGAGTTCGGCATCCCTTGTCCGGCCTCTAGACCCCTGCCGGGGTGGCGGAATTGGTAGACGCGCAAGTTTCAGGTATTTGTGGGCGAAAGCCCGTGGAGGTTCAAGTCCTCTCCTCGGCACCAAATTTTAAAGGCTCCCAAGTGGAGCCTTTTTTTATGGGATTTCATCGGCCAGGATTACCCTCATGCCGGGAGGCGGACCCGAAACCAGAGCGCATAAAGGGCTGGCAGGAAGAGGAGCGTGACGGCGGTACCGACGATGATGCCGCCGATGAGAACAAAGGCGAGGGGACCCCAGAAGGTGTCGGTGGTCAGGGGGATGAAGGCGAAGACGGCGGCGGCGGCGGTGAGGACGACCGGCCGCGAGCGCCGCACCGTGGCATCAATGACGGCGCTGGCTGCCTCCATGCCCTGATGCAGGTTATCCTCGATCTGCTTGGCAAGGATCAGGGTGTTGCGCATCAGGATGCCGGCCAGCCCGATGAGCCCCAGCAGGGCGACGAAGCCAAAGGGCCGGTCGGCGATCAGCAGCGCCAGGGTAGCGCCAATGATGCCCAGGGGCGCGGTGGCGATCACCATCAGGGTTCCCGAGAAGCTGCGCATCTGCAGCATGATGACAATGAGAATCAGACCCAGCATGATGGGTTGGACCTTTTGGATGGACGCATCGGCCTTGCCGGACTGCTCCACCGAACCCCCAATATCAATACGATAGCCGGGCGGCAGGGTCGCGATCACATCCAGGAGATCGGCCCAAATGGCCTGAGTGACATCCGGGGGCTGAGCATCGGTCACATCGGCCTGCACCGCCAGAACTGGCTCGCGGTTGTAGCGTTTGAGCACGGGGTCCTCAAAATCGATAGAGAGGACACCTGCCTGGCCCAGGGGGACGGAGCGCCCATCCAGGGTCTTGATATTGATATCGGCCAGGCGGCCGACCCCCGCCCCCGTGGTATCGACCAGGCCACGCAGGATCAGCTGGACATTACGGACATCCTCGCGGATCTCGGTCGCGGGCAGGCCCGAGAGTTCGTACTCCAACTGGCCGGCCAGTTCGCGCGGCGTGAGGCCGATCAGACGCAGCCGTTCCGGGTCGAGCTTCAGCCGGACCACCGGCACCCGTTCGCCCCAGTCGAGATGGGCATTCAGGGTGTTGGGGTTAGCAGCAACCCGCTCACGCACCTGGCCCGCGATCTTGCGCAGGACTTGGGCGTCCGGCCCCACCACCCGAAAGACCACCGGCCAGATCACCGGTGGGCCATAGAGGAGTTTGTGGACCCGCACCCGGGCCTCCGGGAAGTCCCCGGCATCGATATGTGACTGAATCCGCTCCATGAGGTTGTCCCGGTCCGCGGGGCTGTGGGCCACGATGATCAACTTGGCGAAGGCGGGGTTGGGTAGTTCGGGGTTGAGGGCCAGGAAGAAGCGCGGTGCGCCGGCACCGATATAGGAGGAAAGCGACTCTACCCCCGCCGCATCTTTCAGGATCGCCTCGACGCGATCGGCGACGGCCGTCGTAGCGCGGATGCCGCTGCCCTCCTGGAGACTGATATCCACCAGGACCTCCGGCCGATCGGAGGAGGGGAAGAATTGCTTCTCCACCGTCGTGACCAGGCCCAGGATGGAGAGGATCAGGACACCGACGGTGGCCGCCACAACCCAGAGCTTGTGACGCACGCAGCCACGGATGATGCCACCTAACCGCAGGTAGAGGGGACTATCGTAGGCCGAGGCCTGATGCCCAGGGGCGGCCTGGGGCACGGCCAGGAGCCTGGCCCCGAGATAGGGCGTGAAGGTCACGGCCACCAGCCAGGAGACCAGCAGGGCAAAGGCCAGGACCCAGAAAATGTTGCCGGCGTATTCACCCACGCCGGAGCGGGCGAAGCCGATGGGGACAAAGCCAATGACGGTCACCAGGGTACCGCTCAACATGGGCGCCGCGGTCACCGTCCAGGCATGGGCCGCCGCCCGCAGCCGATCCCAGCCCTCCTCCATCTTCACCAGCATCATCTCGATGGCGATGATGGCGTCGTCCACCAGTAGGCCGAGGGCGATGATGAGGGCCCCCAGGGTCACGCGGTCCAGGTTGATACCCCGGATGCCCATGAGGAGGAAGGTCAGTCCCAGGGTCAAGGGGATGGCAATGCCGACGACCAGCCCGGCTCGCCACCCCAAGGCCAGGAAGCTCACCAGCATCACCACGGCGACGGCGACCATGAATTTGATCTGGAAAAGGTTCACCGCCCGGGCGATGGCGTCCGCCTGGTTGGTGATGCTGGTGAAGCGGAAGCCGAGCGGCAGTTCCTCCCCCAGGGTCTGTTCGAAGGCCGCAAGGCGCTCGCCAAGGGTCAGGCCATTCTCGCCGCGCCCCATCACCACCCCCAGCAGGACCGAGTCGGTGCCGCTGGTGCGGATCAGATAATCCGGTGGGTCCTCGTAACCGCGCTGGACCTCGGCGATCTCGCCCAGGGCGAGCAGTTGGCCACCGACCCGCACCGGTACCTGCCGGATCTGATCAAGGTCATCCAGTTCGTTGTCCAGGCGCGGATAGAGCCGTGGTCCCGCCGTCTCCACCCGCCCGGCGGGCAACAACCGATTCTGGGCATCCAGGGCGTCGCGGATAGCGGCGGGGGTCAGCCCCAGGTTGGCCAGCCGGGCGTTATCGAGTTCAACAAAGACGCGTTGCGGGCGCTCGCCGAGGACCCGGGCCTTTTGAACGCCGGGAACGCGGGCCAGCCGATCGCGTATCCCCTCGGCCTCGCGGACCAGCAGCCGCCCTGGCAGATCGGGGGCGGACAGGGCATAGAGGGCGAAATAAACATCCGAGAAGTCGTCGTTGACAAAGGGCCCCCGCACCCCGGCTGGCAGCTTGCCGGCCTCGTCCAGCATGCGCTTGCGGACTTCGTAGAAGAGGCCCGCGATCCGCTCGGATGGGGTGTAGTCCTGGAATTCCATCAGGATATCCAGCCGGCCGGCGCGCAAGGTGGTCTCGAGCTTGTAAAAATACTCCACCTCGCCGAGACGCTTCTCCAGGGGATCGGCGACCAGGTCCTGCATCTGCTGGGCGCTGGCTCCGGGCCAGAAGGCGGAGACCACCAGGACGCGCACCGTGAAGGCCGGGTCCTCGGCCCGCCCCAGTTGCAGGAAGGCCAGAAGACCGGCCAAGGCCGTGAGGAGGATGAAGAAGAGGGTGACCGAACCCTCCCGTACCGCCAGGGCCGAGAGATTGAAGCGCGAGGGGGTAGCGGCCCTGGTAGCGGGTTGGCGCGACTCCCCTTCTGGGTTCTGGCTCATGGCGCGCGCACCCGCACCGCCTGGCCAGGCTGTAACAGATGCACCCCCAGGGCGACCACCGGTGTGCCTGGGGCCAATTGCGAGCGGATTTCCGCATGCTCCCCAACAATCCGCAGCAGGGTGACCGGCTCGGCCACGACGCGTCCCGCCTCCAGCCGCCAGACCAGGGGGCCCTCGCCACGTTCCAGAATAGCGCCGCTGGGGACCCGAACCCGGTTCGGGTTATGACCCGTCGCCGAGGAGAACAGCAAAGTGACCGTGGTACCGAAACCTGGCTCGGGGTCGAGGGGAGGGAGGCGGAAACGGGCACGCCAGGTACGGGTGATGGGGTCGGCGCTGCCCGCGATCTCGCGCAGCTCCGCCGTCACGGGCTGGTCCCGACCCAGCAGATGCGCCTGGGCCTGGGTGGGCAAGCCCTGCCGGCGGTCCTCGGGCAGATAGACCTCGACCTCCAGGCGCCCATCCTCCGCGAGACGCGCGACCACCTGGCCCGGCGTGACCACCAGGCCGGCCTCGCCCATGACCTCGAGGATGACCCCGGGGCGCGGGGCCGTGAGGGTCGCGTAGCCAATGGCATTGCGGGCCTGTTCCAGATTGGCCTCGGCGGCAAGACGGCCCTGCTCGGCGGCGCTGGCGGCGGTTACGGCCCGGTCGTAATCCTGCTCGCTGGCCAGTCGCTTGGGGATGAGGTCGGTGAGGCGCGCGCGCTCCCGCTCGGCATTCTCCTGCTCGGCCAGGGCCCTCGCCACCGTGGCCTCCGCGGCCCGGCGCTGCTGGGTGACGTCACGCGGATCCAGGCGAAAGAGGACCTGGCCGGCCTCAACCCGCTCGCCCGCATTGATCAGGCGTTCCTGGATCTCGCCGGCGATGCGGAAGGACAGGGCGGGTTCGTAGCGTGGGCGAATCGCGCCGGTCAGGCTCCAGGTATCGGTCGAGATGTCCTCGACCTGGGCGGTGAGGACAAAAGGCGGCAAGTCCCCGGTCGCCGCCGGGTCGGAACTCGGACGGCAACCAGCGACCAACCAGAGCCCGATCAGCATCACGACAGCCATCACCCGCCCTTTCATCCCGTCTCGCATGGTTCGCTTCGCTATTTAATGGGCTAGAAATTGGCAACGCCTGTTCGACATCCGTGGCCAGCGAGGCGACTCCCGCCTGACCCACCTTGGCTACAGACTTTCCGGCAGATTTCAGGGTTTGGCTTAAGGATTTAACCGGGGGGAGGGCCGCGCATCGCGCCCGAAGGCCCGGATGCGGGCCACCAATCGCTGGACATCCGCCTCCTCGGGCTGGTCGCGCCCCATCAGCCAGCCGTGCAGGGTCTGGTCCTGGGCCTCGAGCAGGCGGGAGAAGGTGGCTCGCTGGACGGTATCCAGGGACCTGTAGTCCTCGTCCAGAAACCTCAGCAAAGCAACATCCAGTTCCAACATGCCGCGCCGGCACTGCCAGCGCAGGCGGCGGATTTCCTCGTCCTGAAGGTGATTCGCGTTCATGGTACCGTGCCTGCGGAAGGGTGGGTGCCGAAAATTGTACGCCGGCCCCTGCCCAGTGACGAATCCCAGGGGAAATTCGCCGGGAAGCCGCCAAGGATAACGCGTTTGGGTTAACATGTTGAAAATATGGCCAGGATTTTAGACAGGCCGCCCGCCTCCTGGCCGCAATTATGTCTGCGCCGCTTTTAATTGACGGCTTCGACCCCGATTTTGTCACTCAAAGCGTTTTTACGCTGCCCAACCGACCCAAAGAGATCGATCAAGCCGATGAAATACAAGCCCATTACCATTTTCCTCTGGTTCGCCGCCGGCCTCTGGCTGATGATGCTGATCAACGGCTTCGAGTTTAACCCCGGGCCCAATCCCAGTCGCATCACCTATAGCGAGTTCCTCGCGGACGTCGCGGATGGCGCCGTGACTGAGGTGACCATCCAGGACCAGGATATCCAGGGGACGCGCACGGATGGCAGCTTCTTCGAGACCTACAGCCCCGGCGACCCCGCCTTGATGCGCGATCTCCTGGATAGTAAGGTGACGGTGCGGGCCATGCCGCCGGATCGCCCGGGCCTGCTGGCCCAGATGCTCGCCTCCTGGCTCCCCTTCCTGGTCCTCATCGGCGTCTGGTTCTGGTTCGTCCGCCGGGGGATGGGTGGCGGCGGGGGTGGCGGCGGGGGCGGTCTCTTCAACTTTGGCAAGAGCCGCGCCCGCCAGCACGCAGAGGGTGAGGTCAAGGTCACCTTTGCCGATGTGGCGGGCGTCGAGGAGGCCAAGGAGGAGGTCTCGGAACTGGTGGACTTCCTCCGGGACCCCGGCAAGTTCCAGAAGCTGGGTGGCAAGATCCCCAAGGGCGTGCTGATGGTGGGCCCCCCGGGTACGGGCAAAACCCTCCTTGCCCGCTCCATCGCGGGCGAGGCCAAGGTGCCCTTCTTCAGCGTTTCGGGCTCGGATTTCGTGGAGATGTTCGTGGGTGTCGGCGCATCGCGGGTACGCGACCTCTTCGAGCAGGCCAAGAAGCAGGCCCCCTGCATCGTCTTCGTCGATGAGATAGACGCCGTGGGCCGCCGCCGGGGCGCAGGCCTGGGCGGTGGTCACGACGAGCGCGAGCAAACCCTCAACCAGATGCTGGTGGAAATGGACGGCTTTGCAGGTACCGAGGGCATCATCGTCATCGCCGCCACCAACCGGCCCGACGTGTTGGACCCGGCCCTGTTGCGGCCGGGCCGCTTCGACCGTCAGGTCGTGGTGGGCTTGCCGGACCTGGCCGGACGCGAGGCCATCCTCAAGGTTCACATGCGTAAGGTGCCCATCGCCGACGACGTGGAGGCCCGCACCCTGGCGCGTGGCACCCCGGGATTCTCGGGCGCCGACCTGGCCAATCTGGTGAACGAGGCGGCCCTCTTCTCCGCGCGCACCGGCCTGACCCAAGTCACCATGACCATGTTCGAGAAGGCCAAGGACAAGATCATGATGGGCACCGAGCGCCGCAGCGTCGTGATGTCCGACCACGAGAAGAAGCTGACGGCCTATCACGAGGCCGGTCATTGCATCATCGGCCGCCTGGTGCCGGACCACGACCCGGTGCACAAGGTCAGCATCATCCCCCGTGGCCGAGCCTTAGGCGTCACCCTCTTCCTGCCGGAAAAGGACCGCTACAGCATGACCAAGCGCCAGCTCGAAAGCCAGATCTCCACCCTCTTCGGGGGCCGACTGGCGGAGGAACTCATCTTCGGGCCTGAATCCGTCACGACGGGGGCCTCGAATGACATCGAGCGCGCCACCGAGATCGCCCGCAACATGGTCACCCGTTGGGGCCTGTCCGATGGCTTGGGGCCCCTGGCCTACTCCGATGACGAGGGCGAGGTATTCCTTGGCCGCTCCGTGACCCAGACCAGCAAGATCTCGGCACGAACGGCACGGTCCATCGATCAGGAGATCCGCGCCATCATTGATCGCAACTACCAGCGCAGCAGGGGAATCCTCCTCAGCGAGATGGACAAGCTCCATGCCATGGCCGAGGCCCTGCTGCAATTCGAGACCATCAACCTGTCCCAGATCAACGACATCATGGCGGGCCGACCCGCCCTTGCCCCCGAGGACGAAGACAGCGGTACCAACCCCACCGGTGGCCCCGGGGGGACCGCCAGCGGCGAACGCCCGGCCACCAAGGGTCCCTCCAGTGGTCCTGGCCATGTCGCTGGCCCGGTGGGCGAGCACTGATCCCAGACGGAACCGAGAGGTCGGAAGTTGTTGTCCAGCAAGAAGAAGGAACCCGTGACCCAGGCGGTGCGCCTGTTGCGCGCCGCCGACATTCCCTTCGTGGGCCACCCTTATCCTTACCAGGCCGGGGGTGGCACCGCCCACTCGGCCAGGGAGTTGGGGGTTGACGAGCATCGGGTCATCAAGACGCTGGTCATGGAGGACGAGGCTGGCAACCCCTTGATCATGCTGATGCACGGCGACCGCGAGGTTGCCACCGGCCTCCTCGCCCGGGCCTTGGGGGTCAAGCGCATCCAGCCCTGCGACCCCAAGACCGCCGACCGCCATTCTGGTTACCAGGTGGGCGGCACCTCCCCCTTCGGTACCCGCCACCCCATGCCGGTCCATGCCGAGTCCAGCATCGCCGAACTGCCGCGCATCTATATCAACGGCGGCAAACGGGGCTATCTGATTGAAATCGATCCCAAGCCGGCCCTGGCCCTGCTGAAGGCGAAGCTGGTCCAGGCCGCGGCCTAGCCGGGCGGTAGAACCTGATGCCATTCGGCCGGATTAGGGGCGCACCACCACCGATGGATCGGCCCGCCGGCGGTACCAACCCCCGACCCATCCCCGGAGTGCCATGAGCCAGCTTGCCGCCCTCTCCGTCTTTGTCGGCGCCGGGCTTGGGGCCCTACTGCGCTGGTTCCTGGGTCAGCGTCTGAACCCGGTCTTTCCCAGCGTCCCGCTTGGCACCCTGACCGCCAACCTGCTGGGCGGCTTCCTGGTGGGCTTCCTGCTGATCTGGCTCAACCGCCACCCCGGCCTGCCCCCGGAGATACGTCTCCTGGTGATCACCGGCTTCCTGGGGGGCCTCACGACATTCTCCACCTTCTCCGCCGAGGTAGTGACCCTCCTCTCGCGCGGTGAGTGGTTACTGGGCCTGTCTGCGGCGGCGGCGCATCTGTTCGGCTCCCTGCTCCTGACCGCCCTCGGCATGGGCCTGGCCCATGCCCTCCTCACCCCTCACTGAGACACGACCCATGAACGGCTGTTTTCTCAAATTCTACGTAGCGGAGAATCGCCGCCACCACCACCTGCTGGCCTACGAGTGGCTGCTGGAGGAGGCCCAGCGCCTGGGTCTCCAGGGGGGTTCCGCCTTCCGCGCCCTGGCGGGCTTTGGCCGCCAGGGGCGACTCCATGAAGAACACTTCTTCGAGTTGGCCGGCGACCTGCCGGTAGAGGTCAGCTTCGTCACCACCTCGGAGGAGGCCGACCGTTTTCTGGCCCACCTCAAGGGTCAGGGGCTAAACCTCTTTTATCTGCGGGTCCCGGTGGACTATGGTTTCAGCGACGATACGGCGCCCTGATCGGGACCCATCGGGATATCCAGAACTCGTCCATCTTCGGCATAACAGCAGCAGGGCCGGGTGGCGGTGGGTGGGGGTGTCGACAGCAGGGATGCTGTCGCCAAGCCTACAGGGACCTATTCACGGCGTCCCCCACCCGCCGCCACCCGGCCCTGCAGGCCAGAAAACTCTTTGGTTATCGGTCTATTGCTAACCCTTGGCCAGCGCCAGCTTGACCTGCTGCTCCAACTCGGCCTTGAGGCCAGGTTCCAGACGGAGTTGGCGCGCCAGCTCCTCCAGGTAGGCCCGCTCCAGAAAATGCTCCTCATTGACCACTAGGACGCTGGCGATATAGATCTCCGCCGCCATTTCCGGGGTGGTCGCGGCCCGCGCCACCGCGGCGGGGTCCAGGGGTTTGTTCAGCTCGGTGGCCAGCCACTGTTCAAATTCGGCATTGCCGCCGCCCAGCTTTGTTAGGGCCTCCTTCATCAAGCCCTGTTCGCGTTCATCGACATGACCATCGGCCTTGGCGGCGGTGACCATGGCCAGGAGTATCGCCCGCTGATGTTGCTCCGCCTGGGCCTGGGGCAGACGGTCCAGGGTCTGGGGCTCGGCCTGGGTGGTGCCCGGGGCCTGGTTGGCCTGCCAATTGTTGTAGGCCTTGTAGGCAATCGCCCCCACCGCCGCCATGCCCCCGTAGGTAAGGACATTGCCGACGATCTCTCTCCCGCCTTTATTGCCCAGCAGCAGACTCAGGGCGCTTCCCGCCAGGGCGCCGCCACCGGCGCCGGTGAGGAAGCTACTCAGTGAGGAATTGCCACCCTCCTGGCCCTTATTGAAGAGGCCACCCAGGACGTCCATTACCCCACCACCGCCACCGCTGCCCTGATCCTTGCCGAATAGGCCGCCAAGGCCGTCCAGCGCGCCCCCACCGCTGGCCGGCCCAGCGCCCTGTCCACCGGTCTGCTGCTTGTTGAGCAGATCCTGTCCAGACTTCAACAGTTGATCAAAGAGACCATTTACCATGAGTTTTGCTCCTGAAGAGGTGATGGTTGAAATGTGCCATGAAATACCCTGAGCAACCCCTTAGCCGCTGGCCAAAGGCTTAAGCAGGCCGCTAGGCAATTCGTTAAAGACAGCCCGAGGCTAGCTCAAGTTCCTCCCCCAGATGCCCCTGGCTGGCCAAGCAGCCAGCAAGGGGGTATAAATATCCCCAAGGCCAAGACAAGGAAGTAGTCCACCAGGCCGGCCCTGGCGGGGGTAGGCCGCCACCACCAACCCCCCCGGGATTTGCCGATGACCCAACTCCTGAGCCTCTCCCGATCCGCGCGTCTCGCCGGGGTGACCCGTGCCGAGATCCAGAGACACATACGGCGCGGCGACTTGACCACCTTCGAGGGTGAAATCGCGGTTAGCGACCTGTTACGGGTCTTTCCGCGGGTGAGCCTGGAAAATGACGACGCCCTTGAGCGGGTACAGCGCATCAAGGCCGAGGCCCTGCCGCGTTCCCATGATGCCGACACCATGCTGCCCAGTCCCGGAGGTACTGGTGACCCGCCTCAAGGCCATGAGCAAGGCCCTGGTGGCCAAAGCGACGGCCCTGGATGCCGCCCAGGCCCTCCTCGACGAAGTCGAAACGCGGCTGGCCACCCTGGTCAGCCAAGGCGCGGATCCCCGGGCCCTGGCCCAGGAACTCACCGATTGGCTGGCCCAAGCCCGCCTGGAACTGGCGGCCGGCCCCCAGCCCGACCGCGAAGCCCAGCTCTTTGCCAAGGACACCTTCCTGCGTCTCATGGCCGCCAATATCAAGATCATCCCCAGTGGACGTGACTTTTTCGTCGAGGGCAACGAGAGCATTCTCGATGCCTCGGTACGCGCCGGCCTCAATCTCGCCTACGGCTGCTCCAGCGGCAATTGTGGCGCCTGCAAGGCCCGGGTGGTGAGCGGCGAGGTCTGGAAGATGCGCGACCACGACTACCTCCTCAGTACCCGCGAAAAACAGATGGGCTATATCTTGGCCTGCTCCAACACCGCCGTCACCGACCTGGTGCTGGAGGCGGCGGAGGCCCTGAGTGTCGATGACCTGCCGTGTCAGGAGATCCGCGCCTCGGTGCGCAAAAAGGAGGTGCTGGACCCGGACCTCTTGGGTCTCCAGATCCAGACCCCCCGCACCCACACCCTCCGCTTCATGGCCGGCCAGCGCGCCCTGCTGCGGTTGGAGGATGGCGCCAGCGCCGAACTCCCCATCGCCAGTTGTCCCTGCGATCCTCGCCACCTTCAGTTTCTGGTCCGGCGACGGCCTGGCAACCCCTTTGCCGAGGCCCTCTTCAGCGACCAGGTGCGGCCAGGCCACCTCGTCAACCTGGAGGGCCCCATGGGCCGTTTCGTCCTCGATGAATCCTCCCCGGCGCCGGCGGTCTTCATCGCCTTCGGCGAGGGCATAGCCCCGGTGCGGGGCCTGATCGAGCATGGCGTCTCCATCGATCTGATCGAATCCTTCCATCTCTACTGGCATGCCCCGCCGGGGAGCCCTTCTCCTGCAAAAACCAGTGGCGCTGGTACCGGGCCATGAAGGACGCCCTGGATAACTTTTTCGTGACGCCCATGGTCGATGCCAGCTTGGAGGACATCCTGGCCCTGGTGATCGCCGACCACCCCGATCCGATCAGCCGGCGCTTCTATCTGGCGGGTCCGCGAGCGCGGATCGAACCGCTGGCGGCAGGCTTGCGGGACAGGGGAGTCCCCGATAAGCATCTCTCTCTGGAGTTCCTAGAGGCCTGAGCCTGAGGCCGAGGGTCCAGGCCGCCTTGCCGCCTTGCCGCCCGTCGCGCGCCCCTCCCAGCCAACGGGATCTCCGGCTATCAGGCCCGGCGGGACCCGCTAGCAGGACAGGGTCGCCATCTGGGGTTGCCGCTGGAGTTCCATAAGATCGTCGCGCAGGTCGCGCAATCGCTTGTCCAACCGATCACGCTGGGTTTGATCCAGGCTGGCGGCAAGACGGATGAAGAGTTCGGCGATACCCGCATTCATGGCGCCTCTCGCCTGATCCAGCGCGGGCGGCATATCACGCCAATCCACCAGCCAAGCCGTCAGGAAGGCACTGATGCTGGCCTCTCCCGCCCTGGCTTCCAGCAAGGCGATCAAGTCGCCGCGTTGCCGGCCGCGATAGTCGAGATAGAGCCTCCGGGTCTCGGGCAGGCGGCCCATAGCCTCGGCCACCAGGGCCTCTTGCGCGCTCGCCAGAGGGCCTGTCCAGTCCTCGATGGCATCCACCAGGCGCCGAGTCCGTTGCTTACGCTCGCCCGCGCCGCCGCCTTCGGCCAACTCCGCCAGATCCTCCTCGGCCTCCTCCTTGAACCGCTTGTCCAGACTCTTGATCTGCGCCGGGCTCAGCCCCACCAGCAGGGGCGTCACCAGGGTCACCGCGTAGCGCGCCTGACGCTGGTAGAGGTCGCGGGATGAATCGATCAGACAGGTGATGTTGCGCTCGTCGAAACCGAGCCGGCTTGCCCGCAGAACTTGGTTCGCATAGGCGGCCAAATGGGGTAGTTCCTCGGCGCGATGGCGCGCCAGCTCCCGGGTGAGCAAGGGCTCCCAGCTCGCGACCTGTAGCGGCTCCAGGTCCAGGTAATCCTTGGCGTAGGCCTTCATGAAAAAATCGGCCCGGTTGTAGGCGATAGTTAGCGCGCTGCAACCCACCAGGGTCAGCACGGCCACCAGCAGCACCAAGGCCAAGCGGGTCGCAAATGGCGACAATGGCAGGATGTAATTCAACAGTTTTTGATGGGATTCTTGCTAAAATAAAGTTAGTGTATTAGTATTTACTTATCTACACACCACTGGAGATTGACATGCTCAACTGTCAAGGTTTGCGCCTCGCCGTCCTCCTCTCCGCCTTCCTGCTCCTCGCCAGTCTGACGCTGGAGTTCGCCGCGCGACTGTTCAGCTTCCCCGCCCCTATCATGGGTCTGGCCCTCTTCTCGGGGTTAGCCGCCGTTGCCGTCCTGGCGATCACCCTGATCATCGCCCTCCTGCCCGGCAGCGACCAGCGCCTGTCCTCATGCCGTAAGTGAGGACAGGCGGGCTCACGACAGCTTTATTATCGAGAATGGGACGGTCCGGCCTGACCGGATCATCCCGAGGCTAATCCCCCGCCGGCTATTCCGCCAGCAGCCGTTCTGCCGTGCCCGGCAGCAGTCCAAATTCCTCCTCTATCATCTGGTTCCATGCCTCGCGTTTAAAGGTCTCCTGGCTGGGGACATGCCGATGGACCAGATTTTCATGACAGTCGATGCAGCTTTTACCTTGGGTCTCCTCGCGATGGATAGCCGCCGTATCGGCGCGCTTGCCCTGGATGGCCTCCAGGACATGGCAACGCTGACAGGTGGCCGAGTTGGTATCCCGGAACCATTGGCGCGTCACAAAGGCGGCCTCGGGCAGATGCAGGGCATTGACGACCGGATCATCATAATCGGCGCCAAAGAGCTGCTTCCACAGGTCCTTGCCGCCCTTGATGTGGTCCCAGGTAGCGGCGAACACCCCCGCCGAGACATGACAATCCCCACACCCGGCCCGTACCCCGGAGACCGGATTGTAGTGGACCGACTTCTGGTATTCCTCCTCGACGTAAGTCATGGAATGACAGGAGGTGCAAAATTCATTGGTGCTGGAGTAGTGGTCGAACTCCAGCAAAAACACCATGAACAGCATCCCGGCCAGACCGCCCAGGATCAGGGCGATGAAGATGGGGCGGCTGATGGGGATCGCGGCGAGGAACCTAGCCATCATCGCCTGCCTCGCGCTGGCCAAGGCCCAGGATGGGGTTGACCTGGTCGGGATGGGCCAGCCAGCCATGACCCGCCTCGTCCGTCAGATGCCGGTTGATGATGGCCTGGGCCTCGGCCCCCGCCTCTTCCCGGACCTGGGGCAGGAAGCGGCCATAGAAGTTACGGCCAACCAGATACATGCCTTCCCACCAGGCATGATTGGGGCTGGCCATGGAGGCGCCATGCCGAGCACGGGCGCCCTCGTCGTGCCAGAGTTCCCAGTAAGTGAACTCCAGGGGCTCGTCAAAGGCGAGCGGGGTCAGATAGCCACCCTGGTAGAGGTCAGCCATGATGGCCTTGGCCGGCTCGGCGAACTTGGTATTGAACAATTCCACGACATTGTCGAACTGCTTCATGAAACCCTGGGTGAGGGCCTTGCTATGGCATTCCAGGCACACCATGCTCATGACCTCGCGCCGGCGCTCGGGCGTCACCACTGCTTTCACCTTGGCAAGGCTGCCGTCCAGCTTAGGGATTTCCTCACCCCGCTTGGGCACGGGTGCCCCCGCGGGGATCTCCAGCTTACCCCCATCCTCTAGCAGCACCAGATACTGGCGGTGGGACACGGGCGAATTAAGGGCCCAGGCATTACGCATGCCCACGTCGTGGGTCGAAGGCAACTTGCCGGCCGCCCCCATGTGGCAGGTGGCGCAGGTGGGCGCCGCCGTGTAGTCCTTGCCAGCGACCCACTCGGGTGCATCCAGGTTCATGCGCTGCCGCTGGGACGCGAAGATCATGCCATGCTTGGAGGCCGCGAAAATCTCCGCGTCGGGCGAGTCCGGCCCGGAATGGCAGCGCGCGCAGGCCTCCGGTTCCCGGGCCTGGGCCTTGGAGAAGAGGTGCCGGCCATGACAGGCCGAGCAGGAGCCCTTGGAGCCATCCGGGTTGATACGGCCAATGCCGGAATTGGGCCAGGTGTCCGGGTCAAGGGTGCCATCCCCCTTCACCTTTACCCGGGAACCGTGACACTGGTCGCAGCCGGCGGCCTGCACCGCCATTCCGGTCAAGTTTTCGGCCAGGGCCGGGATGCGGTCCTTGATGAGGCTGTAGGCCTCGGCATGGACCGAACCCTGCTGGTCCCGGAACTCGGCCTCGTGACAGCGCGCGCAATCCCGGGGCGACACGATGGTGGCGATGAACTGACCCTCGTGCTTGATGGCGTCCGGGTCCGCCACCTCGGCTTGATGACAGTCCATGCAATTGACCCCAGCCTTGGCATGCGCGCTCTCCCGCCACTCCTGGGCCAACCCCGCCGAGGACTTGGTGTGGCAGTTCACGCATTCCTCGCCCACCGGATTGCCCCAGTGACTGGGGTCCAGGGGCACCTTGGCCGCCATCAGGGGCCCCGCACACCAGAATAAACCGAGCGCGGCACCGATCCGGGCAGCGGCCATCAAACCGATAGGGATGTCGGGCATCCGTGATTCCTCCTCTCGTGAAACAGCCTGGGGCTTGTTATTGTTCTGGGTTAACGCCGACTTATGCGTTACCAGGACCGCGCCAGACTCCCGCCGGCGGGGCGTTATCAGGGAGGAATTATGCTGCGGCTAGGCTAAATCAGCAAATATATTAGTATTTTAAATTTTGATTATATTAGCAAACACAATAGCTTATAAAACTACTTGGTTGACGGGAGAGCCATGGGCGACAACTATAGTCTCCAGGCCGGCAATGACCGCCCCTAACACCCTAAAGAGGCACGAGGAGACACACGACCATGCCCAGTCCCACCTTCCTGATCAAGCCCGCCCTCCTGGCGGCGCTTTTTGGTCTCGGCGCCAGCGGCGCCTGGGCCAGTGAACCCATCCAGCAGGTCTCCGCCGAGGTCTGCAAAAACTGCCACCAGGAGATTTATAAGCAGTGGAGCGGGTCCATGCACGCCCAGTCCTCCGCCATGAAAGACCCGATCCACGCGGCCTTTTACAACTCGGAGGTCGGCTCCCCGACGGAAGAAGGCCAGGTCGCCAAGGCCAATAAGCAATACCCGGCCTGTCTCGCCTGCCACGCACCCAACGCCGCCCGTGACAAGACCACCAAGCTGGACGCCAAGCCGGCCTATGCCGAGGGCGTCAATTGCGTGGCCTGTCATACCCTGGCCAGCTACAAGGGCATTAACGACGAGGGCGGCAAACTGCGCCTGGGCATCAACGCCTATGTGCTTTCCGACAAGATTCAGGCCCCCACCGGCCTCAATCAGGGCCTGCAAAAACTCACCAAGGGTGACGACCCCTTCGGCGGCGCGGGTGCCAGCGGCGAGCAGAAGCCCAATCCCCACTTGGGCGAACCCGTGGAGTTCGAGGGCAAGACGATTCCCGGCTTGCCCATGGAGGGTAACCCCAAACTGATGCGCACCAATGACGCCTGCATGGGCTGTCATGACAAGCGCAACAACCCCCATGGCGTGGCCCTCTGCGGTACGGGCGACGAATATGTTCAGTCCCGGACTCAGGTGAACTGCATTTCCTGCCACATGCCTATCGCGGGCGGCCTGGCGGATCACAGCATCGGCGGCGGCCATGACCAGCCCATGCTGGAACGCGCCGTCCTCTTCGACCTCGGCGTCGAACCCAAGAAGGATGGCAAACTCGCCATCAGCGCCAGCCTGACCAACCAGCAACCCCATGTACTCCCCACGGGGGCGCCCTTCCGCAACATGTACCTCAAGGTCACCGCCTACGACGCCAAGGGGCAGGTCGTCTGGCGGAATGCCGAGGGTCACCCCAGCGAAGGCGATCCTGAAGCCTACTTCTTCCTGACCCTGGTCAATGACGAAGGCAAGCCGGTACCGCCCCCCGAGGCCAAGAAGGCCGGCGCGGACTCCCGTCTCAAGCCCCACGAGACCCGCGTCCTGAGCTACGATATCCCCGCCAAGGACGTCGCCCTGGTCCGTGGCGAGCTTTACTACAGCCTGCTGTGGCCATCCCTGGTCAAGAAGTTCGCCCACCTGCCGGATGACCTCAAGACCCCGGTCTTGATTGCCGAGTCCGAGAAGATGATCGCGAAGCCCTGATTACAGCGGTTCGGCCACCGGGCCGACACAGGCATCGGGGTACGCCCCGATGCCTTTTTTATGGTTGCCTATTTTAATCAGCCCCTTTATCGCTCCAGGCCATGACTCACTCCGACGCGCACACACCCAAGACCGGTCTTAACAACCTGATAACGGACGTACCCGGCATCGAGGTTGGCCATTACGCCGCCCATCACACCGGGACGACGGTCATCCTCGCGCGGGGCGGCGCGGTTGGCGGTGTCGATGTACGCGGCTCCGCCCCCGGCACCCGAGAAACCGACCTTCTCGATCCGGTCAATCTGGTGGATCGGGTCAACGCCATCGTCCTCTCCGGCGGCAGCGCCTTCGGTCTGGCCGCGGCGGATGGGGTCATGAGCTGGCTGGAGGCTCGGGGGCTGGGCTGGCCCATGGGCGACGGCCAGGTCGTTCCCATCGTCCCGGCGGCGGTCCTTTTCGACCCTGGCCGCTTTGGCCGGGACTTCCGGGACAGGCCCACGGCGGAGTTTGGCCGCCAGGCCTGCGAGAACCTGACGGCCGGCGTCTTCCCCCTGGGTAACGTCGGCGCGGGCGCGGGCACCATCGCGGGGGGCCTCAAGGGCGGCCTGGGGTCCGCCAGTATCGATCTGGGCCAGGGCGTCATCGTCGGCGCTCTCGTCGCCGTCAATCCCTTCGGTAGTGTCGTCAACCCCATCACGGGTGAACTGTTCGGGGCCTATCTGGGCATCGGCGACGAATTCGGGTCCCTGCCCTGCCCCAGTGTCCACCCCGGCGCGGAAACCCAGACTCCCCAGCCCATCCGCAACACCACCATCGGCGTGGTGGCCACCAATCTGGAGCTGACCAAGGCCCAGGCCACTAAACTCGCCCAGATGGCCCAGGACGGCCTGGCCCGGGCCATCAGCCCCGCCCACACCCTGTTCGACGGCGACACGATTTTCTCCCTGGCCACCGGCCAGATCTCCCTCGCGGCCCTCCAGGAAGACGCCGCCTGGGGCTCCGTCCCCGCCGGCCTCATCCGGGCCGGCGCCGCGGCGGCCGATACCCTCACCCGCGCCATCGTCCACGCCATCCTCCAGGCCGAAACGGTTGGAGACACCCTGTCCTACCGGGATCGGTACCTGCCGCGCAACGGCTAAGCCCATCCCCCTGGCGGGTAACCCGGAGAATCCTCCGGGACTTCAAGAGCGTCGAACGTGTAAACTTCCGCCAAGCCATTCAGGAACCCCATCATGCTTAACCTCGGTATCGAAACCGTCTGCCATATCATCGCCCGGGCTCGGGAATTTCAAGCCAAGGAGCAGGTCGTCATCCCCGACTCACCCGCGGGTTCCAGCGACGATTGGGCCATGCAGATCCTGGCGGATCACCACGAAGACCTGACCGTCCAGGAGGTCGAGGCCGCGGTGGCGGACCTGGACCCGGACCTGCAGGCGGAACTCATCGCCCTCATGTGGTTGGGCCGCGGTGATTACGCGATCGAGGAATGGGATAGCGCCCTCGCCGATGCTCAGGACGATTACGAAGAGCATGACAATACCGCCCACTACCTGCTCTCTCACCCCATGGTCGCTGACCATCTGGAGGAAGGACTGGTCATCCACGGCTATTCCTGCGAGGAATGACGGGGTCGCGCGTCGCCTTTAAGTGCCATCCCATCACGAGGTGCTTGCATTTCCGCTCCGCTATGGCCATCCTTATAGCCAATAACAAAAGCCTGTGGCGCCCTTGATGATTCTGCCCCATCTAAGATAGCGGCAGCCCAGGTGCCGATACTTCAGGCTACTGGCACCCCCAGTCCAACTCCTTTTTATTCGTCCCGCATGGGCACCCAAGCCCCATGGGTCATCGGCGTTTATGCGTCAACCCGTCCCAACCACTCAAACGTGTCCTACCGGTCCCCGGATCGGCCATCCTGGAGTCTTTCCTGCCATAGATGAATCCTATAAGTCCTAGCCGTCCCGCCATCCATATCAGCGGAGACACCCTCGCCCTCGATCCCCAGATCCGCAATTACATCACCGCCGAGGCGGAACGCCTCCAGCAACGCTACCCCACGACCCCGGTGGCGCTACGCATCGGTATCAGTGAGGAATTCGATCCCGCCCGAGGTCATCGCGTCCGTTGCGAATTGGCCGCCGACCTCCCCGGGCGGCGGCAATTGATGGTGCGCGAGGCCCAGAAGGAGGCCTTGGCGGCGGTTTCCGGGGTCTTTGCCGGCGCCCGCAAACAACTTCGCCGGCTCGCCTGCCGGACCATGGGACCGACAGCCCCCGCCGGCGGGGAGATGCAACCGGTTGGGACTTGAAAACCATGAATGATGAAGCCGGCAAATTGCTGCCAACCGAGATCAATCTGCATGCTAAATCACGACTGCTGAGCATCGTTTTCAGTGATGGCGCCCGCTTTGAACTGCCTTGCGAATACCTGCGGGTCTTCTCCAAGGCCGCCGGGCCGGATACGCTGGTCACCGGCAAAGAGGCCGTCAATATCGAGCGCATCGACCCTCAGGGGCAGTACGCCATCCGCATCCTCTTCGATGACGGCCACGACACCGGTATCTATTCCTGGGACACCCTCTACGCCCTCGGCACCCACCAAGCAGCCAACTGGGCCGATTACCTGCATCGCCTGGAGCAGGCGGGCTACCAGCGCCAAGAGCCGGGCGGAGGCGAAAAGCGCGCGCGGCTGCTGTACTTCTCCTGGCTGGCCAGGAAAATGCGCAAGGAGTCCGAGGATGCGACCCTGCCCGCCAGCGTCACGGACGTGAACAGCCTCCTGATCTGGCTGGGCAAGCGCCGCAAGGGCGCTACCCCTATCTTTAATATGGAGCGGCTGCGGGTGACCGTTAACCGTCAGTTTGCCGAGGGCTTCACCAAGCTGGAGGACGGCGACGAGATTGGTCTGGTGCCCAATTCACCGACCCCACCAGCGACGCCCGATCTGATCTGATCCGCAGGCCGCCCAGCCGCTCACGCATTCACATCGACGACTAAACGCCCACGGACCTCGCCGTTCAGCAGGTCCGTGGCGGCGGCGATAGCCTGGTTCAGCCCGATTTCCCGCGTGATCGCCTCCAGGCGTTGGGGGTCCAGATCGGCGGCGAGCCGCTCCCAGGCCTGAATGCGCCGCTCCCGGGGGACCATGACGCTGTCGATGCCATAGAGGGTGACCCCGCGCAGGATGAAGGGCGCGACCGTGGCGGGGAAGTCCATGCCTTGGGCCAGACCACAGGCGGCAACAGCGCCGTTGTAATGGGTCGAGGCGCAGGCGTTGGCCAGGGTGTGACTGCCGACGGTATCAACGACCCCCAGCCAGCGCTCCTTCATCAGGGGCTTGCCCGGGCCGTTTAGTTCCGCCCGGTCGATGACCTCGGCGGCGCCCAGGCCGAGCAGGTAAGCAGATTCCATAATCCGGCCGGTGGTCGCGATGACGCGGTAGCCTTTTTTGGCGAGCACGGCGATGGCGATGCCACCGACCCCGCCATTGGCGCCGGTGACCAGGATATCGCCATCAGCGGGCCGGATGCCGTGACGCTCCAGGGCCAGGACGCAGAGCATGGCGGTGTAACCCGCCGTCCCGATGGCCATGGCCTGACGGGAACTCAAGCCCTTGGGCAGAGGAATCAGCCAATCGCCGGACAGGCGCGCCTTCTGGGCCAGCCCCCCCCAATGGCGCTCCCCCACGCCCCAACCATTGAGAATGACGGCATCCCCCGGGTGCCAGTCCGGATGGCTGCTCGCCTCCACCTGCCCGACCAGATCGACGCCCGGCACCATGGGAAAGCTCCGCACCACCGGCGCTTTGCCGGTGATCGCCAGACCGTCCTTGTAATTAAGGGTGGAATAAGCGACGCGGATACTCACGTCACCCGCGGGCAGGTCGGCCTCGTCGAGGACCTGGACTTGCGCTTGGGTCTTGCCTTCCTCCTGGGTCAGCACAATGGCATTGAACATAAAGCCTCTCCTAAATAGGTGTTACCAGACTCACGACCCCTCCTGCACCGGCACCCCGAGCAGATCATGCGGGCCTGAACGGGTGATGTCGACCTCGATGAAATCACCGGGATCCAATTCCCACTCCCCGGGGATGATGACCTTGCCGTCGATCTCCGGCGCATCGGCGGCGGTGCGGGCCACCAGGCGCCCTTCCTCGACCTCGTCCACCAGAACGATGAGGCGCTGGCCGACGCGCTGAGCGAGCTTTTCCCGACTGATCTCCGCCTGAACGGCCATGAACCGCGCCAAGCGCTCCTCCCGCAAAGGCGCGGGGATCGGGTCCGGCAGGGCATTGGCGGCGGCACCCGCGACGGGGGAATAGGCGAAAGCGCCCACCCGGTCGAGTCGAGCCTCGCGCAGAAAGTCGAGGAGCAGGTTGAAATCCGTCTCCGTCTCCCCCGGAAAGCCGACGATGAAGGTGCTGCGCAGGACCAGTTCGGGACAGATCTCGCGCCAGCCCGCCAGGCGTTGCAGCAACCGCTCCGCCGCCGCCGGCCGGCGCATGGCCTTCAGGATTGGCGGACTCGCGTGCTGGAGGGGCATGTCCAGGTAAGGCAGGATATGTCCCTCGGCCATCAGGGGGATCAGCCGATCCACCTGCGGATAGGGATAGACATAGTGGAGCCGCACCCAGGCCGGCAGTTCTCCGAGTTGGCGGGCCAGGGTCTCGATGTCGGTACGCAACGGCTGGCTCCGCCAGATATCGGTCCGGTAGCGTAGATCCAATCCATAGGCGCTGGTGTCCTGGGCGATCACCAGGAGTTCACGCACCCCCGCCTCCACCAGGCGATGGGCCTCGTCCAGAACGGCGCCAATTGGACGGCTGACCAGATCGCCCCGCAGACTGGGGATGATGCAGAAGGTGCAGCGATGGTTACAGCCTTCCGAGATCTTGAGGTAGGCATAATGCTTGGGCGTGAGCTTGACGCCCTGGGGCGGCAGGAGGCTTAAAAAGGGGTCGTGCGGGGCAGGCACTAGGGCATGCACCGCCGACATCACCGCCGCGAAGGCCTGAGGGCCAGTCACCGCCGCGACCTTGGGATGGGCCTCCCACACCAGTTCGGCCCGCGCCCCCAGGCAGCCCGTGACTATCACCCGGCCGTTTTCCGCCAGTGCCTCGCCAATCGCCTCCAGGGACTCCGCCACCGCCGCGTCGATAAAGCCACAGGTGTTGACGATGACCAGATCCGCATCGGCGTAAGTCGATGAGATAGCATAGCCCTCGGCCCGCAACTGGGTAAGGATGCACTCCGAATCGACGGTCGCCTTGGGACAGCCCAGGCTGACGAAACCGATGGCGGGGGTGGGGTTGGCTCTGCTCAAACGCGGCTCCTCAATGGACTGGAAATGGGCTACGGGGGATAGTAAAGCCGGGACCCTAGCCATTCAAACGGGAAAGCAGGGGCCATCACGACTGAGTTGATCTTTTTCCATTGCCCGGGGGATACTTAGGCCCAAGCTGATGCGCAGGCCAGAGCTCGCCCTCAGCCCTCCCCCTTCATCCTCGCGGCTTGGAAATTGGAAGTGGTCAGATTGAAAAATTGCAAACTTTGTCGTTATCGCCGCTTGTGCAACCCCCTGCCCGGCATCTGTATCCTGGTTTTCTACGCCGCCGTGGGCGCGGTCGCCATCGGCATGGCCTATGTCTTCATCACCCAAGAACTACTGTGACGGCCATCCTGCCACCCGGCGCCCCGAACCCTAGCGACTCCCAGCCGAGCATCCGGTCAGGGTCCCGGGTGCTCCTACACCTCTCCATTCACCTCGGCGATGGCACCGAGGCGCTCTCCACCTTCGGCGAGTCCCCGCTGGAGCTCACCCTGGGAGATGGGACCCTGACCCCGGGCACCGAGCACGGCCTCCTGGGTCTGACCCCGGGCGCGGAGGTCGAGCGCCTTGCCGACGGCAACCAGCTCTTCGGGCAATGGCGCGAGGATAATCTGCATTGGCTGGCCAAGACCGAATTCCCGGACGCCGTGCCCCAGCCCGGCAGCCTGGTCGTCTTCACCACCCCCCCCGGGGTCGAAACCCCGGGCATCATCAAGGACCTCCAGGGCGACCAGGTCCAGGTTGACTTCAACCACCCCCTCTCTGGTCGGGTCCTGCGCCTGCGTTACCAGATCCTCGCGGTCACGGACCCCGCCTAGCACTGGCCTGGATCAGCCCCCATGACGACGCTACCGCTTATCCATCCCGACAGTCGCCATCCCTCCTTGTATCCAACCTAGGTCTCGCCATTCCGGAATCCATGAACATACTCCTTGCCAATCCCCGCGGCTTCTGCGCGGGCGTCGATCGCGCCATTGAGATCGTCGAGCGCGTGCTGGATCTTTTCGGCGCCCCCATCTACGTGCGCCACGAGGTCGTCCACAACCGCTTCGTGGTCGAGAACCTGCGGGAGCGGGGTGCCGTTTTCGTCGATGAAGTGGACCAAGTCCCCACTGGCGCCACCCTCATCTTCAGCGCCCATGGCATCGCCCAACAGGTGCGGGCCGCCGCCGCCGCTCGCCAACTGCGCGTCTTTGACGCCACCTGCCCGCTGGTCACCAAGGTCCACCTGGAGGTCGCGCGACACTGCCGCGATGGCTGCGAGGTGATCCTGATCGGCCATCGCGGCCACCCGGAAGTGGAAGGCACCATGGGACAGGGCGGCGCCGGGGACCGCATCCATCTGGTCCAGGAAGTCGCCGACGTCGCCAACCTCCCGGTGCACGACCCGGAACACCTGGCCTATGTCACCCAGACCACCCTATCCATGGATGACACCCAGGCGATTATCGCCGCCCTCCAGGCGCGCTTCCCCCTCATCCAGGGCCCGCGCAAGAGCGACATCTGTTACGCCACCCAAAACCGCCAGGACGCGGTCAAGGATCTCGCCCGGCGCTGTGAACTCCTGCTGGTGGTGGGCTCCCCCAATAGCTCCAACTCCAACCGGCTACGCGAACTTGCCCAGAAACAAGACATCACCGCCTATCTCATCGATGGCGCCGAGGACATTCAACGCGATTGGTTGGCGAATGCC
Source organism: Chromatiaceae bacterium (assembly GCA_016714645.1). Taxonomy (NCBI): domain Bacteria; kingdom Pseudomonadati; phylum Pseudomonadota; class Gammaproteobacteria; order Chromatiales; family Chromatiaceae; species Chromatiaceae bacterium. The sequence goes on along the minus strand of JADKCI010000002.1, from coordinate 321,172 downwards.
CCCACCGTCGGCGTCACCGCCGGGGCCTCCGCCCCCGAAATTCTGGTGGAACGCGTCATCGCCCGGCTCAAGGAATGGGGCGCCGGCGAGGTGGTGGAACAGTCCGGCATCCGCGAGCAGGTCGTCTTCGCCCTCCCCCGGGAACTGGTTTGCCCGCCGGCGGCCGGTAAATGCCTCTGATAATCCTGGCCGCGTTGGAGCGCTTGGACTTAATCATCGCCCAAGGTGCCAGGGAAGCCACCATGAGCCTGTCAACCCAAAGTAGAAATGTCCCCTTCTGTCCAAAATAGAGATGTCCCCTGTTAGCGGCTCGGCTCGGCTAGGGAGGGGGTAGAACCGGGGGGTACGCCGGCTGGGCGGGCCAGACGGCAGGAGCCCGAGGGCGACGGGCGTCTGGCCCCCAGCCGGCGGCGTGTGGTCGTGGGGTCAGGGGGCGGCGGATGAGGTGGCGGTGCGGGCGGCTGCCCTCGCCACGGCCTGGCGCCACGGGTGATCGAGGGCCGGCTTGGCACGCTGCCGTTGTGGCTTGTCAAGAGCGCCATCGACCCGCTCGTTGAGGGTTTTCTCGTCCGCGACCGGCGGCGGTTGCTCCCCCGTGCGGTAGGTGGTGTAAGGCCGCTAGCGGCCCTCCTGGAGCAGCGCGACCTCGCCATCGGCCAGGGCGCAGACGGTCACCTTGGCCCCACGTCGGCGGTATCCCGGTCCAGGGTGTTGCAGCTGATCGGCGACGTTGCGGTACGGCGCGGTGAGGTTCTTGGACAGGGTCCGCTCCTCCTGCGCCGAGAGCAGCAGGTCCAGTTCCCGCGGGCGATGCACGAGGGGACGATGGGCGTCCTCTCCTGAACTGGGGGCGACTGCGAAGCGCCGGTTGAAGTCGGCCATGAACTCCGGCAGGTAGACGTTGGCGCTCTCCAGATCGTTAATGCCGCGCAGACGCAACTCCTTGACCAGCCGGTCTTGGAGGGTCTGGTTGGCCCGCTCTACGCGCCCCTTGGCCTGCGGGGTGCGGGCGTGGATCGCTTCGATCTCAAGTCCGGTGAGGGCGCGTCCGAACTGGGTGGTGGTGGCGCCGTTGGCGGGCTCCACCCGGGTGATGCGGAAGATGCTATGGCGGTCGGAGTAGAACGCTGCCGGCCGCCCGTACTGCTCCAGATGCCACCGTAGCACTTGCATGTAGACTGCGGTGGTTTCGCTGGGGGCAAACCACAACTGCACCAGGCGCCCGCTGGCGTCGTCGATGAAAACGATCAGGGTACAGCGCGGGCCGCGCCCCTCAAACCCGTCGTGGGGTGAGCCGTCGATCTGGATCAGCTCGCCGAAGCGCCCTCGCCGCTCGCGCAGCTGATGTGCCCGCGCGGCCTTGCGCCGCTTGGGTCGCCACCGCCCCAGCTCGATCTGGAGCTGGCGGATCGTCTCGACGGAGACCTCGATCTGATGCAGCTCGGCGAGCTTCTCTTGGGCCAGGGTTGGCCCAAAGTCCGGGTAACGATCCACCAGCAGGGCGCGAATCGCCTCGCGTAGCGGCTCCTTGAGCCGTCGGTTCGACGGCTCCCCCGATGCGCCGGGAGACCATCCCGCGGCCCCCTGCGCCCGGTAGGCCGCCACCAGACGCTTCACTTGCCGCGTCGTGAGTCCCATTTGCCGCCCGGCCTCCGCCTGTGTCAGCCGCCGGTCCGTGACCGCCTCGACGACCTTCAGGCGGTGTAGCGCTCGCTTCGTCAACTCGATCATCTCCTCTGGCATCGCCCCCCCCGTTAACCAAAAGGGGACATTTCTAAACTGCACAAAGGGGACATTACTACTTTGGGCTAACAAAGCCACCATGAGCCTTGTCCGCTCACGAGGGATTTCTTATACTTGTCGTTTAATGCCGATGTAGCTCAGCTGGTAGAGCAACTGATTCGTAATCAGTAGGTCGAGAGTTCGAATCTCCTCATCGGCTCCATATTTCATAGACTTAGGCGCTTTAGGGCGCCTTTTCTTTTCCGCTGTGCCGGAAAATGTGCATACGCCTTCCCGAATATATTCATCATCCTCCGCCACGAACGCCCTCGATCATCTAAGCCCCCTGGAAAGTCGGCAGCACCACGGCGAAGGAACTGAAACCAACCCCTCGTTGACCTCACCACTGGCCCTTGGGTCCTCCAAGGGTCAGTGCCAGGCTTCACATTAGCGAGCATCATCGCCAGGAACCGGGTAGGAGGAGTTGGCGCTTTGGTTAAGATCGAGGCGCCGTGACCGGACAGTGAGCGCAAGGGGATTTCTACAAGCGGGAATGGTGGGTCAACCCGTCAGCAAGTGGGATTATTCTAGAAGCCGTGATTAAGGTTAGACTTACCAGGTGACGGGTTTACCGGCAGGAAATAACTCTCTACCCTACCCTTGAGGTGTGAGGTGGACCCCATCGTCAAGACAAAGATCATCAAAGTTTAAGTTAAGGGTTCATGCCCAGCAGAATGCTTGCTGAGTGTTACCGGGAGGCGCTGACGGTGAAGGACGATCAAATTTATCGATGATTTTCGCCCCACCGCCCCGCCCAGTCAGGTAAACCTGATCCGGGGTTTGATACCCCAGCGACGGGTGTCGTCGCTCGCCATTGTAAAACGCGAAATAGGTTTTCAGACCCTCTTGGCGGTGGGCCAAGGTTGCATAGTCCTTGAGATAAATGTCCTCATACTTGACCGTGCGCCACAGCCGCTCGACAAAAATATTGTCCGCCGCGCGGCCCCGTCCATCCATGCTGATCCGAATCGAATGGGCCTTCAAAACGGCGATGAAGGCTTGGCTGGTGAACGGTGATCCTTGATCCGTATTGAAAATTTCTGGTGTGCTAAAGCGGCGCAGCGCCTCTTGGAGACTGTCCACACAAAAGCCCACCTCCAGAGTATTGCTCAGTCGCCACGTCAATACCTTACGACTATACCCGTCGATAATCGCCACCAGATAGCCCCAGCCCCGGGTGAGTCGAAGGTAGGTAATATCAGTACTCCACGCCGGATTAGGCCGGGTGATGGCCACCCCTCGCAACCGATAGGGATACACCGGATGCTGGGGATGGGGCTGACGGGTGTGTGGACCGGGGGCCATGCCCGCCAAGCCCAAGCGCTGCATCAGGCGCTGCATCAGGCGCTGCACCCGTTTCCGGTTGACCACCCAGCCGCGCTCCCGCAGAAACGGAACCATCCGCCGACTGCCGAAGAAGGGATGGCGCGTATATTCTTCGTCAAGGAGTCGGAGCAGTAGCGTGTCTTCCGCGTCAGCCGGGCGCGGATGTTGATGGTCATAATAAGTCGCACGACAGACTTCCGCCAAGCGGCATTGCCGAAGCACCGGCAGGGGGTCTGTACTTGAAATCCAAGCCTGCCTTATCGCGACAGGCTCAGCCCGGACTTTTTTTTCAGCCAGTCCAGTTCGACTTTGAGCCGCCCGATTTCACTATAGAGCCGCTCCGGGTCGCTCTGCTCACTGACCGCCGGCGGACCGCGCTTCCCCTCAAACAGCTCGCCGGCTTTCTCCAGGAGCGCTTTTTTCCAGTGGCTCACCTGCACCGGGTGAACCCCATACTCGTGGCCGATTTCGTTCAACGTCTTGGTCTCGCGGACGGCTTCCAAGGCGACCTTCGCCTTGAAGCCAGCACTGTGAACCTTACGTGTCTTGGTGTCGCTCATCATTTGGACCCTCATGATTCATCGCTTTTCCTTAGCTTAAACCGTTGTCCGATTTTCGGGGTCCACTATACCTTTCAACAGCATGATTTCATTCAACAGTAACTAGGCTGGAAGCGGGAAAACCTCATGGGCACTCTGGCGGCTCTTGTTCCTGGTGCTAACGGCGGGTCATGAATATCCTACTCGGGCTTGATGATTGCGGATCGTGGCACACCTGTCATCCCGGCAAGCCATCCTTTCATGCGCTGAATGCTCATTATTTTTCAACCAGGTGGTCATTAAAATGGGCGGAAACTCAGAAATTTTAACTCGCAACATCTCAGAATCGCCCATCGCGGTTTTCGATTTCGAGACGACGGGATTGACCCCTGGCGTGGATCGGGTCGTGGAGATTTCGGTGGCCAGGATTGATCCTGGTGAAGAACCTCGACTGGTCCTGGACACCCTGGTTAATCCCATGCGGCGGATGGGCGCGACGGAGATTCATGGGATAACCGATGCCGATGTAGTCGATGCTCCTCGGTTTGCGGACTTAGTTGGCGATCTGATCGGGGTCCTGCATGGCTGTGTTTTGGCGGCTTACAACGTCTACTTTGACATCAAGTTCCTGAATTTTGAACTAGAGAATGCCGGCGTTTCTTTCGATCCCCCCCATTTTTGTTTGATGTATCTGCGGTCCATGCTGGGTCTGGGCGGTCGCTGCAAACTGGAGGAAGCCTGCCGGGCACAAGGCATAGCCCTTAATGGTGGTCATATTGCTGCCCATGATGCGCTGGCCTCGGGGAGGCTGTATCGCCGTTATGAACAAATAGCCCTGGATAGAGGCATAAAGACCTTTGGCGATCTGGCGGGACTCAAAAAGTATAAATTCAATGATAGTTTCACCCACACCCCTTTCCCGCATCCCGCGACACTCAATCTTAAGACCAACGGAAAATTTCGTTCGCGCTCGGATCAGGTAATCGCTGTTCATGAGCAGCGCACCCAACACCCCATTGCTGCTTATTTTGACACCTTGAAAACGGTGGTGGCGGATCTGGATATCACCGACCAGGAACTTGCTTATGTGTTACAGGAAAGGCAACGATTGGGCCTCTCGTTAGGCCAAGTAAGGTCCATTCATGCCAAGGCATTTGCCAGTGTCATCGCCCAATTTGCGAATGATTGGTTTGTGGATAATCTGGAGATGCTCAAATTACAACGGCTACACCAATGTCTATCAAAGCTAGGATGGGCACCGGGTGAGTAAATACGGCATAGCCGATCTATCGATTCTTCACGCAGTAATCACCGTTCCGGTAATAATGGGGTGGACAAGTGGGTCCCTGTCGGGTGAGCGGTGGGTCAGTGCCCGCCCTGGTAGGGACGCAGTAGTCACCATTCCGCGAGTAGTGGGGAGGACAGACGTCTCCTTGCCGGGTGATCGCTGGCTGGGTGTCGGGCCGGGCGGGAGTGCAGTATTCGCCGTTGCGATAATAGCCCGGTGGACACACGGCGCCTTGCCGCACGATGGGTTCTGCACCCGGGGTGCTGGTTGCCCACAGCAGCAAGACCACCAACCTCGGTACGCTCATCCCCAGCCGTGAGTGGTTCATGATGGATTGCTCTCAGCGATTCAGAAAGGTTTGCCGTTCCTGGGCTCGATCCGCGGTCATCACCAGTTGCTGCGTAATCGTGGTCTTGGTTTCTTCCTGACCATTAGGGTTAATGACCCTGACCACGGTACCGAAGTCAATGCGCACTAACAGGCCGGTAACGTAGATGTTGAGAATGTTGTCGGCAAAGGCGGTATTCATCGACTGAGGACCGGGACCCCGCGTTAAAACCACAGCATCATGCGCTACTCATGAGATCCCGCCGTGCGGGTCAAGTGCTGCGTTCAGCCCTTTTAAGGTGCCATCAGCATATTGTAATATAAGGAGATTTTTAGCGCTACCCGCGAACTGCCGCCGCCATGTTTGGTGAGATCCTCCAGAAATTTGCCGAGAGAAGCCCCGCCACCGTCATGGTCCGCGCCCTGCTGGAGCAGTTGCTCAATGCCGAGAAACTGGACCAATGGTTCGAGGTCACGCGCCAGACCCAATATACGCGTGACATTTTGTTCTCGTCGCTCGTGGGACTGATGCTGCACATCGTCTGTAAGACGCAAGCTAGCGTGCACGCGGCGTATCGCCATGCCCACATCGCGACCTCGATCGTCGCCGTTTACGCGAAATGGCAAGGGGTCGAACTGACCACCTCCCAAGCGCTGGTCCGCTACATCGCCCGTGAGGCCCAAGCCGTGATCGTGACCATGCAGGGCGCGCGAGGGCGCGCGCCCCCTTGTTGCCTGGGTATCGGTTGAAATACTTGGATGGTAACTGCCTGGCCGCCAGCGAGCATCGCCTGAAGCCGTTGCGCGCGACGGCCGCCGGCCCCTTGCCGGGCAAATCACGGGTGGTCTTCGATCCACAACTGGCTATGGCGATTGATGTCTTTCCCGGTGCGGATGGTCATACCCAAGAACGGGCCTTATAGACCAAGTCATCCCCACCGTCACCCCTGGCGATGTGTGGGTGGCGGATCGCCATTTTTGCGTCTCACGCTTGCTGTTCAAGATCCACCGGCAACCGGCGTTTTTTATCATCCGCCAGCATGCCAATCTCATGACTAACCCCTTGGAGAAAATCAAGTTTAGTGGCGCGTCGGCGACGGGCGATGTGTATGAGCAAACCGTGCAATTGACATCAGCCAGCGGCGAGACGTGGACCCTGCGCCGGGTGACGGTGAAGCTGAAGGCCAAGACCCGTAACGGCGATACCGCACTCACTCTTTTACCGAATTTGCCGTCAACGGCGGCCGCCGCCATCACGATTACCGCCTTGTATCGGACGCGCTGGGGCATCGAAACGGCCTTTCAAAAGCTGGAAAGCTATCTCAACTCGGAAATTGAAACGCTGGGTTACCCGCAGGCGGCGCTGTTTGGTTTTTGCTTGGCACTCGTCGCGTTCAATCTCTACGCCGTGGTGATGGCGGCGTTACGCGCCGCTCATCCCACGCTGGACATCGATAACACGGTGTCGGCCTACTATCTGGCGCAGGAAATTGCCACCACGATGACCGGTCTGGAGATCGCGGTGTCCGCAGCGGAGTGGGCGCCCTTCGCCCAGGCCAGCACGGAGCAGTTGGCGGGGTATTTACTCCTGCTGGCGCAACACGTGGATCTGCGTAAACTTCGAAAGACCACGCGGGGACCGAAGTCGCCGCCGACACCACGCACCGAGTTCAAAGGTAAACCGCACATCTCGACCGCCAGGTTGCTTGCCGCCTCCGAGTCGAATTCAAAATGACACCTTAAAAGGGCTGGTGCTGCGTTCAACAACCACCGCCGTCCCGGAAGCGACCAGGAACAGCATCGATTTACCATCCCCACTGAATTCGCTGTAATCCAGGCGGACCCCAATCACGGCGTTGGCCCCCAGTTCCTCCGCTTCCTTACGCAATTCTTCCAGGGCGGTTTTGCGGGCAGCCTTGAGGACCTTCTGCGTGGCGTTGCTTCTGCCCCCAAAGAAATCAGGGTAGTGCCCCAATCCGTAGGATGATGACAAAACTTATAGATATTAATCAGCATGTTATAAATTCTTATCCTGCTGATCGGGGCACTACCACCCGCTGCTAACTCAAAACCCAGCGCTGGCGCGGGGTGCGCTGCCCTGGAGCTGGCGTGACGCCATGGGGCGAGACCGGGAGGTCTGGCCTGAATCCCCTGTGGTTGAATCCTCGCGCAGGGCCTATCCAAGCCACGTCACCCCGCCTTCCGATCGTCATTGACGAGCCGGGCCGGTATCCGGAGCACGAGGATGGCCCCCAGGACGAGGGCCAGGATTAGCAGGAGCATGCCGGCCCCGGGATTCCCGGTGGCATCCCGCAACCAACCGATGGCCACCGGGCCGAGAAAGCCCGCCAGATTGCCCAGCGCATTGATCAGGGCGATACCCGCGGCGGCGGCGGTGCCGATCAGCAGGGCGGCCGACAAGCTCCAGAAGGCTGGCAGGGCGCTCATGATCCCCATGGTGGCCAGGCTCAGGGCGGCCAGCGCCAGCCAGGGGTTGTCGGCCCACAGCAGACTCAAGCCCAGGCCCAGGGAGCCGGCCAGGGCGGGCAGGACCAGGGCCCAGTGCCGTTCGCCCCGGCGATCCGCCGCTTTGCCGACCAAAACCATGGTGGGTACGTACCGCCAGGGCATAGGGGATGGCGCTCAGCAAGCCGATCATGAGCGGGTCCGAGGTCCCACTATCGCGCAGCAGGGTGGGCAGCCCCTCCAGCAGGAAGAGCCACTGCCAGGCAGCCCAGCCGAAATGGCCATCAAAATTATCGAGGATCCAACCGGACAGGGGTCCGCCTATCAGGCCCGCCAGGGCGATGGCGATCATGAAGAAGGCGTTGATCCGCCCCCGGCGCTCGGCCGGGAACCAATAGGTCAGGTAGAGGATGATGCCGGGAAAGAAACCGGCCTCGGCAATGCCCGGCAGGAAGCTCAGGAGGTAGAACATCTCCGCCGTCGTCACCCACATCATGGCCAGGGAGACGAGGCCCCAGGTCATCATGATGCGCGCGATCCAGCGTCACGCCCCGACCAGTCCAGGTTGGCGTCCAGGAGAGGATTATTCAAGCTAAATCCTTGGGATATCCAAAACAGCGGGGTTAGGGGATTCCCGGGCCGGGTGGCCGGTGGCGGCTGTCGGGGGTGTCGACAGCAGGGATGCTGTCGTCAAGCCTACAGGGATGTATTCACGGCGTCCCCCGACAGCCGCCACCGGCCACCCGGCCCCACCGCCAGGGCCCGAGGAGGGGCTGACGCTGGGTATGATAGGCGTCCAGCAGTCCCTTAGGGGTACCAAAACAGGGCGAGGTTGTCATCCGCCCGCCGAGCCGGGAAACCCGCCTGGTTGCCTTGGGCATCTCAATGCCCGATCATGCGCCTCAGCCTATTCCTCGCCAACCGCCAGGGGTGAAATCCGCATGATCCGGGTCGAACATCTTTCCAAGCGTTTTGGCGATCTGAAAGTCCTCAAGGATATCAATGTCGAGATCGACCAGGGTGAGGTCATCTCCATCATCGGGCCCTCCGGCACCGGCAAGAGCACCTTCCTGCGCTGCCTGAATCTGCTTGACCAGCCCTCTGGCGGCCACATCGAAATCGACGGCCAGGACATCCTAGCCCCCGGCGCCAGGGTACCGGCCCTGCGGCGGCGCATGGGCATGGTCTTTCAGTCCTTCAACCTCTTCGCCCACCTGACTGCCCTGGAGAACCTCACCATCGGCCCGGTGCGCCTGCTCGGCAAAAAGGCGGCGGAGGCCACCACGAACGGCCTGGAGTTGTTGCGCATGGTGGGCCTGGTGGAAAAGGCCCACAGCTTTCCCGACGAACTCTCCGGCGGGCAGAAGCAGCGCGTGGCTATCGCCCGCTGCCTGTCCATGGAGCCGGAGATCATCCTCTTCGACGAGCCCACCTCGGCCCTGGACCCGACCATGGTCAGCGAGGTGCTGGCGGTGATCCGGCGCCTGGCCAAGCAGGGCATGACCATGGCCATCGTCACCCACGAGATGGAATTCGCCCGCGACGTCTCCACCCGGGTCTTCTACATGGACCAGGGCCTGATCTACGAGGAGGGCCCGCCCGAGCAGATTTTCGACAACCCCCAGCGGGAGCGCACCCGCGACTTTATCGGCAAGGTCCGCAGCCTGGCCTGGCGGGTCGAGACCGCGGATTACGACCTCTACGCCCTGGTCGGCAAGATCGAGGGCTTCTGCGAAAAGCACCTGATCCCGCACCGCGCCGCTCACGCGGCGCAACTCCTGGCGGAGGAGATCCTGGGCATCCTCCTGACCGGTCCCGGACCCCACGGCATCGACCTGGTGCTGGCCTATTCCGAAAAGCTCCGCAGCCTGGAGCTGCGTCTGGACAGCGCCGGTCCCGCCGGTAACCCCCTCGAAACCGCCTATCTCCCCGACGACCTGGCCCTCGCCATCATCCGCAACTATGCCGAGGACATCGCCTACGAGCACGTCGAGGGGCTCAACCGGCTGCGGATGCGGGTTAAATAAAATCATTCCGAGGATCCCATGCCAATGAACTCCAGTGAAAATCCATCCGCCACGCCAGCACGTAAAGCTGATGACGCCATCCGTAGCCAGGTTCGCGAGGACTATGCCCGCGTGGCCCAGGGCGGCGGGGCGGGCGGCTGTTGCGGCCCCACCCCCGCACCCGCCTGTTGCTGCGACGCCCCGGAGGTGAGCATCAACACCCTGGTCTCCCTGCGCCTCGGCTACAGCCAGGTAGATCTGGACCTGATGCCGGCCGGAGCGGACATGGGACTGGGTTGCGGCAACCCGGGCGCCATCGCCGCCCTGCGGCCTGGGGAGGTGGTGGCCGACCTGGGCGCGGGCGGTGGCATCGACGCCTTCCTTGCCGCCCGCGAAGTCGGCGCCACGGGCCGCGTCATCGGTATCGATATGACGCCGGACATGGTCAGCAAGGCCCGACACAATGCCGAACGGGGCGGCTTCACTAACGTGGAGTTCCGTCTCGGCGAGATCGAATATCTGCCGTTGGCGGATGCCTCGGTGGATGTCATCCTCTCTAACTGCGTCATTAACCTGTCGCCGGACAAACCCCAGGTCTTTCGCGAGGCCTTCCGCGTCCTCAAGCCCGGTGGACGGCTGGCCATCTCGGACGTGGTCGCCACCGCCGAACTTCCCCCGGAATGGCGGGATGACCCCAGGCTGCACTCCGGCTGCATGGCCGGCGCGGCGCGGATCGAGGACCTGGATGCCATACTCGCCACGGCGGGCTTCACCCGAATCGCCATCCAGCCCAAGGATCAGTCCCGGGAATTCATCCGCGACTGGGCGCCCGGCCGAGGGGTGGAGGACTATCTGGTGGCGGCCACCATCGAGGCAGTCAAGCCCCTGGCATCCGCCTGAACCCAATGCAGCTGAGTTTTTGGGTTCCCGGGCCAGGTGGGGGCTGGCATCCGATGGGGAACCTCCTGATTCAGCACCCCTGCCGACGGGCCCGGAGGGGCCGCAAAACCATCGACCGGCGAGACCCCGTCCGTTAGAATACCCACGTCATTGGGGAGTAGCCGCTCTGCGTTTGTTAGAGGCTTACGTCAACATACTTGACCGGCAGGTCATGGCGTAAGCAGTTTCCTGGCTTGGCGAGACCTTTGACCATGATGCCTCCTGATTGGCCGAGGAGGGATCATGGTCATTTGTCTTCAAGTCCGGCCTAGGAAAACTCATGGCACCGCTCCTCGTCTCCTCTCCCGGCATACTCGCCAACCCTGCAATCGGTCACCCGATCCCGACCCTGGCCGCTATCCTCCGGTCCCCCGCCACCCGCCTTTCCCCTTGCCGGTTGCCTTCCTGGCCACTCCACGGGATGTTTCCCGTCTGGCGTCGTCCCCGGGCCCGAGGTTCCCCACCGCCAGCGGCATGAGTTTTATACAAAATTGTTCAATCGGATATCGCGGAATCCCGGCACCGATGAGCAGGGCGACCTGGCCTGATGCTCGCGCGGCACCGGACTGGTAAGGAGAATGAGAATGCATATCGACAATCTTGCGAACTGGCAGCACGATCACGTCTTTGACGTTGGCAGCGAGGCCGCCGAACGGGGCACGCGGCTGGTGATGTGGATCACCGCCGCCATGATGGTGATCGAGATCACCGCCGGCTGGTGGTACAACTCCATGGCCCTGCTGGCGGACGGCTGGCACATGAGCTCTCATGCGGTGGCCATCGGCCTGTCGGCGATGGCTTACGCCTCGGCGCGGCGCTACGCCCGGGACCCGCGATTTACCTTCGGCACCTGGAAGATCGAGGTGCTGGGGGGCTTCGCCAGCGCCATCTTCCTCCTGGGCGTGGCCCTCATGATGGTGGTGGGCTCCGTCGAGCGCATCCTATCCCCCCAGCCGATCCAGTACCAGGAAGCCATCGTCATCGCGGTGCTGGGCTTACTGGTCAACCTGGTGTCCGCGCTCATTCTTGGCAAGGCGCATCACCATGATCATGGCCATCATCATCATGATCATCACCAGGATCACGGGCATCACCAGCATCACCCCCACGACCAGGGGCAAAATCCCGATCTGAACCTGAAGTCCGCTTATCTGCACGTCATCGCCGACGCGGCCACTTCCATACTGGCCATCGTCGCCCTGATGGGCGGCTGGATTTACGGCTGGATGTGGCTCGACCCGGCCATGGGCATCCTGGGGGCCATCCTGGTGGCCATCTGGGCCAAGGGGCTGATTATCGAGACCAGCAAGGTGCTCCTCGATCGGGAAATGGATCACCCGGTGGTCGATGAAATCCGCGAGGTCGTGGAAACCGGTCCCGAGGCGGGAGAGACACGCATCACCGACCTGCATGTGTGGCGGGTGGGCAAGAATGTCTATGCCTGCGCCCTCACGGTCCTCACCCACGACCTTGCCATCACCCCGGACGCTATTCGCCAGCGCCTGGCGGTCCACGAGGAGATCGTCCACTCGACCATCGAGATCCAGGTTTGCCCGGACGCCATGCCCCCGCCCCGCGCCGCGCCGGCCTGAAAGGCCTCCCTCTGGTTTCCCGCTGCCCCCTTCTACCAGCCCAATAACGAGATCAATGACATGTCCGCACTAGAGACCCTCACCGCCATTTTTTCCACCTTCGGCCTCATCTTCCTGGCCGAAATCGGGGACAAGAGCCAACTGGTCTGCATGACCCTGGCTGCCCGCCATCGACACCTGCCCGTACTGCTCGGCGCCATCGCCGCCTTCCTCATCCTCAATACCCTGGCGGTGGTCTTTGGCGCCGGTCTGGCGCAATGGATACCGGAAAAGATCCTGGCCGGGGCCGTGGCTATACTCTTCGGGGCCTTTGGCATCAAGTCTCTGCTGACCAAGGAGGAGGTGGGGGAGGATGGCGAGGTCGAGGAAAAGCCCGGCCATGGCATCTTCGCCACCACCTTCCTCATGCTCCTGCTGGCGGAGATGGGCGACAAGACCCAGATCGCCATTGCCGGCCTGGCCAGCACCCTGCCCGCCCTGGCGGTCTGGATCGGCGCCACCCTGGCCCTGATCACCACCTCGGCCCTGGGGGTCTGGCTGGGCGTCACCCTGCTGCGACGCATCCCCATCCATCGGCTCCACCAGGTCAGCGGGATCTTTTTCCTGGTGCTGGCGGCCTTCGCCGCCACCCGGGTCTTCTGAGGAGGTTCCGGATCAGGTGCTCGCCCCGCCCGCTTCCTGGGCCGGGCGATCCTGGCGGGCCTTCTTGATCAGCCAATCGGTGATATCGAGCCGACCCTCGTGACCCCGGCCGGCATCGCCGATGACCCGATAACGCTCATCGACAATGATGCTCGGCACCGAGTTGATCTGAAAACGCTTGGCGCTGGCCTGCGCCTGGCGCAACCGGGTGCCCACGGCGACGCTGTTGAACTGCTTTTGAAAGGCCTCCGGGTTAAGCCCCTGTTTGGCCACCCAGTCCAGGACCGCCTTTTCCGTGTAGAGGTTGACCCGCTGGATGCCGATGGCATCGAACACCGCCTGATCCAGACGCTCCAGGGCACCTTCCAGTTCCAGGGCAAAGTAAAGTCGGGCCAGAATGGTCCAGGCCGCGCGGCCGAAGGTGACGGGCAGGCGCTGAAACTCCACGTCGGTTGGCAGTTCCTTGGCCCAGGCCGTGATCAAGGGATTCAGGTCGGCGCAATGCGGGCAACCATAGGAGAAAAACTCACTGACCCTGACCACCTGCCCCGGAGTATGCACCACCGGGTCAGGCAGGGCTTCCCAATCCCGACCTTCCACCCAATCCTCGCCCCAAGGCCAGGCCCAGGCCCGGGGCATCGCGGCCATGGCCAGCGCAGCCGCCAAACCAGCATGAAAATCGCGACGGGTCATGACCATAGCGTACCTTGAGGGAGTAAATGGGGCCTGGCAAGCGGCGGATTCCGGGGATTGGCCGTCCGCACCGCTGGTGCTGACTGATTATGACAGGCCTTGCCCCCGGCCTGGGAAGGCGCGAAGCCAGGACCAGAGGCTGGTGACCAGAACCAGGATAAAAAACAGCAGCGCCCACTGGACCAGGGACAGGCCCAAAACCACCAGGGCCTTATCCTCGCAGAACCCGGTCGCCAGGAACAGATCGGGTTCTAGTTGACCCAGCCACTCCACCAGCCGCTCGATCGGATCCAGTTCACTGCCAAGACAGGCCACCGCGCCCGGGGGCTGCTCCTGCAGCCAGGTCTGATAGGCCGCCGTAACCGTACCACCCGCCGCGACGAGAGCGACTAAACCACCCGTGATCCGGCGCGCCAGACCCGGTCCCGGCGAGAGGGCCGCAACCAGGGCCAATACGGCGATCAGCATGAAGAGCAGCCGCTGGAAAATGCACAGATGACAGGGCTGCAAGCCGAGCCAATGGGTCACCAGGATGCTGGCCAGGGCCAGGGCGGCACTGCCCGCGGCCAGGATCAGCCAGGTTTTGCGATCTCTATCGATCGTCATGGGACACTCCCTTCAACTCGGACGTAGGCACAAACGACATCTATTCTCCCTCTCCCGGGTCACAGCACCCAATTGAACACGTAGCCTACCAACATGATGCCGGCGGCCACCACCCCAATAAAGGTCGCGATCAGCGGCCACCGCAACACTTTGCGCAAAATCATGATCTCCGGGGCGGAGAGGGCGATCACGCTCATCATAAAGGCCAGCGTGGTGCCCAGCGCCGCCCCCTTGCCGATGAGGGCTTCGACTACGGGGATTATGCCTGCGGCATTAGTGTACATGGGCACCCCCAGGACCACCGCCGCGGGCACCGCCCACCAGACCTCTCGCCCCATGAAACTCGCCATGAAATCACCCGGGACATAGCCGTGAATCAGGGCGCCCAGACCGATGCCCAACAGGACATAGGGCCAGACCTTGCCGAGAATCTCCCGCACATGGCGCAGGCCTGCCTGGAAACGCTCGCGCCAGATATATCCCGCGCCGTTTGGAGCCGACGCCTGGCCCAGGTGGATGGCGCGCACCCAGTCCTCGAGATAAGGTTCCATACCTAGCTTCCCGATCACCAGCCCGGAGACGATCGCCACCAGCAACCCCAGCCCCAGGTAGATGGCCGCGATGTACCAGCCAAAGAGCCCAAGCAGCAGGGCCAGGGCCACCTCATTGATCATGGGCGCGGCGATCAGGAAGGAAAAGGTCACGCCGAGGGGCACCCCCGCCGATAGAAAGCCAATGAACAGCGGCACCGCCGAGCAGGAACAAAAGGGGGTGACGATACCGAGACTGGCGGCCAGCATGTTACCCACCCCCAGCCGGCGACCAGCCAACAGGGCACGGGTGCGTTCCGGGGCAAAAAAGGTCTGGATGACACCCATGACAAAAACGATGCCGACCAGAAGTAACAATACCTTGGGAGTATCGTACAGGAAGAAATGGACCGCCTCGCCGAGGTGCGTGTCCCGCGACAGGCCGAGCAACGCTACCCCCAGGTCCGCGAAAGCGGGGAGATGGATATAGAGCGCCACCCAGACCATGGCGGCCAGGGGAAGACTCCAGATCCAGGGGGTCGGAAAGCGGGTGGCGGTCCTAGCAGTCATGTTTGTCGTCCGTAATTCCAGGTACTAGCGCCCAGTGCCGAGAATGCCTCAATCGTTCACCCACGACCTGACCTGATCCGGCCCCGGGATGCCGCCGCTATGGACCACCTGTCCGTCCACCACCACCCCCGGCGTGGACATGATACCGAAGGCCATGATGGCCTGGAGATCGGTGATCTTCTCCAGTTCGATCGCCACCCCCGCCTCCCTGGCCGCCTGGGCAATAGCTTTGGCGGTGACCTCGCAATTGCGACAACCCGAACCCAACACCTTGATATTTTTCATAGCGCCATGCTCCTGACATAACCCTGAGTTATTAAAACGGCGAGGTGGATATCGATGAAGGTGACGATGTGGGCGGCACCACCGCCGAGCGTCCACTTACCCTAGGCATGATCTTGACCCAGGGGCCAGGGCCACTGGGTGGTGCAGAAGGCGGCGGTGACGACATTTTGGTCAGCCGGATCGTAAAGATGTTCGTTGACGCCTTAGAAGGGGTCGAAGGGTAAGACGGGTAAGGGAATTAAAATATACGCACATACGAATATATCGTCAAGCCCACTTTTCATCCATGGTCATCTCCGATCCCCAATTATTGGGGTATTGTTCGTTACCCTGGCGGTATCGCCCCACCTCCCCTGTACTGCAGAGACCCAGACCAGCGCCTCGCCCTGCGCGCACAAGCTGCACCCCATTCACCACTGCGCACCGCCACCACCGCCTACGGGCGCGCCGCGGATGCTCACCCACATCGGCAAACCCGCCGAGCCGCCGCGGATCAGCCTGGCCGGCGCACCCCCCGCTCGCCCGCTCGGCCTCGCCCAGACTGCCACCTGACGCCCGTCCGTCCCGCTCGGCCCGCACGCAGCGCTGGTCACCGGCCCCCCAACGCCTGTAACCTACTCGCCACGCCGGCCGCAGGTGACCACCCGGGTGGGTAAATTTCCTTTCCTTTATCCTTTGATTTGAAAGGCCGAGCATGCGCACGCATTTCTTGCCTTATTGGTTGCTGAGTCTTGCCGTGCTCGCCATCGGTGCTGTACAGGTTTGTCCGGGCAGCGAATGCGGCCTGACCACCTTGGATCATTGGGGGTTGAGCTTGGTAAACGATCTGCGCAGTGGGCCGCTGGATCGGGCGATGGCCGCAGTCACCTGGCTGGGTTCGCTGTTCGTGCTGGCGCCATTGGCCGGCTTGGCGGCATGGTGGCGTCTGCGTCGCGGGCATCGGCTTGAAGCCGCCTTCATGCCTCTGGCCTTGATCGGTTCCGCTCTGCTGGCGCATCTGGTCAAACTCTGGGTGGCGCGGCCGCGACCGGCGCTCTATCCCTTCACGACAGCCATGCCCGCCGACTGGTCTTATCCCAGTGCCCATACCATGCAGGTTATGGCGGCGGCCGTGGCGTTGTTTCTGATCCTCCTGCGCCATCGAACAAGCCGGCGGCCGTTGACGGTTGGGGTCTTGCTCGCTGCGCTGGTGATATGCGTCGCCCTGTCGCGCATCTATCTGCAAGTGCATTTCCCCAGCGATGTCCTGGCCGGCGGGCTGGCCGCCGCATTCTGGGTTTTTGGCCTGTACGCCTTGCTCTTTGGGCGAGCGGTCAAATCTGGCGGGGACGACAAGACGGTGAAAAAGGCGCAAGACAACCCATGAGACACAAATTTCTCGGCACCGGCGAGCCTGGTTACCACCCGCTGAGAAAGCTGCGCACCATCTTTTCCGGCCTGCGCTATGCCGTCATCTATGACTTCAGCGTGGCCTGGAAGTTGCTCGTGTCGCTGGCGGTGCTGGCGTTGGCCCTGCTGGCACGCGACTGGGTCGATGCCCTGCTGATTATCGTGGTCACCGCCCTGGTGCTGGTCGCCGAAATCATGAACAGCGCCATCGAGGCGCTCTGCGATTTCGTCGAGACCCGGCATAACGATAAAATTGGCATCATCAAGGATATCGCCGCGGCGGCGGTGGGGATCGCCATGTTGGCCTGGCTGCTGGTTCTTGGTTTTGAGGTGGAAAAAATGCTGCGCGCCTGGATGTGATGGGGACCATGACATGACTGGATTCATAATCGGATTAATCGCCCTGGTGCTGGGCGCGGAGTTGCTGGTACGCGGCGCTTCCCGACTGGCCATGGCCTTCGGTATCTCGCCGCTGGTGGTGGGTCTGACCGTGGTCGCCTTCGGCACCAGCGCGCCCGAGATGGCGGTATCGGTGCAGTCGGCCTGGTCCGGCCAGGTGGACATTGCCCTGGGCAACGTGGTGGGCAGCAACATCTTCAATGTGTTGTTCATTCTTGGCCTTTCAGCGCTGATTGTCCCGCTCGTGGTGCACCAGCAGGTTATCCGCCAGGAAGTGCCGGTAATGATCGGGGCTTCCCTGCTGCTCTGGTTGCTGGCGGCGGATGGCGGCATGAGCCGCTGGGAGGGGTTGCTGCTGTTTGTTTTGGTCGTGGGCTACACCGTCATGCTCATCCGCCAGAGCCGGCGTGAAACCGCGGCGGTTCAGGCCGAGGTGGACGCCGAGTATGCCGAGGCCTTTGATGGCGCTGGGCCGGGATGGCGCGCTCACTGGGGTGTCCAAATTTTGCTGATTCTGTCCGGCCTGGCGCTGCTGGTGCTGGGTGCCAACTGGCTGGTGGAGGCGGCGGTGGGCTTCGCCCGCGACCTGGGCGTCAGCGAGATGGTCATCGGCCTGACCATCGTCGCCGCCGGTACCTCCCTGCCAGAAGTAGCCACCTCCATCATGGCGGCTATCCGGGGCGAACGGGACATCGCCGTGGGCAACGTGGTCGGCAGCAATATCTTCAACATCCTGGCGGTGCTGGGCCTGTCGGCCAGCCTGGCGCCCACCGACCTGGCGGTGGCGCCGGCCCTGCTGGCCTTCGACCTTCCTATCATGGTCGCGGTGGCGCTGGCCTGCCTGCCCATCTTCTTCACCGGTAACCGTATCGACCGCTGGGAAGGGGCCTTATTTCTCGGCCTGTATGTCGCCTATACGGCCTACCTGATCCTGTATGCCACCGGCCATGATGGCCTGCAAGGCTATAGCGCGGTGATGGGTAGCTTCGTGCTACCGCTGCTGGCCGCAACCCTGCTGGTGCTCGCCTGGCGACACTGGCACCAGCAGCGCGCCGACACATGACCACGCCGGCAGGCGTCGCCACCCGGCATCGGCCCGCTCTCCCTGGGCCTGCCGTTGGCCGTCTTCCTGTCCCTGCCCTGGGGGCTCGAACAGGCGCCGCTGTCCTGGCATCTGGAACTGGCCCAGACACCCAGCCAGAGGCTTAGCGCCGCTTTCCGGGTCGATGGTCTTTCAGCGCAACCCGGCCTGTCCCTGGAGTGGGCCGCCTAGCTGGCGGTGGGCTGGGCCTGGCCGGGGGTAGTGCGCCAGATCTGCAATGACAAGGGCCCCGGCAGGGGGGCAGTCGGTGTCCCGCTCGGCGCTCGACGCCTGGACCCGCGCTGGATTTGCCATCTGACGCAGGCTATCGAGCTCCAGCCTGCCCAGTGGCAGTAGCTCCTTCAGTACCTCCGGGTTGGCTGCAAAGACCTGGGGCGCCTGGGACAGGTTGTAGCGGCTGACCGCGATGCCTTGGTCCGCCAGCCATTGCAGATCGGCATTGAACTGCACCAGCACCGGATCGACTTCGACGCCGCAGACGCCGGTCGAGCAACACATGGCAGGGTCGAAGATTTCCAGTTTTTTCATGTTGTTCACCGTTGCGATGGAGGGCTGCCCGCCTCGTACCAACCCTTGCTGGCATTGACCACTTTGACCACCAGCAGCATCACCGGCACCTCGATCAAGACCCCCACGACCGTCGCGAGCGCGGCACCGGACTGGAAGCCGAAGAGGCTGATGGCCGCCGCGACCCCCAGTTCGAAGAAGTTGCTGGCGCCGATCAGGGCCGAGGGGCAGGCGACGCTATGCTTTTCACCGACCTGGCGGTTCAGCCAATAGGCGAGGGACGAGTTGAAGAAGACCTGGATCAGGATCGGCACCGCCAGCATGGCAATGATCAGAGGTTGCTTGATGATTTGCTCGCCCTGGAAGGCGAACAACAACACCAGGGTCAGGAGCAGTGCCAGGATGGAGGTGTGGCCGGGAGCGATCCAAACTGATGTGGTCGCCGGATCTGTCACGCTGCTTGCTTGAGGTCTTGCCAGTACCCAGACCAGTGCCCGTTGGCGCTGGCAACGCGCAAGGCGAGCATGGCCTCGGCGTTGTCGGGCGCCCACCAGGCGCCGGGGCGTTTGAGGCGCTGTTGCACGATGTGGCGGTGGGCGCTTTCGATCTCGCCGGAGCCGATGGGCAACCCCTGCGCGAGGGCGCCTTGGTAGTCGATCTGAGCGATCCGGTTGCTCAGATAGCGATGACAGGTCCGCACCGGGGCGTCCGCATCGGGCACGGCGGCGGGCTCCAGCGCCTCGCTCAATGCCGCCAGGACTGCGGCGCTATCGTTGTTTTTCAGACGCTTTTCTGAAGCTCAAGCCAGATTTTGGAGGCGTCGGGAGCGCAACCCTTGGTCGCATCGGCGAGATAATCGCCGACAGGGAAGAAGTCCACCGTATAACGGCCCTGGGTGCCGAAGCGCGTGGCGACCTGATCGGCGATCCACGCCGCCCCTCCCGGTATTGCGGTTCGTCTACTTCGATGTCGCCGAAGGTACTGTGCCAGCCGAGTTTTTTTACCCTCGGGCCAGATTCCTGGCGCCCGCTCCATCTCATCCGTCCGTTTGGCCACCTGCCCGTCCGCCCAGCTTCCAACAGCTCTCGGCCGAGCCCGCGCACCTCTTCGATCACGCGCCGCTCCGCCTCGTTGGCTTGGCGCAGGTCATCCCCAGCGTCCTCGACAAGATCAACCAGGCGCTCGACCCGGCCGCGCAACTGCGGGTGCTGTTTCAGTCGCGCCATCAGGCGCTCATCTTCGGGCGTCAGCGAATCGCTCACTGCGGTTCTCGTATTTGTATACAATTAGCGCTGTATTTTAACCTACTACATCACTTTGGACCGCACCCCATTATCACTAGGGTTGCTTAGCAGAGTTTGCAACCATAATATTTTCGGCATTAGGTTCATTCTCACGTGCACTGCCCCGCTTACAACTCTGATCACCTTGTCAAAAACGGATTTAACCCACTCCACAAGCAAATTTACCGTTGCCAGGAGTGCGGACGTCAGTTCGTACGAGGGGGTAGTGCCACAATCGGCAGGATGGCGGCGAGCTTAGGCCTTTATTAACAGCCTGTTAGGCAAAATACGTCCTGCGCATTTGAGCACTACCCAAGTTTGAAGTGCAACGGTACGGGTTAGTTGGTTGATTTCGGCCGACATGACCTCTTCGGGTGTCAGGAAGCCCAGGCATTTTCTGGGGCGGGTGTTCAGCGCGGCGGCGACCTGGGTCAGGTAGCGCTGGGACAGCCCGGAGAAGTCTATCCCCTTGGGGAGGTACTCCCGCCGCAGGCCGTTGATGTCCGCGTGGGTAAGGCGCTGTTAGGGGCGGTGGGGGTCGGCGCAGGAGACCCGCAGGTGCAGCCGCTCATTGCGAATCCTGGCCATCATGCCCAGCGGTTACGCACCCTGCTGACTGAGAATTTCGAGATCATTGGTCTGTAAAGCTGAAAGGGGAAATCTGTTGGGTATATACACGAGATTGTCTGTAGGCGTAGCGGTCTTGCTTATCACTTATTTGTTTGGCGTATATAGTGAGCGTTACAATATTTTTCCACTTCCTGCTTTGCAGGCTGTCAAGGCGCTCATCATTCCTCCTCCGCCAAATGCGCCTAGCCGTTTTGCTTTCGACCAAGTGGGGCGGCTTGTTTCGGATGATAAAAAATCCGCCGTTCCGTGTCCTCAGCAGACCGATCGCACTGCAGTATTGTTACTGATCGGGCAGTCCAATGCCGGCAATCACGGAGGGCAGCGGTTACAATCCGCACATGGTGCAAAGGTAATCAATTTTTTTGATGGGCAATGCTTCATCGCCGCATCGCCCCTATTGGGCTCGAGTGGTAGCAATGGAGAGTATTGGACCCAGCTAGGTAACCTCCTAGTCGCTTCTGGTGCCTTTGACCAAGTCGTGTTGGCCCCGGTGACTTTAAGCGGCTCAGACATTTCTCGTTGGTCGCGAGGCGGCGACCTTAATGCTGTTATGATAAGTACCGTAGTTCAACTACAGCATGACAACTATCATGTAACACATACTCTCTGGCACCAAGGAGAGTTCAATTATGTTATTGGCACAAGCGAGGAGTCGTATTATCAGAAATTTATATCGATGGTTGATTCATTGCGCGACCATAAAATTCAAGCCCCCGTATTTGTTTCTGTAGCTTCAAAGTGCTTGGAAGCAAGCAATGGAGGAACTCGTTTTCATTCAGCGGATAATCCTATAGTACGCGCCCAAATGGCGCTTCCAAATGCCCAGAAAGGAATCAGAAGCGGCGTAAATACAGACGCTTTGCTTGGCGATTTTGATCGCCATGACGATTGCCATTTTAGTGCGTCGGGACAGCAGAAAGTTGCCAAGGCGTGGGCCGACCTACTCTTAGGAGACCAACTCTAACCCTTATAAGGTCATGTTGACCTTGGCTTGTAGCCAGCGAGTCAGCGGGCGGTCGAGACATGCAGTTAGCCTGGGAACCGCGTGCGCGGGGTGGGCGGATGCTTGGGGCCGCGGGTGGTCTTGCGAAGTGTATGCAGATCTATGTACCGGCTCGCATTTTCTGGACACGGTTTTGCAACTCAGGCGGCCTTTCGTATGGCATAAGCCTGACGGGCTTCGAGGGGTGACATGAAGCCCAGTTTTTCGAGACGCCAATGACGATTGTATCGATCTTTGAACGCGGTAACAGCATTCCTGACCTCTTCGAGGTTGCGGAAGACGCGCCCATGAATCGTCTGCTCCTTCAGCGTGCGGTTGAAGCGTTCGACGATACCGTTGGTTTGTGGTTCGGCAACAAAGGCGAAGCTCGGCGCAATGCCCCAGAACCTGATCTGATTGAGGAAGTCATCGGCCGTATATTGCGTCCCGTGATCCATGCGCAACGTCAGGCCACGTCCGGCCTCCGCCCCGGTGGCGCCGAATTCGGTTTGAAGTCCCTGCGCAATGGGCTGCAAGGCCGCAAAGCGGTTGCCGGTCTTCACGACATGGATGCCGACACAGCACGCATCGAAATGATCAACCGCCGAGAAGACCCAGACCCAGCCCTCATCGACCGTCTCGATCCGGATACCATCGGTGCCCCACATGTCGTTCGGGCGATCGGTGCCAATCGATCCGTCGTGCAGGTTGGGATCGCCCTGGAGTCGGCGATGCGGCGACAGCAGGCTGCTCTCGCGCATCAGGCGCAGTACGCGGGCGCGAGAGACGCGGATGGCGCGCAGGATGCGCAGACGCGCCCAGACCTTGCGGTGACCCTCGCCGGTGAAGGGCGAGGCGTCCAGATCGGCACGGATGGCGACCAGGAGATCGGCATCGGCCATCTTTGGCTTCGGTCCCCGGCGCTGCGGGCGCAAAGCAAGCACGTTGGCCGATTCCCGCGCCTGCTGGGCGTAGATCGTCGAGCGGGGAAATTCAAGGGCCCGGCACACCCGTTCCAGGCCGTAGGGCTTGCCTACACCTTCAGAGGTCTCGCGGCTCATCGCGACGACCTCCGACCGACCAAAGGGCGTTTCGCCCGCCTTTCCTTCTGCAGAATCTCGACTTCCATGACGAGTTCTCCGATCCGCCGCTTCGCTTCGTCGAGCGCGTTTTCCAGCGGGTCGTTCTCGCGTTCTTTGAGGCCCGCGTCGATGCCCGCCAGCGCCCGGCCGCGCCCGCGTTCGAGCTTGAAGATCGGCACCGCGACCTCCCGCGAAACGACATCCACTGGCTCGCCGCGCAACAGCCGCAGCACCACCGCTTTCTTCCGCCCCGCCGACCAGCGCGTAACGATGGCGGCCGCGCCGGGCTCGCCTCCAGTCGCGCTACGCGCTCCTTCCCGCGAGCCCGGCGCAACCCTTGGTCGCATCGGCGAGATAATCGCCGACAGGGAAGAAGTCCACCGTATAACGGCCCTGGGTGCCGAAGCGCGTGGCGACCTGATCGGCGATCCACGCCGCCCTGTCGCCGGTGCGAACGGCAGATCCGCCCCCAGGTCCGTCACCACCCGCTGCAACGGCAACGAGCCGCCGCGGTGCTGCACTTGGGCACTGCGTGCAAACGGTCGCCGCCGCCCCTCCCGGTAATGCGGTTCGTCTACTTCGATGTCGCCGAAGGTACTGTGCCAGCCGAGTTTTTTACCCTCGCGCCAGATTCCTGGCGCCCGCTCCATCTCATCCGTCCGTTTGGCCACCTGCCTATCCGCCCAGTCCCCCAACAGCTCTCGGCCGAGCCCGCGCACCTCTTCGATCACGCGCCGCTCCGCCTCGTTGGCTTGGCGCAGGTCATCCCCAGCGTCCTCGACAAGATCAACCAGGCGCTCGACCCGGCCGCGCAACTGCGGGTGCTGTTTCAGTCGCGCCATCAGGCGCTCATTTGGATCGCACCCAGAATCCTGTGGTCAAGCCGACCTGGAAACGGCCTGATTGATTGAGATCAAGTAACAGGCTTATTGTCGCTGACATTTATCAATTCTGTGGTTGGATAAGCAAAGGGTGGCAACGAGTCCGCCTCCTGATCGAATGAAAAACCCAAAAACCCTCCCCGCAGCCTCTATCAACCATTAAAAACATGGGATTATAATGATCACAAGACGCGATTTCATTAAGGGAATCAGCGCCATGGCTGGTTATGTCTCAGCCACGGGTGGCCTGATTGCCTTCCCGAAAGTGGGCTCGGCCCTGGCGGGAAACCGCTCGCCCGACGAGATCTTCAAATCCACCTGCGTGCAGTGCGTCAATTTCTGCGGCATCGAGGTGCACAAGCAAGGCGGCGTCATCCGCTCCATCTTTCCCGACTCCGCTCGCCGCGACTACTACAACCACGGTATCTGCCCCAAGGGGGTTTCCGGTGTCTTCTCGGTCTACAACCCCTATCGGGTCAAGGTGCCACTCAAGCGCACCAATCCCCTCAAGGGCATGGATCAGGACCCCAAATGGGTCCCGATTTCGTGGGAGGAAGCCTTCCAAACCTTGACGGAGCGGCTGGACAAGATCCGCAAGGACAATCCTTCAAAGCTGATCTGGCAGCACGGCCACGGTAAATACCTGATTGGCGACCAGTTCCCCAAGGCCTTTTGCAAGGTTTTCGGTACTCCCAATGTCATCCACCGCACCACTTCCTGCGAAGCAGCCCGCCATGTGGCGGACGACATGACCTGGGGATACCACGGGTTTCTTCCCGATGTAGAGCGCTGTAACCTCCTCCTGGTCTTCGGCTCCAACTACTTCGAGGCCGAGCAGTACGCCCGCTGGCTGGATCACGCCGTCACCGATGCCCATGAGCGGGGCATGAAAGTGGTGGCGGTCGAACCCAGGTTTTCGCATGTCGCGGCCAAGGCGGACCAATGGATTCCGGTACGGCCGGGCAAGGATGCCGTCATCCTACTGGCGCTCTCGGGCCTGCTGATTCAGGCCGGGGCCTTCGACGCTGATTTCCTCATCACCTACACCAACGCTCCGCAACTGGTGGGGGATGATGGCAAAATATTGGTCAACGACAAGGGGGAACCCCTGGTATGGGACAGCGTAACCCAGGGGGCAACGGCCTTTGCCGAAGGTGTGGTCCCGGCACTGCGCGGCAGCCACGAAGTCAAAGGTATACAGGCGCGCACCGCCTTCGATGTCTTCGCCGATAGTCTGAAGGAAGTGACACCGGACTATGCCGCCGAGGTAGCGGGGGTCTCCGCGGAGACCATCCGCCAACTGGCCGCGGATATCGCCCGCGCGGCGCACATCGGTGAAACCACAAAGGTGGGCGATTTGACCCACAGATACCGGCCGGTCATGGTGCATACCTGGCGGGGGCTCTCGGCCAAGGAGCACGGGGTCCAGACCTGGCGCGCCGGTCTCATGCTGCAAATGCTGATCGGCAACCCGGATGCCGTGGGCGGCATGGTACTCGGCAAGGTCTATGACAAACCCGAGTACATGGAAACCGCCAAATGCGAATACCCGCCTAAGCGGGCGGACCTGGCCAAGAGCGTTTATTTCCCCAACGGTCACCACGACGTCTGTCAGCAGGTGGCGCTGACGGTGCTGGACCCCGCCGCCTATGGGTTGCCCTACGAGCCCGAGATGCAAATTTTCTATGCCACCAACCGGCCGGTCTCCACCTCGGACACCACCACCCAGTTCCGCTCCCTCCAGAAGACCTACAACGTCGTCATCGAGGTACACATGAGCGAGGTGGCCTGGATGGCGGACATGGTGCTACCGGACCTTACCTATCTCGAAGCCTGGCACCTCTCGCCGACGCGCTGGACGCCGACCACCAAGCACACGGCCATTCGTCAGCCGGTGGCCAATGTCTATGGCATCCAACACGATGCCTACGATGTTCTCTGGGAACTCGCCAAACGCCTGGACCTGCGCGACGCCTATATCGCCGAGATCAACAACGCCTGGAAACTCAAGGAACATGTCTTCCAGCCAGGCCGGGATTACAGCGCGCGCGAGGCGGTGGAGGTGATCTGGGCCGACAAGACCAAGGGTGAACCCTTCGAGACGGCCCTGAAGCATGGCTTCATCGGCAAGAAGGTCAAGCCAGCGGATACCTATCTGAAAGGCGTCGAGGCCCAGTTCAAGGGTCCAGGCAAGCCAAAAATGAAGTTCTACGCCGACCAAATGACCCACACCCTCGAAAAACTGCGCAAGACGGTTTCGGAAAAGGGTATCGGTAACATCGACCTGGACCAGTACGCCATTGCCTACTCCCCTATTCCGACCAAGGAGCACGCCTTTCCCACGCCCCACCGGGAGGCCGCGGACCTGCCCTTCTATCTGATCACCTTTAAGCGCATGTATCGCAATCAGATGGCCTGCCACAATACCAACCCCATCCTAAATCAGGCACTTGGCAAGGGCATTGACGACAACCGGGTCCTCATGAACACCGCCGCCGGCACTGACCTGGGCATCAAAGAGGGTGACGAGGTGATCATCGAGACCCGCGTCGGCATGGTGAAAGGCAGGGTGCAACTTACGGAGGGCATCAGGCCCGATACCCTCGGCATCTCCTATCACTACGGCCAGTCTTCCCCCGGCTTCCCCGCCTACGCACGCAAGGGCATCGACGTTAATAGCGTGCTCGAACTCCATCCCGACCGGATCTCGGGCATGAACTCCTATAACGATACCAAGTGCAACATTTATCCCGCCTAAGGGAAGGAGCGGTAAACATGAAGCTAGTACGCGTGATCGACACGAAGCGCTGCATGGGCTGCCGGTCCTGCGTGGCTGCCTGCGCGGTGGAGAATCACTTCACCCCGGGTGCCCCCTGGAACGTCATGATCGAAGCCGAGCAGGGGACCTACCCCAATCTCTACCGCACCTTCGTGACCATGAACTGCATGCACTGCGAAAACCCGCCATGCAAGACGGCCTGCGACGGTGTCAAGGCCTTTGCCATCTCCAAGAACGAACTGGGGGTGGTACTCATCGACTACGAGAAGTGCATTGGCTGCGGCTATTGCGCGGCGGTCTGCCCCTATGGCGTACCGCAAATCACTAACACCATCGAGAACCTCTATCCGGGCCAGGAGGCGACGCCCCTGGAGGCTATTCCCGGCGCCGAGCGGCACTGGACCCATCGCAAGAAGCCCAAGGTTGCCGAAAAATGCACCTTCTGCTGGCATCGGTTGGAACAGGCCCTGGCGGATGGCAAGGCCGACCGCATTGGACAGGAACCTCAATACACCCCGGCCTGCGACCTGGTGTGCCCCGTGGATGCCCGCTTTTTCGGCGACCTGGATGATCCGGATTCCAAGGTCTCCAAGATGATCGGCCACAAAAGGGCGGCGCAACTCAAGCGTGAATATGGCACGGCGCCTCAGGTCTATTACGTCCTGGAAGGGGGGGAGAAGCGATGAAAACAGCCCTGAGACCCATCCTCATCGGCCTGGCCGGGCTCACCTTGCTGGGAACCGCCCTGGCCGCCGATCAAACCACGACCACGGCGGAAGGCCCCTACGCCAAGTCCCCGCTGGGGGCCGGCATCCTCGCCGATCTCATCCGTGAGGGCGATATTTCCCCCGGCGATGAGTACACCCTGGAGGTCGGTGGGCGCTTCCACCGCATCCATGCCCGCTTCATGGCCTATAACTGCATCTCCTGCCATGTCGGGGTGGTATTCCCCAAGGACGCGCAGTTCCTGCGTCGCGAGGAGTTCCCCATCGCCGCCTATCCCGGCGCGGTGGATCGGGGTATCTGCCTGGGTTGCCACCGGGGCGAGGGTGCCCTGGCAACCCCCTTTTACGCCTTCCCGGGTAACTAACCATGGCGCAACGGGATAATTCCATCCAACAGCAACGGCGGCGCGCCGAGACCTACTGGTTTCTCGCCTCGCTCTTTGGTCAACCGATCGCGGGCCCAGTCCTGGCAAGACTGGCCAGCACCGCTGCCAACAGCCCGGAGGACAAGACAGATATTGGCGGTGAATTGCGCCAGGCCTTGACGGCGGTTGCTGAATCGGACCTCGACGACCTGAGCCAGCGGCTTGCCATCGAACACGCCCGCCTCTTTTTGGGCCTACGTCAGGGTTATGCACCTCCCCCACCCTACGAATCCGTGTGGCGGGAATCCCGTATCCTCGGCGATAGTACCCTGGCCGTGGCAACGGCCTATAGCGAGGCCGGTTTCGAGGATACGAGCCCGTGCGGGCCTTGCGATCACATCGCCAGTGAACTCAGGTTCCTGGCGAGCCTGTGCAACGCCGAGGCCGAGGCGACCGCCAACGGAGAAACTGGCGAGGCGGTATGGGCACGGGAACGCCAGAGCGACTTCCTTGGCGCACACCTGTTGAAGTGGGTCCCCCATTACTGTCAGGAATTGGCGCGCCAATCCCGTGAACCCCTGTACGCGGCCCTGGCGCGCGTCACCGGAGCCATAATCGCCGGGGATGTCCTCGCCATGGACACCAGCAAGGTCTCCTCTCAGCGAACGGGCTCCAGTGACCGTCGGCCTAAGAGGGTAGCGGCATGAACAGGATTGGAACTTTTCGTACGATGGCGCAGGCGGCCATTGTGGTCATTGCTGGGTTGGTCGCCTCTCCGGCAACCAGCGAGGAGCCTTTGGGCGCCCCCCCTAAGGACCCCGAAACGCAACTGATGGTGCGCACCTGGAACGGGGAATGTATCGCCTGCCACACCGAGCAAGCCCTGCTATTTCCGCCGCGTAGCGGCATGGACCTGGAACGGCTCGCGGGGGCCTTGCTGGACCCCTTCCAGTTCCAGAAGTCGGATCACGCCGGCATGGCCTGCAAAACCTGCCATGGCAAGGCTTATGTAGAGTACCCGCACCAGGAGGGTAAGGGTGGCAAGGCCTTGGAGTGCGCTGAATGCCACGCGCAGCTCGCCTTCCGGGTTCAATCTCAATTTGACAAGAGCGTGCATGCCCGCAATCTGTCCGAGCACTTCAACTGCAACACCTGTCACGACCCCCACGTCGACCGGATCGCGCAAAACGTCGGAGACCCGCGCCAAACCGTATCGCTGGACAATGCCCGATGCATGGCCTGCCACGATTCCGACGAGGAATTTGCGAAATTCAGCGGTAAACTGACCGAGGGCAAGACGCGACCCGATATCGACAGCATCCATGAGTTCCTGCCCAATACTCAACGGCATTGGCAAGCCGTGCGTTGTGTCGAATGCCACACGCCCATTTCCACTCATGGCAAGCTCGCCCTCTCGCACGAGATCCTGGACAAGGAACGGGCCCAACGTGACTGCGTGACCTGTCATTCCCAGGACACTGAACTGCGAACGCGTCTGTACCGATACACCCAGGCAGAGGCTAACGACTTGGGATTCCTTAACAGCGCCCTGCTTGGGGACGCCTATGTTATTGGCGCAACGCGCAATGTGCACCTCGACCGCCTGGCGGTTTGGCTTCTCGGCCTGACCCTGGCCGGCGTCGCCGTCCATGGCCTCATTCGCATCCTGGCCGGCATTTTCCGGCGCCGGAGGTAACTGGTAATGAGCGAACGCATCTTCATTCTTCCCCTATGGATACGCCTCTGGCATTGGACCAATGCCCTGCTGATGATCATTCTCGCCATCACGGGTCTCAGCCTGCATTTTTCCGACCCGGATCTACCACTGGTGCCCTTCGAACTGGCGGCACGCGTCCATAGTATCGGTGGGCTGGCCTTGGCCGCCCTTTATATCTTCTTCGTCATCGCCAACATCGTCACGGGCAACTGGTGGCAGTACGTCCCCAAACCCGGGGGCTTTGGTGAAAAGATAAATCGACAGATTGGATATTATGCATGGGGTATCTTCCGGGGTGAACAACCACCCTACCACCCCACGGAACAGGCAAACTTCAATGCCATGCAGCAAATCATCTATTGGCTGGTGATGTACGCCCTCATGCCTCTTTTGATCGTGACGGGGCTCATCTTTAACTGGCCCGACTTCGCCCCCAAGCAGGTCATGGGCATGGATGGTCTCATTCCCGTTGCCATGCTGCATTACATCATCGGGGTCTTTCTCATCGCCTTTATCATCGGCCACATCTATCTGGGTAGCTGTGGGTCTCGAGTCAGCACCCATTTCAAGATGATGATCACCGGCTATCACGAGGAAAGGTAACCAGAGCACTCCGCAAAGACCCTTTTGCCTCCCCCGCTCACCCCCTCTTTTCAAACCCTCCTCGCGCCCAGAGCGGGCGCGAGGATGTCGGTGCTCTAGGCGTGGTTTGGGCACGCCCTAAAGTTTACTTCGCCGGTTCGATCTTCCTCCCGCTGGGGCTGCTAGACTTTAAAGCGGGTTAACCACAACGGGAGAACATCATGACTACCAGTTTCAAAGAGGCGCTCGAAGATCTGGTCAACCAGCGCATCGCGGCGGGCGAGGACCCTCAGGATCTGTGCGAGGAGCTCACACATGAAGCCAATCTCGTCTTTGGCCGTTACAACCTGGAGTATGAAATCGGCCTCTTAACCAAAGAAACCCGTTAGGGTTTTTGGGCGTCAAGGCCGCGCAGGCTGCGGGCAAGGCCCAGCCTGATAACCAGGGGCGGCAGGGCCTCCAAAAAAGGACGCGCGGCCTGACAAGGAGGACAGGTAAAACTCCAGAAGAAAGACAGGTGGTTCAGGGGACGCCCTGGCATCTCGACCGGTCCGCTTGGGTTATAGGCTGTTTTTTAGCATGGACCGGGCCATCATGCGGATCAACCTGTTAGCACGGAAGCGAGCCGCCTCGTTCTCATCGCGCCACTTTTGGAGTTGCAGCGCAAAGACCGAGCCCTGGCGGAGGCGGCGGCCTTGCACACCGAGCACCGTCATAGACCAAGTACGTGCGGCATGACTAATGCGACAACTGCCTTGACACTTCCGCGACCGTCCGATGCTGTGCGTCCACCGCCGCCAGGGCGTCGTCCAGGGGCATGCCGCCTTCGACCCGGTCCATAATCATGCGCTGCAGGATGGCGCCGAGCATAACCACATTGTTCTGCATGGCTACCTCGACCGCCTTCGCCAGCCGGATACCGGCGGGATCATCCTCCAGGGTCAGCAGAAACCCCTCGAACGGCTTGCCAGTGGCGAGCCAATAGCAGAGGTCGTAGATCAGTTCGTAGGTGCGCTGGAACTCGGCGGCGGAAACCGGTCCCAGGTTCCCGCGCACCTCCAGCGCCAGGTCGCGGCGGAAGTCCTCCAGGCAGTAGGTTGCGTCGCCCTTTACGACGGCCTCGGGGGTAAATTCCCACTCCATTTTGGTCTCGAATCGACTTGGCGGTTGATGGGTGCGTTAGCCGAAGATCGCCGCGAAGGCGTCCTCGTCGTCGGCGCAGATGTCGCACAGCTCCCGCGGGTCGGGGGAGACGAAGTGACGGTCGCACCGGGTGCAGCGCTGCTTGGTCAGGCCGTGAAGCCTGATGCGCGCCGGGCGCGACGCAGCATCAATGGGATCCAGCGGGCGCAGCACCCCGGGTTGGCAGACCTCCAGGCAGACCTCGCAGGCCACGCAGCGGTTGAAATCGAAACTGAGTGCCCAGCGCTCCGCACTTTCCTCGACCAGCAGGGCGCCGGTCGGGCAGACCCGGAAACAGGCCTCGCAGGCGGTACAGCCCGGGGCCAGGTCCAGGTCCATGAGGGGCAGGGCCTGGTGGGGCCGAAGGAGAAAGGGCTCGGCGTTGGCCAGCTTGCCGACGATCCCCAGGAGTTCGCGTTGCTCGGGGAGCATGGGGGCACCGGCGCGGATCGCCCGGTCGGGGATCGCCACCGCGGCCGGCTCGCCATCGCTCCCCGCCTCGCCCACGGCAGGGCCTAGGAACCGCCGGAAGAGCTGCCGCCGGGAGGCGACGAAGGTCTCAGGCTCGGCCCCTTGCGCGCCGACCGGCACCGGCAGGATCGGGGTCAGCCAGTCCTCGGCCTCGCCCGCGGCCTCCTGGAGTGCGCCCAAGGCGTCCAGATTGATCGCCAGTTGCGCCGCCCCCCGCTCCCCGTGGGGGCAGTCCCCGCAGTGGTGGCTACCCCTCAGTTCAATCGGGATGCGCCGCTTCGCCAGATAGCCCAGGACGGCGGCGTCCAGGGCCCCGAGGCAGGGGACCAGGGCGTCGCCCCCCATGCCCGAGGGGGCACAGGCAAAGGAGAAGGCCGGCAGCCGGATGGCCTTCTTAAGCAGATCGATCAGGGGGAGATTCGCCGCCGCCAGAGCCCCGGTGCGGCAGGCGCAGACGCACAGGCCGCAGTTCTGGCACTGTGCGCCGTCCAGCGCGACCCCTTCCTCCGAGAGGGTGACGGCCTCGTGGGGACAGGCATCGGCGCAGCGTCGGCAGAGGCTATAGCGAAAGCGGTAGCGGGTACAGCGGCCGGCCCGGAACTCAGGTTGCGACAGCTTCACTGGCGATCGAACCGCAGCTCTTGCAAGGGGGGGCCGTGCTCGCAGGTGTTCTTAGGGATAATGAAGGTGGATGGCATGACGCCTTCCGCTGCTTCGGGCGCCGGGGGCATCAGGGCCTGCCAAGTCGCCAGTCCACCCTTGACGGCGTAGACGTCCTTAGCCCCGCTGGTCGCCGCCAGGGCCTTGCCGGCCGCCATGGCCTGGACGTCGTTGTCGCCGATGACGACCACGGCCGCGGTGGGGGCGATCCGCACCCCCAGGCGGTAGATCACGGCATCTGCCAGGGGTCGGGCACCGCGGGTGGCCTCGGAGCGGGCGTCTACGACACAGCAGGGGGCCGACTGCTTGAAGGCGGTCTCGAGCTCGGCTTTGTCATAGAGCCCAACGCCATCCCCCCAGGCGGGGGCGACGAGGAGCAGTGCCGTGGCGAGGACGGCCCGCCGAAGAGTGCTCGCGGGCGCGATCATGCCGCGATCTCCCGGCGCGGCACCGGGTGTTCCGGCCTGGCAACAAACGCCAGGACGGCCTCGTGGCCCTCGTAGATAGCCTGGGTGAAGACCAATTGCCGCGCATGTCCATAGGCAATCCAGTCGCCGAGGGCGTCCGGCGCCTGGTGGCGCGGACCAAACCAGAGCCGGTCACCGCATTCCTCGGCGAGCCCGGCGCAGATATTGAGGTCGGCGTCGTCGACCATATCGGCCCGCACCAGGGCGAGGGCGGCGCCGCGCTTGAACATCTCCCGGACCCACCAGGCGACATGGGTCCCGCTGGGGGTGTCATCGGCCAGGAGAACCTCCCAGGCGGGCTCGCACTGGGTTGGTGCCATGACCTTGAAGTCCGCGTTGCAGACCGAGTCAAGGCTCCAGCTCACCCGCTGGCGCGCCGCCGGCACATAGACCCCGACCCGATCCGGGCCGAACTGTTGGGCCAGGGTCTGGACCAGGGTCGGGTCGCGCAGCGCCGCCTCGCCCATCAGGACGCGGGGCGCCCCGGCCACCAGCAGTTCGCGCGCCCGCGCCTCCCCGGCCCGCGGCAGCACGATCCCCAGACAGCGGTCCAGCCCGTCCGAGAGGACGTCGCCATCCACGAAAAAGAACGGCCCCGCCGGGGGGGTGCTGGGGTCGTCGCCGAGGCAACACAGGGTAACGGTCTGGTCTGGGGCTGGGTTCATGATGTACGACGAAGCTCAAAGCGGCGATAGACAAAGGGTTGCATGGGGCAATCGTCGTCCGGGGCCAGGGCGACGATCATGGGGCGCAGCTCATTGAGGGTGTCGATGATGGGCTCGACACGGACACCGAACAGACCCGGACGATAGCGGCCCAGGGCTAGGAGGGCGTCGTCGAGCAGGAGCAGGGCCCCCTCCTGATTGCGGTTCTGGGTGAAATGCAGGGCCAGTGCCGCGAAGGCCAGGGCCTGGAGAAACTCCGCCTCCGGGTCGCGCTGACCCAGGAGCCGAGTCTCCACCAGCCGCGACCAGCGGGCATTGAGCCAGTCGTGGACGCCGCCCATGTCGTTGCGATCCCAGAGATACGCCAGGTCCTCCCAGGGGTAGGTCGCCGGGCGCTCGTCCAGGAGGATCGTCGGCAGGGATGGATTGAGGTCCAGCAGGGTCGCCATGGCGGGCCTTCCCCGGTTCAGGCGCGCAGTTCGCGCAGGGCATCCCCAGCCCCGCAGCCATCGCACACCGGCTCGTCCGGGTTGAACTCCACCTGGACCTCCGCCTTGGGTACCACGGCCTTGC
The DNA here is from genome assembly GCA_016714645.1 of Chromatiaceae bacterium. Taxonomy (NCBI): domain Bacteria; kingdom Pseudomonadati; phylum Pseudomonadota; class Gammaproteobacteria; order Chromatiales; family Chromatiaceae; species Chromatiaceae bacterium. Next base: position 287,140 of record JADKCI010000002.1, on the reverse strand, counting down.
CCTGATCGACGTCCTCGACCCGCAACCGCAGCAGGGCCAGTTCCGCCTCGGCGAAGGCCTGGAGCAGTTTCCCCATCTCCCGATAGAAGGAATGCTCGGAGGCACGCGCCACCAGCGAGCCGAAGCCCCGCACCCACAGGCCCGGGTGCTGGGCCCAAAAACGCTTGATTTCCCGTTCCCAGCTTTGATAGGCGGCGCGGTCATCGCCATCCAGGGCCACGACGCAGCGCTCGAGCAGCTCGGCGACGAACATCAACTCCACGCCCAGTTGGTCCTCCACCACCGCGAAGCGCCCCTTGCCCAGGAGGAAACCCGCCTGGCGGTAGCCCTGCTTCACGCGAAAATAGGGCTCCTGCTGGTAGCGTCCGGTAAGCCGCACCGACTCCACCGGCGGGAACCCACCCGAGGCCGCGAAGAGCGTGGTGAATTCGCAGGCCAGTTGGTCGGCGAGCACAGGGGTCTCGGTGGCAACGAAGTCCTCGTCGAAGGCCAGCCCGGCCTCGGCCAGGGCGGCCAGGGATTCCGGGGTACGCAGGGCATCGAGAAAGGCCTCTGTCGGCTCCTCGACGAATACCGCCGAAAGTAAGCGGTAGAGGCGCGCACGCGCAACACACTCCTCCCGGAGTTCGTCGGGCGCCAACTCAGACGGGATGGGCGCGGCCGGCGGTTGGGGTTCGAAGGCAAGTCCGGTCAGCATTTGGGTTCCCCGAATAGGTCCCGGCCCACCAGGGGTGGGCCGGGAAGGGCGGCGTTACAGGATCGGCGGCCGCGTGGTCCTGGCCTGCGCCTTAATGGCCGCCGCCGTGGTCGCTGGGCTTGACACTCTCGGGGCCGGCCCAGGCCACCATCTCCGGGTGCATCTTGCGGTGCAGGTCCCCCGTGTAGGCGTAGCGCAGCGTCTCCTTGAAGGCCTCGACATGCTTGTCCCAGTCGCCCTGCACGTCGCCGTACTGGTCGTTCGGCCCGGCCTTGGTCACCTTGGCGACCGTGTCGTACCAGCCCTGGGAGCCCCCGATGGGATCGGCCACCACCGGGATGATGGCGTTCGGATGCACGCCCTTGTCATCCCACCAGACGTTATTCAGGTCGGGGTCGTCCTGGCCGCCGAAGGCGGGCTTCTCTTTGAGCCGCAGGGTCGCCAGCCGCCCATACTCCCAATGACCAAAGGCGGTGGGGATGGACACCACCTTGGGGTGGATGCCCTCGGTGACATAGACCTTGGTCACCAGATGGCCGACCTTGGTCTGGATGCGCACCAGGTCGCCGGTCTTGACCCCGAGCTTCTTAGCCGTCACCGGGTTCATCCAGGCCGGGTTGCTGTGCATGATCTCCGCCAGCCACTTCACCGCCGCCGTGCGCGACTGCTTGTGCACGTTAATCTTGTAGGTGGACAGGATCAGCTCGTCGTCGGTCATCTCCTTGTGCCAGGGAATCTGCTTGAAGGTCGGCATGGGGTTGAAGCCGTACTTGGCCCATTCTTCCACCCGCACGTTGAGCAGCCGGTCTGGGGTGGAGAAGCCCACGACGTTCCTGCCGTTGCGCTGGACGCCGATGGCCTTGCCGTTCTTCACGATCAGGCCGCCGGCCTCCACGACCGCCCCGGTCATGTCCTCGGCGCTCAACTCCTTCCTGTGCAGGCCGTACTCAGCCTTGATCTCGCGCCCGGTCTTGTCCACCACCTTGCCGGTCTTGGGGTCGAGCTTGCCGTAGATGGGCCAGACCCCGTGCTTCTTGAGGAAGTCCAGACCGCCGGCCTCCTTGAGGCCCGGGACATTGTCGAAGTGCCGACGCATGTAGTCCTCGCCGTCCTTGAAGTCCCAGTATTGCTTCATGCCGCGGCTGCCGTCCGGGTCCAGCTTGTGGATGATGTCGCGCAGCAGGATGCGGTTCTCCCGCGACTCCCCCAGGGAGGCATGGACCGGCTGGCGGATGCCCAGCCAGGGCCACAGGGAGTTGGGCATGGACTCCGGTTCCCAACGCTCCAGGTAGGGGCAGTCGGGCAGGATGATGTCCGCCAGGGCCGTCTCCTCGCCCATGTGGGAGCTCATGGAAACGAAGTAGGGGATCAGCTTTTCGTCGCGGAAGAGCTTGCCCCAGACGGCCTGGGCACCGGGATTCGTATAGACCGGATTGTCCTGATAGGTGAAGTAGACATTGATCTTCTGCCGGCCCTCGGCGATCCAGAAGGGCGTCAGGTGGGACACCTTATGGGACGCCAACGGATACTCGGGCGGATGGGCGAGCACCGACCCATTGGCCGGCTTGGGCGGCTCGGGCGTGGGCTGGAGCCAGCCCATGCCGCGCGGCAGGCAGTAGCCACCCTTGCGCTCGATGTTGCCGGTCATGATGGGCAGCATCATGCAGGCCTTCTCGTTGTAGGAACCGTAGAGGTGCTTGGCCGGACCCCGGTAGGTGAAGAGGGTCGCCGGCTTGGTGGTGGCAAACTCCCGGGCGATACGCTCGATGGTGGCAGCCGGGACCCCGGAGAGCTTCTCCGCCCATTCCGGCGTGTACTGCTTGTAGTGTTCCTTGAGTTCATCCACCGTGACATTGGTCCAGGTGTTGATGAAATCGGAGTCTTGCAGGTCGTCGCGCAGGATGACGTGACCCATGGCCAGGGCCACGGCCCCATCGGTGGCCGGGAAGACCGGGATCCACTCGTCCGAGAACCCCGCCGTGTTGGACAGCCGCACGTCGAAGGTGACGATCTTCATCTGGTTGTCGACGCGGCCCTCGGTGACGCGCTGCGACAGCGGGTTGTGGAAGTAGGACGCCTCCAGGACGTTGGAGCCGAAGTTCAAAACGTACTTGGTGTTGGCGAAGTCCGGGGTCTCGATGTCCGGGCCCCAGCAGGGCTCCTGACCGACTTTCTTGGAGGACTCGCACACCGAGGTATGGTTGAGCACGGTCGCCGAGCCCAGGGTCTTCATAAACCGCTCCAGGGTCCCGCCGGTGCGGTTGCGCCCCCACTTGAGCATGATGGTGTTGGGGTCCTCCTTGAGGGCGGCGTCGAGTTTCTGCGCGACCTCCCCCAGGGCCTCGTCCCAGGTGATGCGTTTCCACTTGCCCTCGCCGCGGGCACCCACCCGCTTGAGCGGATAGAGGATGCGGTCCGGGTCATAGCTGTACCACATACCCGAGTTGCCCTTGGCGCAGAGCCGGCCGCGGGTGGAGACGTGCTCCGGGTTGCCCTCCAGTTTCACCACGCGCCCCTTCTCCACATAGGCGATGGCCCCGTCCTGAATGTTGCAGACGTGGCAGTTCATGGGGATGGCCTTGCGCTCCGTGAAGTCCACCGGGCTCACATCCTTGCCGCCCAGGTCGAGCTCCATTGCCGTGAGCAGTCTCGGGGCCGCGGCGGCGGCCAGGGCGGTGCCGCCACCAACCTTGAGGAAGGTCCGTCGATTCAGCTTGAACATGACTGTGGCTCCGAAATCTCAATAATATTGGGTCTGGACGAGCTGGCCGCCGATCAGAATCGCGTAGCGCAGGGCCATGCCGCCGACGAGTAGCAGCAGGGCGGCGATGGCGATGCCGGTTTGCTCACGGCCAAAGGGCGCCAGCAAGAGCGCCAGCGGCGCCGCCAGCCCTGCGAACATCCCGAGGCCGACGAAGACGATCCCGAGGGTGCCCGTGGTCATGAGCATGAACGTCAGCTCCGAGCCAGTGCCGCCATAGGCCGTGGTGCCCATGAGCGAGATCAGCATGGCGGCGACCACGGCGCCGGACCACAGCATCTTTTGGCGCAGCCAGCCGAGCAACCGCTGGTCCTTCCAGGCGAGGAAGGAGGCCACGGCGGCCCCGGACAGGAAGGAAAGCCCGAGGAAAAGTACCGGCATGAGCGGGGTGTTCCACACCGGCCGGTTCTGATGGACCGTCAGGTCGAAGCCGGTGTAGATCGGCAGGCCGGCGGCGAGCAACGACCCCAGGACCCCAAGGGTCCGTGCCAGACGCTCGTTGCCGAGGCGCATGGCGAGGAAATAGAGCACCGACACCAACCCAAACGAGATCAGGTTCAGCCCGCCCCAGGCCAGGGGCGATTTGAAGCTGAGATAGGCCGGATTCATGATGTTGAGGAAGCGCCCCGGCTGCGACAGGTCCTCGATCAACAGCACACCCCCGACCAGCAGCAGCGCGAAGGACAACAGGAAGGCGCTCATGCGAATCGGTTTGAACTCGTCCCGGTAGTAGGAGAGCGCGGAGAAGAAGAACAGCGCCGCCGAGATGCCGATGACGAAGAAGTAGATGGCGTAGGCCCCCGTCCAGGGGATGGCGTGAAATACGGTGTAGTCGCCCATGATGTCCCCCTTAGGTCCCGGAAGTGCTTGTTGAAGGCCCGCTGGTCCTCGTCGAGGACCTTGGGGCGGTTGTAGAGATTGCGCCCGTGCTCGGTCAGGTTGCGGTCGGCGCCGATGTAGAAGATGTGCGGCTTGGTACCCTCTTCGGGCCGCAGGACCTGGGTCGCGTGGGTCGCCACCAGGTAGGAGACCTCGCTCGCCGGATCGTTGAGGTCGCCGAAGATCCGCGAGCGGCCGATGCAGGTCTGCACACAGGCCGGGACCAACCCTTGGGTCACGCGATGGAAGCAGAAGGTGCACTTGTCCACCACGTTCGTGATTGCGGTGTAGGTGCGGTGGGCCGGCAGCATGAAGCGGGCGTTGTAGGGGCAGGAGGCCATGCAGGCCTTGCAGCCGATGCAGCGCTCGTAGCGCTGAAGGACAAAGCCGCCGTCCTCGACCTTGTAGGTCGCATCCACCGGGCAGGCGCGCACGCAAGGGGGATCGTCGCAGTGGTTGCACAGCCGCGGCAGGAAGTGCTTCTTGACGGTGGGATAGGTGCCCACGACCTTGTACGGCACCCAGGTACGATTGACGCCCAGCGGCGTGTCGTATTCCGCCTTGCACGCCACCTGGCAAGCCATGCAGCCGATGCAGCGGCGCACGTCCACTACCATGGCAAAGCGTCGCTTGCCTGCCACGCCCCGTGTCTCGATCGGCGAAAGCCTCAACTCTTCGCTCATAGCTTCACTCCTGGGTCATCGTTAAAGCCCGTAACAACCCTCTGCGGCCTATTGGTTCCCGGAAATACCACTTCCCCGGGGCACGCCAACCACACCGCAAGTCGCGAGCCAATCATTAACATAATGTTTTTTTATGTGTTTAATGTGATTACGCAGGGCGGAAGGTTACGCCCGCGTAACCGCGCCCCGGCGCCGCGTTACGCGGGCGCAACCTCCCATGCTGCAAAGACCCCGTGACCGGGTCCCATGGGGTGTCGCCACCTGTTGGACCAGGCGGCGCAGTAGCTTGCGCCGCCGTCCCATTGCTGGTCCAATCTAAGAGGGCCAGGAACCCTTGGCCCAATCGATAAGAGACCAGATCCGGAGGTGTGCAGGTGAGGCGCCGGGCTTTCCTGATGGCGGCGATGGCGGCGACCCAGACGCCCTGGGGGCTCGCGCGGGCCGATGAGCGCACCGATGCGTTACGCATCGGTCTGACCCCGGTGTTTCTCGACGATCAGGTCGCCTTCCTCAGCGACTGGCGCCTGTACCTGGAGGCGCGGCTGCTGCACCCGGTGCGCTTCGTGCAGCGCGGCACCTATCGCGAGATCATGGACCTGTTGCGCACGGACAGGCTCGATTACGCCTGGGTCTGCGGCTATCCCTACGTGCGCCAGGCCGCGGACCTCCAGTTGCTCGCCGTACCGCTGTTCGAGGGCAAGCCGCTCTATCGGTCCTATTTGATCGTGCTGGCGTCGGATACGGTGACGCGCTCCATCCTCGATCTGCGCGGCAAGGTCTTCGCCTTCTCCGACCCCGATTCCAACTCGGGCTGGCTCTATCCCAACTATGCCCTAGTCCAGTTGCAGGAGCGGCCCAAGGCCTTCTTTGCCCGCACCTTCTTCACCTGGGCGCACCGCAAGGTCCTGGAGGCGGTGGCGGCCGGCCTGGCCCAGGGGGGTGCGGTCGATGGCTATGTCTGGGAGACGGTGCAGCGGCTCCAGCCGCAACTGACGGGGCAGACCCGCATCGTGGTGAAGTCGCCCGAGTTCGGCTTTCCGCCGCTGGTCGCGCGAAGGGGGGCCGAGCCCGCACCCCTCCTGGCGATGCGCCAGGTACTGCTGGAGATGGGGCGCGATGCCGATGGCGCCGCGCTGTTGCGGCGGCTGAATCTCGACGGTTTCGTCGCGGGTGAAGAGGCCCTGTTCGAGGGTATCGCCCACATGGTCAAGGCGGTCGACGCGGCGTCCCATGCGGCGGCTTCGTGATCTCAGCTTCCGTTACAAGATCCCGTTGCGCGGCAGCGTGCTGGTCATCGTCACGGCGGCCGCGGTGACCACCTCGCTGATCGTCCGGGAGTACGACGAGCTCAAGCAGGACCTCCTGGCCAATTCCGCGAGCCTGGGCCGGCTGCTGGCCAAGACCCTGGTCACCCCCATCACCCACGACGACCTGTGGCGGGCCTTCGAGATCATCAACTCGCCATTCCAGACCCACCCCCAGGAGTATGCCCAGCTCGGGGTGGAGGTAGTGCTGGTGCTCGACCCCCGCCAGCAGGTCTATGTCTCGACCCAACCCAGCCAGTACCCGATGCTGGCCGATCCGGCGCGGATCAACCCCGACTTCCATGCGCTGGCGCCGGCCCTGACCCAGTACCGCGAATTCGAGACCCGGCCGGTGGAGATCCCCGGGTCGGACAAGATCTATATGGTGACCCCGATCGTCGCCGACGGGGTCTTGCTCGGGCATCTGGTGATGGGTTATTCGAAGGGTGTCTTCGTGCCGCGCTTCCTCGCCATCGCACGGCGGGCCGCCCTCGTCACCCTAGTCGTGATCGCGTTCCTGATCCCGGCCAGTTGGCTCTGGGCCCAGCGCTTTGCCGTGCCGATGGTGAGGCTGGCGCAGAGCATGGGTAAGGTGGGCGCGCGCATCCCCGACGACGAGGAGATTCAGGTCGAGGAATCGCGCGATGAGCTCGGACAGGTGGGCACTGCCTTCAAGCGCATGGTCGGGGAGCTGCGGGAAAAGGAATCGCTCAAGCGCGCGGTCATGTTGTCGGAACGCCTGGCGGCCATCGGACGCCTCTCGGCGGGTATCGCCCACGAGATCAACAACCCGCTGGGCGGCATGCTCAATGCCATCGACACCTTTAAGCACCACGGTAAGCTCGACCCCGTTGCCGAGCGCACCATCAATCTGCTCGAGCGCGGCCTGGTGCAGATCAGGGACACGGTCGCCGCCCTGCTGGTCGAGGCCAGGGTGGAGACCCACCCGCTGACTCGCCAGGACATCGAGGACACCCATACCCTGATTCAGGCCGACATCCAACGCAAGCGCGCCGACTTCGCCTGGGACAACGACATCGTCGAGACCCTGCCGTTGCCTTCGACACTGGTGCGCCAGATTCTGATCAACCTTATGCTGAACGCGGCCCAGGCGATCGGGGAGCGGGGCCAGATGGGCTGCCAGGTCTATCGCGACAGCACCCATCTGCATCTAGTAGTCAGGAACGACGGAGGCTACATTCCCCCGGAGCGTGCGGAGTACCTCTTCGAGCCCTTCTCGACCGGGCGTGAATCCGGTCATGGCCTGGGTCTCTGGGTCACCTACCAGATCGTCACCCAGCTTGGCGGCGAGATCGTCGTCGAAAGCGTGCCGGGCGACACACGTTTTGCCGTTTCTTTGCCGCTACCGGCACCCTGCACATGAAGAATTCCGGCCTACCGATTTGTCTCGTGGAAGACGACCCCATCATGGGGGAGTCCCTCTGTCAGCGCTTCGAGCTGGAGGGGATTGCCTTCGACTGGTTCCAGACGGCCACCGAGGCAGTGGCCTGGATCGGCGTCAAGCCCTATGCGCTGGTGATCAGCGACATCCGCTTGCCCGACCGGGACGGTGGGGAGATGTTCGCCCAATTGCGCCAAGGCCAGGCCCCCCTGCCGCCTTTTATCTTCATCACCGGCTACGGGTCGATCGACCGCGCAGTCCAACTCCTGAAGCAGGGCGCCGCCGACTACATCACCAAGCCCTTCGACCTGGAGAACCTGATCGAGAAGATCGGTGCCTTGGTGCGCCTCCACGACCACCAAGCCTCGAAGGGGGCGGCGCGCCTCGGAGTATCCCAGGCCATGCGCCGAGTGGAGGAAGTGCTGCCGCGCATCGCTCGGCACGCCAACACCATCCTGCTCAGCGGCGAATCCGGGGTCGGCAAGGAGCGGGTCGCCTGCGAGCTGCATCGCATGGCTCGCGAGGACGAGCGGTGCCCCTTCATCGCGGTGAACTGTGGCGCCGTCAGCGAGACCCTGGTCGAGGCGGAGCTATTTGGACATGAAAAGGGTGCCTTCACCGGGGCCATCCGCGCGAAGAAGGGGGTCTTCGAGCAGGCCCACTGCGGCACCCTGTTCCTCGACGAGATCGGCGAGATGCCGCTGGCCATGCAAGTCAAGCTACTGCGGGCCATCCAAGAGCGGCGCATCGTGCGCGTCGGCGGCGAGAGCTCGATTGCGGTCAACCTGCGCCTGATCTGCGCCACTAACCGCGATCTCAAGGAGATGGTCGGCCAGGGCCAATTCCGCGAGGACCTCTTCTACCGGATCAATGTCATCCAGATCAGGATCCTGCCGCTGCGCGAACGCAAGGACGACATCCTGTGGCTCGCCGGGATCTTTCTCGACGAGTTCGCGGTGCGCTGGGGCGGCCAGCGGCGCTCCCTCAGCGCGCGGGCGGAGCAGGCCCTCCTGGACTACCCCTGGCCTGGGAACATCCGGGAGCTGATGCACTGTATCGAGCGCGCCTGCATCATGGCCAGCGACCAGGTGCTTGAGCCCTGGCATTTCTTCGAGGAGGAAATCCTGGAAGAGAACGCAAGGTTTGGCTCGGGGGATCTGGCGGGTTATCTCCAAGAGTGCGAGCGCAACTACATTCGCAAGGCCCTCGTGGCGAACGACTGGCAGGTTGCCCGCACCGCCGAGAGTCTAGGTATCAGCCGCAAGACCCTATGGGAGAAGAGCAGGAGGCTCGGCATCCACGAGGCCGTCGGCATCCACGAGGCCGACGGTAAGGGTTGAGCTAGAGGGCGAACTCCTCATCGTAAGGCTGGTCTCCGGTCACCACCGGCAGGGTGAAAGCACGGTCCCACACCCCCCAGCCGCCATCCAGCAGACGGATATCCTGGAAGCCCATGGCATGGAGCTGTAACCAGCCAAGGCTCATCCGAAAGCCATCGTGACAATAGAGGTATACGGTCTTGTCCCTGGAAACAGCCTGGTAGAGCCCGGCCAACTCGGTCTCATCTCGCCACTTTTGGGTTAGTGGGTCGGTGCCGTCCAGGGAGACGACGTTGAGGGCGCCAGGGATATGCCCACCCTGCACCGAATGGCGGATGGTCTTGCCGCTATACATATCGGCGGGGCGGGCGTCCACCAGCACGACCCCGGGGTCGCGGCGGGAGACCACGTCGTCATAAACCTCCTGCCAGGGCACGAACAGGGCGGGGTTAGCGCCCTTGAGGGTGACGAAGCCGGGGGCTGGGTTGGGGGTAGGCTCCTGCGTCAGATTGTTGAACCCGCTCCATTCCAGGGCTCCGCCATTGAGCACCTTAACTCGCGCCATATCGAAGCCGTAGAGCCCCAACAGGTAGTAAAGCCGAGCGGCCAGGGCGGAGCGGGAGTCGTCGTAGATCACCAGGGTGGAGTCGTCATTCACACCCCAGCGGCGCAGGGTGGCCTGGAAGTCCTCCTGGGACGGGAAGAGCATGATGGAACGACCGTCGTTGTCGCCCAAATCCTTAAACCGCTGTACTTGGATGGCGCCTGGGATATGCCCGACGGTGAAATAGCGGTGCGGGTGATAGCGCACCTCCAGGACGATGAGTTTAGGGTTGTTGGCCTGCTCGGCGGCGAGCCAATCGGCGTCGACCAGAAAGTCGCGGGCGGCCTGGGCCGCGGGAGCGAAGGCGAGAATGGACAGGAGGACTGAAATTAGCAAACGTCTCAACATCGGGGTCTCCTCGATTTTTCGATTACACCAAGAAAATGCCCCGCTAGTGGCGGGGCAAGGCGTTCCGGACAGGGCGCGAACGGGCTATTTGTTAGGGTAGCCATTGCCCGGGTTGGGCACCACCTGGTAAGGGTAGCCCAGGTCCTTCCAGGCGGTGATGCCTCCGGGAGCACGGTAAACTTGAGTGTAGCCCAGCTTCCTGGCCCAGGTGGCGGCATTGTGGGAACGTCCACACTTGGTGAAGCCGCAGTAAATCACGATCTTCATGTCCAGGTCCGGACCCAGTACCTTACGGTAGTCGTCCTGGGTAGCCCCCGGGGCGTCCACGTCTTTCTCCCATTCACCGCTCATGTTGGACTGGAAGCCGAAGTGACGGGCACCGTCGATATAGCCCATTTCAAACTCCCACTTGGGGTGGGCGTCCAACAGGACAAACGCGTCCTTGGCGTCGATCAGCTTCTTGACCTCCTCCATGGTGATCAGCTTGTAACCGCCCTGTACGGTCTCATTGGCGACCTTGAGGGCCACCGCCTCCACATCGGTCTCCTTAGAGATGCTAGTCAGGGCTTGGGCGGAAATGGGTACAGCACAGACGGCACCCAGTAACAGGGCCGCGGAAAGGGAACGAAAGGTTCTTGCCATCTGAATCACTCCTCGTAAAAAAATGTTGCCGGGATGCCTTGTGGTGGTTGTCTCGAGTGGACTGGCAGTCAGTCATATTCAGCCCTAGCGGTGACGTCCTTGCAGTGGACAACCCCTATTATGCGCCGTAAGTTGTTGCTCACCCGCCGGAACCAACCCAGCCGTGGCCGGGGCTGGTTCCGATTCTTGCACGCCGTCTCTGGCCGCCTTCAGATCGCCTGGGGCTCCCGCAGCGAGGCGTAAACGATCTCATCCGTGTTGCGGTAGAAGAGCTGCTTGAAGTTGAGACCAAGGAAGCCGTGGGCCGCCTTGAACGACATGATCAGAATGCCGATCATCGCCAGACTGTAGGCGATGACCCACTGCACTTCGGTCCCGCCCAGCGTGTAGGCTGCCCATTCCGGGATGGTGATGAACTGGGTCAGGCCCTCGCCGAAGACGACGGCGTCAATCGGTTCCTTGAAAAAAGTATAAGGCAGGTAGCCAACATAAAAGCCGGGCAGGGCGACCAGGGCAGTGGAATAACCAAGCCCAAGGCGGGCGTAAGTGCGTACCTCGCAGCCGATCATGAAGACCGCCCCCATGCCGAGCAGCGGACCGCCCAGGATGTGGCCCCAGTACAGACCCGCCTGCCCCGAGGCGTTGGGGATGGTCCCCAGACCCAGCAGCCACCAGGCCACGATGAACAGGTTGAACGTCACGACGGCCACCATGAAGCCTTGCAGGGGCAACATGCCGCGGAACATCCGGTAGGTGCACTGGGGTACCCCACCCGCGAGGTAAAACGATTCCTTGGTGAAGGTCGCCTCCGGGGCCATGACCGAGCACTCGGTGCCGAAGCCGGTCTTGGCGATGCCGTAGCCCAGGAGCAAGCCGGGGATGGCCATCCAGATCACCTCGGTCCAGCCGATCTGATTCACCGAGCCGGAGATCCAGCTGGTCACGCCGAACCAGATGGGCAGGGCCAGGAGGATAAGGATCAGGAAGGCGTTCAGTGCCCAGCGCAGGGGGCTCAGCCAGGGGTTGTAATCGGGGTCGTACCCGGGCTGTGGATTGAGCGGGTTGCTTAGGTTGTGGCGGGCCGTGCTCAGCGTCTCCTGGTGCTTGAAATAACCGCCCAGGCCGGCCTTCATGGCAATCAGGAAGGCGACGAAGGCAAACGGGATGCCCGACAAAAGCACCACCCAGGAGGCGATGCTCATGGCGGGGAGGCCGCCCATGAAGTGATGGGTAGTGCAGCCGGCGGCCAAGCGGGTCCCGAAGGAGAACAGCAGGCCGCCGATGAAGGCGAGGACCAGCATCTTCCAGTTGTATTTCACCCAGCCGCGGGACTCCTTTTCCGTGACGGCCACCAGGCGCGCCCCGGCCACCGCCGCGATGATGGTCCAGTGGACGCCGGGCTCATAGATACGGGCTACCCAGTCGATCCCGAACAGATGCACCTCGGAGACCGCGAACATCTGGGCCAGTCCGGTGGTGACGACAATGAACATATCGGTGTGGAAGTAGAACAGGATCTCGGCGAGGCCGACCAGCAGCCCGCCGAGCCAGAAGGGCCACTGGCGGGTGAGCAGGCGTTTGCCGAGGGTCTCTTGGGGGGCGTCCCCCACGAATACGGCTGTCGATGCGTGCATGATGAAGCGGTTCTCCTTTGAGGTCTTTTTGTTGGTTGGGGTACAGCGACGCATCCGCGGACGCGAAACTGCACTGCCTGGCTACTGGGGCGGGGACGGCGGTTCCTTTGCCATCCCTGGCAGAGAATTGTGCCTAGTCGGCCTTGTTGCTGACCGGGCGCGCCGGGTCGGCGGCCCATTCGTTCATGGAGCCGTCGTAGAGGCGCGCCTGCTTGTCGCCGAGGAGTTCGTGCATGACGAACCAACCGGCGGCGGCCAGGTGGCCGGTATTGCAGTGGGTGATGACAGGCTTGTTGGGATCGATCCCCAACTCGGTGGATACGCGGCGGAGGTCGTCCACGGCGTAGAAAGTCGTCCCCTTGTCGCTTTCCTTGGCCAGGACCAGGAAGGACAGATTCTTGGCGCCGGGGACGTGGCCTTTCTTGGCCACCTTGTCGGCCTTGTGGGTCAGGCCCAGGTAGAACTCGGGGGTACGGATATCGACGATCTGAGCGCTGCCGGATGTGCTGGCGGCCTGTACATCGTCCAGGGTCGCCAGCAGTTCCCGACGCTCCGCACCAGCCGTCCAGTTGCCGGCCACTGTCTTGGGTCGGCCAAACTCGATGTCGCGCTTTTCGGCGGCCCACTTGGCTACCCCGCCGTCGAGCAGGGCCACGTTGTCATAGCCGAAGTACTTGAGGGTCCAATAGAGGCGTGCCCCGTCGGCGACCGCCGGGACCCCATCGCCGGGATTGGTGATCACGATGGCGCTGTCCTTCTTGACGCCGCTGCGTTGCATCAAGGCCTCGAAGGAGGCCTTGTCCGGGACGCTGTCGAATAGCTCGATGCCATCGGTCTTGGTCTTGACCGCGATCTCCTTCCATTCCAGCAGGGCGGAGCCCGGGATGTGGCCGGAGACCCCGCCCGCGGCGCCCTTGGCACCGCAGGCCTGGACCCCGGCTACCTCGCCACCGCCCCCGGACTTGCGGATGAAGGTTTGGGGGTCGCGGCGCACGTCCAGCACCACGACCTGGTTGAGATTGCCCGCCAGCCACTCGGTATCCACCACCGGGCCGGGTACCTGTGCCGCCTGGACCTGCCAGGCCATGGCCGCGCAGAGGACCACGAAGAGAGTGCGCCCCAAGGCGCGGGTTAAGGATGGTTGCATAACACTCCTCCAGTTCTTGAATCTTGGATTGGGATATCCGGGTCTGTGCCCGGCTCCAAGTTCTTATGCAGGAGTGATGCCAATTATTAATACGAACAAATTCAATTAGTAATGCAATGGGCCTGGTCCCATGCCCCATGCAAAATGCCAGAGCATGGCATTTTGCATGGGCGGTTACCAGGCTCCCGGTCCCCTCACCCTAACCTCTCCGCTTGCGATACAGGGTGGAGGCGTCGATCCCCAGGCGTCGCGCCGCCTCGCTCTTATTGCCGCCGCAGCGCGCCAGGGTCTGTGCGATCCAGATTCGTTCCACCTCGGCCAGGGTCGCATCCAGGGGGATAGGGGCTGGGAGGGACGCCAGGAGCGCGGGGGCGGGCCTCAACTCCAGGGGCAAGTGGGCAAGGGTTACCGTCTCCCCGGGAGCGAGGATCACGGCGCGCTGGACCAGGTTCTCCAGCTCGCGAATGTTGCCGGGCCAGTCGTAGGCGATAAGCCCCTCCAAGGCCTCGGGGTGGAATCGGCGGGCCGGACGTTCAAGTTCCCGGGCGAAGCGAGCAAGCATCCCCTCGGCCAGAGGGGCAATATCCTCGCGCCGCTCCCGTAGTGGCGGCAGTTTGATGGGAAAGACATTGATGCGGTACCAAAGGTCCTGGCGAAAGGCCCCGGCGAGCACCATCGGCTCCAGGGGTTGGTTGCCGGCGAGAATCAGGCGCACGTCCACAGTCACCGCCTGGGTGCCACCCACCCGCAGCAGGGTGCGTTCCTGGATGAACTGAAGCAGTCGGGCCTGAACCTTGAGTCCTGCGCTATTGATTTCATCGATCAGCAGGGTACCGCCCTCGGCCAGCTCCAAGAGGCCGCGCTTGCGCTTGGTGGCGCCGGTGAAGGCGCCAACTTCATGGCCGAAGAGCTCGCTTTCAGTCAACTCCTCGGCAAGGGCCGCGCAACTCAGGGTGAAAAAGGGCCCTTGGTGGCGCGGGCTGGCCTGGTGGATCAGGCGGGCGGTGGCGCTCTTGCCGGTGCCGGTCTCGCCATCAAGGAGCACCGGGACATTGAGGGGGGCGACCTGTTCCACCAGGGCCAGGGCCGCGCGGGCGGCCGGGCTCTGGACGATAGGCGGGACCGGGTTGCCCTCCATACGTGCAAGCAGGGCATCCAGGGCCTCCCCACGGGCATGGTGATCGAGGAGGCGGCGAATACGCCCGAGCAGGGCCTCCACCTCGGCGGTGTCAAAGGGCTTGGTGATGAGATCGAACAACCCACCGCGAAAGGCGTCCGCCGCCACCTGGAGGGTGGCATGGCCCGTGATGAGCACGGCGGGCCGCTCGGGATCAAGTCGCCGGGCGAGTTTGAGCAGGGCGACTCCGTCCGGGGGCGGCAGACGCAGATCGGTCAACAAGGCTTCGGCCTCGCCGCGCTCCAAAATCCCGACGGCCTCGACACCATCGGCGGCCAGACGCGGCTCAAATCCCTGGGCGACAGCCAGTTCGGCGAGTAATTCGGCCATGCGCTGGTCGTCCTCGGCGATCAGCAGGGTGTAGCGACGGCTCATGGGGCCACCCCCTCACCGCCGGCCACCTGCCAGGTGACGCGAAAGGCGGTGCCCTGGGGGCCGGTCTCCAGGAGTTCGATGTCGGCTCCCACTGAATTGAGCAGGGTCTTGCAGATGTGCAGCCCTAGGCCGGTCCCCTTGCCGGGGGGCTTGCCGGTGACAAAGGGCTGGAACAGCCGGGCGCGGATCGCCTCTGACATACCGCCACCATCGTCGCGCAGGGTCAGCCGCACCTGCCGGGCATCCTCCTCGACCTGGAGTCGGAGGGTGTGAGCGCCAGCATCGGCGGCGTTGGTCATGATATTGAAAAGCACCTGTTCGACACAGGTCGGGTCGGCCCAGATGGGTGAAGCCGCCCTACCGCTGACTTCGATCAGCCCAACCCCCTGGTCACGCAGCACCGGGCGCATCAGGAGCACGGAGGCATCGAGCTTGTCGCTGAGTAACAGGGGATGGGGACGGGCCTCTGGCGGACGCGCCGAGTCGAGCAGGTTGCGTACAATGCTGGCGCACACCCCACCCTGCTCTTCGATCACCCCTAAACGCTCCACCAGCCGGGGGTCGGTGGCCCCTCGCCTTGCCTGCTGGGCGTAGCCAATGATATTGCCCAGTGGGGTATTGAGGCCGTGGGCAAGCCCGGCGGCCATCTGGCCGACGCTGGCCAGACGTTGGTCGCGGCACATCCGCTCGGTGGCGGCGCGGGCCTGGCGTTCGGCCAGTTCCCGCTGGCGCCCCGACTCCTCTACCTGGGCGCACATGCCGACCAAGGCTTGAGCGACCCGGCGCAGTTCCTCGGGCATCCGCGCCCAGGGCAGGGCCGGGTTGTCCGGCGAGGCCCCGACCTGGTCGGCCAAGGCCTGCACCGGCCGCACCAAGCGTAGCTCCAGCACCCGGCGCAACCAGAAGTAGAGCAGCCCCACCGCGCCCATGAGACTCAGGGCACCCAGCAGGGCGATGCGCCGCACCGCCTCCCGTACCGGGCTGACGTCATAGGCTACGGTGACCTCGCCCAGATGGTTGGCCCCTAACTGGATGGGCCAGACCACCACCCCCGCCGCCCCTTGGGGGGCGATCCCGGCCTCGCCCAGAGTCTCGCCGTCAGCGCGGCGTACGCTGAGGTAGCGCACCCCCGGCTGGGCCTGAAGGTCATGCAGATAACGCTCGAGGGTACCGTAGTCGTAAATCAGCAGGGCGTCGAGACTAATGGTGGCGAGTTGGCGCGCCAAGGCCTCGGCCTTGTCCTGAAAAGCCTGTTCCAGCAGCCGCCCGCCCCCCTGGAGTGCGATCAGGCCGAGCAGCAGTCCAAGGGCGAGGAGGCCACCACCGATATAAAGAGTAAGCATCGCCGAGAGGGTAGTGGGCTGTTTCATGGCGCCTCCAGTGCCGGGAGCGCCCCTTCGATGGCCTTCACCATCTGGCGGGCGGGTTCAAAGGCCCCGGCCTCCACGGCGGCGAAGCCCTCGCCCTCGCCCAGGGCGGCCAGGGCCGATGCCAGGGCCGGGCTTGGTTCGATGAGGGCCTGCCGCACCGCGGCCGCCAGGTCAGGGTCCAGCCCCGGACGGGCCACGATCACATGGGGTGGCAGCAGGGGCGAGGTGGCGATGATACGCAAACCTCGGTCCAGGTAAAGGCGCGCCACGTCCTCGCGCAACCCCCCGCCATCGAAGTCACCGTGAGCCACCGCCAGCGCGACCCGTTCGTGACGGCCCAGGTAGCTGTAGTCCCCCAGGTCGGCCAGGGTGAGCCCCGCTTCCCAGAGTTGGGCGCGCGGTATGAAGTGACCGCCATAGGAGC
Source organism: Chromatiaceae bacterium (assembly GCA_016714645.1). Lineage (NCBI taxonomy): Bacteria > Pseudomonadati > Pseudomonadota > Gammaproteobacteria > Chromatiales > Chromatiaceae > Chromatiaceae bacterium. The sequence goes on along the minus strand of JADKCI010000002.1, from coordinate 270,374 downwards.
GATGGTCGGCAAAGGCGAAACGCCTCCCGCGCAGGTCGGCAAGGGTCTGGATAGGGCTCTGCTCGCGGACCAGGATCACGCTGCGGTAGCCCGCCACCCCATGCAGGGTCTCGGCGGCCACGAGTTCGAGCCCGCCCCATGTCGGATCATCGCGAATGCGTCCACTGGCACTCAGGTAAGGGGCGGGGCCAAGGTAGGCGAGGTCCACCTGACCGCCCGTGATCAGGCGGATCTGGTCGTCGTAGGAGTGGGCGATGTAGGGGCGCACCGGGCGTCCAATCTCCGCGCCCAGGTAGTCGCACAGCGGCTGGAAACGGGCCAACAGACGGCTAGGGGTGTCGTAGGGGTGGATAGCAAAAAGCAGGGCATCGCCTTGCGGCGCGCCGGCGGCGGGAGCCTGGGCGGGCGGGGGCTGGGCAGTCTTACCACAAGCCGAGAGGAGCAGCGCCAAGGCGAGGCCCAGCCCGGCGAACAGACAAGGGGCGGGGCGGTGGCTCATGGGGCTTCCTCGGCGGAGTGTTCGATGCAGGAGGTTTGGTGCCCCTGCCAGGGGGGACAGGCGAAGCGGTAAAGATCGTAGGCCGTGCGCCCGGAGGCCGCCATGGCCTGCTCCAGCAGGGCGCGGGCCACATCGCTCAGTTCCTCGTCCAGCATCTTGAGCAAGGCTGGATAGACGCGCTCATGATAGTCCCAATCCGGTTCTACCCGCACCACTACCCGGCCCCGCGCCCCCATCGGCAAGTCCAAGGCCAGTTCGACCGATTGCCCCGGCGCCAGTCGGTCGTCGCTCAATTCCTCCCAGCCCGCCTCTCTGGACCAGCGCATCAACCGGGCGATCACATGCTCACGGCGCACGTCACCCTCACCCTCCAGTTGGACGCGGATGCGGGGGGTAACGTAGGTAGGCAGTCGGTGCCCGGCCCCGACGTTGGTCGCCGTTACCGCCAAGCCCCGCACCGTGCGCCTCACCTCCAGCGCCAAGCCGCGACGGGTGATCTCCGGGTCGTGGATACCCTTGAAGCCATGCGCCCGATCGGGCATATGGCAAGATTGACAGGTGATTCCCGCTGCCGCCTGGGGCGATGCCAACCACTCGGCATAGGTATCTTCCAGCGGCTTGCCGTTGACTACCAGCCCGGTCGAATCGAACTGATGACAGGGGGCGCAGAATTCCGCTCGACGGAAGAGCGGCAACTCAACCACCGGCCCATGGGGAGTCTCGGCGAGGGCGCGGGGACCGTGACGGCGATGGGCGCGGACATGGCAGACCGAGCAATCGATCCCCACCGCCTGGGTTACCCCAGCCAGGCCCTCCGGCTCCCTCCCTTCCGCCGCCACTACCTGAGGGGCGTGGCAGGCCAGACAGTCACGCCGGGTGGCCTCGTCAAAGGCATCAAGCTGCCCAAGCACGCCAGCGGAGAGTGCGGTGGCGTGGAGCGAGTCGCGCCAGGCGGCATACTGGAGAGGGTGGCACTGGGCACAAGCGCCGGCGGATAGGTCCGTCAACACCTCGACGTCGCCAAAGACGAGTGGCGGTGGGCCCTGGAGGGGGAGTGGACGCTCCCAATGGCCCTGGTTGAGCAGGGCGTCCAAATCCTCCCCCGCCACTGGGCCAGAGGCCATCAGGGTGATAAAGAGGAGCTGCCTGGCCGTGGTTTTCCGGGCCAGGAAAATCAAATTCAATCCCGCCTTCTTCACAACGGATGCCTTTGTACAAAATATTGCACAATCAGGCTCATTCCTCTGTCCCAGACGTTGGTTGAGATTCCATCAGCCAAGCCTCGATCAGCCTATCCTTTGGCAGACCGCCGCAGTACACCAGCCGGCCCGCCACCACCACCCCCGGTGGCGCCAGCAGTCGATAGGCGGCGATCTGGCGTGGATCGCTGACCTTCTCAAGATGAAGGACCACCCCCAGCCGGGCCGCTACCGCGGCGATGCGATCGTGGGTCTTGCGGCAGGTGGGGCAATCGAAACCCAAGACCTGGATGTGGCGACTGGGTAAGGCGTTCATGCGTTCATCCCCTTATCCGTCTTTCAGTGAGTCACGCTGGGGTGTCAGCCAGGTGTAAAGTACCGGGACCAGCAGCAGGGCGACCAGCACATTCATCAACAGGCCGCCGATGGCCGCCGCGGCCATGGGCCGCAACAGCTCGCCCCCTTCCTCCAAGGCAAAGGCCAGCGGCGCGAAACCCAAGGTGGCGGGCAGTACGGTCATAAGCCGGGGGCGCAGCCGACTGAGGCCGGCCTCCCGGGTAGCGTCCATCAGGCCCTGGCCGCCCCGCCGCAAATGTTCCGCGGTCTCGATCAGCAGCACGCCGTCGATCACATTCGCCGCCAGCACCACCATGACGGCGATGATGACGGTAGCGCCAAAGGGCTGGCCCGCCAACCACAGACCGAAGCCCAGTCCGGTGAGACAAAAGGGTGCGGCGAGCAGCACCACCAGTGGCAGACGCAGGCTATTGAACTGCACCGCCAGCACGATAAAGGAAAAAAACAGGCCAAGGGCCAGGATCTGCTTAACCACTGACTGCATTTCCGCCATTTGCTTGGCCTTGCCGCCGATGGTCCAGGTATAGCCGGCCGGCCAGGACACCGCGGTCAAGGCCTCGTTGACCACCGCCTGAGCCGCGCTCAGGCTGGTGCCCTGGGGATCGGCCCGGACGATGACTTGCTTGACCTGGTTCTGGCGCACGATTTCCACCGGGCCAGCGGCGGCATTGACCGTGGCGATCTCGCGCAGACGCACGGTATCGCCGGTCGGGGTACTCAGGATCATGTTCTCCACGTCGGTGCGGGAGGCAAGCGAACGTTCGGGTACCAATACCCGCAGATCATAGAGTTTATTCGCCTCGCGGAAACGTGTCGGCACGTCACCACCGATATAGCCACGCAGGGCCGCCGCCACCGCCGCCACCGTGAGGCCGAGATCAGCGGCACGGGTGCGGTCCACCCGTACCTGCCACTCGGGTTTGGAGTAGTCCAGGGAGACTGTGACATTGGTCAACTCCGCACCTTCGCTCAACTGCCCAGCGACGGAATTGGCTAGGTCAAACAGGGTTGCGATCTGGGCACCGCTGATCTCAACCTCGATCTCGGCCTGGCCAAGGCTGCGAATGCCCCGCATTTTGGCCTGGCTGACACCCAGGATAGCGCCGGGAGCATGGAGTTTGGCGACCTTGGGGCGAAGCTCGCGGATGAATGCGGCGGTGGTGATATCGCGTTCGGCGGCGGGAACCAGTTCGATATCAACCTGGCCCTCGTTACCAATCTTGCTGGTATAGAGGCCGCGCACCGCCCCGCCACTCAGGGTGAAGACGCTGCGCACCCGCGGATCATCGCGGACTAATGCCTCGATTTGGGCATTGATGGCGTCGAGTCGCCCCAGGGCCGCGCCCGCCGGCATCCGGACCTTGACCATCACCCGGCCATCATCAACCGCTGGGAAGAATTCAGCCCCTGCCTGCTGGAAGAGATAGACTCCCAACCCCGCCAGACCCAGGAACAGCACCAAGGTCAAGACCCGCTGACGCAAGGCCAGACCCAGGAGCCAGCCATAGCCGGCCTGCAGCCCGCGGTTGAATCGCTCGCTCCAGGCCCCGGGCGCGGGTTGGGTTGGCGCCAGCGTGGCGGCGAGCATGGGGGTGAGGGAGATGGCGGCCAACCCGGCGATGACCATCAACCCGAGCACCACCAGCACCAACTCCTTGAACAGCAGCGTGATCATCCCCGCTACCAGCAAAAAGGGCGCGAAGAGGGCGATGAAGGTGACGGTCGCGGCCAGGATGGCGCCGCCGACCTCGCGGGTCCCTCGTTCGGCCAGCGACTCAGGGGTTGCCGCCGACCCCTTGGCAGTGGGCGCCACCCCCTGCCCGCCCGCCGATAACCCACGCAGCCGAGTGATGTTCTCCACCACCACGATGGAAGCATCGGGTAGCACGCCGATGGCGACCACCAAGCCGCCCAGAGAGAAGATGTTGAGGGAGAAGCCCGCCAGACGCATCAGGAAAAAATTGGCGAGCAAGGCAAAAGGCAGGGCAATGGCGATAATCAGGACCTGGCGTGGGCTGCCCAGAAAGAGAAACAGAACCAGCACCACCAGGACCAGGGCCTCCAGCGCCGTATTACGCACCCCGCGCAAGGAGTCGTTGATGTAATCAGCTTGATTTTCCAGTAGCTTGTAGGACAGCCCCGCGGGGAAGCCCGGGGCCAGTTCACTCAGGCGCTGCTCCAGGTTGCGCACCACCACCAGGGTATTGGCGTCCGCCTGCTTGATAATATTGGCCTTGACGGCCGGCCGGCCATTGAGCCGGGTGATGAGTCGCACCTCCTCATGACTGTCCTCGACCTGGGCGATATCGCCCAATCGCACGCTTAACACCCCTTCGCGTAGCAGGACGATCTGACGGATCGCTTCCAGGTCGGCAAACTCCCCAACCGTCCGCACAATGGTCTCCTGATGCAGCCCCGTGACCCGGCCGCCCAGGCGTTGGACGTTTTCCTCGCGCAGCCGCCGCTCCACCAGTTCCAGGCTGATGCCGTGCTTCTCCAGGGCCCCCGCGTCGAGGAGGATGCGGATCTCTCGCTTCAAGCCACCGGCGATGTCCACCGCCGCCAAGCCGCCAGCGGCTAGCAACCGGTCCGTCAACCAATTGTCCACCCAGGTACGCAATTGGGTGAGATCCATACGATCCGACTCAAAGGCTACCTGCACCACGGGCAGTTGGGAAGGGTCGGCCTTGATGATGACCGGCGGATCGATATCGATTGGTAAGTCCTTCTGGGCGCGGGCGAAGGCAGCCAGGGCGTCCTGATAGGCGGTGTCCACGTCCACGCCATAGCGGAAATTGACATCCAGTTGGTAGAGCCCTTCCAGGGCGCTGGAATTCAGGAAATCCAGCCCATCCACCGAGGCAAGCTGACGCTCGATGGGGTCCGCCAGGTTGCGATCGATGTCCTCCGGGGTGGCCCCGAGCCAGGTAATCGAGATCTTGATCAGGGGATATTTGATGGAGGGTAGAAAGTCGACCGGCAGTTGGCCGAGGTTCAAGGCCCCGAACAGGGCCAGCCCGAGGGCCAGCACGGCGGTGGACACGCGGCGGGTGATAGCAGTATGGAGCATAAGGATTTTATTCCGGTTTTATCGCGCCACCGGGGATGGCGGAGCCGCGTGGGGCGATGGCGCGGGCCCCCCAGGCGGCTGCCCAATGCCCTCCAGCCGGACCGGCCCTTCGTCGCGTACCCGCTCGATACCCCCAACGATCACTTGTTCCCCCGGCGTCAGCCCACCGCGCACCCACACCCGGCCATCCTGGTCGAAGCCGGTCTCGACCGGACGCCGCCGCGCCCTGCCGGTCGGCTCCCCGGGGGTATAGACAAAGACAAAGCGAGACTTGGCATCCCCTAGCAGGGCCTCGGCGGGGACCGTCAGGGCCGCCGGCACCTCCTCCAGGACGGCCCGCACCCGGGCAAACATGCCGGGAGCAAATTCGGTCCCGGTCGGCAATTGCGCCTCGAATTGCCGGGTGCGCAGGCGTCGGTCCAGATCAGGCCAGGCGCGAATGATCACCAGATCGAAGCGGCGTTCGGGAATGGCATCGAAGGTCGCCCGCACCCGGTCCCCGGGGGCCAGGGCAAAGGCCTCGGCCTCCGGCACCGCCAACCGGAGCACCAGGCTGCTGGGGTCAAAGAGGTCGATCAGGGGCGCGCGCGGCGCGATGTAGTTTCCGTCGGATACCCGCACGCGCGATACCACGCCGTCCCAGGGCGCGCTGATCGAGTAGTCGCTAGTCGCCTGTTCCGCTTGGGCGAGCCCGGCGCGGGCCCGCTCCAAGGCAGCGCGGGCACTGTCGAGTTGGTCGCGGGAGACCGACTTGTGAGTGACCAACTCCTGCACCCGGCCAAGTTCCTGTTCACGCTGGCGCACTTCTTCTCGGGCTGCGGTGACCAAGGCAGTCGCCGAAACCTGGCGACCGATGCGCGCCAACTCCTGCCCAGCCTTGACCAGTTCGCCCTCGCGCACCTGGCAATTCATCACCGGGCCCTCCGCCGGAGAGGCTAACCCCGCCACCCGGGTCGGCTCCACCGTCCCGGTCACCGTTAACCAACGGGTAAAGGTTCCTGCTTGCAGGGTCTCCAGGGTCACCGCCACCGGCGCGGGCGTGGCTTTGGTTGGGACCTGGCCACCGCGATCACAGGCGACCAAAAAAAAGGCGAGAATCAGGGCCGACAAGGGCCCCGGGGCACGGGATGACAGGGTCATGACGACGAGTTTTCGAATCCGGAAGGTGGAGCGCCCCAGGGCGCGGATATGGAACAGGGCCAGTGGCGCGAACCGCGCTCACCGCTCATACCCCGAGCAGGGGATGCACAGATGCTTTGCGCCCACCACCCGCAGATAGGCCCGCGCGGTCAGTTCATGACAGGCGGCGCAGGGCACGAAGCCCATGACCTCCGGCAGCCAGTCGCGCTCGAACTGGAACATACCGCCCACTGTCAGCACCTCCGTCTCTGGCGCATTCCAGATCAGGTCGACCAATTCGATCGCCTCGGCCTCGGGAATATCATCGGGCTCAATCCCCTGGCCGCGCTTGACCATGAAGGCGGAGGTCGCGATCTGCTGTTGCAGGGTCGGCTTATAGGCGATGCGCAGGGCCCGGTTGCTCGACCGTTCGATGACGGTCACGGCGAGTTTGCCGTAAGGAGTCTTTTCCAGATTGCCCTTGCCGAGGGTGCAGCCGGTGGCGTACTGCACCCCATCCCCGAAGCAGATGCCACCGTGATCCTCGCCAATCTCGACGAAGGCATGTAGTTGGCGACCTCCCGAGCGTTTGACACCCAGTTCGCGCAGGGCGGCAAGCCCGGCACGGACTCCTGCCACGCTGGCCCAGCAGCGATGGCCGTGGAATTCGAGCGCCTTGATTAGCGTTTGATGGTCGTCGATCATTAGAGTGACTCCTGGTGCCGGGTTGGAGGTGGAGATCCGGCGGGAAACCCCGCCGGTGAGGTTAGAGCAGCCCCCAGGCGGTCTTGGCCGCCACGGCGAGCAACACGAGGGCGATGATGCGCTTCAACTGCGGGCCCGACAGGCGCTCCGTCGCCAGCCACGCCCCCAGGGCCGCCCCAGCGACGGTGGCGAGCGCGGTCACGCCGAGCAGGCTGGGGTCGATGCGGGCGACCTGGACCTGGGCGAGAAAGCCGCTCAAGGAGGCGAAAATCACCACGAAGGAAGCGCTGGCGGAGGCACGCTGAGGCGCAATGCCCGCTGCCACCAGGGCCGGGACGATGATGTTACCGCCCCCAACCCCCAACAGGCCGCCGATAAAGCCGGCTACCCCGCCCACCGGCAGCCCCAGCGCCAGAGTCGCCGTCAGGGTCGCCTGGGAAGGGCGCGGCCTTGGGCGATACAGCAACAGCATCCCCGCGGCAAAGAGCAGGAACCCCACAAAGAGCCAGAGAAGCGGGATAGGATCCATGCCATGGGCGGCCCAGACCCCGACGGGGGAAAGACCCACCGCCAGCACCAGCATGGGCAGTACCAGCCGCCAATCCACCAGGCCCTTGCGCACAAAGGTAACGGAGGCGACCGCCATCCCCACCGCGTTGAGTAGCAAGGCCGTGGCCATGGCGGTGTGCAGTTCGATGCCGAAGGCCAGAAACACCGGGATCAGGACCAGCGCCGCCCCCACCCCGGCCATGCTGAAGAGGGTGGTCAGGGCAAAGGTGGCCAGAGCGGCGAGCAGCAACAAGGTCACGACGTCGCCCGCGGCTCGCGCGGCCCGGCAAAGGCATGGACAGGGTATTCCAGCGGTTGACTGAAGACCTCGCTTGCAGTACGCGGCACGATTCGGTTCTCTGGTGGGTGGCTGATGGCGGCAGGATCGCCGCTGTGAAGGAGAAGACGCAGGGGATGGCAAAAGGATGCAGTGGGTTTACCCTGGGGGCCCGCTCAGGACCGCGGCGGACAGGTGAGCGGATGGGCACATCCGCCCTCCGACCGGCCAATCTCGATCTGTACCGTGGGATGGTCAATAGCGAAACCCTCGTGCAGCGCGGTGGCCATCTCGGCAAGAAAACCGTCGCCGGGATGCCCCTCGGGCATGACCAGGTGGACGGTGAGGATGGTCTCGGTGGTACTCATGGCCCACACATGCAGGTCATGCACTTCGGCCACCCCCGGGCGCTCGCCGAGCCAGGTCGTGAGAGCGGGGAGGTCCACCTGATCCGGAACGCCATCGAACAGCAGATGGAGGGACTGCCGGAACAAGCCCCAGGTCCCCGCCAGGATGACCAAAGCCACGGCGATACCGGTCACCGGGTCGATCCAACCCCAGCCCAGCCACCACGAGAGCGTCCCGGAGGCGACCACCCCGAGGGAGACCAGGGCATCCGCGGCCATATGCAGGAAGGCGCCGCGCAGGTTGAGGTCGGACCGGCGCCCGGACAGGAACAGGGCTGCCGTGACGCCGTTGACGACCACGCCCACCGCCGCGACCAGGATGACGGTCAGACTGGCGGTTGCGACGGGCGCTTGCAGCCGGTCGATCGCCTCCCAGAGCAGGGAGCCCATGGCGACCAGCAACACCGTGGCGTTGGCGAAGGCGGCGAGGATGGAGCCACGTCGCCATCCATAAGTGTGGCGGGGATTGGCCCCGAGCCGTGCCGCCAGGGCGGCGCCCCAGGCCATTGCCAGCCCGCCCACATCGGACAGGTTATGGCCGGCATCGGCCAGGAGGGCGAGGGAATCCGCCTGCCAACCGTAAAAGGCCTCCACGGCGACATAGAGCAGGTTAAGACCGATGCCAATGCCGAAGGCACGGCTGAAATCGGGCGCTTCCGGGTGATGGTGTTCCTGGTGACTCACGTCAGATCTCCCGACGGCCGGGGATGACCCCAGGGGCTGGCCACGGACCGGCATGGCTGGGCCGCGCGGACCACTCAGGGTTGACCCAGCGGGTGATAACCTGTAACCAACAGGCTCTTGGCGATCTCGATCGGACGGGTGCCGTGACGCTCGGCCAACTGTTTGAGCGTTTCTTCCCCCGTGGCCTCGATACCCACCGCGGCAAGTTGGCGCTGAGCATCCGCGAGGGGCAGGCCTTCCTGCCCGGCGAAATCCGCCAGGGTCTTGGCGCCAATACCCATGCCGGTCAGACGCGCCTCGATCGCCTTGGGATCGGCGCGACCGGCGATGGCCAGGGGTGGTGGCTTAGGCAGTAAGGCAAATAGCCCGGCAGGGGTCATTTCATGGGCGCGGGCCAAGGTCTCCAGACTGGCGGTTGGATCGGAGGCATCGATGCCGGCCTTGCCCAACTCACCGCGCACCGCTATCAGATCCAGGTGCAGTCGTTCGGCCAGCATCGGCAAGGGCGTAGCCTCGGCCCGCGCATAGGGTGGCTCTTGTCCGGGCCCCCGGCCCCAAGCGGATTTGGCGGCGTCATTCAGGTCAAACAGCCAACTCACGGGCGGGAGGCTATAGAGGGCACCGAGGGTCAAGGCGAGCGTGGCCGCGAGCGAGGTCAGTAACTCGCGCTTCAATGTCCAGTGGCCCCGGGCGCGCTGGGCCAGATAGTTCATGAATGGCTTCCAGTTGAAATAGAGATGCCAGACCCCGGCAAGGATAAAGATGGCTCCGAACAGGATATGCACATCGGCCCAACCTTCCTTGTGCAACCCCGCCAGGGACCAGAAGGTCCAGTTGGCCACCCGACCATGGGGGACCACGTAGAGAACGATACCCGTCACCGTGAGCAGGATGAATGACCAGGTCACCAGAAAGGCCATGAAGGCGCGCGTCGCATGGGCGTTCTTGATCATGAACCCGACCCCCCCAAAGCCTCGGCCTGGCGCCGCGCCCGGGCCTGCTCGATCAGCCCAGTGGCAATGGCCAGTTGGCCCTCGTGGCCCCGGCCGGCATCGCCGATGACGCGATAGCGCTCATCGACAACGATGCTCGGCACGGCATCGACACGAAACCGCTCGGCAATCGCCTGGGCCTGGCGCAACCGGATCTCGACCCCAAAGCTGGCGAAGATCTCCTGGAAGGCCGCCGTGTCCAGGCCCTGTTGGCCCACCCAGTCCAGGATCGCCCTTTCGCTGTAGAGGTTGACCCCTTGCTTACCAACGGCAGCGAAGACCGCCTGATCCAGACGCGCCAGGCTGCCATCCATTTCCAGCGCGTAATAGAGACGCGCCAGGCTCGTCCAGGCCGTGCGTCCAAAGGTGACGGGCAAGCGCTGAAACTCCACATCGGCGGGCAATTGCCGGGCCCAGGCGGTAATAAGGGGATTGAGAGCGGCGCAATGGGGACAGCCGTAGGAGAAGAACTCCGTAACCTTGACCGTCGGCCCCGGGGAATTACCAGCCGGAACCGGCAGAGCCTGCCAATCCCGGTCTTCCACCCATACCGTTGCCCAGGCGCCGGGCCAAAGGGCGCTACCGAGCACGCCGAATAAAAGAGCCTGGAAATCGCGACGGGTCATGGCCATGGCATTCCTCGGTATCAAGTAGAAAGGTGGGGATAAGTCGGAAGACGAACGAGGTGAAAAAAAGATGCGCCAGAGGTTGCCATGGGCGCAAAAAAACATCCATCGGCTCGCGATCCGGTCCCGCCTGGAGCAAGGCTGCGCCGCACGATCGCCTCATGACGTTGGACCGAGACCCTTATTACGGGTCCCAGGTTTGTCGTTAGAGGGCCGACTGACTGGCATCGCAACGGCATGGCCGCGGCCATGTCGCGGGATGAAGCAGCAGACCCTCCCGGTCTCATCAAAGCGCACCTGGCAAGCGGTGGCCAGTTGATCGCGCAGCCGTTTACGGGCCCGTTGGAGGCGCGACTTGGCCCCGGGAAGAGTGAGGCCCTTCAAGCGGGCATAAGCCTCCTGGCTCAGCCCATCGAGGTCACAGAGGGTGATGGCCTCGCGGTCATCCGGTGCCAGGTCCGCCAGTACCCTTGGCAGACAGTTGGCCAGGGCCGCCACGGGTGCCGTCTCCTCCTGGGGGGCCACCAGGTCTTCCGGCAAGGCTTGATACGACTTACACCGCCGCCGATGATCGGTCAGGGCATGGCGTGCCACGGTATAGAGCCAGGCGCGGGAATTGGCCATTTCGCAAAACTTTTGGTCATTAGCCAACGCCTTGATGAAAAGATCCTGCAACAGATCCTCGGCCAGGCTGACATCCCTCACTTGATGCACCAACCAGGCACGGACTTCGCGCTGGTGCGCGGTCCAGGCGGTCATGAGACACGACCGGGTCAGGCTCGGTTGGGCGGTGACGGGTGGCATCTCAGGCACCCTTGATCAGCGCCCCGGCCATCACCAGAAGCAACAGGCCGCAAGCCGCGCGCCCCAAGGCCAGTCCCCGATGTTGGCCCAGGGCATCCAACCAGCGTTGCACCAGGCTCAGGGAGCCGGCGGCGAGCAAGACGCCCAAGAGGTGGCCAAGGGCGAACATCGCCAACAGGAGTGCCGGCAAAATCAAGCCACCGGCGGCCTGCAGCCCCGCGACGCCCAGCACGGGGGCGATCCAGGCAAAGGCGCAGGGCCCTAACGCCAGGCCAAAGACCAACCCCAGCAGCAGCGCGGTCCAGGGACCGCGCCGGGTAGGCTGCGGCAAGCCCTTGCCGATGCTCGGCAAGGGCAACCAGTCCAGCAAGTACAGTCCCCCGACCAGGCAGAGCAGCGCCGCGAGCCAGTTTCCCGAAAAGCCCAGGTCACCGGCGAGGCGGCCCAGGAGGAGCGCCACCGCGCCCAGGGGCAGCAGGCTCAGCAAAATTCCGAAGGCGAAGGCCAGCACGATGAGGGTATGGCGGCGCCCCGTCACCGCGGTGGCGGGTGGCGAGCCGACCGCGGACCTGGCCGCGGGGGTCGTGGCCAGCCAGCCAACCACCAGTGGCACCCCGGCCAGGTGACAGGGACTGAGCCAGATACTGGCCAGGCCCCAGGCAAGGGCAGCGGGCAAAGCCACCAGGGGGGTGGCGCCCAGGGCGTCCGACAAGATGGCCATCCCGCTCATGGGGCGAGCCCCTCGGGACCGTCCAAGGATAGGCCGGCGGTGGCAAAGCGCGCGCGGATGGCCTCGGCGGTGATGAAGCCCAAGTGCCGATCGATTTCCTGGCCCTCGGCATCCAGCAGGATTTGCGTCGGCATGGCGCGAATGCGCCACTGGTCGGCCAGCGCCCGCTGTTCCTTCAGGTTGACCGTGACCACCCGCAGCGTCTCGGGGTGACGGGCCCGCAGCTTATCGAGCTGGCCCTGCATCGCCCGGCAACTGGCACAGCTCTCCATGCCAAATTCCATCAGGGTGGGCAGGCGTGCCGCGACGGCGACTTCGGGGTGGGGCGGCGCTACCGCCGCGGTTTCCGCGGGCTGGCGATTGCCAACCCAGTGCTGCATGGCCATGCCACCGCCGATCAGGGCGACGACGGCCATGAGCCTGAGGAGGGTGGTCCGGTACTTCATGGTGATCTCCCGCCGGGGGGCGGCGGTGGGTTGGGGAGGGTGAGCCATGGCTCGGTCACGGCCAGCAAGGCTGGCGCCGGCGTGTCCAACCCTCAGGGATAAGTTTGTGCCAGGTAGTCCAGATGCACGGGCATTTTCAAGGCGTGGGGCCGCAAGCCCTGGACCTGGCGCACGACCTCGTCCCAGGGCAGGCCGGACTCGCGGAGCAAGATAGCCGCCATGAAGCCGGTACGGCCCGAGCCGCCCCGGCAGTGAATGGCGAGGGTCCCCTGCTGCTCCAGCAAGGACAGCAGAGCCTCTTTATGGGTGGCGAAGGCGCCCGCGAAGCGCTCATCCGGGGCCTGATCGTCTTCCACGGGCAGGTGGAACCATGAGATACCGTAATCGGCGCAACAGCCAGGCAAGGAAGCAGCGGCGAATTTTGTCATTTCGTCCGCCGGCATCAGCGTAATGAGGGCCTGGGCACCCGCTTCCTTCAGGGTCAGGACCGCATCATCCAGGGTAGTGTCCTTGGTTCCGGGGCAAGGGGTGAAGATGAGGGTGCCACCGTTGGCGAGGGTCAACTTATCGTAGGGATGAGACATGCTATGGATTCCATGATGGAGAGGGTTATCAAGAGACCGCCGCTTGGGTCAACTGTTCCAGGCCGCGCACCCCGACGGGCGGCTCGGACCGCCAGGAAACCAAGACGCACCGCTGGCTGAGTGTCGTAGCCACCTGGCTGATAAAGGGGGCCTCGGCCAGGCCGCGCTGGCGCAGCAGCGGGTGGTGGGTGCCGCTGGCCAGCAGGCTCTGGTTGATGACCCAGCCGAAGGGCTCGATCCCGGCGCGACGCAGGTCCTGTTGCAGACGCTCGGCCTCATGGACCGGTGTCGCCTCGGGCAGGGTAACGACCAGTACCCGGGTGAAGACGGGATCGCGCAGGCGCGGCAGCAGTTGGCGCACCGCCTCGGGCAGGTCGCCCTGGGTGCGCGAGACCTCGCGATGGTAGGCCTCGGCGGCATCGAGGAGCAGGATGGTGTGGCCGGTGGGCGCGGTATCGAGCACCACGAAGCCGTCCTGACCGCCATCCACCGCACGGGCGAAAGCGCGGAAGACCGCGATCTCCTCGGTACAGGGCGAGCGCAGGTCCTCTGCCAGCATGGCCCGGCCGTTGGGGTCGAGGTTAGCGGCGGCCTTGGCCAGCACTTCGGCCTGATAGGCGGCGACCTCGGCCACCGGGTCGATGCGACCGACGCTCAGGCCAGGTAGGGATTCACCAAGGGCCTCGGCCACATGGGCGGCCGGGTCCGTGGTGGACAAATGCACCGGATGACCGCGACGGGCCAGCGCGACAGCGATCGCCGCCGCCAGCGTGGTCTTGCCGACGCCGCCCTTGCCCATGGTCAGGATGACGCCGCGTCCGGCCTGGGCCAGCTCGTCCACCAGCAATGACAAGGGCCCCGGCAGGGGGCAGTCGGTGTCCTGCTCGGCGCTCGACGGCTGGACCCGCGCTGGATTTGCCATCTGACGCAGGGCATCGAGCCCCAGCGTGCCCAGTGGCAGGAGCGGGGTAACGGTCGCCGGCAGGGCGGCGAGCCCGGCAGGCAGCGCGGCCAGCGCCGCGGCGCCGCGGCGCATCATGGCGTCGGCGATGGCATCGTCGGTCTCGGCCACGGCCAGGACGCCATTGAGCGCCAGATGCAGATTGCCCACCCCCAGCGCCGCCAGTTCCTCGCGGGTGCGCTCGGCCTCGCGCAGGGCGGCGGTCTCCGGGCGGCTGACCAACACCAGGGTGGTCCGCGCCGGGTCGACGAGTTGGGCCACCGTTGCGGTATAGAGCGCCTGCTGTTGTTCCAGCCCGGCCAGCGGACCGAGACAGGAGGCGCCGCCGGTGGTGGAGTCGATGAACTCGCTCCAGGCCGAGGGCAGGGTCAGCAGGCGCAGGGTATGGCCGGTGGGAGCGGTGTCGAAAATGACATGATCGAACCCGGCCGTAGCCTCCGGCGCACCGAGCAGTTTGGAAAACTCATCGAAGGCGGCGATCTCCAGGGTACAAGCGCCGGAGAACTGTTCCTCCATACTGGTAATGGCCGCGGCGGGCAGGAGGCCGCGATAGGGTGCGACCATCCGCTCCCGGTAGTCGTGCGCGGCGGCCTCGGGATCGATGTTGAGCGCGAAGAGTCCGGTTGCGTCGGGAATGGCCGTCGGGATCTGACCCAGCGCCACCCCCAGCACCTCATCCAGATTGGAGGCGGGATCGGTGCTGACGATCAGCACCCGGCACCCGGCATCGGCGAGCGCCAGGCCGGTGGCACAGGCGAGCGAGGTCTTGCCGACGCCGCCCTTGCCGGTGAAGAAGAGGTGGCGGGTGCGGGCGTCCGGGATAGCCATCAGCAGCACCCGCTGCCGGGGGTGCAGCAACCGCTGACGGGGATTTTGAGGTGGGGCTTGGTCGGGGGGGCCGTTGCCGTAGCTGTTGGCGGTAAAGCCAGTTTCTGGAGCAACTGGTCCCGCGATAGATAGGCGCCGATTGCGACAATATGCCCGTCGACCAGGGTCAGGGGCAGCCGCTCCATCCCAGCCGCCAACTCCTGGAGCACCAGCGGATTGACCGCGAATTCCCCAGGATTTTGGGACAGGTTGTAGCGGCTGACTGCGACCCCCTGCCCCGCCAGCCAGTGCAGGTCGGCACTGAATTGGACCAGCACGGGATCGACCTCGACACCGCATACGCCCGTGGAGCAGCACATGGCGGGTTCAAAGATTTCGAGTTTGTTCATGACCATCCCCTTGATTGCGAAGAGATGCCTGCCTCGTACCAGCCCTTGCTGGCATTGACCACTTTGACCACCAGCAGCATCACCGGCACCTCGATCAGGACCCCGACGACGGTCGCGAGCGCGGCACCGGACTGAAAGCCGAAAAGACTGATGGCCGCCGCCACCGCCAACTCGAAGAAGTTGCTGGCGCCGATCAGGGCCGAAGGGCAGGCGACGCTGTGTTGCTCGCCGACCTGGCGGTTCAGCCAATAGGCCAGGGATGAGTTGAAAAAGACCTGGATCAGGATCGGCACCGCCAGCATGGCAATGATCAGGGGTTGCTTGATGATTTGCTCGCCCTGGAAGGCGAACAGCAACACCAGGGTCAACAGCAGGGCGACGATGGAGGCGTGGCCCAGGGTCGCCAGAGTGGCGTCAAAGCGGGCCTGCCCCTGTTGAAGCAACCAGTAGCGCCAAACCTGGGCGAGGACGACCGGGATCAGTATATAGAGCACCACCGACGTCAAGAGCGTAGCCCAGGGCACGACGATCGCCGAGAGCCCGAGCAACAGCGCCACGATCGGCGCGAAGGCGACGATCATGATGGCGTCGTTGAGGGCGACCTGGGACAGGGTGAAATAAGGATCACCGCCGGTGAGCCGGCTCCAGACGAAGACCATGGCGGTACAGGGCGCGGCGGCCAGCAGGATCAGCCCGGCGACATAGCTATCCAATTGCTCAACCGGCAGCCAGGGGGCAAAGACCTGACGGATGAAGACCCAAGCCAGCAGGGCCATCGAAAAGGGCTTGACCGCCCAGTTGATGAAGAGGGTCACGCCGATGCCCTTCCAATGGGACCTGACCTGGCCCAGGGCACCGAAGTCGATTTTCATCAGCATGGGGATGATCATCACCCAGATGAGCACCCCCACCGGGAGATTGACCTGGGCGACCTCCAGCCGGCCCAGGAACTGGAAGGGGGCGGGGAAGAACTGGCCGAGCCCGATACCGACAAGGATGCAGAGCGCGACCCACAGGGTTAGCCAGCGCTCAAAGGGATTCAGGGGAGCGCCAGCGGCCTGTTTGCCGGCGACTTCACATTGGGCACTCAAGATATTTCTCCTCTGGGCGGCTTAGTGGTTGAGGCGAACGAGCAGATCGGCGACGCGGCGGTGGATGTCATCCCGGCTGGCACGAAACACCGCCAGGATCTCCTCTTCACTGCCGGTGGCCCTGGCCGGGTCTGGGAGGGGCCAATGCTCCTTGCGGGTCCCGGGTGGCAGCAGGGGGCAGGTCTCCTCCGCATCCCCACAGACGGTGATAACCCGATCGGCCCAATCCAGGTGCTCCTGGGTCAGTTCCTTGGACGACTGTCCGGAGATATCCACTCCGGCCTCGGCCATGACGGCAATAGCCCGTGGGTTCTGGCCATGGGGACTGATGCCTGCGGAGTTGGTCGCGATGCGGCCCGCGCTCAAGGCCCGCAGCCAGCCCTCGGCCATCTGCGAACGGCAGGAGTTGCCCGAACAGACAAATAAGACGTTGGAATTCATGGCACGCTCTCACAAAGGAAGCCGCCTGGGGCGGCCTGATCCAGTAAAACTTAGCAACCGGGTTACCAGGAAGAGCGCGCGGCCTGGGTGAGGGGCCGCGCTTTCTTCTCAGGTTGCCGGCTTGACTTCCAGTTCCTCCCCCTTCACCGGCGGGAGCATGAAGGAAATCAGCGCCGCCGCCAGGACAAAGGCGGTAGACACCCAGAGGCAGCCCTCCAGGCTATGGGTCTGATAGACCCAGCCGGACAGCACCGTCCCGGTCAATCGGCCCGCCGCATTGGCCATATAGTAGAAGCCGACGTTCATGGCCACCTTGTCCTGGTCCGAGTAGGCCAGGATCAGGTAGGAATGGACGGCGGAGTTGATGGCGAAGACGGCGCCGAAGGCAAAGAGGCCGATGATCAGCGACAGGGCGGGATCAAGGCCATTCATCAGGGCCAGGGCGATGCCCGCCGGGAAGATCGCCAGGAGCAGGGCCCAGTTGCGCGCGCTCTTACCCTGAGGTCCCTTGCCGCCATGGCCCTGGCGCAGCAGGGCCGGTGCCCCCGCCTGGACGAAGCCATAAGCCACTACCCAGAGGGCCAGGAAGCCGCCAACTTCCAGATGGTTCCAGCCGGTCACCGAGGCCAGGAAGACCGGCAGGCCCACCACGAACCAGACATCCCGCGAGCCAAACAGGAAGAAGCGCGCCCCGGAAAGGACGTTGATCTCCCGGGTCTTGGAAAAGATCTGGCTGATCTTGGCCTTGACCTTGGTCGTCCCCAGCCCGGACGGCAAGGCCCAGGCGACATAAACATAGAGGACAAAAAGGGACGTCGCCATGCCCGCCAGGGCCCACCGGAAGCCTACCGTGTAGAGCAGCAGCCCCCCCAGGAAGAAGCCGACGCCCTTGAGGGTGTTTTTCGACCCGGTGAGGATGGCCACGTACTTGAAGAGCCGCGTCTCGGCGTCCGCCCCCTTGGGCACCACCGTCTTGACGCTGGACTTGGCGCTCATCTTGTTGAGGTCCTTGGCGATACCGGACAGGGCCATGGCGGTCATGACATAGGTGACGGTCAACCAGGCCGGGTCCACCGCCAGCATGCCCAGGGCCAGGACCTGGAGGAAGCCGCCCGCGACCATGGTGCGGTTGAGGCCGACATGGGAGGCGATCCAGCCCCCCATGCCGTTGGTGATGATGCCGAACACCTCGTAGAGGAGAAACAGAAAGGCGATCTCCAGGGGGGTGAAACCCTGATTGTGGAAGTGCAGGACCACCAGCATGTGGATGGCCCCGTCCGTCAGGGTGAAGCCCCAATAGGCGCCGGTGACGACCAGGTAGGTGCGCAGGGCGGCATCCATGGCTACAGCATCCGCGCCAGCTTGCGGGTGATATCCATCATGCGGTTCACATAGCCCCACTCGTTGTCGTACCAGGCGTAGATCTTGACCTGGGTGTTATCGATGACCATGGTCGAGAGGGCATCGACGATGGAGGAGCGCGGATCGCCCTTGAAATCAACGGAGACCAGGGGTCGCTCCTCGTAACCCAGAATATCCTTGAGTTCGCCGGCGGCGGCCTCCTTAAAGAGGGCATTGACCTCCTCCGCCGTCACCGGCCTGGCCGCCTCGAACACGAAGTCGGTGAGGGAGGCGTTGAGCAGGGGCACGCGCACGGCGTGGCCGTTGAGCTTACCGGTGAGTTCGGGAAAGATCTTGGTGATGGCCTTGGCGGAGCCGGTGGTGGTGGGGATCAGGGATTGCCCCAGGGCGCGGGCCCGGCGCAGGTCCTTGTGGCCACGATCCACGATGGTTTGGGTATTGGTGATGTCGTGGATGGTAGTCATGCTACCGCGCAGGATGCCAATCTTCTCGTGCATGACCTGGACCACCGGCGCCAGGCAGTTGGTGGTGCAGGAGGCGGCGGTGACGATGTCATGCACCGCCGGGTCGTAGAGGTGGTCGTTGACCCCATAGACGAGGTTCAGGGCCGGATCGGGCACCGGGGCGGACACCACCACCTTCTTCACGCCCTGATCAAATAGGGGCTGGAGGGCCTCCGCGGTCTTGAAGCGCCCGGTGCACTCCACCAGGATATCGATGCCCTTGGCGCCCCAGTCGATCTCTTCGAGGGTGGCGCCCATGCTAAAGCCGACCTCCTGGCCAGCGACGATGAGGGCGTCGGGGCGGGAACTGATCTGGTCCTTGTACCAGCGACCATGAACCGAGTCGAATTCCAGCAGGTGGGCCTGACAGGCGGCATCGCCCTTGATCTCGTTGACGTGGACGATCTCAAACTCCTGACTCCCCCAGCCGGCGCGGAAGCCCAGTTTGCCCATGCGACCAAAACCGTTGATGCCAATACGAATCGTCATGCTGATTTCTCCGGGTGAGTGGGTGGTTACATCTGTCCGCTAAAATATACGAAGAAACGGATATATTGGCAAGCCCCAGGTTAAAGCCGGCTAGGGGCAAGCCCGTCAGACCCGATCACGTCTCGGGAAAATTTTTTCGGTAATATGACGTAGCAGTCCGTCAGCGTCTGGCAATGACAATACCCAGCGCTGCGCCCCCATCCTGGCCATCTCCATCAAGGGAAAACCTGGTAACCATGAAAATAGACAAATTTCGGATCGTCCCCGGCGCCAAGGTCAAGCTCGGCAAGATCGACCCCGCGGACACGGGTGACTATAAGAACCATGCCGATGCGGCCCAACGCCAGGAGGAACTCCTCGTCAAGATGCGCGAACTCCAGGCCAAGCTCTACGCGACCAAGACCAACGCCCTGGTGATCGTCCTGCAAGGGCTGGATGCGGCGGGCAAGGACGGGGTGGTCAGCCATGTCATGTCCGGCCTCAACCCCGAGGGGACGCGCGTCGCCTCCTTCAAGCAGCCCACCGCCGAGGAGGCCGCCCACGATTTTCTCTGGCGCGTCCACCCCCATGCCCCCGCCAAGGGGGACATCGTCATCTTCAACCGGTCGCATTACGAGGATGTCCTGGTCGTCCGGGTCCACCAGTTAGTGCCTAAGGTCGTCTGGAAGTCGCGCTACGAACATATTCGCAACTTCGAACACCTCCTCGCCGCGGGCAACGACACCACGGTCCTCAAGTTCTATCTGCATATCTCCCGCGAGGCCCAGCTCGCCCGCTTCAAGGTCCGCCTCGACGAGCCGGATCATGAGTGGAAAATCAGCAAGACGGACTATGCGGAGCGGGAGCTCTGGGACGAATACACGGCGGCTTTCGAGGAGGCCATCGCCCAGACCAGCACGGCGGAGGCGCCCTGGTTCGTGATCCCCTCGGACAATAAGTGGTTCCGCGACCTGGCTATCTCGGAGGTCATCGTCGCCGCCATCGAGGGGATGAATCTGCAACTCCCCAAGACCGAGGTGGATTTGGAGGTGATCAAGCAGGATTACGCCAAGGCCCTGTCGGAGGAATCTCCCGAGAACCAGAAAAAGATCGCCAAGCTGGTCAGGAAAAAGGAAAAGAGCCTCAAGCAAGCCGGCTGATGACCTCACCCCGAGACACCTTGGGTCCCCTGGGGTGTCTCTTGCGGAGCCCGGAGCGCCATGCCCCCCCTTAACGCCCTTGTCCTCGGTCTGGGGCTCTTTTTTATCGGCCTGCATCTGGTCGGCGATAACCTCAAAGCCCTGAGTGGTGGCCGGTTCCGCGATGGCATCGCCCGGACGACGCGCCGCCCCCTGCCCCGCCTGGCCCTAGGCCTGGCCTCGGGGGCCCTGATGCAGAGCGCCACCGCAGTCACCTTTATCTGCGTGAGCCTGGTCGCGGCGGAATTGCTGACGGCGAATGCCGCCAGCCTGGTCATCGTCTGGTCGAATGTCGGATTGACGGTCCTCGCCTTCGTCGCCACCCTGGACATTCACCCGGCGGTGGCCTTCCTCGTCGGTGGGGCGGGGATCGTGATGGGGGTGGTGCGGAATCGCTCCTGGCAGACGGTGGCGAGCGTCCTGATCGGCATCGGCCTCATTCTCTTCGGCCTGGAACAAATGAGCGCGGGGGCGGCGCCCCTCAAGGACGAGCCCTGGTTCCGCGATGCCATCGGCCTGGCTGTCTCCTCCCCGCCCCTCGCCTTCCTGAGCGGCATCCTGGTGGCGTCCATCCTCCAATCCAATTCGGGCGCGACCATGATGATCATTACCCTGGCCAATGCCGGGGCACTGGACTTGCCGGATGCCGCGCTGATGATCTATGGGACCAATCTGGGGGCCATCACCCTGCGGCTCATGCTCGCCACCGGCCTGCGGGGTCAGGCCCTCCGGCTGGTGCGGATGGAGGACTTCTTCTGCCTCCTTGGTGGCGGCCTCATGGTCGGGCTCTATTACCTGGAACAGGCGGGCATCCCCCTGGTCTTGGCCCTGTCCGGGGAGATCTCGGCGGCGACGGATAAGCGCCTGGCCATCCTGTTTCTGCTCTCGAATCTGATCCCCGCGCTGGTGATATCGCCCCTCATCCCCCTGGTCACCCGGCTTCTGAAGAAAATCTGGCCCAGCGAGGCGCCCGATGTACCCGGGGCGCCTAAGTTTCTGAACACCCAGGCGCTCAATGATGCCGCCACCGCCCTGGCCCTGATCCGCAAGGAACTGGCGCGGCTGCTGCGGATGGTGACGGGGGAGCCGGGGGCCCCGCGGGATGCCTCCGAGGATTCCGGGCCCTCGGCCAACTTCGAAAAGCTGTCGAACGCGATCGAGACATTCGCCAGCCAGCTCGCCTCCCGCGCCCCCATGAGCGAGGGCGATGCCTTCAAGCTCCACGCCCTGCGCGGTGCCCTCAGTGGCATCCGCCACCTGGAGGAAGCCGCGCGCCTCTTTGTCGCCCGCGCCCAAATCCCGGGCGTCATCGCCCCCGACCAGCGCCAGGGATTGGATAACAGCCTCCTGGAATTGCTGGGTGCCATGGCCAAGGCCATGGACGACGACGATATCGCCGCCATCACCGCCATCCGTGATCGCACCAAGATCCATGGCGACTTCATGGCGGAGATTCGCCAGCAACTGGGCCCACCATCCGGCGGGTCCCTCGATCAAAGCGCCCTCTTCGTGGATTTCGAATTCGTCGCCTGGGCCCTGCACCACCTCACCAAGATCCTGGTGCGCCTGGAGGCCCCGCGGCAGCCACCGGCTCCCGGCTAGGCCCCGGGGGCTTGGGGCGCTACTCAATGGCCAGGCAGGGAGGGGTAAATCCTGGTGACGCCGTTAACGATGAACTGCACGCCAATCGCCAGGGTAAAGAGGCCCATCACCTTGATCAGGACACTCATGCCCACCTCGCCCAGGAACCTCATCAGAGACATGGCGAACAGGAAGATGAGGAAGATGATGACCGTCATGGCGCAGATCGCCAGGAAGAGAAAGAGGTCCGCGTGGGCCTGGACGGCCTCGTGGGCAAAGACAGTGACCGTGGAAATAGTGCCGGCACCCGTGGTCAGGGGCAGGGTCACGGGCACGATCATGGTGGAGATCAGGGTGGAGCGATCGATGGCGGGCCTCTCCACCTCCTTGCCGTGAACATCGCCAGCCCCCTTGGCGTTCAGCATGCTCATGCCGGTGCCCCCCAGCAGGATACCGCCAGCGATCTGGAACGCACTGATAGTAATGCCGAAAAAGCCCAGGATCGCCGTGCCGGCGAGCATGCTGGTGGTCATGATGATGAAGGCGCCCACCGAGCCGAGGGTGATCAGCCCCAGCTTCTGGAACCGGTTCAAGCCCATGCTGAGGGCGAGAAAGGGGGCCAGGGCGGGAAAGTTGTTCGCGACCGCGAATAGTCCCAACAAGTAGTGCTGCACAGAATATTCCAACGAATTATTGCCCCTTTAAAGTGGGTTGACAGGACCTTCAATACTTGACAGGACCTTCAATACCGGGTTGGCAAGGCTACGGAGGTAGGGGAATCATTCATGATTGGTGGAAACCTTGGATCCCAGCCCATAGACAATCGCGGTCTTGGTGGTACCCAGCGACACCCAATCAAAGGCATCCATTTGCAGCGCCTTATAGAAGTTGGCGGCCCGATTGATGCTGTCCTTGTGCAGTTCCTCGCGGCGATCGTATTTGGCCTGAAAGGCGAATTCGCCGCAGATAGCGTTCTCATGCTGGCGATTACGCCAGACGGCGATGGTCGTCTTGGCCTTGATGCCATGGCCAAAGCCCAGGGTGCCAATATTGACCTGCACCTCCTCGACGGCAAAGTCGTTGACCAGGGTCATGCGGTGATCGGGATTGGCCTGCGCCTGGGCCAGGGCGGGGAAGGAACGCGTCAAATCCGCCACGGCCAGGTTCATCTGCTCCCGAGGCATGGACATGACGCAGTTGTGGGAATAGATGAAACGCAAACCACCCAGACCCTCGCGCAGGGGCAGGAGTTCTTCCTTAAATTTGATCCGGGCCAGGGAGCCGGGGGTGGCCGGTCGCACATTCACGGCGGCGGCGGCGGCAAATTCCGGGTGGCGGAACTTGACCGTCAATTCCGGCAGGCCATCGGGCCAGCCCCCCTTATAAAAGGAGCGCAGCCGCACGATGAAATGGTTGTTGTAGAGGTCATGATCCGGGGTGTCATAGAAGAGGACCTCGCGCACCTGATTGACGAAGGCATTCTTGTCTTCAAGAACCTCCACCCCATGCTTCTTGGCGGTGCGCTTGACGATCTTCCAGAAGTCCTTGAAGCCCTGGGCACTCAGGAAGTGCTGGGGCTGCAGGATGATCTTACACTCAGAGTAGTTGATGTTATCGGTCGGGGTGTTTTTAACGAGAATGGGGTTTGAATCCATTAGGTGAATATCCGGGTATGGCGGTCAGGGGCTGGGGAGGCGACGGCGCATAAGTCAGCCGTCAAGCCAAAAGAACTCAGGGGCAAGGATGTCGTGCCCGCCTTGATTCGGTCCAAATCATAGCACCTCGCCCCCGGGCGCCGGGATACTCAGAAGAGATCGTCGATCAGACGTGGCGCGCCGGAGGGCGGGCCGGAGGGCGTGGGCCTTTTAGGTCTTTCATAGTAGCCAGGATCCTCGGTGACGAACTCCTGGGTCTCACCCGTCGGCGCCGGGCCCTCGGGGGCCTGGGCATCCTCCTGGCGCACCCACTCCGGCAGGCTGGCATCCCCCTTCTTGCGGGTGAGGCGACCATCGGACTTGGCGACCCTCACCTCGGTCAGACCGGCGGGGACCTCCAGGGTGGCCTCGGGCTTACCCGCCAGGGCCTGGCCCATGAAATCGACCCAGAGTCCCAGTGCCGCCTGGCCACCGGTCTCCCCCTTACCCAGGGGCGAAAAATCATCGAAGCCCATCCAGGACACCGCCACCAGGTCCTTCTGATAGCCGCAGAACCAGGAATCCCGCACCTCGTTGGTGGTGCCGGTCTTGCCGGCGATATCCTCGCGCTTGAGCTCCAGGGCCTTGCGGCCGGTGCCCTGGCGGATGACATCGCCCATGATGGAGTTCATCTGCCAGACCACGCGGGGGTCCAGCACCCGCGGTGCCTCCGGGGCTGGCCCCGCCGCGGCGCCCAGGGCACGAGCCCCGGCGGGGGCCTCCGGGTAGCTGAACCAGCAGTCGGCGCAGGCCTGGGGGGCCCTGGCTGCGAAGATCAGGGTACCGTTGCCATCCAGGATTTTATCCACGAAGTGGGGTATGACCCGAAAACCACCATTGGCGAAGACCGCATAGGCTGCGGCCATCTGGGTCGGCGAGGCCGCCGCCGTGCCCAGGACCAGGGTCAGGCCGTGGGGCAGGCTGGCGACATCGAAGCCAAAGCGGGTGGCGAAATCCAGGGCCGAATCCAGCCCGATCTCCCGGAGCAGCCAGACCGAGGCCAGGTTGCGGGATTTGATCAGAGCGAGACGCAGCCGGATCGGGCCCATCGTCTTGCCGTCGAAATTGTCGGGCCGCCAGACCTTGCCTTTATTAACGCGAATTTCGAGGCGCTTGTCCTGCAAGAGGCTGGCCGGGGTCCAGCCCTGATCCAGGGCCGCCGCATAGACGAAGGGCTTGAAGCTGGAGCCGGGCTGGCGGCGGGCATCCACGGCCCGGTTGAACTTGCTGTCCTGGAAGTCATAGCCGCCCACCAGGGCCAGCAGGGCCCCATTGGTCGGGTCCAGGACGCTGAGGGCACCCGAGACGTGCGGGGCCTGCGACAACTCCCAGCCCCCGCCGGCGGTCTTGCGCAGCCGGATCAGATCGCCGCTGGCCACCACCTGGGCGACCCTGCCCGGCGCCGCGCCCTTGGCGTCCTCGTTGTGGTAACGGCTGGCCCATCTCATCTGGCCCAGGGTCAACTTGGCCCGCTTGCCCTGGCCGAGGTAGACCTCCGCCTCCTTGTCACCGGACCGCAGGACCAGGGCGGCGGTCAGTTCCGGTAGTTTGCCGGCCTTCCCCAGCAGGGTGTCGAGGGCCTCGTCACTGAGTCCCGCCAGCTTATGCTTGGATTCGGCGCCCCGGTAGCCATGACGCTGGTCATAATCCAGCACGGCGCGATGGACCGCGCCCTCGGCCTCCCGCTGGTAGCGGGAATCGAGGGTAGTCGTGACCTGGAAGCCATTCCCATAGGCGGCCTCCTCCCCATAGCGGGCCACCAAATCCCGACGAACCATCTCGGAGACATAACCCGCCTCCAGCTCGATGGGCCGGCGCGCCAGCCGGGCGGTATCCGGGGCGGCCACCCCCTCCTGATATTCCTGGGGGGTGATGTAACCCAACTCGCGCATCCGCCCCAGAATGAAGTCGCGCCTTTCCAGGGCCCGCTTAGGGTTCGAGACCGGGTTGTTCGCCGAGGGCGCCTTCGGAATACCCGCCAGCATGGCCATCTGGGGCAGGGTGAGTTGACGCAGGCTCTTGCCGTAATAGATGTCGGCCGCGGCGGAGATGCCGTAGGCGCGATGGCCGAAAAAGATCTTGTTGAAGTACAGCTCCAGGATTTCCTGCTTGGTCAGGGTCCGCTCAATGTGGAGGGATAGCAGGAGTTCCGAGAGCTTGCGGCGGAAAGTCTTCTCCGGGGAGAGATAAAAATTACGCGCCACCTGCATGGTGATGGTGCTGCCGCCCTGGCTGCGCTCGCCGGTTTGCAGAAAGCTGAGGGCGGCGCGACTGAGGCCGATGAGGTCGACGCCCTCGTGCTGAAAGAAGCGGTTGTCCTCGGTGGCCAGAAAGGCCTCGACCAGCCGCTGCGGGACCTCGGCATAGGGCACGGGCTGGCGTCGTTCGGCCCCGAACTCCGCCATGAGGACGCCATCGGCACTGAAGACCCGCATGGGCTCCTGCAACCGCACCTCGCGCAGCGAGTCCGTCCGCGGCAGGTCGGCCAGGGTGGTGGCGATCAGAATCCCGACCCCCAGCAGCCCCACCGCCGCCAGGTTCAGCCCCAAAGCCACCCCCGACGCCAGCATGAGGCCGAGGCGCGCCAGGAGCCCGCGGCGACGCCTTTTGACCCTGGCCCCCTGATTAAGCACCCTGGATTGTCCCAAACCTCGATCCTCGTGAGCGTCCACTGGTCAATTTGAGGGAGGATTCTACAACAGGCACCCGGTACCTGGTGGCCCTTCTTTGCCTGCCCTGCCCATTATAATTATCTATTTCAATGAGTTGATCTGAATACAGACCCCAGGTCCACCGGGCCGGGCGCCATGACTCGATCCCGGCCCCCAAAAGCATTAATCTGTTCCTTCCTCCCAGGCGTGACCGAGGCCAGACCCTTGTCCACCGAACCCACCTCTCCCGATACCCGCGAGCGCCTCCTGCGCTCCGCCATCCAGGTCTTCGCGAAGCGCGGCTACGCCGGCGGCACCATCCGCGACATCTGTCGCCGCGCCCAGGCCAACCTGGCCTCGGTGCATTATTATTTCGGCGACAAACAAGGCCTTTACGCCGCCATCTTCGAGCAGGTCTCGGGCATGTTCCGCCAGCGGCGGGCCCGCTACCTGCCCGCCGCGGCCCCGGCGGCGGAGCGGCTCCGGGTCTATATTCAGGCAGCCCTGGAGGAGATCCTGGGGGACAAGGGTGACGCCGCCGACCACGCCGACCTTAGCGCCATCTACCTGGCGGAGATGGCCCACCCCACCGAGACCCTGGATCGGATCGTCGCCCTCCACATCAAACCCAGCAACGATGAACTCCTGACCATCGTGGCCGACCTGCTCGACCTGCATCCCCGGACCCCCCTGGTCGTGGACGCCGCCGCCAGCGTCAGTGGCCAGATCCTCCGTTATTTCCTCGCCCGCCCCCTCATAAGCCGCCTGAATCCAGACCAGCCGCCCCTGGAGGACAGAGTCGAGGAGCTGGTGGAACGGGTGTGGCGCTTCTCCCTGGGAGGCATCCTGGCGCTGGGTCCCCTGGCTCGGGGCGACGGGCTAGCCGACCCGGACGCCGCCGACCCGGCCCCCTAATCCGCCAACGCGCCCAACAAGGGCTTGGCCATGAGGATGGCATCCTCCCGCCCCTGACCCTTGGGGTAATAGTTGCGGCGCAGGCCGACCTCGCAGAAGCCTTCTATCTGGTAAAGATGAATGGCGGCATGATTGGAACGGCGGACTTCAAGGAAGGCAGTGTCGGCCTGGCGCTGGCTGGCGATGGACAGGAGGCGCCGCAAGAGGCGGCGGCCGAACTGGCGGCCCTGCCAGTCGGGGTGGACGCAGAGATTGAGGATCTGGCACTCGCCCACGGCGATGGACATGACGCCGTGGCCCACCAGGCGGTCGCCGACCTGCAAGACCCAGGCGTGGTAGCCAGCCCGCAGGCAATCGCGAAAAATCTCCTGGCTCCAGGGGTGGGGGTAGGCTTGCACCTCGACCGCCATGACGGCGGTCAGATCCGGGTCCGCCATGGGGCGAAAGGTCAGCCCGAGCGGGCTAGCCGCCACCTCTCCGTCACTCAGCGCCACCACCATCCCGGACCTCCACGCATACCCCCATTCCTCCCGCGGCCCCGCCGCAAGGCGGCGATCCACCCTAACACCGAGCCCGACACCACCTGAACCGCCACCCTCATGAGGCAGGGCCAATTAGATTACCCTAATGTTACGTAGGGACAACTTCAGTTTACAATCAAGAGTAACCCTCGGGGGACCACACCCCTTACCTATGCCCGGAACCACGCCATGTCAAAGCAGTCCATGGTCACCCTCGACGGCAATGAGGCCGCCGCCTACGTCGCCCACCTCACCAACGAAGTCATCGCCATCTACCCCATCACCCCCTCCACGGCCATGGGCGAATGGGCGGACGAGTGGTCCTCCCTCAAGGTACCCAATCTCTGGGGCACGGTACCCGAGGTGATCGAGATGCAGAGCGAGGCCGGGGCGGCCGGGGCCATCCACGGCGCCCTCCAGGCGGGGGCGCTGGCCACCACCTTCACCGCCTCCCAGGGCCTGCTGTTGATGATCCCCAACATGTACAAGATCGCCGGCGAACTCTCGCCGCTGGTCATGCATGTATCGGCGCGCTCTCTGGCCGCCCAGGCCCTCTCCATCTTCGGTGATCACTCCGACGTCATGGCCTGCCGGACCACCGGCTTCGCCATGCTCTGCTCGGCCTCGGTGCAGGAGGTCATGGACTTCGCCCTCATCGCCCAGGCGGCGACCCTGGCGGGACGGGTGCCCTTCGTCCACTTTTTCGACGGCTTCCGCACCTCCCACGAGGTCAATAAAATCGAGCGCCTGGCCCTGGAGACCATCCGCGCCCTGATCGACGACGACCTGGTGCGAGCCCATCGGGAGCGGGCCCTGAACCCGGATCACCCGGTCCTGCGCGGCACCTCCCAGAACCCCGACGTTTACTTCCAGGGACGCGAGACCGTCAACCCCTATTACCAGGCCTTGCCAGCCATCGTAGAAGGGGTCATGGACCGCTTCGCCGCCCTCACCGGCCGCCACTACCGGCCCTTCGAATATATCGGCGCCCCGGACGCGGAGCGGGTCCTGCTGCTCATGGGTTCGGGGCTCGGCGCCGCCGAGGAGACGGTGGAGCATCTGGTCGCGCGCGGCGACAAGGTGGGCCTGGTCAAGGTGCGCCTCTTCCGGCCCTTCTCCCCCGAGCGACTGCTCGCCGCCATCCCCACCACGGCGACCCACCTGGCCGTCCTGGATCGCACCAAGGAACCCGGCGCCGACGGCGAGCCCCTCTATAAGGATGTGCTCACCGCCCTGGCCCAGGCGGTCACCCAGGGCGAGCGGGAGCAACTGCCGCGGGTGGTGGGCGGGCGCTATGGCCTCTCCTCCAAGGAATTCACCCCGGGCATGGTCCTGGGTATCTTCGAGGAATTGGCCAGGGACCGGCCCCGGCACCCCTTCACCGTCGGCATCATCGACGATGTGGGCCACACCAGCCTGAACTGGGACCCGGCCTTCCGCCCCGACGCGATGGCGGGGGTCACGGCCTGCGTCTTCTATGGCCTGGGCTCGGACGGCACCGTCTCGGCCAACAAGAACTCCATCAAGATCATCGCCGAGGAGACGCCTAACTTTGGCCAGGGCTATTTCCAGTACGACTCCAAGAAGGCCGGGGCGGTCACCATCTCCCACCTGCGCTTTGGCGCCCGGCCCCTGCGGGGCAGTTATCTGGTGGGTGATGGGGAGGCCGGTTTCGTGGCCTGCCATCAGCCCATCTTCCTGAAACGCTACGAGATGCTGGACAAGGCCGCCCCGGGCGGCATCTTCCTGCTCAACACCCCGACCCCGCCGGAGCGTGTCTGGGACGAGTTGCCCCGGCACCTGCAGCAACAACTTATCGGGAAGGGCCTGCACCTCTTCGTCATCGATGCCTATGGCATCGCCGAGCGTACCGGCATGGGCCGGCGCATCAACACCATCATGCAAACCTGCTTCTTCGCTATCTCGGGCGTCCTGGAGCAGACCGAGGCCATCGCCCGCATCAAGGAGGCGGTCAAAAAGACCTATGGCCGCAAGGGCCAGGGCCTCTTGGAGCGTAACTTCATCGCCATTGACGCCACCCTGGCGGGCCTGCGCCAGGTCCAGATCCCCCTTAAGGTCACCAGCACCCTCAGCATCAGCGCCCGGGTGCCAACCGAGGCCCCGGAGTTCGTGCAACGGGTCACCGCCCTCCTGATGGCGAACCAGGGCGACAGCCTGCCCGTCAGCCTCATGCCCGCCGACGGCACCTGGCCCCTGGGCACCACCCGCTATGAAAAGCGCGGTCTCGCCCTGGAAGTGCCCCTGTGGGAGGAAGACCTCTGCACCCAGTGTGGCAAGTGCCCCCTGGTCTGCCCCCATGCCGCCATCCGCGCCAAGGTCTATCCGGCGGAACGCCTTGCGGTTGCGCCGGCCAGCTTCCAGCACGCCCCCATCAAGGGCAAGGACTTTCCCGAGGGTTATCGGGTCACCTATCAGGTCGCCCCGGACGACTGCACGGGCTGTGGCCTCTGCGTCGAGGTCTGCCCCATCCGCAACCGCAAGAATCCCTTGCGCAAGGCCATCAACATGGTCCCGATCGACCAGCGCCGGGACCTGGAGCGCCCCAACTGGGACTTCTTCCTGGGCCTGCCGGAATTCGATCGTACCCGCCTGGACGCGAGCAAGATCAAGCACGCCATGATGCTCCAGCCCCTGTTCGAATTCTCCGGGGCCTGCGTGGGTTGCGGCGAGACCCCCTATATCAAGCTGGCGACCCAACTCTTCGGCGACCGCATGCTGGTCGCCAACGCCACCGGCTGTTCCTCCATCTACGGCGGCAATCTGCCGACCACCCCCTACGCCACCAACCCGGAGGGCCGGGGGCCGAGCTGGAACAATTCCCTCTTCGAGGACAACGCCGAGTTTGGCCTGGGCCTGCGCCTGGCGGTGGACAAGCAGACCGTCCACGCCCGCGAGTTACTGGCGGGGCTGGCGGACCGCGTCGGTGGGGAACTGGCCAAGGGCCTGCTGGAGGCCGACCAAGCCAGCGAGGCGGGTATCTTCGAGCAGCGCCAGCGCATCGCCCTGCTGAAGGAGCGGCTGGCGGGCCTGGACCAACCGGAGGCCAGGACCCTCGCCTCCCTCTGCGAGAATCTGGCCCGGCGCAGCGTCTGGATCATCGGCGGCGACGGCTGGGCCTACGACATCGGCTATGGCGGCGTCGATCACGCCCTGGCCTCCGGGCGCGACATCAATCTCCTTGTGCTCGATACCGAGGTCTATTCCAACACCGGCGGCCAGACCTCCAAGGCCACGCCCCTGGGGGCGGTCGCCAAGTTCTCCGCCGGCGGCAAGGCGACCTTCAAGAAGGACCTGGCCATGATGGCCATGGCCTACGAGAGCGTCTATGTGGCCCAGGTCGCCTTCGGCGCCAAGGACCTCCAGACCATCCGCGCCTTCCTGGAGGCCGAGTCCTACCCCGGGCCTTCCCTGATCATCGCCTATTCACCCTGCATCGCTCACGGCGTGGACCTGTCCAACAACCTGCGCCAGCAGGACATGGCGGTCAACTCCGGCCACTGGCCCCTGTTCCGCTACGACCCCCGCAAGACCGCCGTCGGCGAGAACCCCCTCAGCCTGGATTCCAAGCCGCCGAGCCTACCCTACCGGGACTTCATCGCCACGGAGGCCCGCTTCAGCGTCCTCAACCACACCCACCCCGAGGACGCGGAGCGCTTTCTGCGCCTGGCCCAGCGCCATGTGGAGACCCGCTTCAGCCTCTACCAACAGTTGGCCCACCTGGCGGTGGCCAAGCAGGGGTGAGACCTGGCCCCTGACCGCCGTGGCGCCGGGCCCGGGACCCCAGCCCTACCGGCCCGACGCCCGGCCGGCCCCGAGTCCGCCCCCTAACCCCTTTCGATCACCCCTTGGCAACCCACCCCTTGGAGGGGCCTCCCATGGACCTCAGCACCCACTATTTAGGCCTGGACCTCACCAGCCCCCTGGTCCCCTCGGCCTCGCCCCTCAGCCGCGGCCTCGACACCTGCCGGCAACTGGAGGACGCCGGCGCCGGCGCCATCATCCTCTGGTCCCTGTTCGAGGAGGCCCTGACCGCCGAGACCGAGACCAGCGTCCGCTTCCTGAGCGAACAGCACACCGGCTTCGCCGAGGCCTCCAACTTCCTGCCCAATTACCACGACTATCCGCCCGCCCTGGACAGCTATCTGGAGCATCTGCGCCGGCTCAAGGAGACCCTGGGGATTCCGGTCATCGCCAGCCTCAACGGCGTGACGGTGGGTGGCTGGATCGCCTATGCCCGCGCCCTGGAGGCGGCCGGCGCCGACGCCCTGGAACTCAATGTCTATTACGTCGCCGCCAACCCCGAGGAGAGCGGCGCCGCTGTGGAGGAGCGTTACCTGGGCCTGCTCGACGCCCTGCGCCATCAGGTCAGCCTGCCCATCAACATGAAGCTGTCGCCCAATTTCAGCTCCGTCGCAAACATGGTGAAACGGCTGGAGGCGGCGGGAGCCGACGGGGTCGCCCTCTTCAACCGCTTCTACCAGCCGGACATAAATCTCGACAGCCTGCGCCTGCGCCCGGCCCTCTACCCCTCCACCTCCCCCGAATCCCTGCTGGCGATGCGCTGGATCGCCCTCCTCCATGGCCGGGTCGAGCTGTCACTGGGGGCCACCGGCGGCGTTCACACCGCCGAGGACGCCCTCAAGCTGCTGCTCGCTGGCGCGGACGTGGTCCATCTGTGCAGCCTGCTACTGCGGGAGGGACCCGACGCCCTGAGGCGGGTCCGCGAGGGGATTGAAAGCTGGATGGCGGATCAGGGCTTCGAGACCCTGGCGGATTTCCGGGGCCGCATGAGCGCCCTGGCCGTACCCAATCCGGCGGAATTCGAGCGCGGCAACTATGTCCAGGTCCTGGACAGTTACCGAGCTTCGTCCGGGGTACTCGTTTAGAATGCGCTCCTTTACCCCATTCCGCACCGGAGCAACGCCCCCATGAGGCCCACCGAGCACCAGAAGCGCTGGCTCAAAAAGCAGGTCCATCACCTCAAACCCGTCGTCAGCCTCGGCCAGGCCGGGCTCACCGCGCCCGTCCTCGCCGAGATCGAGATCGCCCTCGATCATCACGAACTCATCAAGGTCAAGATCGCCGCTGGCGACCGGGACCTGCGGGATGAATTCATCGCGACCATCGCCAGCCGCACCCAGAGCGACCTCATCGACCGCATCGGCAACGTCGCCGCCTTCTTCCGCGCCAATCCCCGCAACAAGGCGCCGATGGAATTGCCTCGGGACTGAGCCCGCGGAATGGGTTCGTTTGGTAATTTAGACCTTTTTGAGCACTCCCGTAGGCAGACCACAGGCGATAAAATCCGCGAAAAGGCGCGAAAGCAGGAGAGTGGCTGGAAGAGCTTCCCTCCTTCTTTGGCGGTTCCATTGAGGATAGATCTCTCATTGGCATGGTTCCGGGATTCTCCGCCAGCGACACATTGCCCTGCCGAAACAGGGCAATCGCCAGGGCAAATTTCAGACCGGAAAGATCCGCAACCCCCAAACGCGCAGGAGCAAGAGACGCCGAGCTTGGAGCTCGCGAACCCGACATGCGGCCCCCGTCCGCTGCAGCGCCAAGTTCGGCCGCTGATCTCGCCCCCGTTTTCGGCCACTCACGTCGGCGCACCCGCATGGCGGCGAGGCAAACGCACCGCGAAAACGGTCTTTCCCCCGATGGAACGCGCACCCACCTGGCCCCCGTGCGCCCGGGTCACTTCGCGCACGATGTACAGTCCGAGCCCGAGGCCGCCGTCGGCGTTGCGGTTGTCCTCCTGTGCGGGGCCTCGCCTGAGTGGGTCGAAGATCTGGTCCAAGGCCGATGGCTCGAGGGCCGGCCCGCGGTTCGTGACCTCGAACCGGACGTCGGCCTCCTCGCCGGTCAGCGCTACGCGAACCGGCGCGTCCGCCACCCCGTACTTGATCGCGTTCGTGACGAGGTTGCGGAGCACCTGTTGCAGGCGCGGGCCATCCCAGTGGCCCCGGGTGTCGCCGACCACCTCCAGTTCGAGTTGGCGGCTCGGGTGCGCCCCGCGCAGCTGCTCCAGCTCGTCGGCGAATAGTGCCGCGAGGTCGGCGTCCTTCGGCAAGATGGTGATCCCCAAGCCCATTTGGGTTCGGTTGAAGTCCACGAGGTCGTCCAGCAGGGCCTTCATTGACGCGCCGCTGCGGAAAAGGCGGGACGCGGCGGCGGACACCTCCTCCCCGGCGTTCAGAGCCACCAGGTACGCGGCGGTCATCTGAATGGCGTTCAGCGGGCTGCGCATGTCGTGGCCCAGCATCCCGAGAAACAGGTTCCGCGCCTGCTCCACCTGGGCGGAAAAGAAGCTGATGGATTCGGCGACCGCCTGGTCAATGGCCTCGTTGAAGCGGATGATATCGTCCATGTTGGGGCTGTCGGGCTGACATGCGTCCATCCACAGGCGGAGGACGCTGGCGCGGAGGGCGCGGTATTCGGCGGCCAGTTGGTTGATGTCGAAGCCGCTTTCCGCCCGCAGGATCGCGTGCGTTTCGGCCGCCGTCTCCGGGGCATCCACCGGCTTGAGTGCCCGACCTTGCGACTTGTCGGCCTGCGCTTGCCTCGTCTGGGGCGCTGATAAATCTGCAACCACAGCTTCTAGCAGCCTGTCGGACTTGCTCCTCGAAGTCGCCCCTTGAAGGCCCCCCGAAGGCCATTTGTTGCATAAACGAGACGATTTTCGGCCAAAAGCGCACGTTTCTCGGGTTTTTCCCTTACTGCGGACGCAATACGGCCATGCGTTTTAGATTCCACGCCAGGCACACCAGGGTCCATTCGCCCTGAACGTTGTCCAATCCGCGGGTGAGGAATTGGCGGAAGCCCATCACGGATTTGATGATGCCAAAGACCGGCTCGACGGTGCTCTTGCGCAGCGCATAGGCGGCTCGGCCGGCCCCGGTCTTGAGGCGGCGCGTCATGCGTTGCACCGGGGTCGGGTTGGCGGGCAGTTCGGGTGGTTCGTCGAAGCGCTCTGAGACAGGGGGATGGTGTTCATCGCGCTGGACCGCCATCAGCGGCGCGATGCCAGCGACCTCGCAGGCGTCCACGTTGGCTTCGCTGAAGTACCCGGCGTCGGCGAGCAATTGCTCGGGTTGGTTCAGGCCCTCGGGGAGCGCCTGAAGCTTCTCGACCATGGGCACGACCTGTTGCTTGTCGTTGGCCGCCTGAGTCACCTGGGGAACGAGCACCAGCAGGGTCTCGGTATCGACGATGGCTTGGGCGTTGTAACACTGCTCGAAGCCACCGCCGGCCACGACCATGATCCGGGACGCTTCGTCGGTGAGGTTGATCTGGTCTTTGGCGCGCGGGCCGGGCTCCGGTGGCTTGGGGGCCTTGCCGCCAGGGTTCTTGCCACTGGCCTTGGCCTTGGCCTCGCGGGCCGCGAGCTTCGCCTGGTAGTCGGCCTGCTCGCGGGCGTAGCGCTCGGCGGCGCGCGCCTCGAGCTTGCCCTTAGCCTCGGCGATAGCCGCCAAGCGGTCCTCGCGGCGCTTGAGCTCCTCGGGCACGCTCATCCCATCGGGGACGTTGACGCCGTCCGCCTGCTCGGCCAATGCCAGCAGTTCCTGGACCTCGGCCTTGAATTGCGCCTCAATGGTCTCGGCATGCCCATAGGACAGGGCGCGGTGACGGCTGGCATTGGCGTGGATCTTGGTGCCGTCGAGGCTGACGGTGCCGAAGCGGCTCAACTGGTTCTCGCGGGCAACCTGGAGCACCTCGACAAACACGGTCTCGAACTCCTTGCCGAAGCGCTTGCGAAAGGTGGCCAGGGTGTCGTGGTCGGGGTGACGGTTGCAGGCAATGTAACGAAACGCCAGCGAGTCATAGGTCGCTCGCTCGATCTTGCGGCTGGAGTAACAGCCAGTGGCGTAGCCGTAGATCAACAACGACAGCAGCTGCGCCGGGTGATACGCGGCACTGCCCTTGCCGGCATAGGCTCGCTCTAGGTCGCTCAGGTCCAGCCCTTCCACCACCTCAACCACGTAGCGCGCCAGATGCCCCTCGGGCAGCCACTCCTGCACCGACGGGGGCAGGAGGAAGTCGATGTCGCGGTCGATCAGGTGGAACTTGCTCATCTTCGCCAGCCATCTTTAGAGTACGACGCCATTGTACCCCCGGCTCCGCCGGAAGGCAGGACCTAAGTCCGACAGGCTGCTAGTATTTGCTGCGCATGATCGCGCAAGGCGAGCAGCGTCATCCTCGTCCCGGCCGACTGGAGGGTGGTGGCAAAAGCCTCCCATTCCACCAGGATGGCTTCCATATTACTCAGGATGAATTCAGCTAACCGCATATCTGCCTCGATTCTCGGACTGGCTCGGCGTTTCAAGGAATCGGCCTCGGACCAGGCTGGTGGCCGAACGTAGAGCTAACCGGCGCTGCGCGGCTTTATCGCGCAGCGTCCAGCGACCGAAGGGAGCGAGGTTGAGCGCCATGTTAGGCATACATTAGCTTCCCGCGGGGTTCCGGTATAGTACGACCGAGATCCCTTGCCGTTTCAATCCACTCTTGAATAATAATTTCAGCGTTTTCCAAAGCCTTTCGATAGCTATTGCCGTCAGCCATGCACCCAGGCAACTCCGGAACTTCCGCAACATATGCGCTATCGGCAGCGCTCCAGTAGATAATTATTTCATATTTAATTGACATTGGACTCACCGAGTTTGTATTTCAGAATTACGTTACGGACCTGCCTCACCTGATACGCCTTTGCTTTTGAGCCGATAGGTTGCAGGTTTAGAATCTCTTCGATATCCGGCCTCGTGTATATAAAATGGTCTCCCCGGACGCGCTCAGCAAACCCCAACCGCGTAAGAAGATTGCATAAGCCCTTGAACGCAACATTTGCGTCAGCGGTTCCGCCTAAGACGGCTTGTAGTACTCTCTGTGTCTTTCCCATCAGATAGTTTCGTCGCAGGCGGCATGACTCTCATGCAGAAAACGTGGTCTGTCCCCTATTTCCCTCTCTTCTAGCATTCTCATGTAGAAGACCTGTTCATTAAGGCCTAACCTCCGGTTCAGCGGCGGGCCGCGCAGCGGACCGTCTGCTGCAACCTGTTGTTGGGCGGCATCTTCATGGCACTAAACGTTGGTGGGATTGCCAAGGTTCTTGCTCAGTCTGACCGCCTCGCTAACAAGGCGGCGCTCCGTGCTACTGATGACTTCCTCGTTCTGGTGCAATTCGATTGTGGCCATCTCGTACTTCCCGCCGAGCTTTAAGGGCGGATCGATCTCACGCAGACGCTTCCCTCTCCAGAAGCCGAACAGGACGCGATGTTCTTCGGCGCGGATGAGCAGCACGGGTCCGTTTGACAGATACACCAGATGCCCCCATTTGATGACTTCATCAAGGGTGGCAGTGGGCAGAACAACGGCCCTTAGCTTTTCCACCGTGACGCGCTGCCACCCGGAGAGCGCAGAGACGTAGGCGTCAGGGCTTGATGCGGGGGTTGCTTTCTTCATAGCGGCAAGTGTCTGCGCACGAACGCGTAAGGCTGCCCAATGCCGCCGTTGAGCCGATTATTGGACGTGTTCCACTTCACCGGAAGCGCTCAACCACGATCGTAGGGCTTTGAGATGTGTTGGTGTACGACTTTCCACTTCCCATCCTTCTTCGAGAAACAGAATGTGGCACGCACAGTATCCCGAAAAGCCTTTCCGTCAAGTAAGGTGCCGCCACACTGGAGAATCCCGTATGCAAAGGCCGCGTCGGTACCTACTGTGACCTCTAGGCCTTCGAGTTCGAATCGCATCTCACCTTGCGCATCTGGCTGCCACTCGTCCCAGGTCTTCCGATACTCGGACGCTGACGAATACTTCATTGGAGGCAGCACATCGTAGATGAGCACTTTCTCATCGTGATTCGTGAGTACGTCGTCGAGTCTGCCCTCACGAGTGGCGCGCGTCCAAGCGTCGAGGACGGAGCGAATAGCGGATTCATCAGCAGAGTGTGCGCTCGGGTTCATAGAGTCTCCGTGCATTGTTCGGTGCAAAGTTATGACGCCCTACAATGAATTGTATCGACCCGCCTATCTCCCCCTCCAGGATGATAGCCGGCCGGCGACCTACCGGGGTTACTGAGTTCCGGCATTCCCTGCCGAAATGACGCCCTCAAAATTGGTCATACCGGCAGGGAATGCGGGGATTCAGGTGCCAGGAGGGGGTCCGGTCTGGAGAGCGGGGTTTTTGACGCTAATCACCCCCGGTGGTGCCGACTGATTAAACCGTGGTTCACTTCATTTGGCAAGAATAAGGCGCGGGTCGCCGCGCTCTTCGCCCTGACCACCGCATCCCATCAGCAGACCCAAGAGCCGCTGAAAGGGCTTCGTTTGGAAATTTCGCTCGAAAACCCGGGCCAGCAACGGGAGGACTTCGCCCGCCTGAGCGGCGAGGACAGCTCGTCGAGCCGGGTGGCGTGGCTGGTGTGGGGCGAGGCATCGACAAAGCGCTCTGCGTGCCGGATGGCCAGGGCGTGATCGCGTTCTTCAGGGGTCAGCTTCAGCGGCGGCGCCGGGCGCGTTGCCCAGCGTCTCGGCCGCGCAGCCATCAGGGCCGGCCTGCTCCGCCAACAACTGGAGCTGATACTTGGCCGTAAACCGCCGCCGGCCGGCCTTCTCCACCACCTCCGGGTCCGGGACGACCAACCACCCCAGCGCCCCAGACAAAGTGATATTCGGAAAACCAAGTTACCAACCGAATTCCGGCAACGGACCGCACCAGCACTCTCCACCGCCAAGGCATCCCGTCTCAATTTTTCCAGCAACAATAAGACTCGACAAGGAGTGTCGACTCACTCCTCAAGCCTGACCCTCAGGAAGCTGGCAAAGCGGGGAATACCCTTGGCGGTGCGGCCCTGAAATTTGAAGGTGATCAGACTGCCCAGCCCGGGGGGATCGCGCCGTTGGCCGTGGCTAAAGCCGGTACCCAGGCGAAAGCGGGTGCCGTCGGCCTCCTCCACCAGGAGGGCGCCCAGCATGCCCTGGAAGCGGCCCTTGCCGGGCAGATGGCCAACTACCCGAGCCTCGGCGTCCAGATAGGGCTTGACCTTCAGCAGGTCATCGGAGCGCCCGGCCCGATAGTGGGAATCTTCCCGATGCAGCATCAGGCCCTCGCCGCCGCCGGCCACGACCTCCCGCAGCCGTGCCATGAGACTGGCGTGGTCAGGGACGCGGAACTGCTCGATGAGGACGAGATAGGGGCTGGGGGATGGCGTTAGCAGGACACGCAAGGCCGCCAGCCGCTGTCCGAAGGGCCCTTCCTGGTCGGGTAGGTCGAAGACCATGAAGCGCGCCTGGCCCCAGGCGACGGAGTCCGGCTCCCCCCGGCGCGCCGTCGCGGACATGTGCTCGAAGGTGCCCCGCCCCATCCAGAGTTCGCCATCCAGCGGGGTCGTGGGGAATCCCGCCAGAAACCAGGCCGGCACCTGGATGGGCCGGCCGCCCCGGCTGATGAGCCGTGCGCCGTCCCAACGGGCGCGCACGCCATCCAACTTCTCGCTGACCCAGAAGCGGTCAAGATCGATACCCGGATGGTAGCTGTTCGCCAGCAGGAGGGCGGGCGAGGCCGGATCTGGCGCGGGCGGCGGATCCAGGGCCCAGGCCGGGGCACCGCCTAACAGGCCCAGCCAGCCGAGCAGGATCAGACCCAGGGCAGGCCAAGGGCTTGAAAAAGGACGCCGGCGAGGGGAGACACCGGCCACGACGTCAGTGGCCTTTCGGGGCCGCGGCCTCTGGCAAGACGATATTGAGTTCCAGGACCTCGCGGGTCTCGTCTTGCTCGTAGTTGACCGAGATGGAGTTCATGTCCACATCCACATACTTGCGGATGACCTCCAGGAGTTCCCGTTGCAGTTGCGGCAAATAGGAGGGCTGATTGCGCGTAGCGCGATCATGGGCCACCAGGATCTGCAGCCGTTCCTTGGCGATCGCGGCGGTGCCCTTGTTGCGGTGGGATCGGAATAAGTCGAGCAGACCCATACCTTAACCCCCCAGCATCCGACTGAAGAAGCCCTTCTTCTTGATCTCCAGGAAGCGGTGAGGCAGATCCTCGCCCAGATAGCGCGCCACGGCGTCGCTATAGGCCTGGCCGGCATCGCTCTCCCGATCCA
Organism: Chromatiaceae bacterium; assembly: GCA_016714645.1. Lineage (NCBI taxonomy): Bacteria > Pseudomonadati > Pseudomonadota > Gammaproteobacteria > Chromatiales > Chromatiaceae > Chromatiaceae bacterium. Next base: position 230,601 of record JADKCI010000002.1, on the reverse strand, counting down.
TGATGACGGGCACGCCGGAGTTGGAGGCGGTGAGGACCGCCTTGGACTCCGGGATCACGCCCAGCAGGTCCAGCGACAGTATCTCGCGCACATCGCCCACGCTGAGCATCTCTCCCTTGGCGACCCGCTCCGGGGAATAACGGGTGAGGAGCAGATACTCGCGAATGGGCGGCTGGTTTTGCTCGGCGCGGCGCGACTTGCTGGAGAGGATGCCGAGCATGCGGTCCGAGTCACGCACCGAGGAGACCTCGGGGTTGGTCACCACCACGGCGTCGTCGGCGTAGTACATGGCCATATGGGCGCCATGCTCGATCCCCGCCGGGGAGTCGCAGACGATGTAGTCGAAGCTCTTACCCAAGTCCTCCAGGACCTTGCCGACGCCCTCCTTGGTCAGGGCGTCCTTGTCCCGGGTCTGGGAGGCGGGCAGGACATAGAGGGCATCGCACCGCTTGTCACGGATCAGGGCCTGATTGATATTCGACTCGCCATTGATGACGTTGATGAAGTCATAGACCACCCGCCGCTCGCACCCCATGATGAGGTCGAGGTTGCGCAGGCCCACGTCGAAGTCGATGACCACGGTGCGGTGCCCACGCTGAGCCAGGCCCATGGCCAGCGCGGCGCTGGTGGTGGTCTTACCCACGCCGCCCTTGCCGGATGTAATTACGATAGTTCTCGCCAATGTCTCGCCCTCCCTTAGGCGCGGGGGTTGTCTGGTACTTGCGGCGGATTGGATTGGTGCATGAATCCGCTTAGATTTTTTCAACGCGCAGTACATCCTGGTCGAGGAAGATCTGGACGGGAACGCCCTTGACATCTTCCGGGATATTTTCGCTGATGCGGTAATGACCCGCCACCGAGATGAGCTCGGCCCGCAGGTCCTGGCAGAAGATGCGCGCGCTGGTGTCACCCTTCATGCCTGCCATGGCCCGGCCCCGCAGGGGACCATAGACGTGGATATTGCCGTCCGCCATCAGTTCGGCGCCATTGCTCACCGGAGCGATGACCGAGAGGTCGCCGCCGGCGGCATAGACCCGCTGACCGGAGCGCACCGGACGGGTGACCAGGCGCTGGCTGGCGGTCGGGGCCGCTTCTTCGGGGACGGACCGGGCGGTGGCCGAGCGGGCGGGGGCCGGACTCGCCGTTTCCCGCGCGGGCGGGGTGCGGCGCACGAAGGCATCGCCCAGGATCGCCAACTCCATGGCCTGGGCGGCCTCGTGCTGTTCGTCGGTCCCGCCCCGGATTCCGACCGGGATCATGCCGAAGCCGCGCATCAGGCCGACGAGCTGGGGAAATTCCAGTTGTCCGGAACCCGGGGGCAGGCCAGACAGGTCGATGACCACGGGGGTGTTGCGAAAGAAGTCGGGCGCCTGATCGACCTTGACCGCCAACTGGTCCGCCACGACGTCCATATCAACCCCCAGGAGCCGAATCACGGGGAGGGTAAAGGTCGCGGCCTTGAGTTCAAAGACCGGGGTGGGGCTTGTCGCCCCTGTTGTTGATTTAAACGCCATCGGGTCGAGGAGTTCCTTGGATTCCGGAAACAATGCCAGGGCGGCCCGGAGGCAGCCTGGAAAAAACATCGCTCATCCTATCCGTTTGGGGCGGAAAGAAAAAGCGGCAAAGGCACCCGGGGCCAGCCCGGGGGCCGCCCGCGCTTCAACCCGGTGGCCACCGCAAGGGCCGTCCACCCAGCAGATGCAGGTGCAGATGGAAGACGGTCTGCCCCGCCGCGGCGTTGCAATTAATCACGGCCCGGTAGCCGGCGGCGGCTATGCCTTCCTGTTCCGCCACCCTGCGCGCGGCGAGGAAGAGCTTGCCGACGAGGGCCGCATCGCCCTCCTCCAGGTCGTTGAGGGTTGGGATGGGCTTGCGGGGGATCACCAGGACATGGGTCGGGGCCTGGGGATTCAGGTCCCGGAAGGCGACCACGTCCTCGTCCTGGTACAGGATATCCGCGGGAATCTCGCCGCGGGCGATTTTACCGAAAATAGTGTCCAACATCTCGTCTCCCGAAGAAAAAAAGGCCTGGGCCTCATACCCCCTGGCGCCCGGCGAAGGCATGCGCCAGGGTGCCGCCATCCACATATTCCAGTTCGCCCCCCAGGGGCACGCCATGGGCGATGCGGGTGGTGCGCACCTGGTGATCCGCCGCCATGCCAGCGATATATTGGGCGGTGGCGCTGCCCTCGACGGTGGGGCTGACGGCCAGAATCAATTCCTGGATCCGACCCTCGGCGAGGCGTGCCTCCAGGGCATCCAGCCCCAGTTCCCCCGGCCCGATGCCATCCAGGGGCGAGAGGCGCCCACCGAGCACGAAATAGAGCCCCCGGTAGCCCGTCGCCTGCTCGATGGCCACCATGGACGAGGGATGCTCGATGACGCACAGGAGGCCCGGGTCCCGGTTCGGGTTGGCGCACAGACCACAGAGGGCCTGCTCACTCAGGGTGCGGCAGCGGTCACAGCGGCGCACTCGCTCCATGGCCTCGGCCATGACCCTGGCCAAGTGGCGGCCACCGTCCCGGTCCCGCTCCAGCAGATGGAAGGCCATGCGCTGGGCGGATTTTGGCCCCACGCCGGGCAGGCAACGCAAGGCGTCCACGAGCTGATTGAGGAGCGAACGGTCCGACATGGTGGTGGGTTTCGGCCTAAGTCCCGAGACGGGTCAGAAAGGCATCTTGAAACCTGGGGGCAAGGGGATGTTACCCAGACCGCTGGTCAGGCTCGCCATCCCCTCCTGGGTCATTTCCCCCACCTTTTGCACGGCGCCGTTGACGGCCGCTGCGACGAGATCCTCCAGCATCTCCTTGTCGTCGGTCAGCAGGGAGGGGTCGATCTCGACTCGCTTGACCTCGTGCCGACCATTCATGGTGACCTTGACCATGCCGCCGCCGGACTCACCGGTGACCTCTTCCCGCCCCAGCCGTTCCTGGGTCTTCTGCAGGTCTTCCTGCATTTTCTGGGCTTGCTTGAGGATATTGCCTAATCCACCTTTCACGCTTGATTCACCTCTGTTTATCCAAGAATTTCGTGTCGTTTCCCGATCCCACCTGGCCCTTGGCCCCCGGCCCCCGGCCTAGCCCGGAGGCCGGACCGTGCCGGGCATGAGGCGGGCGCCCAGAGTGTCGCGCAAGGCGGCGGCGATCGGGTCATGGGCCATGGCCTCCTCCGCCGACCGCTGGCGGTCCCGCCGCGCGCGGTCGCGCCGTTGGGAGGGCGTCTCGCCCTCGGGCCGCGCGACCTGGATCTCCAGACGCAACCCCTCGCCCAGGACCGCCGCCAAGGCCGAGCGCAGGCGCTGTTCGGTGGTTTCCACCCGCAGCCGCTCGGAGGCCTGATCCAGGATGAGTCGCAAGCGCTGGCCATCCCAATCCACCAGTTCGCAATTGCGCGCCAGTTCGCTCGCCAGGCCACCCAGATCGAGCGCCGCTACCAGGGCGTGCCAGTGCTCCTTGTCCTCAAGACGGGGAGCGGCGGGGGCGCTGGCGGGCGGGCTGGTGTTGGGGGCCAGGCCGGAGGTTGCGACTGGCGCGAGCGGGGCGGTGGGGGCTGGCTGGCCACCAACCGCCACGGCTGGCGCCACGACAGCCGCGTCCCAATCCGCCCAGAGATCCGGCGGCGGGCCATCCTCCGCGGGCACCGGGTCCATGACCGGCGCGGACCGGGGGCGGGTCGGGACGGATTTAGGCGCGGCCAAGGCCACCCCGGGTCGCTGGGCCTGGAGGGCGACGCCAGAGCCTGTGGCGCTGATGGCTACTGGCGCGGGGGCCGGGGCCGTCGCTACTCCTGAGGTGGGGGCGGCGCCGCCCGGGCCGGATGCTCTGGCGCTTACTGTCCCTGGGGCCGGTGCCGGGGCTCTGGACCGGCCCGAACCAGGCTTGTCCAGGGTGGTCGCCAGACGGGCCGCCGCCAGGGCGGCGCTCGCCGGGGAGGCGCGACCTGGAGCGGGAGCGGGAACAGGCGCCGTCTCGGCGCTGGGGGTAGCCGTAACGGGGGGAACGCCAGGACTCACATCCAGGCGCTGCTCCCCCGCCGGTCCCGAGCCCGCCGCGCCGGTCGGCACCGCCGGTCGCGGTGGCAACGGAGCGCCCGGACGCGTCTGGACGCCGCCCGCGACTAGGCTACCCTTGCCCTCCTGGTCCACCGGCCGGAAGGCGAGCATCCGCAGCAGCACCATCTCCATGCCGGTACGCGGGTCCGGGGCCAGGGGCAGGTCCGCCTGCCCCAGGAGGGCAATCTGGTAAAAAAGCTGGAGGTCTTCCGGGGCCAGGACCCGCGCCAGGGCCTCCAGGGTCTCCCGTTCCGGGTCATCGGCGGCCAGGGTCGCCGGCACCTGCTGGAAGAGGGCGATGCGGTGCAGAAAGACCAGCAGTTCTTGCAGAAGGCCCCCAAAGTCCGGGGTCAACTCGTGGATGCGCCCCACCTCCTCGAGCAGGCGGGCACCATCCCGGCTGGCCAGCGCGGAGAGCAGATTCAGGCTCATGTCGCGCCCGACCGTGCCGAGCATGGCGCGGATGTCCTCGGCCCCCACCCGGCCGCCGCCGAAGGCAATGGCCTGATCGAGCAGACTCAGACCGTCGCGCATGCTGCCGTCCGCCGCCCGCGCCAGCAGGGCCAGGGCCTGATCCTCGTAGGGCAGGCCCTCGACCGTCAGGATGTGGGCGAGCTGGGCGCCGATCTCCTCCGGCACCAGGCGCTTGAGGTTGAACTGCAGGCAGCGCGACAGGACAGTCACCGGGACCTTTTGCGGGTCCGTGGTGGCGAGGAGGAATTTGACGTGGGGCGGCGGCTCCTCCAGCGTCTTCAGGAGGGCGTTGAAGCTGCTGGTGGAAAACATGTGGACCTCGTCGATAAGGTACACCTTGAAGCGGCCCTTGACCGGGGCGAAGGGGACATTGTCCAGCAGTTCGCGGGTCTGATCGACCCGGGTGCGGGAGGCGGCGTCCACCTCCAGCAGGTCCACGAACCGCCCTTCATCGATCTCCCGGCAGGAGGGACACTGACAGCAGGGCGTGGAGCTGACCCCCGCCTCGCAGTTCAGGGCCTTGGCCAGGATCCGCGCCAACGTGGTCTTGCCGACACCCCGGGTGCCGGTGAAGAGATAGGCATGATGCAGCCGGTCCTGATCCAGGGCATTGCCGAGCGCCCGCACCACATGGGCCTGTCCGACCATGTCCGCGAAGGACCGGGGGCGCCACTTGCGGGCCAGAACCTGATAGGACATGCGGGATGAATAAGGGCTGGTGGTTGGCGATGGAGGATGGGGGAGTTTAACCCATGGCGGGCGCTGGATCACGCGCGGAGACGGCGCTGGCCCTGGAAAGCAAGGGGACAGGCGGGCTCGGGAAGGTCGATTGAGGGCGGCGGGCCCCGCCAGCCACACCCCGGCACACACATCTACCGCTGCGGCTGCTCCCTTCCAGGCCTGACCGGGTTCACGGTTTCGCGTTGCGAGGGGACCGACGGGTCCGCCATCGAATCCGCCCTGGCACGAGCCTGGGCGGACAGACAAACTAACAAAGCCCGAGGAGGAAGACAAGCGGCGGTAGCGACAGAGGGCAAAAGGCGCCGCCCGCCCAGGGTCCCGGCCACCGCGAACAGGACCCTGACCAGGCGGATCCTCATCTAGAATTAAGGCATGGGCTGACGGCCATTGCAATCCCGCCGCCCCTCTCGCCCGCTTGCCCTTCAGACCCGCCCAAGACCCTAGCCACCATGACGCCGCAACAACGCTACCCCGAACCCTCTCCGGAGACCCAAAACCAGCTTAATCAGCGAGTGGGCCGCCTGCATCTCTGGCTACGCCAGGGCATCCAGCGTGATCATGTGGACCAGATCTTCGGCCGGGGGCGTAACTTCTTCCACATCGAGAACTGGTACTCCATTCACAGCCTGATGCGCCTGGCCCTGCAACTGACCGGCCTCTACGGCCGGGGCCGACGCAACGCGGCGGATATCCAGGTCCGGAGCAATCGGGTGAGGATTCCGGGCCTGCCCAGGCCTTTTTATGGCCTGCGCCTGCTGCATCTGAGCGATATCCATCTCGACATGGACCCGGAGATCCAGGCGGCCTTGATCAGCCGCGTGGCGGCGACCCCCCACGACCTGTGCGTCATCACCGGGGATTTCCGCGCCCGCACCCACGGCGACTGCCAGCCCGCGATCACCGCCCTGGAGCGGCTGAGGCCTCACCTGACGGGCCCGGTCTATGGGGTCCTGGGTAACCACGATTTCATCGAAATGGTACCAGGCCTGGAGGCCCTGGAGGTGCGGGTCCTGCTCAATGAATCCCTGCCCCTGGAGCGGGAGGGGACCTGCCTCTATCTGGCGGGCATCGACGACCCCCATTACTACCAGGCCGACAACCTGGAAAAGGCCGCAGACGACATCCCCCCGGGGGCCGTGGCCATCCTGCTCAGCCACTCACCGGAGATCTACCGCCACGCCGCCCATGCCGGCTTCAAGCTGATGCTCTGCGGACATACCCACGGCGGCCAGATCTGTCTGCCCGGGGGTATTCCGCTGACCTACAACGCCCATTGTCCCCGCCACCTGGGCCGAGGCCCCTGGCGGTGGGGCGAGATGCAGGGCTATACCTCCGTCGGCGCGGGTTCCTGCGTGGTCCCCGTCCGCTTCAACTGCCAGCCGGAGATCACGGTGCATCGGCTGGAGGGGGATGAGATCAGTGGGCGCGGTGACCGCCAATCCGATCCATCACCGCCATGAGGACGGAGGAGACGACAAAGGTCAAATGCAGGATGACGTACCAGAGAATCTTGTCATTCGGGGTCTGCTGGGCATTCATGAAGATTTGCAGCAGATGGATGGAGGAGATGGCGACGATGGAAGCCGAGACCTTGAGCTTGAGGGCGGTGGCATCCAGTTTGCCGAGCCAGTCGAGTTTTTTGCCCTCGTCGGCCAGTTCGATCTGGGAGACGAAATTTTCGTAACCCGAGAGCATGACCATAACCACCAGGCTGGCGACCAGCACCATGTCGATCATGGCCAGCACCGCCAGCACCATATCCGCTTCCGACATGGTCCAGACGTAGAAGAGTACGTGAAAGGCCTCCTGGAAAAACTTGACGCCGACTGCCAGCATGGCAATGGTCAGGCCGAGGTAAATGGGGGCGAGGATCCAGCGGCTGGCGAAGAGGGATTTTTCAATCCAGCGTTCAAACATGGGCTTACTACCTGTTGGGTTAGGGGGAACGCCCATCCGGGCTTTCGATGGAGTTGATGGGGAAGTGCCGGGAGGCGGGCCGCGAAGCCTGTCAAGGCCAGCGTGCAGGGCCCGACCGGCATCCTGGAGGCGGCTTAATCGGCGGCCTTCTTCTCCGGCGCCTTCTTGGGAGCCGAGTCGGAGGAGGTCTCGGACTTGCTCGCCGGGCTCTTGGACTCGGCACCGCCACTCGACTCCTTGCCGCCCGAGTCGTGCAGGTTCTTCTTGCCGCTCTTTTTGAAATCGGTCTCGTACCAGCCGCCACCCTTGAGGCGGAAGCCCGCCGCGGATATCAGCTTCTTGAGGGCGGGCTGACCGCAGGCGGGGCAATTGACCAGGGGGGCATCACTGAGCTTTTGCAGGGCTTCCATCGCGTGGCCACAGTGTTCGCAGCGGTATTCGTAGAATGGCATGTTAAATCCTCGTACATCGCCAAGTGCTAGGGACGCGCGGATGTTAGGGGTTCTGGCCAGAAATTCAAGCAGTCATCTGGATCCACCGCTCCCCGACGCCCGCCGGGGGCTTTGCAAAAGCAACCCTCAGCCCCATACACGAAGCGGTGGCCGCTGCCCTCGAAGACAGGCAACCGCTCGGGCTGGTCCTCCTCGGCAGTTGGCGGGACCCAATCCCTCGACTATGATTTGTGCCCAGCACTGCTGAGTTTTCGCTCTCCCGGGCCGGGTGGTGTCTGGCGGGGGACGCCGTGAATAGGTCCCTGTAGGCTTGGCGATAGCATCCCTGCTGCCGACACCCCCGCCAGCCCCCACCCGGCCCTCCTGTGAGCCCCGAGGCGCTATCGGCGCTGGTTATTGAGACCTTTAAAGCCTACAAAAACCAGTTCTTTCCCTTCAATTGCTCTGGAGATCGCCATGAAAAATGCCATTCAAGCCAGCCTGATCCCACTCGTGATGCTGGTGGGTCTGGGCGGAACCGCGGTCAGCGCTCAGCCATCGCCCGTCAGTACCATCCCTGACCCATCGGTCGCGCCGACCCTGGATGAGCGCGAACTGGAGCAGGCCATCCGCGAAGGCGAGACCGCTGGCGTCAACCGGGCGGAGTGGGTCATTGCCCCGGCCCCCGGTACTGCCCCGGCCCAGCCCGCCGCCCCCCTTTACGCCCCCGTACCGACCGAGATGGCCGTAGCGGCGCCCGCCCCCGGCGGGGCCTCCAGCGTGCCCTATATCAGTGGTGGGGTCGGCTATGACGAGCGCGCCCGCATGGAAGCGGCCAAATCCCAATACAATCTGAGGCTCCTGTTCGCGGTCAGCGGCTCGGGCAGTTATTTGTCCGCCGTCAAGGTGAGGGTCCAGGACCCCAGGGGCGCGACCCTGCTTGACGCCACCTCCAATGGCCCCTGGTTCTACGCCCAGTTACCCCCTGGCCCCTATGTCCTAACCCTTGACAACCAGGGCCAGATCCAGACGCGCCATATCAGAATTACGCCCCAGGGGGCGACGGTCGAGAACATCTACTGGGCCGGACCCCTGAGCGCCCTTCCCGAGGCGGGAACCAGCGATTGGGGCATCCAATCCGCGCCGGGCCAGGCCTCCGCGGCGATCCCGCCCATGCGGCCCCTCATGAGCCGCGGCGGTATCCCCTACCTCAGCGGCGGAGGCGACCCCGAGGAGAAGGCGCGCCTGGAGGCCAGCCAGGAGCCCTACAATCTGCGGCTTGTCTTCACGGTCACTGGCGCGGATCACAAGCCCCTGGCCATTGGCGTCCGCGTCCAGGAAGCCTCCAGCCACAGGACCCTGCTGGAGGCCGAGGCGACGGGGCCCCTCTTCTTTGCCAAGGTCCCCCAGGGTGAGTATCTCGTGACTCTGGATTACGGCGGCACAAAACATCAGCGGACCATGAAGGTTCCCGGTTATGGCGCCGCCACCGCCTCCTTCCAGTGGACGCATTGATGAACACCCGGAGTAACAGCAGCGAGTAGCACTACCCGTAACCGATGGCTCTAACCAGCGGTTACCGGCCTTAGGTCGCGGCGCGGAGGGTCTTCAGGGGCGGCCGGATCAGCAAAGGGTAAGTTGCCAGGGTTCCCGCCAGGCCGATAAAGAGGCCGGAGCCCAGGACGCCCACAAGCCAGAGCCGGGGGTTGAAACTGAACTCCAGGCCGAAGAGGTGTTCCGCCAGGAGCCAGCCGGTCACCTCGGCGAAGAGGGAGGCCAGAATGCCGGCCAGGATGCCGGAGGCCGTGAACTCCACGGCGAGACTGGTCAGCAGGGCCCGGCGGCCGGCCCCCAGGGTGCGCAGAATGCCATGTTCGAGGCGGCGCTCCTCGAGACTGGCCTGGATGCCGGCAAACATGACCAGGAGCCCGGCGGCCAGGGTGAAGAGAAAGACATACTCCACCGCCAACACCCCGCGTTCGACGACCTGGCGTACCTGATTGAGGATGGCATTCACGTCGAGCAGGGTGACACTCGGGAAACGCCGCACCAAATCTGGAATCAGGGTCTCCTGCTCCTGGGACAGGTGGAAGCTGGTGATGAAGGTAGCGGCCTCCCCCCCCAGCAGGGCGGGCGATGAGACCACGAAGAAATTGACGTTGAAGCTATCCCACTGGACCTTGCGCAGACTGGTGACCGGGGCGCTGAGCTCGCGGCCGGAGATGAGGAAGGTGATTTCGTCGCCCAGACGGATGCCGAGGGTCTCGGCGAGCCCCTCCTCCACCGAAAACTGCGGCGGCGCCTCGGCACCCGCCCACCAGTCGCCGGCGACCAACTGGTTATCGGACGGCAAGGCGAGGCTCTGGCTCAGATTGAACTCCCGCGCGGCCAGTTGCTGGGCGCGGGGATTGGCATAGGCGGAGGGCTCCACCGCATGCCCCTGGATGGCCACCAGCCGGCCCCGGATCATGGGATACAGCGCCACCGGACCAATGCCCGCCTCGCCCAGAAAGTCCTTGAGGGGCGCCACGTCATGGGGCTGGACGTTGATCAGAAAGTGATTGGGGGCCCCCGCCGGCAGCCGCTCCTGCCAGGCCCGCAGCAGATCGACGCGCACCACCGCCAGCAGGAGCAGGGCCAGGATGCCCAGGCCCAGGCCGGTGATATGGAGGACGGCCCCGCCAGGGCGGCGGGTGAAGCCCGCCAGACCCAGGCGCCAGACGCCCCGGGCACGCCCGGCGAGTCCCGCCGCGAGCCGCACCAGGACCAGCACACTCACGGCCAGGCTGGCGACCGCCCCCACCACCCCCGCCAGCAGCAGACCGGCGAGCCGGGGATCACCGGCCTGCCAGAGAATAAGAAGAGCGATGGCCAGAACGGCGGCCGCCACGGCGAGCAGGGTGGAACCCCGGGGCGGTCCCAAGTCGCGGCGCAAGGCCCGCAGGGGCGTGACCTTGGCCAATTGCAGCAAAGGCGGCAGGGCAAAGCCCAGGAGGGCGATCAACCCCGTGGTGATGCCGGCGAGCACTGGAGTTAGGGAAGGTGGCGGGAGGTCGGCGGGGAACCAGTCGGCCAGCAGGGCCATCAGCCCCACTTGGCCCAGCCACCCCAGGAGACAGCCCGCCAGACTAGCCAGGAGCCCGAACAGGACCAGCCGCAGCAGAAAGACCCGCCGCAGCAGGTGATGCGGCGCCCCGAGGCAACGCAGGATGGCCACGGCATCGATCTGGCGCTCGACGAAGCGATGGCTAGCCAGGGCGATGGCCGCCCCGGCGACGAGAAGGGTGACCAGGGTCGCCAGGCGCAGGAAGCGCCCGGCACGCTCCACGGCGGAGGCAAATTCAGGGCGGGCGCTGGCACTGTCCACCAGGCGCAGATGGGCTGGCAGGGGCTCAAGCTCCCGCTTGAAGCGCTCCAGGGCACGCGCGTCCCCGGCCACCAGCAGGCGATGCTCCGCGCGGCTGGCCTCGGAGACGAGGCCCGTGGCCGGTAGGTCGGCGAGGTTCATCATGACCCGGGGGGCCAGGGCGAAGAGGGCGCCGCCGCGATCGGGCTCCTCCCCCAGGATGGCGCCCAGGGGCAGGCGCGCGGCCCCCAGCCCAACCTCCGCGCCCAGGTCGGCGTCCAGGAGCAGCAGCAGCCGGGATTCGACCCAGACCTGGCCCGGGGGCGGTCCCGCCGTGACGGCCCGCTCGGGGGCGTCGAAGCCATCGCGCACCTTGAGCCGCCCGCGCAGGGGGTAGCCGGGCTCCACGGCCTTGACCTCCACGAGCTGCGGCCCCTGCTCGCCCATGACGATACTGCGAAAGGCGATTATTTGGGACGTGGCGAGGCCCAGCGCCTCCGCCCGCTGACGATAGGTGGCCGGCAGGGGCGTGGATGACTCCAGGAGGAGATCGGCGGCGATGAGGTCGCCGCCCTGGCGGGTCATGGCCTGTTCGACCCGGTCCGTGAAGAAACCCACGGCGGTGATGGCGGCGACCGTCAGGATCAGGGCCGCGGCGAGCAGATGGAGTTCGCCACTGCGTCCATCCTGGCGCAGCAGTCGCAGGGCAATACGCCAGGTCATCATGGGGCGGGCTCCAGATGGCCGGCGGTCATGCGTAGCCGGCGGTCGCAAAGGGTGGCGAGCCGGGGGTCGTGGGTGACCAGCACCAGGGCGGCCCCGGCCTGGCGGCGCAGGTCCAGCAGCAGGTCGATGATCTGGTCGCCGGTGACCTGATCCAGGTTGCCGGTGGGTTCGTCGGCGAAGAGCACCTGGGGGCGGGGGGCATAGGCGCGGGCGATGGCGACGCGCTGCTGTTCACCACCCGAGAGTTGCCGGGGGTAATGGCGGGCCCGGGGGGTGAGTCCGACGCGCTCCAAGGCCTCGTCGGCGCGGCGGGGGGCATCCGCCGCCCCGGTCAACTCCAGGGGCAGCAAGACGTTTTCCCGCGCGGTGAGGGTCGGCAGGAGCTGGAAGTTCTGGAAGACGAAGCCGACCCGGCCCCCGCGCAGGGCGGCGCGGCCATCCTCGTCCAGGGTATCCAGGGACTGGCCACAGAGCCAGACGGAACCGGCGGAGGCATTGTCGAGGCCGGCCAGGAGCCCCAGCAGGGTGGACTTGCCGGACCCCGAGGCACCGAGGATGGCCACGGCTTCCCCGGCCTGGATGTCCAGGTCGAGCCCTTCCAGGATGGTCAAGACGCCGGCTGGGCCTGTAACATGTTTGGCCAATCCCACCGCCCTGGAAACGGCCGCCGCCGCGGGTGCTGACATGATGCCTCTACTCCTACTGATTGGTTTGTGGTTGCCCGCCCTGGCCTTGGGGGAGGAGCCGACCCCCGCGTCCCCGGCCCCAGTCATCCTGGTGCTCGGCGATAGCCTGAGCGCCGGTTATGGCCTGGACCCCAGGCAAGGTTGGGTGTGGCTCCTGGAGGAGCGCCTCCGGGAACGGGGTCTTCCATACCGCGTCGTCAACGCCAGCATCTCGGGGGAGACCACCGCCGGGGGGCGGACCCGACTCCCGGCCCTCCTGGTCCAGCACCAGCCCGCCCTGCTGGTGATCGAACTGGGGGCCAACGACGGGCTGCGCGGGCTGGGGTTCGGGGTCATCCGGGATAATCTGACGGCGATCATACGGGCTGGGCGGGAGAGTGGCGCCCAGGTCCTGTTGAGCGCCATCCGCCTGCCGCCCAACTACGGTGCGGCCTACAACGACGTCTTTCAAGCTTTGTTCCAGGAGGTCGCCCAGGCCGAAGGGGTGCCCCTGGTCCCGGATTTCCTCGCCGGCATCGCCGAGGATCGTAGCCTCATGCAGGCCGATGGCCTGCATCCCACCGCCCAGGCCCAACCCCGGATCCTCGCCAATGTCTGGCCGGTGTTGGAACCGCTGCTGTAAACCACCCCCCGGGATTACCGGGGATTGCTGCGCCATCGGCTCGGCATAGGCTATCTACTTACCGGCGCCGGCACCTTAGCCAGCATGATGTCCTTCATCGTCGCCTCTCCCTATGTCTACATCGTGCTGCACCAGGTGCCGACCTCCTGGTTCGGGGTCTTGTTCGGCGCCAACGTGGCGGCGGCCAAGGTCACGAAGCGATCAACACCCGCCTGGTGACGCGCCTGGGGGCGGCGCGCCTCCGGCGCCTTGGTCTCATGGTGCAGATGCCGGCCGCCCTGGTGCTGCTTGCTCTCGCCCTGCTGGGGATGCCGCCTCTCTGGGCGATCGTGCTGGCGACACTCCTCAACCAGGGGATGGTCGGGATGGCGCTCGGCAACGCCATGGCCGCCTACATGACCCTCTTTGCGCGCATAGCGGGCACTGCATCCGCCTTCTCCGGGGCAGCGCGCTTCGGATTCGGCACCGCCGTCGGCTCGGTGGTCAGCCTGGCCCATGACGGGTCCGCGCGCCCCTTGCTGCTCGGCATGGCCCTCCCCGGACTCTTGGCGGGGACAAGCTACTGGCGCTGCTCTGTCGCGCACCCTCGGCGTCACCCCGCTGAGGACTCAAAACTGTTGCCGCCTGGTTTCCCGGCGGTGCCACAAGATCGTCACCTTAGCCATGTCCGGGTGCCGTACCAACGCTCCGGACCCAGTCTCACCGCCACGCCCATGAGTGCCGCGGACGCCGCTGTGATCGACGAGCTGGCGCGGGACGCGCTGGCCCAGAACCCGGACCTGCCGGGCCTGTGGATCGGGGTCTGGGACTCGGCCAAGGGCTTCTACACGCAGGCCTCCGGCGAGGGGGTCAAGGGCGGCGCCAAGGCGACCATCGACGATCACCGCCGCATCGGCAGCGTGACCAAGACCTCCACCGTCGTTGCCGTCCTGGAGCAGGTCGCCGCGGGCAGGCTGAAGCTCGAGTCCAGGATCGGGGAGGTCCTGCCGGACCTCGCTACCCGGTACCTCGCCATCCCCGGCATCACCGTCGATCAGCTCGCGGGGGTGCGCAGGGGCATCCTGGACTATGCCAACACGGGCATCGTGGTCAAAGGCGTCGTCGCCGACCCGACGCGGGTCTGGACCGCGGACGACCTCATCGAAGCGGCGATGACCCTGCTGCGCACCCTCCAGTTCGGGTTGAGCCAGCCGGTACTGGAGCACAAGGGGCTGCCCGCCGCCCTGGAGTGGCTGGCCGCCAGCACCCAGGCGCGCTGGGGCATCCCGATGACCTACACGCTGGCCGGACCCCCGCCGGCGCTGTCGCGGTCCCCGCGTAAGCAAGGGCCCCGCCACGTAACGCCGAGCCCCACCGTGACCCTCAGCCTGATCCTGTGCGACGACCACACCCTGTTCCGCGAAGGGCTGGCGTCCCTGATTACCCGCGAGCCGGGCTGGCAGGTCCTGGCCCCAGGCCGCCGACGGGGCCGAGGCGGTGCACCTGGCCACCGCGCTCAGGCCCGACGTGGCGGTGGTCGATCTGGCTATGCCGGGCATGAACGGCATCGACGCGGCGGCATCGATCCGCGTCGCCGCCCCGGCGACCTGCATCGTCGCCGTCTCTATGTATGCCGATGCCCATTATCTGCAACGCATGATGGCGGCCGAAGCCAGGGCCTATGTGTTGAAGAACGAGGCCAGCGCCGACCTGATCCAGGCCATCCGCGCCCGGATCATGATGAAGCTGCGCATCGACACCCTGGCCGGCCTGGTGCGCTTCGCCAACCCGGCCGGGATAGCCCCGGTCGAGTAGGCCCGGGGCATCGCGCCAGGGGCCGCGGGCGCAGGGCAGTCAGGGCGGGGGCTACGCGGTAGACCCCGGGCGCCCCCTGGGCTGCGGCCCAAGCGGCGGGGGCGCTGCTGCGCTGCTTGCAGTTCGCGGAACATTCACCTAATTTGGCCAAATCGGACCAAGCTATCGGAAGTCCCCATGCAGAACATCTCCGCCCACGACGCCAAGGCACGCTTCGGCCAACTGCTGGACAGGGCCCGGAGCGAGCCCGTGGTCATCGAGCGCCACGGTCGAGCCGTTGCTGTCGTCCTCTCCAAGGAGGAGTACGACGACCTGAACGACATCAAACTCCGGCAACTGCGCACGGAAATCCACCTGGGGCTCGCGGACCTTGAGCGTGGCGCCTCTACCGACTTCGCGGCGAACGAGCTACCGAGGCTCGCCGAGCGGATCAAGGCCGCTGGCCGCGAGCGCCTTATGAAGACGTGATCTATCGGCTTTCGGCCAAGGCGCAAGCGGATCTCGCGGGGATCTGGGTCCACTCGGCCGAACGCTGAAACTACGAGCAGGCCGATCAGTACCTTGATGCCATGATGGGCCGTTTCGACTGGCTCCGCGACAACATGTCGCTGTGGAAGCGTAGGCCGGACATCGGCAAGGGGCTGTACAGCTATCCGCAACAGAGCCATGTGATCTACTTTCGAGTCCAGGGCGGTATGCCAGGTCTGATCGAGATCGTGCGCGTACTGCATGGGCGGATGGAACCAACCCGGCGTGTCCGATGACCCGCGCCGGAATCCCCAGGCCCTGCCAATCAGGCGACCTTGCGCCCAGGTTACGCGATGGCACCCTGTCCCGCGAGCAACTTCTCGATGGACCTGTCCTCGTCGGCCTCTGCGGCGCAGCGGCCGTTGACCAGAGGGCCCAGTTCCGCGACGATCATCTGCCTCGGGTTGGCCGGTCCCGACAGTGCCCGCACGTATCGCGGGGGTGTGTTGAGCCCTCGGGTGCTCGCAAAGTGGCTTGAGCACGGGGAGTAGGAGCCCCAGCCACCGGCTCTTCGCTCTTGGCCGCCGCATGGGCCAGTGGTCTACCGCCGAGCCCGAGCGCGACTTGGCGACGTTGCTCCGGCTGGGCTGGGAGACCCGGCGCCAGATTGGCTCGCACCGAAACCAGAGCATTCGGGCGAAATAGGTATACTGGCCCCGGAATTCCCGGTGGGCCTTGACTAATGGGGTATTGCTTGCGTTTTCCCTTGCAGATCACCTTCCTTCGATGCTAGGTTCCCCCTGACCCCAGCCCGCCGTGCGGTCGCCTTTCCCGTTATCGTTCCCATTGTGCCTGTTCAAAACCTCAAGAAAAGCCCCTCGCGCGCACTGCGGGAGGCGGAGCTTGCCCCGGAGCTGATCCTCAAGGGGCACGAGCCCAACGCGGTGTTGCTGCATCTTGACGCCTCCCTTACCGAAGCTGAACAGGGCCTCCGTCCTGCCCTCGCCGCCGGGTTGTTGCGCGACGGCCTTCTCTCACTCGGCGCGGCGTCGAAAATGAGCGGGCTGGCCCTCGCCGATTTTATCCGTCATCTGGGCTCGCTCGGAATAGATGTCGCCGCACCTAACGAAACCACCGCCCACGAACAGCAAGACCTCTCTGCATGGCTGGCGTCCTGATTGACGCCGGACCGCTCATCGCCCTGGCCGGGGTCGAAGCCCTGGGGCTCCTGCGTAACCTGTTCTACGAGGTTCAGATTCCGCGAGCCGTTTTCGAGGAGTGCAGCGCCAAGGCGGGATTGGACCGGGCCCTGCTGACCGGGCGCGAGCGTGAGGTGCCGCGGCTCCTGGCCCAGCAATGGGTCGATTACGAACCTTCCCACCCTGTCTCGCACGGTGCCGAAATGTGACGAAGATAGGCGAATTTCGGGGATAGTACACGTAGTTCATGGCCACGACGACTGTGTCCGCTAACCACTCGTCTACGGACCCCAGCCGGCGAAGCGCTGGGGTCTGCAAGGGGTCGGCGCCTGTCAGCGACCCGTCACCATGGCTTGGAGCTGGCTCCAGCTCAGAAAGAGTTTGTTGTTATGGCCGGGTAGAGGGCGGAAGTCCCAACGCCGGTAGAATCTCTGGGCCTCGTTATCGATGCAATCGAGGATCACCGCGACGAAGGGAAAGGTCTGGCCAGCGTCGTAGCTATCCCTCAGGGCCTGGGCGAGCAGGCAGCGCCCATGGCCGTGACACTGATCGGAGTCTCGAATGCCGAACCAGGCCACGACGGCAACTGGTAGATTGCGGCGCGGTAGGCGCCGGATGAGTTCCGGCGGTAGATCGGCAAAATCGACCTGAGACGTGGCGAGAGTATAGAACCCCGCGATAGTCTAGACCGGATCGATCAGGACTTTGGTTGCGGAAAGGTGCTTCTCCTGATTCTGCAGCCCCTTGCTCGCGAGCCAATCATCGACCTGAGCCTGGCCACTGCGAAACGCCGATCTCTGGTGATCCCGTCGCAGTGGTTCGATGCGGTATCCAGGCGGGAAACGGACGGCGCTCATTCGCCGCGTATCAGCGCGCCGAGGGCCTGCTGCGCGGCAGTGAGGGCGAGCGGCTCTTGAAGCGCTTGCCAGAACGCTTGCTGCTCGGCCGGTGTCAACACGATGACCTGCTGCTCCGCGGCATGGATCTCGCGACGGGCCTGGGCGACAACGACCGAGCGGACATAGTCGCTGACGCTCACGTGGCGCAGTCCCGCCGCCCGGGCGACGCAGGTCTTGCTGTCCGGGTCGAGACGGACCATGAGGCTAGTTGAAGCGTTGGCCATGATACGGATAGCCATGCTGAAGGTGAGAGTCGTCAATGTAGAGCGCTATGCAGTACCTTGCAAGGGGGCGTGGGTCCGACGGACCGCGCGGGCCTTGGGACCGCACTTTAGGGTATCGTCGGGATTGGTCCGGCGTCCGTTACGGCCGCAACCGGAGATGTGATCCTCCGTTAGGCCCCCGGGTTGGCAGCCTCATCCAACAGGACGGTGACCCGCTGGCCATGGCAGACGCGGGTTATAGGCAATTCCTCCCCAGCCTGCCAGCGCTCAAGGGCCTCGCGCTTGCCGGCGCCGGCGGCGAGCACCAGCAGGTACCGGCTGCTCTGGAGAGCCCCCAGGCCCAGACTGACCCGATCGGGGGGTAGTTTCGGCGCCCCATGGACCGCCACCGTCAGGGCTTCGGGATTCAGAGGCTGTCCCGGAAAAAGACTGGCGGTATGGCCGTCCTCGCCGACGCCGAGAAGCACCAGGTCGAAGGGGACCGCCGCCGCCACGATCCGGGCATAAGCGGCCGCCGCCACCTCGGCCCCCTGCTCCGCCGGGATGGGATGGACCTTGCGCTTGTTCAGCGGGACCTGGGACAGGATCGCCCCCTCGGCCATTTGGCTATTGCGCTCGGCGTGATCCGCCGGCAGACAGCGCTCATCGCCAAAGTAAAATTCCCAGAGATTCCAGTCGGCGCCCTGTTGGGCCAGCAGCCGGTAGGCCGCCTCGGGAGTCCGCCCGCCGGCCAGCACCAGGCGAAACCGGCCCCGTTGCGCGATAGCCTCGGCGGCCGTCTCGGCGATCAGTCGCGCCGCCCCCAGCGCCACGGCATCGGCATCCGCCAAGACCCGCCAGCCCATCAGGGCCGGATTCAATCCGTGACCTCGTCAGGATCCAGGGTTTGGCGCCAGCGGTGTTCCTCGCGGTCGAACAGCCGCCGGGCATCCTTGGGGCCCCAACTGCCGGCGGGATAGGTCGGAATGTAGTCACGCTCCATGGCCCAGACGTCCAGCACCGGTTCCACGACCCGCCAGGCGGACTCGACTTCGTCGTAACGCAGAAAGAGGGAGCGGTCGCCCTCGATGACATCTAGCAGCAAGCCCTCGTAGGCATCGGTCGTTTGCGAGGGGTCGCCCCGGAATTGGGCGTCCAGACTGATCTGCTGGGTGAGCATCTCCAGCCCCGGCTGCTTGGCGGTGAGCTGCACCCGCAGGCATTCCTCGGGCTGAATGCCAAGCAGGATCCAGTTGGGATTCATGCATTCGACCGGGGTGCCCCGAAAGAGCTGCAGCGGCGGATGACGGAAACAGATCGACACCAGGGAGCGGGCTTCGGCCATGCGTTTGCCGGTGCGCAGGTAGAAGGGCACGCCGCGCCAGCGCCAGTTGTCCACGTAGAGCTTGAGGGCGGCGTAGGTCTCCGTGACGCTGCGGGGATCGACGCGGTCCTCCTGGACATAGGCCAGCACTGGTTTACCCGCGATTTCACCGGCGGCGTACTGGGCGCGAAAGGCCTGGGCGTGGACGGCGGACTTGACCAGGGGCCGCACCGACTTGAGCACCTTGACCTTTTCGTCGCGCAGGGCCTCGGCCTCCATGGACACCGGCGGCTCCATGGCCACTAGGGTGAGGAGCTGCAGCAGGTGGCTCTGGATCATGTCGCGCAGGGCGCCGGTGCCATCGTAGAAGCCCGCCCGGGAACCCACCCCCAGGGTCTCGGAGTGGGTGATCTGGACGTGATCGATATGATGGCGGTTCCACACCGGCTCCAACATGAGATTAGCGAAGCGGAACACCAGGACGTTCTGCACCGTCGCCTTGCCCAGGTAGTGGTCGATGCGGTAGATCTGGTACTCCTGGAGGTAGCGACCCAGGCGGCGCTGCAGGTCGGCGGCGCTGGAGAGGTCATGGCCAAAGGGTTTTTCGATGACGACCCGGCGCCAGCCGCGTTCCTCGCTCAGCAGGCCCGCCTCGCCCAGCTGGCTGATCACGCCGCCATACTGGTCCGGCCCGATCGACATGTAGCAGGCGACCTTGCTCGCGCCTACCTCGGCGAGCCGCTCCCCCAGCCGTTGGTAGAGCCCCGGGTCCTCGAGATCGCCGCGAAAGTATTCGACGCGCCGCGCAAACCGGGCGAACAGGGTCTCGTCAAGGCCACCCCGCGCCTTGGCGGCGATGGCCTCGCGCACCTGGGCCAGCCAGGCCTCGGCAGTGAGGGGCCGCCGGCCGGAGCAGATGATGCGCAGGCCCGGGCCCAGACGGTCGGCCTGATCGAGGTGGTATAGAGCGGGGAGCAGCTTGGTCGTCGCCAGGTTGCCGGTGGCCCCGAAGATCACATAGGCGCAGGCGTCACTCATCGATCCGGCGCTCCTCTTGATCGCCGGTCCAGTCGGTATGAAAGCGCTCGACGGCGGGGGCGTCCCGGCGGGCATAGGTGTGGGCACCGAAATAATCCCGTTGGGCCTGGAGGAGATTGGCCGGCAGGCGCGCACTGCGGTAGCCATCGAAGAAGCTCAGGGCGGCGGCGAAACCCGGCAAGGGGATGCCAAGCTGGACACCCAGGGTCACCGCCCGGCGCCAGCCGGCCTCGGCCCGGCGGATGGCGGCGGCGAAGAAGTCGTCGAACAGCAGGTTCTCCAGGTCGGGGGCACGGTCGTAGGCGCGCTTGATATCGCCGAGAAAGCGACTGCGGATGATGCAACCACCCCGCCAGAGGAGGGCAATGTCGCCATAGGCGAGCCGCCAGCCGAAGCGGTTGCTGGCCGCCCGCAGCAGCATGAAGCCCTGGGCGTAGGACACCAGCTTGGCGGCGTAGAGGGCATCGTGGACGAACTCGACCCAGGGCTGGGAGGGATCCAAATCCCCCGCCTGAGGTGCGGCCGGAAAGGCCTGAGCCGCGCGCTCGCGCTCGTCAGTTAGAGCCGAGAGGAAGCGGGCATTGACCGCCTCGCCAATGAGGGTGAGGGGGATACCCTGCTCCAGGGCATCCAGGGCGGTCCACTGGCCCGTGCCCTTCTGGCCCGCGCTGTCGAGGATGCGATCGACACGCGGTACGCCATCCGGGTCGCGGACGGCGAGGATGGCGGCGGTGATCTCGATGAGGTAGGACTCCAGCAGGCCCTGATTCCAGCGCGCGAACACCGCCGCGACCTGGTCGGTACTCAGACCCAGGCCCTGACGCAGCAGCTGATAGGCCTCGGCGATGAGTTGCATATCGCCGTACTCGATGCCGTTGTGCACCATCTTGACGTAATGTCCGGCACCGCCCTCGCCCACCCACTGGCAGCAGGGTTCGCCCTCCGCCACCGCCGCGATGGACTGGAAGATATCCCGCACCAGGGGCCAGGCCTCCGGATCGCCCCCTGGCATGAGGGAGGGCCCGTGGCGCGCCCCCTCCTCCCCGCCCGACACGCCCATACCGAGAAAGCGCAACCCAACCACGGCAAGCCGGGCGTAGCGGCGCGCCGTATCCGGGTAATGGGAATTGCCGCCATCGATGATGACGTCACCGGGCGCCAGCAGCGGCACCAACTGATCGATGACCGCATCGACCCCGGGGCCCGCGCGCACCATCAACATGACCAGCCGCGGCGAGCGCAGGGCCCCGACCAACTCCGCGAGGGAGTCGCAACCCAGGATACCGCGCCCGGCCCCCTCCCCCGTCAGGAACTCCTGGGTCCGCGCCCAGGTGCGGTTGTAAACGGCCACCTGATGGCCATGGTCGCTGAGGTTGATGACCAGATTGCGGCCCATGACCGCGAGACCAATCAGTCCTAGGTGGGCCTTGCCCATGGCTTACTCCGGTTGTTTCCGCTAGCTGGTTTCCTCAAAGACCCTTTGGAACAGCAGAGCAAACCAGGGTGTAAAGGATTGGGGGCATCTCCGCAGGCATTTGCCCACTCTTGGCAACGCCAACCAGCGCCAGGCGCTGACTTCATCGGGGTTCGGCTGCGGCTCTCCGGCATAGACACCCCGGAAGACGTGGAGGTATTCGTGCTCCACGAGACGGGAAACCGGATCAGTGGCCTTATAGGTGACTTGGGCAAATTGGTCAAGCGGCGTTATGAAGCCAAACTCCTCTTCCAGCCGCCGCGCCGCCGCATCCGCCGTCCGCTCGCCGGGGCGGGGATGCCCGCAGCAGCTATTGGACCAGAGCCGCGCGAAGTGATATTTGCCGTCCGCCCGGCGCTGGAGCAGCAATCGCTCCTCGGTATCGAAAATGAAAATGGAAAAGGCCCGGTGCAGCAGACCCTGCTGGTGCACCTCCAGCTTCCCCCCCGTGCCGCATTCCTGATCACGGCCATCCACCAGGATGATCCGCTCCTCGCGATCGGGTCCTGGAAAGGCCGGTAGGCCAACAGGCTCGGCGAAGGGTGGGGCCCCCGGACTCATGGCTGATGCTCGGTGACGGCCAAGGGAACCGGCGGCACCTCGCCGAAGGCCGCGATGGCACTGCGTAAAGCGGGATTTGCCTCCGCATGTTGCTCAATGGCGATACCCAACCGACAGGCATCCCAGGCCTGGCGGATGCTGGCGGCCCCGGCACCGGGCCCCAGGGGGTGTCCAAAGACGCCCCGGCCGGGCACGAAGCCAAAATCCACGGACCCGACCTTGCGATAAACCATGTCCAGGGTGCCGGCCCAATCACTACCCCCGGGCACCGGCAGAGAGCGCTTGATGGGTCCCATCTCGGCCAGGCAGGCAGCGACGTTGTCGACCACCTCCGCCTCGGGGGTCATCATGCGTGAGCCGAAGCCGGGCATGATGATGGCATCGCAACCCGCCAGCCGTTGCAGTTTGGTAATCACCCGCGAATGCACCCCGTAATGAGGCAGACGACTGAAGGCGGCGGTGAAAGGAAAATGGGCGATCAGGGGCACCCGGGCATGCCGTCTCAGCATACGCACCGCGCTCAGTCCCAGCGGCATGGCATTGACCAGCACGGCGTTGGCGCCATTGCCGACGGCGATATCGTGGAGATCGCACAACCGATCCACCTCGTCCGTGATATTGGCCAGGTAGATTTTGGACTGCCCCGTCTCTACCTCGGCCTGCCGCCGCGCGGCACCCAGCAGCGCGGAACGGCGCTCCAGGCTGCACCAGTCCATGTCCGCCAACATCTCGTCGTCCTTGGCCACATCCAGGCCGCCCACCCACCCCCGATAGCCGGCTTCGGCAAAGGCCTCCGGCGGCAGACCGATGTTCGGTTTGATCACGCCAAAGAAGATGGGTCGATCAAACACCCCCAAGCGCGCCCTGATCCCCTCGATACCAAATTGAGGCCCCTGAAACTGGGCGAGAAAGGAGTGGGGAAATTCAATATCCAGCAACTTCACGATCGGAATGCCCGGGGAGAAAAAGGTACCCTCGCCGCACACGGCACTCAGCAGGTTGGGAATCCGGGGCCCAAAATTGCCATGAGGGTGGGCAATCTTCAGACGGCAGGCGTGGATAGGGCCCTCCCCCACGCCAAGGATGGGAGGTAGCTCAGGCTCGGCAGCCGGGCCTCCACACTCAAATCGACGACTTTGGCCGCGAACCGGGCCCGCAAGTCTTCACAATGGCCGACACGCTGCCATTGGGCGGTGGACTGCTCGCTACAAAAATGGGCGGCCGCGGTACGCGGATCGCCGACACACTCGATGTAATAGTCAAGCCAGAGATAGCTTTCGGGGTCTAAATCGCGCGGATTGGCGAAAAAACCCTCGACATCGGCGGCGTTCAACCTTCAATCAACCCCAAGAATCTGGACGTGAAGGGATCGCGTCTCCCGAGGGCCATCAAGTTCGATGAAGAGAATCGACTGCCAGCCCCCTAACAAGAGCCTACCCTTGACGATCGGGATAGTCAGGGAGGGATTCAAAAAAAGGCCCGCCAAATGGGAATGGGCATTTAGCCTCCCATCGACGGGATTGACATCATGCCGGTAGCCAGCCCCAGGCGGGGCAACCCTGTCCAGATATTCAACCATGTCCTGTTGCAGCCCCGGCTCGAATTCATTGAGGCTGACAAAGGCCGTGGTGTGACTGGATATCAAGGTAAGCTGGCCGTTACTAACCCCACTCTCGGCAAGGAGTTGCTTGATCTGGGTAGTAATGTCCATGACTTGAATAGGTTCAGTCGTCCCTAACCGAACCTTTTTGAGTACGGATTTCATATACGGCGCGCATCCTTTCCTTGGGGCGGTCCGGGCCGAAATCGATCGACCCGAATCCGCCACGCTGACCGCGGGCGTTATTGTTATTGCCCTTTGGGAAGAGGCGCCATCTGCGCCGCCGCCGGAGCTGCAACAGGACCTTCCACCCAGTTGTATTTGGAAGTGCTGAGCAGAATGAAGTGAATCAAAATGGCCAGAGTAAACAGGAATGCGAACAACGCAATCAAGGTTCTACGCGGATCAAAGATCTGCCATATACGGTACATGCTTGGGACTCCTATACAAAGATCGGTATGGGTTTAGTGACTTTGGTTAAAGCCAGGGACGCCAAGCCCAGACCAGAATGTGGGCCACAACTGCAACTGCCGTGAACCCGAGGAAGCTTGAGACGAAGATTTTGTGGAACTCTTTCGCTTCTTCTTCCGTCAGTCCGGACAGACTGGTTTTTTTCTCTTCCGCCATTGGATTACCCTCCGGATTTAAAAAATAGCCAAATTGGCCGTTCCCGCGCTAACCCCGCGCGGCGAGGGTACTCTGACCTAGGTCAGGGTAATAGGTCGCCCGTAATGTACCCGGGCCATGAATTCCTTTTCCGTTTTGTGGCGTGGGCTGGATCAAGGATTCGAAACAACCAACGCCACCTAACTCCAACCAAGCTATTCCCTTATCTTGTGCTACAACTTGCTGACTGTTCGATGCCCACGAGACCCCGCTTTAGCCCTATGGACACGGCGGTTCAGGCATCGAGTTCATCCCCTTCACTTGGGCGCCGTTGGGGCCGGTGCTACCGCGGGTGCTGGTGGCGGGGAAATTACCGGTGCCGGGGGCGGCGGGACGGCCGAAGCCGGATGCCGCGCTGGCGCCGGCGCCACTGGCAGTGCCACTGCGGGAGCCGGAGCTACCGCCGCCGGTGCCGCCATGGGTTTCGGTGCCTGAACCGGAGCCGGTGCCGCCGCTGGTACGGGTTTAGGTACCATTACCGGAGCCGCTGCTGGCGCCGGAGCCACGACCGGAGCCGCCGCCCTTGGGGCAGGTTGTGGTGCCCCTACCCGTGCCGGTGCCTGTTGGGGAACGGCCACGGGTGCCGGTTTCGGCACGGCCACGGGCGCCACTAGGGGTGCGGGTTGCGGTGCAGCTACCGGCGCCGCTAGGGTGGCCGGTTGCGGTGCGGCTACCGGTGCCGGTGCCGGTGCTATTACGGGAGCCGCCTCCGCTTTCGGCGCATCCGCTACCTTGACATTCGCCGGCCCCGCCAATTCAGGGTAATCCTTCAACATGCTTGCGCCAAAGAGGGGCTTATAAGCGCCCTGATGACAGGTCGCACACCCCACCTTGAGGGGATCCCCCAGTATCCCTTTGCGATTGTCTGGCAAAACATCCTTCAATGGCAAAATATAGTCATTATTGATGTCACGCACATGACGAATCGCATACCAGGCCGTAGTCCGCTGCTGTGTACTCTGATCCCAGTCAAAGAAGGAACGGCTGTTATGGCAGAAGGTGCAATTGACTCCCAGGGAGTCGGAGGTATACATCATCAGACCATAGGTCCATTCCGCCTGCTTGATGGACTTGCGACTGGTTGGCTCCCCAGGGGGCAAGGCATCCTTCGGAATGACGTTTATATCATAGTCCTGCAACAGGAAGGGCGTCAGCGGATCATAAGGCAAGGAGGTGTAAGCCACCGTCGCCGATCCGATGTTCTGACCCGAAGCCATATTCATATCCGGATGTCCGGGACCGGGATCCGTGGTCCAGACATTTGCCGGAATAGGCTTGCCCCGATGGCAGGTGTAACAGGTGACCCCGGTCTCGGCGACATGCGTCTTCCATTTCGAATTGGTATCCAGGGTCATCTTGAGCATGTTCCTGGCGACGATCTTGGTGTACTTGTCATCCAGGGCACGATTTTCCGTGGAATGACAGTAATTACACCTTTCCGCCTCGGGCAGGTCGGCGGCTATCCACTTGGAGATGGCCAGCATGAGCCGGTTGAATTCAGTGATACTCAGATCGCCGAGAACCTGGACGTTTTGGTAAATCTCCGACGCCTTGGCGGGAATGACCGCGGCGGGCGGCTCCGGCTCGGGGGGGATGTTCTCCGCCACCTTGGCCGCCAGAAGGCGCGGATTGACCACCGCTTCCATGCCTAGGCCGTTATAACCCAGTTGCACTGTTTCCTGCGGTGGCCGCTCGCAACCAGCGAGACCGACCAAGGCGGCTCCGGCGACGGCAAGAGGCAGGGTCCTGCGAGAAAAATGAGCTCGGTTCATTGCGCACCTCCCGGCAGCAAGGCGGGATCCGGCAAGGCGTGCGGCACCAGCGGATAGGCTGGCGCGGTACCGTGCTTCACTCCCCAGAGATACCAGTTATCGACGACCGTTCCGGTCAAAAGGATACCGATTCCGCCCGTGATAACCGTCAGTACGGCGAACCACCAGGCCCAACGATGGATCGACTCCATGGTGGCATTGAAGCCCATGGTCCAGCGCCAGAAGAGGGCCGCTCTTTCCGAGGCGGTACCACGATCGACAACCTGGTCGATCTCGCGGTCGCCACCAAAGCGGCTCACCGCCAGAATCGTGGCCCCATGCATGGCGAAGAGCAGAGTGGAACCATAGAGGAAGGCAATGGACAGCATGTGGAAGGGATTATAAAAGAGGTTGCCATAGCGTATGGAGAAGGCTGCGGTCCAATCCAGATGCGGGAAGATACCAAATGGCACCGCCTCCGCCCAACTGCCCATCAGGACCGGGCGAATAAAGCCCAACACCAGATAGAGCCAGATCGCTGCGGCAAAGGCCCACGCCATGTGAGTACCGATCCCCAGGGCGATAGCGCGCCGATAGGTCCTGATCCACCAGAGAATGATGGAAGCCGTCAGGAAGAAGCCCGCCATCAGCCACCAACCACCATCATGTAACGGCGGGATGCTCAAACCATACTGAGGGGGTGGCGGCTCCAATGC
The DNA here is from genome assembly GCA_016714645.1 of Chromatiaceae bacterium. Lineage (NCBI taxonomy): Bacteria > Pseudomonadati > Pseudomonadota > Gammaproteobacteria > Chromatiales > Chromatiaceae > Chromatiaceae bacterium. The sequence continues at coordinate 203,914 of JADKCI010000002.1, read as the reverse complement.
CAGCCACGGCAGTTGGCGAATGAACTCGATGGGGCTCCAGTCAACCGAGGCCCACATATTGAGTCCAATTATTTCAAAGGCGATGAAGCCAAAGACCAGAGAGAAAACCCCCGTGGCGCCCAGATAAACAGGACCTATCTGAGCATCGCCAATCTTACCTGCCCAGTAATTGAAGAAGGGCCCACCCTGCCGTGCCCAATGTCCCCCAACCAGGGGCGGACCGGCATGTGCTGGGGCGCGAACTTGGATCTGCGTAAAAATATTTTGATATTCAGCCATGACAATAACCCCGTATTAAGCCCAGATCGGCAGATTGAGCCACCAGTTCCACCACTCGGGCCAGCCTCTCGTCCAGAATGGACCGCTGAGCACGATACAGATGGCGCTCCAGAAGGCGGCTGACAGGGCGAGGAAAAGACCCAGCCGATGGATGCCCAAAGCCCCGATCGAATAGCCCACTTCGTCCCGGAAGAAGGTATTCTCGTGCTCGGCGGTCTTAACCGGCTCACCTTCGCGTGGATTCGTGACCGAAAGGATCAGGGAGCCATGCATCGACAGGGCCAGGGTCGTCGTGAAGAAGAAGGTAATGGCGAGCATATGCGCCGGGTTGTAATGGAAATGCAGGAATTGATACCCAACATTGGATACCCAATCGAGATGGCTGATGATGCCATAAGGGAAGCCGTGGCCCCAGGCGCCTAACAGAACGGGGCGAATGACGACCAGGGTCACATAGGCAAATATCGCTACGCTGAAGGCAAAGGGTACGTGATAGCCCATGCCAAGTTTGCGACAAATCTCAACCTGACGCAGGGCCCAGGAGACGAAGGCGCCAATGGCGCAGATGGTAATGATTTGCCAGAGTCCTCCTTCCCTGAGCGGCGCCAACCCCAGACCATAGCTGAGATCCGGGGGTGTGATGTTGATCTGCCAGAGGTTCCAGGTCGGCCCCAGAGCCGCGCCCCAGATCATCAGTAGCGTGCCCAGCAGTGCGAAGAAGATCGCCGTGACTCCGAAGAAGCCGACATAAAAAGGCCCCACCCAGAAGTCAAAAAGATCTCCCCCGATCAGCGTTCCTCCGCGAACGCGGTATTTTCTTTCAAAACTTAACATGGCCATGGTTTAACCCTCTGATCGGGAGGCGCCAGACGAGCTGCCTCCTATTAACGGCCCGGACAACGAAATAGGCGTGGCGGCTGGTGACTGCCTCGCTCGCTACCCTCGCCGATGAAACTACTTGGCCGGCGGCGCCACGTAATGGACGGCGGTGGGGGCGCCCTTGGTTCCAACGCCTTCAAGCCAGTTGAACCGGTCCGTACTAAGCAGGAGGGTGTGTATCACCACGGCCAGGAAGATCAGGAAAGCGCCCAATCCCACCAGCACGAGGCGCGGATCGAAGATCAACCAGATCTGGTACATTCTGCTTGTGAGCGCATTTATCATTTGTTGCTCCCCATATTAATGAAAGTATTGATGGATTCAGCCGTTTTTCAGAACCAGGGGCGCCACATATAAACGAGGATGTGGGCTATCGCCGCTACCGCCGTAAACGCGAGGAAGCTGGACACGAATACGCCATGGAACTCCTTCGCCTCATTATCCGTCAGCCCGGAAAGACTCGTTTTTACTTCGCTCATAATGTTTTCTCCCGATCTCAGAATGACCATGCTGTCGTTGCCACGCTCAATCCGCGTGGCCAGGATCGCCACGACGCCATACGTCATGGCCCCGGGCCCCCTGACATAGCCAGGCGCTAGACCCAAATAGCCCCATCCCCCCTCACGGCAAGACGGAATAATTCCGCTACTCCCCGCGCCCCTTGCTCTAGGAAGTCCATCCCAGGGTATCGGAGGACATCGCCACCCGCTCCACCGTCACGCGTCGCTCACCCGCCGTCCTGGCCCCCCGCTCCACGGCCTCGCGCAACCGCTGGGCCGCCGAGATCCGAATCAGCATCGGCTGGCTTTGGACCAAATCGTCCAGCAGCGACTTGGCATCCGGGTCCCAGGGCAGCTCCTCGTGAAGCCTGGACGGGGTCGCATCCACCTTATCCAGTTCAGTTCCGAGGGGCAGGATGTGGAACAGGGCGTCGTACAGGGCGTTGCAGACTTCCTGCACCAGATAGGTTGCCCCACCGTAGCCCATGAAGGGCGTACCCGTGTGGCGCCGGATCAAGGTTCCCGGGAAGGAGGCGGGGATATAGGCGGTGCGCGCGCCTGCCTCCGCCAGATACATGCGCTCGTTGTAACTGCCGAACAGAATCAGGGGCGCCCGCTCCCGCGTCGCGATCCGCACCGCATCGTTATCGGTCTTTTCGCCCGGGCGGCGGGTAAAGGCGAAGGTACAGGGCAAGCCCATCTCATCACCCAGGAAGCGGCATAGCCCTCGCGCATAGGTCTCGCCCGCCACGACGGCAAAACTGGCCGTGGCGAAAAAGTCCTGGGTGACCGAACGCCACAGATCCCAGACCGGCCTGAGGGTCGTCTTTTTCTCGTGCTCGATGAAGGGTTCGGGGTCGAGTCCCAGCACCTCACCGAGGGCACGCAGGAAGCGGGTGGTGCCGTGGAGCCCCATGGGGGCCTGGAGATAGGGCCGATCCAGGGCCTCGCAGAGGGTGCGCCCGAATTCACGATAGAGACAGATGTTGGCCTCGGCATCCGCCAGACGCGGGATCTCGGACAGGTGCGTGCCCAGAGGGAAGGCCAGATTGATCTCGGCGCCGATGCCCTCGACCAGGCGGCGGATCTCGGCGACGTCCGACCAGCTATTGAAGCAACCGTAGCTGGGTCCGATCAGGTTCACGCGCGGCCGGCCGGCGCCCCGGGTTGGCCGCGCCCGCCTGGCACCGCGGCCAGCCTGGGCCCCAAACTCGTTCCAGAGCCAGGACATCGCCCGATCGGCGGTCTGCCACTGGTCCTCGTCGATGGTGCGCGGCAGGAAGCGCCTGATCTTCCCATCATCGGGCACCACGCCCCCGCCAATCATCTCGGCGATGGAGCCCGTGACCACCACCGCCGGCAGGGATTGATCCAGGCTGGCGTAGGCGCGATGCAGGGCCTGTTCGGTGCCGGTCTGGCCGAGTTCTTCCTCGCCGAGGCCGGTGACCACGATGGGCCGCTCCCGGGGTGGCAAGGCGTCCGTATAGTGCAGGACGGCCGTCACCGGGAGGTTTTCGCAACCGACGGGCCCGTCGATGATGACCTGTAGCCCGTCAATGGCACTGAAGACGTAGACGGCACCCCAGTAGCCTCCAGCCCGATCGAGATCGCGGATTAGCACGAGACCGCCCCTCCCGTCCGGCTTGACAGCGCGCCAGGGGATGCGGCGACGGCCGCCGCTACCGAGCTTCCCAACTCAGGCGCGAAGAAGTCACGCATCGCCGTGAAGCGCCCCTTGCTGGCCATGGCGGCATTGACGACCTGCGCCAGGGAGCCAGCCCCCGCAGGGCCCATGAGGGGCCGGGCCGAGATCAGATTCGTAAAGTAGAGGGCGGGGATGGTCCATTCCTTGGCCTGCTGGACGACGGGGGTCGTACCGATGGCCAGAGCCGGTTGAAACTCCGCGACCGCCGCCAGATCCTGCTCCAGGGTGGCGCGATAGCACACCGTCACACCCTTGGCCTCAAGCCAGTCGCAATCCGCTGCCGACCAGGGGGTACGACCGCAAGCGGTTCCCACATAGCGCAGGTCCGCCCCGCTCTCGACCAGCAGCCGCCCGACAATGAGTTCGGACCCCTCGTAGCCGGACAGGGTGATACGACCCTTGATCGGGCATTGCGCCAGGGCGCCGGAGATGGCCGGTAGCACCCGGTTTTTGGCGGCGTCAGCCTGGTCCCGCGCGATGCCGCAGGCTTGGGCGACGGCATCGATCCAAGCGGCGGTGCCCTCGCGCCCCACCGGGGCCGAGCCGATCACGGCGCGACCCGCAGCCTGCATCTCGGCGGCGACGTTGGTGTATTGGGGGTGAAGGACGGCGGCGGCGGCGCAATCCAGGGCGGCATAGAGTTCCCGCCACTCGCGAGTGGGCACCGTGGGACCCGCCGCCAGGCCCAGGGGCTCCAGCAACATGCCGATGCCGACCGGGTCGGCGGGGAACATCTCGCCCACCAGGGTCACCGTGGGCAGGGCGCCGCGGCCACCCCGAGGGGCCTGGACCGGTCCCATTTCCGCCTCGGCCCGGGCATAGGCGAGCATGGCGCCCGCCAACAGGTCCTTGGCCTCCGCATGGGTCGGCACCCCGAATCCGGGGACGTCCAGACCAATGATGCGCACGCCGCGAATTTGGCGTGGCAGCAGGCGCAAAGGCACCCCGGAGGCGGTGGGGACACAGAGATTGATGACCACGACCGCATCGTGGAGATCCGGATTGGCCAATTCAAAGACCGCCGCCTTGACATCCTCGAAGATCTGACCCGTGGCCAGGGACTCGGAATCAAAGGGCACGTAACCAACCGAACGGCGCGCGCCATAAAAGTGGCCCGTGAAGCTGAGCCCGTAGACACAGCAGGCCGAACCACAGAGCACCGTAGCCGTGCGGCGCATCCGCAACCCCACCCGCAGGGCGCCAAAGGCGGGGCACATGGTTTGGGGCTGACCATGGGGCCCCCGAGGCATCAGAGTATTCGCCTTGACCGCCGGAGTCCCGGTCGCGCGGCCCGGTTTCAGCCCAGGCAGCGCCGCCGACTCAAGCGGTCCGCTACCACCCGCAAGGGCTTCCGCGGTTCTGAAAACGGCCTTTGGTAGATGAGGCTGGGAGGTCATCTTGGTATGTCTCGGCGAGGCCCTTCAGGACTCGTCGTAGATGACCTCCAGAGAAGGCTTGGCGACGGCCACCTTGCCGCACATATCGCTGGGGGTCGCTGGCTCCATGACCACGCTGACCCCCGTATTCCGGCCGCTGAAGAGCGCCAGGAGTTCGTCCTGACCGAGAGGCCTGGGGTGGAGGGGGGGAGCCTCGGCCAGATTGTCCGCCAACTGCTCGAACAGGGGGGCCCAGGTATCGCCCGGACGCCCCACGATCTGGTAACTGGCGCTCAGGCGACGAATCTCGTCGTTGGCGGGGATGGTGGCCAGGACGGGAATACCCACGGCCTCGGCGAATTGCCGTGCCTCGCCCGTGCCGTCGTCCTTGTTGATGACCATGCCGGCGACACCGACATTGCCCCCCAGTCGGCGGAAGTACTCCACCGCCGAGCAGACATTGTTGGCCACATAGAGGGATTGCAAATCGTTGGAGCCAACGACGACGACCTTCTGGCACAGGTCGCGGGCAATCGGCAGGCCGAAGCCCCCGCAGACGACGTCGCCGAGAAAGTCGAGCAGGACGTAATCGAAGTCCCAGTCGTGGAAGCCGAGCCGCTCCAGGAGTTCAAAGCCATGGATGATGCCGCGCCCACCGCAACCGCGCCCAACATCGGGCCCGCCCAATTCCATTGCGAAGACCCCGTCCCGCTTGAAGCAGACGTCACCAATGTGTACCTGCTCGCCGGCCGCCTTCTTGCTGGCCGAGGTCGCCAGGATGGTCGGACAGGCGCGCCCACCGAACAGAAGGGTGGTGGTATCGCTCTTGGGGTCGCAGCCGAGGAGCAGAACCTTCCGGCCCTGCTGGGCCAGCATGTAGGAGAGGTTGGCCAGGGTGAAGCTCTTGCCAATGCCGCCCTTGCCGTAGATAGCGATGATCTGAGCACGCTTGCCCGTGCCACCCCCGCTGCTCAAGCCACCCGCCTCCGCGACGGAGAAGGGCTCGTCGGCCGCGGGCCGCGCGGTGATAGAGGCCAGGGGTACGCTCGCCGGGCTCATGCGAGACCCCTCCAGTCCAGGATCATCTTGAGGCAACTCGGGTCCGTGAAGGCGGTGCGGTAGGCCGCTTCCGCATCGGTCGCCTTCCGGCGGTGCGTGATCAGGCCGTCCAGGGACAGACGGCCAGCGTCGATCAGGGTCTTGACGGCCTCGAGATCGGGCTCCCGCCACTCCGCTGCGACCCGCAGGCGGGCCTCGCGCATGAAGGCGGGGGGAAAGCTGAAGGCGACCGGGGCACTGTAGAAACCGGCGAGTATGATTTCACCACCGGCCGCCAGCCGGGCGATCAGGCTGTCAAGGATATGGGCGTCGCCGCTGACATCATAGATGGCGCGATAGTCCTGGCGGGGGTCATCCTGGGGCGAGAGCACCTCATAACCCAAGGCGCCGCTGGTCCGCTCGGGATTCTTCTCCCAGACCATCGGGGGCTCGCCACCGTCCGCGATGGCAATCCGCGCCAAGAGGCGACCCAGAACCCCATGACCGACCACCAGATCGGGGCGCCGGGCCCCCGGGGTGGCCAAGGCATGGTAGGCGGTCGCGGCCAGGGCCATGAGGATCGCCTTCTCTTCCAGACGCTCATCCACCGCGACAACGCGCGATCCCGGCACCACCAAGTGCGCCGCGGCGCCCCCAAAGAGGCCCCGGACCTCGCCGAAGCAGCGCGCCCCAGGGACGAAGACGCGCTCACCCACCGGGATTCCGGACAGCTTCCCGGCCGAGGCCACTCTGCCGACGGATTCATAACCGGGGACCAGGGGGTAGCCCATACCCGGGAATTGCGGCATGAGGCCCGACCAAAGCAGGCGCTCGGTACCCGTGCTAATGCCGCTCCATTCGACGTCAACCACGACATCCTCCTCTCCCGGGGGAGAGAGATCGAGCCGCTTGAGCTGAAGTTGCTCGGGCTGATCAAGGACGACGGCCAAGGTATCGAAATTCACCAGTGATCTCGCTCGGGATAGAGATGGCGTTTCAGCCCAGGCGAAACGCGTTCATGTCAGTTTAACTTGACTACAATAAGTGTCAAGCGTGATTTACAACTTCAGACGGCCTCGGCGGTCATGAGGCGGGTCAGCATGGGTCGCCGCGTCGGCACCAGCCGTATCCGCGAGAAGCCAGCGCGGCCCAGCAGCCCCTCCAGTTCCGCCGGGGTACGCGGCCGTCCGCTCCCCATGGCCAGCAGGTAGAAGCCGAAATAGGCCTCACCAATGGGCTCGGCCCCAGGGGTTCCGGACATGGGCTCCGCCAGCATCAGGGTTCCCCCGAGGGGGAGAGCTTGGCGCGCGGCGGTCAGAATGCGCAGCACCGCATCGTCGTTATGGTCATGGATCACCCGGACCAGACTGACGATATCCGCCCCGCGGGGCAGGGGGTCATTCATCACATCCCCGCCATGGGCCTGGGCCCGATGGGCCAGCCCTTCCCGCGCGAAGCGGGCCTCGGCCCGAGCCGCCACGGGCGGCAGATCAAAGAGCATGAGGCGCAAATGTGGCCAGCGCGCCGCCACGGCGGAGGTAAAGGCGCCATCCCCGCCGCCGACGTCAAGGAGGCAGGCATGGCGCTTGAGGGGGTAGGCATCCAGGACATCGCCAGCGATCAGGGACTGGGAGCTGGCCATGAGGGTGGTGTAGTCCGCGACGCGCTCCTCCGTCAGACACGCGGGCTGATCGGCACCCGCATAGGACCAGTAGGCCCCGAGATCGGTACGACGCTGTTCGCCGCGCAACAGGGCGATCGGGTCCGCCAGATCCGCGTAGAGCATGGCATGGTGTTCGACCATGGCCGCGATGCCGGGGTTGCCCAGCAGGGCAGCCCCTTGGGGACCCAAGCCATAACGGCCCTCGGAGCGGGGGTCCACCAGACCCAGGGTCGCGGCGGCCTCCAGCAATCTTCTGGCGGCGGGCTCCGGCAGCCCCAGGCGGCTGGCCAGATCGGTCAGGGAGAGGGGGCACTGGGCCAGGAGGGGGAAGAGTTCCAGCCGCACACAGGCGAACAGGACCTGGGAATAGACGAAGCCGGCGGTGACATCGAATAGAGCCCGGGCCCGCCGTTGGGCGATGGGCCGCGTCAGGGGAAAATCCACCGCCCAGCGCTGAAAGGCGGGGCTGGCGAGCAGGCGATTACGCAGGTCGAGCCAGCGCTCACGCGGGCTGGTGAACCACCCAGGGGGCGTTAAATGACCTGTCACTATTCAATCCTCCAGAACCCTGGACATCTCAGGCCGCGCTTCCGACCAGTTCCTTGGGCAAGATGCGCGTGGCCTCCCCGGCAATGAGGGCCTTGAGTCCCTCCCCGCCCGGGCACGGGGGAACGTTGGCCCCGGCTTGGGCCACCAGGTCCTGCAGCCGTTGAACGGCGCCCGCGACGCCAAGCTCCTCCACGGCGCTGGGACGGCCGAGTACGGCATCACGCTGGACAGGCTTGCCCAGTTCGTCCACGTCACAGACGGCATCCCGCAGGTCGTCGGCCACCTGATAAGCCTCGCCCAAGCACTCGCCCACCCGCCGCCAGGGCGCGGGATCAGCCCCTGCCGCCTGGGCGCCGGCGACGCAGGCCGCGACGAACAGGGCCCCGGTCTTGGCGTTGTGATAATCAGAGAGGGCCACGCGCGGCTCGCATTCCCAGGCCTGGCCGGCGGCGATGCCGCGGGGCATGCCAACGGCGTCGCCGACAGTCAGCAGCAGGGGCACCAGCCGCTCGGGCATGGCCACCGCCCCGCGCGCCAGGGTCTGGAAGGCGAGCACGATCATGGCGTCCCCCACCAGTACCGCCAGGCGCTCGCCAAAGGCGTGATGCACCGAAGGCTTGCCGCGCCGCAGGGGCGAATCGTCGAAGCAGGGCAGATCGTCGTGGACCAGGGAGGCGCAGTGGAGCAATTCGATGGCGGCCGCGGCCGCATCGGCCAGCTCCGGAGCCTCGTCCCCGCTAGCCGCCGCCACCGCCAGACAGAGACGGGGCCGGACGCGCGCCCCTCCCGGGAAGAGGCTGTAACGCAGCGCCTCCGCCAACCGCGGTGGACAGCCGCCAAGGGTCGCTTGGGTCACCGCCGCCTGCAAGGCCTGATCGATTCTGGTGGTAACGCTCATGGTCAATTATTATGCGGATGGCCATCCGGGTGTAAACCACCCATGACATTCAAGCATGTTAAGATAGACTTACACTTTCCAGCCGTCAATTTATTAATCGCCGGAGGCGACGGCCCATGTCAAAGGGTGCTGTCCTTATTATCGGGGCCGGAATGGCCGGGCTGGCCGCCGCCGTGCTGCTGGCCAGCCGGGGCGTGGCGGTAACCGTCATTGAGCGCGCCTCGCGGCCCGGGGGCAAGATGCGGGAGCTGGAGGTCGGAGGCCGGTACATCGACGCCGGACCCACCGTCTTCACCATGCGCTGGGTCTTCGAGGACCTCTTCGCGGACGCGGGCACCCGCCTCGACGCCCACCTGAAACTGCTCCCCCTGGAGATCATTGCCCGCCACGCCTGGGACACGGGGGGGCGTCTCGATCTGTTCGCCGACGCCCAGCGCTCCGCGGAGGCCATCGGGGACTTCGCTGGTGCCGCCGAGGCGCGCCGCTATCTCGGGTTCCATAAAGCCGCCCGGAATATTTACGAGACCCTGGAGCAACCCTTCATCCGCGCTTCGCGACCCACACCCTTGAGCCTGGCGGGCCGGATCGGACCCTTCGGTGCCCGGCGGCTCTGGAATATCCGGCCCTTCGAGACCCTCTGGGGGGCCCTCGGTGGCCACTTCAAGGACCCCAGGCTGCGTCAACTCTTCGGGCGCTACGCCACCTATAGCGGCTCCTCGCCCTTCCTGGCCCCCGCCACCCTCATGCTCATCGCCCACGTCGAGCAGGAAGGGGTCTGGACGGTGGAAGGCGGCATGCACCAGACCGCGGCGGCCATCGCCCGGCTGGCCGAGGCGAAGGGGGTGACCTTCCGCTATCAAACCGAGGTCGCCGAGATCATCACCCACCGCCAGGGCGTGCGCGGTGTCCGGCTTACGACCGGGGAGCATCTGGAAGCGGGCGCCGTGGTAACCAATGTGGACGTGGCCGCCCTCCACCAGGGCCTGCTCGGCGAGGCAGTCCGTGGCCTCGCCCCCCCGGCCCCGGGGACGGAGCGCTCCCTCTCGGCCTTGACCTGGAACCTGGTGGCCGAGACCCAGGGCTTTCCCCTCCTACGCCACTCGGTCTTCTTCTCCCGGGACTACCCAGGTGAATTCAACGCCATCTTCCGCGACGCCCGACTGCCGACGGGGCCCACCGTCTATATCTGCGCCCAGGACCGCGCAGGCCAGGATGGCCCGCCCCCCGCGGGTCCAGAGCGCCTGCTCTGCCTGGTCAATGCCCCCGCCATCGGCGACATTCATTCCTTTAGTCCCCCGGAGATCGAGCAATGCCAGAATCACGCCTTCCACCTCCTGGAACGCTGTGGTCTGCGGATTCGCCTGAACCCCGAGACCTGCCGCATCACCTCCCCAACGGATTTTCACCGGCTCTTTCCGGCGACCGGGGGGGCCCTGTACGGCCAGGCCTCGCATGGCTGGAAGGCGTCCTTCAACCGGCCTGGCACGCGCACCAAACTGCCGGGGCTCTACCTGGCGGGGGGCAGCGTCCATCCGGGAGCGGGGGTGCCGATGGCGGCCCTGTCCGGGCGACTGGCGGCCAACTGCGTGCTCGCGGACCTCGCTTCGACCCGGCGTTAGGCCCGGGGAGCTACGCCTGGTGGTACCTGGATGCCCTGAGCGACGACGGCCACCAGGGTCTCACCCTCATCGCCATGATCGGCAGCGTCTTCTCGCCCTATTACGCCTGGGCGCGACGGCGGGGGCCCGCCGACCCTCTGAACCATTGCGGTCTCAACGTTGCCCTCTATGGACGCGGTGGCAAACGCTGGAGCCTTACGGAGCGGCCCCGCTCGGCACTGGCGCGGGATGATTCTTCCCTCGCCATTGGCCCCAGCACCCTGCGGTGGGACCAGGATGTCCTGACCATCGACATCGCGGAGGTCACCATGCCCATTCCCAGCCGGCTACGGGGACGCATCCGGCTCTTTCCCGAGGCACTGGTCAATTATCAGGCCCCGTTGGACCCCGCGGGCCGCCACCGCTGGACCCCCATCGCCCCCTGTGCCCGGGTGGAAGTGGCGATGAGCAGCCCGGCCCTGAACTGGTCGGGACCCGCCTACTTCGACGCTAACGCGGGGGACGAACCGCTGGAGGCGGCCTTCCATGGCTGGGACTGGTCGCGGGCCCCTTCCCTGGACGGAACCTCGGTGCTCTATCACGTCGATCTCCAGCGGCAAGCCGGAGCCGTGGGGACGGCAGGGGGGACCGGCGCGAACCTGGCGCTGCACTTTGATCGCCATGGGGAGGTGAGGGAGTTCGAGGCGCCGGGCCGGGTCTCTTTACCGCGGACCCGGATCTGGCGTATCCACCGGGGCACCCGCGCGGACCCCGAGGCCCCCGCCACCATCATCGAGACGCTGGAGGATACCCCCTTCTACGCCCGCTCCCTGGTGGCCTCGTGCCTGCGGGGCGAAAAGGTCACGGCTATCCACGAAAGCCTGTCCCTGGACCGCTTTCGCCAGCCCTGGGTCCAGATGCTGCTGCCGTTTCGGATGCCCCGCGCCCGGTCCTAAGATCCGGGCATTAGGCGAGAAAGGTGGGCAGGAAGAAGAAGCCAAGGACGGTGCCGACAATGAGGCCGATCACGGCACCGCCCAGGAATGCATAGGATTTCATAGCGATATCTCCAATTGGTTAATGGTTATCAGAGGATTTTGCGTCGGCTTGGCTAAGCGGCGCCGCCGCCGGGTGGTTCGGCTGTTTGGCGCTCTCCCGCTTCTGCTGCTGCTCGTCGCGCTTGAGGGCGGCAAGTTGCCAGAAGCCGAAACCGAAAACAACCCCGACAATCAGCAGCAACTCCAGCAAGGGCAGCATGCCTTTGTCCATGCCTCAGCCCTGCAGGGCCGCGGCGACCTGCTTCCCCCCGCTCAGCGCCGCCCTTGCCAATCTGTCCCGCCGCTCCAGCCGTTCGAACAGATCGAGAACCCAGACCGCCCGGGCCTCGATCTGGGCGAGGGACAGCCCCGACAGGGTGTGAGTGCGCGGGAGGCCCGGCAAGGTCCCCACGGCCCCCGCCCAGGCCGTGGCCTCGACGAGAAAATCGGTCTCGGGAACGGAGAGAATAGACTCACAGCCCCGGGGCAAAATGGAACATCTCAGGATGCGCGCCAGGAGCGCCGCCTTGCGTCCACCGGGGACCACCGCCCGCTGCCGCACTGAGTCGCACCCCAGCCGTTCCAGTTCGCGCCCGATCTCGGCATAGATGAAGCGCGCGGCGTAAATGCCGGGACGACAGCTAAAAGGCAGACCCGCGATACCGACGTCCCCTTGGGCATAGAGGACATCCGCCGCCCGCAGGAGGCGTCGGACCACCCGGCCAATGGCCGGAGAGAAGACCGGATTCGCGAGCCAGGCGTCAGGTTCAACACCCTCCTCCCGCAGCCATTCCTCGGGGAGATAGAGGCGCCCGTTACGGGCGTCCTCACCGACGTCCCGGGCGATATTGGTGAGCTGCATGGCCACGCCGAGGTCACAGGCGCGACCGACCGCCTCCGTGGAGCGCACCCCCATCAGCACCGCCATCATGGCCCCTACACTGCCGGCCACGCGGGCCGAGTAGGCATAGATGGCGCTCAGGTCGGCATAGCGCCGCCCCTCCGCATCCCAGGCGAAGCCCTCCAGCAGGGCATCCAAGAGGGTACGCGGCATATCGTAATGCGCCACCACGGCCGCCAGGGCGCGATCCGCGGCAATAGGGTCCGGGCGACGTGCGTAAATGCGGTCCAGGCGCCCCGTCAGCCGGCCGAGCGCGTCCTTATGCCCACCGTCCATGTCGATCTCGTCATCCGCCACCCGGCAGAAGGCATAGAGGGCCGTGGCGGGCTCGTGCAGGCGGCGCGGGAGCAGGAAAGAGGCGGCATAAAAGGAGCGGGAGCCGCCGCAGAGCAGGGACCGGCAGGCGGCCAGGTCCTCGGGTGTCGCGAGAGCGGGATCAAGCCAGGTCTGATGCATCGGGAACCACCATGTCGAGTACGCGGGCGGAGGAGATGACCCCAGGGAGACCGGCCCCGGGATGGGTGCCGGCGCCCACGAGATAGAGGCGATCAATGTCTTCACTGCGATTGTGGGGGCGGAACCAGGCGCTCTGGGACAGCGCTGGCTCAAGGCTGAAACCGGCCCCCCGGTAGGACAGGAGGCGGTCCTGAAAGTCCCTTGGGGTCGCGACACGAGAGCTTATCACCTGCGCCTCCAGGTCCGGCAGGACGCTCTCGCTGAGATAACGGGCGATGGCGGCCCGATAAGGCTCCGCCGCCTGAGCCCAATCCGTGCCACTACCCAGATGAGGCACCGGGGAGAGGGCATAGAAGGTATCGCAACCCTCCGGCGCCAGCGAGGGATCGGTCGCCGTAGGGCGGTGCAGGTAGAGGCTGAAATCCGTGGCGAGACGCTTATGCTTGAAGATGTCGTCGATCAGACCGCGATAGCGGGGACCAAGCAGGATCGAGTGATGGGGCACCTCCGGATAGCGTTTGCGGGTACCGAAATACCAGACAAAGAGGCCGTTGGAGTAACGGGCGCGATCAAGGCGCCGATCGGTCCAGCGGCGCCGGACCCCAGCGGGAACCAGATGGCGGTAAGTCCAGGCGGCATCGGCGTTGGAGACCACGATATCCGCGGGAATCCGCTCGCCGGAAGAGAGTCGGACACCCGTCGCCCGACCGCCCTCGACGGTGATCTCGCTCACCTCGGCGCCGCAGCGAATCCGCCCCCCCTGCCCTTCGATCAGCCCCACCAGGCCGCGCACCAGGCTGCCGGTGCCGCCCATGGCGGAGTGGACACCCCAGCGCCGCTCCAGAAAGGAGATCAACGCATAGATGGAGGTGACCGTAAAGGGATTACCGCCGACCAGCAGGGGATGAAAGGAGAGGACCATGCGCAGGCGCGGATCCTTGATATGTTTAGAAACCAGTCCGTAGACACTGCGGTAGCTGCCCAGCCGGACCATGTCCGGAGCGATCCGCGCCATGTCCCATACGGTATTAAAGGGGACATGGCCGAGCTGTTCAAAGCCGACCCGGTAGATGGCCTCGCTCTCTTGCATGTAGCGGTCGTAACCCGCCTCGTCACCGGGAGCAAAGCGGGCTATCTCGGCGCGCACCTGATCCGGGTCGCCGCTGTAGTCGAAGATGTCGCCATCGTCGAAGCGGATACGATAGAAGGGCGACATAGACCTCAGATCGACATCGTCGGCGAAGCGCTTGCCGCACAGGCTCCAGAGTTCTTCCAGCACAAAGGGCGCGGTAACAATGGTCGGCCCGGCGTCGAAAGTGAAACCGTCCTGGTGAAAAACGTAGGCTCGGCCGCCCGCTGCGTCGAGCCGCTCCAGGACCGTGACCTGGTAGCCGCGCGCCCCCAGCCGGATCGCCGCCGCCAGGCCACCGAAGCCACTGCCGATAATGACGGCGTGGGGAGCGGGTCGGTCGGTAGGCCTCGGAGTGCCCCGCGGCAAGGGTGGTGTCATGTCCACTTCACTATCTCATGTGTCAGGCTACCTTGACAGTATAACAGCAAGCTTTTTCCGGCCGCCACTGGTCAATGGCCTCCCGGGCGGGGGCCGCCGGCTTCGGCACCAGGGTAACCGCGGGCAAGTGAGGCCCTTGGCACCCCGGGTGGCGCGGCTTAGCGCCAGTGTTCCGGGTACTGACGTTGGCGGGGGAGGTTGTTCACCAGGAGCCCGACCAGGAGCAGCACCAGGGCGCCGACGCCGACGGGCATGAGGATATAAAGGAATCCCAGGGCGTGGATCTGGTCCGAACCGGCAACGGCGATGAGGGCGGTGGCGCCCCCCGGCGGGTGAAGGGTGCGAGTCAGGTGCATGACCGCGATAGCGGTGGCCACGGCCAGGGGTGCCGCGAGCCAGGGCAGAAAGCCCAGGGCCTGGAAGCAGATGACGCCGATGGTGGCGGAGAGAATATGTCCCCCGACCAGGTTGCGGGGCTGGGATAGGGGTGCCCGAGGGGCGCCATAGACGAGCACGGCCGAGGCACCGAAGGAGCCAATCAGGAGCAGATTGTCGCCACTGGGCAGGAATGCCTGATTGATGAAGGACAGGACGCCGATACCACCGCAGGCGCCCAGCCAGGACCAGAGGACCTCGCTCAGGGGCACGGGAGGCGGCCCTTCCAGGGTCCGGCCGCGCATCTTATCCAGGTAGCGGCCCAAGGCCATCCCGACCCCTCCCGGCCCGAAATCCCCTTGGGTGCTCCTGCCCCGCCCATTACCGGATTTATCCATCATGTCGCCCCCCTTCGCATCGCCTGGCTCTTATCTTGGACTTAAACGGAAACATGACAAACCCCGGGGCGCGCGGACGCCTTGAGGTGAGTCAAATCCCTGGGCTCCAAACTCATGGCATGACCCCGCCGGGTGGGCTAAACTTTCCATTCTTGCCCGCCGCCCAGATCGCTTCGATCGCCCGGTGGCGGGCATCCAGAAACGCATGACCACCCAAGCCAGTCACCCTGGTGCCACCTGCTACCTGGCTCGCTCCCACAGGAATTCACGCCATGGCCACCTTTACGACACTGCACGAAGAGATTCATGAGATTACCGAGAAAAATAATGTCTTCCGCTATCTCATCCAGGATCGCCTCATGTGCGACACCAAGATCGCGCAGTGCATTTTTTTTGACTATGTAAAGCTGGTCCGTAATCACATGGAGAAGGTGGACCGGGACTTCTGCCGCCGGCTGCTGACCCATGAGAGCCAGACGATGCGCAATAGCGCCGATCGCTTCCTGGCTGGCTCATCAGAAATCAAGCGCATCTTCGCCGCCTACCTCAAGCAGTATGCCGTCGAGCGCCTCTGCGAACTGCGTATCAAGGATTATCAGACCTTCGTCGAGGATACCAATCATATGTTCGACCTGGTCCTGGACCGCATTCAGCGCGAGACGGAGCACCTCTATCCCCTGATGCGCAGCCTGGAGGCCCAGGAGGAGACCCAAAAGGCGGCCTGAGGCCCCCTTCCCGGCTCCCCTCCCTTTACACCTCGCTTCAGCGGCGTTTCAGGCCATCCCGGGCCTGGGAGAAGGCACTGGCCATAGCCCCCCCGGGGGCAGTTGCCGCTGGTCCGGATGCCGGCTCGGGGCTTAATTTGCGATGGGGCGCTGCCCGCTCGGCTCTGGCGTCGGTACGGGGGCTGGTGCCAGGCCGGGACCGGGCATCGGACCCACCGCGCATTTCCGGAGTGGCGGTCCTGGCCCCCGGCTCGTCTCCCAGCCGCAGGGTAAGGGCGATCCGCTTCCGGGGTGTATCCACCTCCATCACCTTGACCTTCACCAGATCCCCCGTCTTGACCACCTCGTGGGGGTCCTTGACGAAGCGGTCCGCCAGGGCCGAGATGTGCACCAACCCATCCTGGTGGACGCCGATATCGACGAAGGCACCGAAATTGGTGACGTTGGTCACCGTGCCCTCCAGCACCATGCCCTCCTTGAGATCATCCAGGGTCTCGACCCCCTCCCTAAACTCCGCCGCCTTGAATTCCGGGCGCGGGTCCCGGCCCGGCTTCTCCAGTTCCGCCAGGATGTCCTTGACCGTGGGCAGACCGAACTGGTCGTCCGTCAGGGTCGCCGGATTGAGGCGGCGCAGGGTCGCCACGTCGCCGATAAGCTCGCGGATGCCCTTGCCGGCCTGGGTCAGGATGCGGCGCACCACGGGATAGGCCTCGGGGTGCACGGCGGAGGCGTCCAGGGGCTCGGTCCCGTCCGGGACGCGCAGGAAGCCGGCGCAGAGCTGAAAGGTCTTGTCCCCCAGCCGTGGCACCGCACGCAGGGCGGCGCGGTTGGGGAAGGCGCCGCGCTCCTCGCGGTGTCGAACAATGTTCTCCGCCAGGGTCCGGCTCAGGCCCGAGACCTGAGACAGGAGGGGCACCGAGGCCGTATTCAGGTCCACGCCGACGGCGTTGACGCAGTCCTCCACCACCGTCTCCAGGGCCCGGGACAGGCGTGACTGGTTGACGTCGTGCTGGTACTGGCCGACACCGATGGCCTTGGGCTCGATCTTGACCAGTTCCGCCAGCGGGTCCTGCAGCCGGCGGGCGATGGACACGGCCCCGCGCAGGGAGACGTCCATGTCAGGCAACTCGCGGGACCCATACTCCGAGGCGGAATAGACCGAGGCCCCGGCCTCGCTCACCACCAGAGAGCGCAGACCCAAGTCCGGGTGGCGTTTAATGAGATCCCGCGCCAGGCGGTCCGTCTCCCGGGAGGCGGTGCCATTGCCGATGCTAATGAGCTTGACGCCATGGGCCTTGGCCAGGACGGCGAGGCGGGCGATGGACTGATCCCACTGGTTGCGGGGCACATGGGGATAGAGGGTGTCCGTGGCCGCCACCCGTCCGGTGCCGTCCACCACCGCCACCTTGACCCCGGTGCGCAGGCCCGGATCCAGGCCCAGGGTGGGCAGCCGGCCGGCGGGGGCCGCCAGCAGGAGGGCGGAGAGATTGCGGGCGAAGACGCGGATGGCCTCCTCCTCCGCCGCCTCCAGCAGGCGCGACTTGAGATCCAGATCCAAGCGCGTTAGCAACTTGACCCGCCAGGCCTTGCGCGCCGTCTCTCGCAGCCAGGCATCCGCCGGCCGGCCCCGGTCACGAATACCGAAGTGGTTGGCCACCGCCTGAATCCAGACCGCGTCCGGGTCCTCGCCGGCGCTGGGGATCAGCTCCAAGGCCAGCACCCCCTGGTTGCGACCGCGAAACAGGGCGAGGGCGCGATGGGAGGGGATCTTGGCCAGGGCCTCGCCATAGTCGAAATAATCCGAGAACTTGGCGCCCTCCTGTTCCTTACCCGGGATGAGGGTTGCGCGCAGTTGGCCCTGCTCCCAGAGGCCCGTCCGCAACCGGCCCGTGAGTTCCGCGTCCTCGGCGAAGCGCTCCATGAGGATCTGGCGGGCCCCTTCCAGGGCCACTGCGGTATCAGCCACCCCCTTGGCGGCGTCGATGAAGCCCGCCGCCCGGGCCTCCGGGTTCTGGCTGGGGTCCTCCAGCAGGCCCAGGGCCAGGGGCTCCAGCCCCGCCTCCCGGGCGATCTGAGCCTTGGTGCGGCGCTTGGGCTTGAAGGGCAGATAGAGATCCTCCAGGCGCTGCTTGGTGTCCGCCGCCAGGATCTCGCCCTGGAGTTCGGCGCTCAGCTTGCCCTGTTCCTCGATGCTCCTCAGGACCAGGTCGCGCCGCTCTTCCAGTTCCCGCAGATAGCTCAGGCGCTCCTCCAGCAGGCGCAACTGGATGTCATCCAGGCCGCCGGTGACCTCCTTGCGATAGCGGGCGATGAAGGGTACCGTAGCGCCCTCGTCGAGCAGACGGACGGCGGCGGCTACCTGCTCCGGGCGTGCCGCCAGTTCCTGGCTGATCCGATCAATGATCTTCTGCATCTTTATCCATGTCCGCGGAAAGGGTCCGGACCAGGGTCCGGGCGACAGCTATCGTAAACCGCCATGATCGCCTTGAGTTCGGTCAACACCTGGTCACATTCGGCATCGGTGAGCCCGCGGGCCTCCTCGGGGGGATCGCCCGCCTCAAGGGCCTGGATTTCCCGCCACACCTGGCGGCAGCCCTTGGCGCAGAGGGCTTCGATGACGGCATGCGGGGACTTGTGGTCGTGGGGCTCCACGGGGCTAGCTCCTGAGTGGCGGTCGCTCATTATAGGGAGCGGGTGGGCTGACTCCAACGTCGGGGACCGGGGTAACCAGGCCAGTAACCTGATCCGGGTGAGACCGGAGCAACTTGAGTGCCTGGATTTCCGGGCCGGGTGACCCTCCCGTTAATGCCCGAAGACGCTATGGCTCTCGTTATTTCCGCAAGCGACACCCCGAGATGTTGGCATTAACCACCCTACCCTGGATTGCTGCTCGCCCGGGACCGCTTCTCGGGCCCCAGGATCTCCAGATCTGGATCATCCCCTGCGGCGCCGATAATGGCGATCCCGAGGCCCTCTGGCCACTGCTGTCCGGCGCGGAGCAGGCCCGGGCCGATCGACGCCTGGTGCCGGGGCACCGCGGGGCCTATATCCGCGCCCATGCGGGGCTCCGGCTGATTCTGGCGACCCCCCTCGCTACCCCGCCCGCGCGCATCGCGTTCCAGCAGGGGCCCCAGGGCAAGCCCGCCGTTGCCGGGCCCCTGGAATTCAACCTGACCACCAGCGGCGATCTGGCCCTCGTCGCCCTGCGCTGGGATCGGGCGGTGGGCATCGACTGCGAGCGACCGACGGCCAACCGCAACCTGCTGGGGATTGCCCGCCGCCTCTTCCCGGCGTCGGAGGTCGCGCGGCTGCTCGCCGCTACCGAGGCGGAACGCCCTGCCCTCTTCACCTGTTTCTGGACGGCCCTGGAGGCCAGCGTCAAGCTGGATGGGCGGGGCCTGTTCCAGCCCGCCGAGCCCGGCGGCCCCCCGCCGGAAATTATCCATTTCGCGCCGCAACCCGGCTATGTGGCTGCCCTTGCCAGCCGGGAGCCGCCGCCCTTGGCCTCCTGGACGGCGCTGCGACTCCTGTTCCCAGGCTGACCGCTCATCGACCGGCCCCCGGATTGAGCGACTGCTACAATCGCGCCTCCCATCGGGCGGCGGTCCCGACCCGACCTCTACCCACGGGTCCAGCTACCCTTAACCCTCTCGGCCAAGTCACACCCAGGAACCTCAGATGTTTGAATTGCCATTGCTGTTAAAGGCCCTGATCCTCGGCATCGTCGAGGGACTGACTGAATTCCTCCCGATTTCATCGACCGGCCACCTCATCATCGCCGGCAGTCTGCTCGACTACACCAACGATCAGAGCAAGGTCTTTGAGATCGTCATCCAGTTCGCGGCGATCCTGGCGGTCTGCTGGCTGTATCGAGCCCGGCTCCTGGGGGTGATCAAGGGCATGTGGGCGCAGGGGCCCGAGCAGCGTTTCGCCCTCAACATCCTGATCGCCTTCATGCCGGCGGCGGTGCTGGGCTTTCTGCTGCACTCCCTGATCAAGGCCCACCTCTTCAATCCCATTTCCGTGGCCTTCGCCCTGATCGTGGGTGGTTTCGTGATCCTCTGGGTGGAAAAGCGCGACTTGCCGGTGCGTTTCGCCGCGGTAGAGGACATCACCTGGCGGGAGGCCCTCAAGGTGGGCTTTGCCCAGGCCATCGCCATGTTCCCCGGCGTCTCCCGGGCGGGGGCCACCATCCTGGGCGGCCTCTTCTTCGGGCTTTCCCGCCAGGCAGCAACCGAGCTGTCTTTCTTCCTCGCCATTCCCACCATGCTGGCCGCCACCGTCCTGGATGTTTACAAGGCCCGCGACATCCTGTCCCTGGATGACTTCCCGGTGTTCGCAGTGGGCTTCGTGACGTCATTCATCTTCGCCATGCTCGCCATCAAGGGCCTGCTGCGCTTCATCTCCCACCACAACTTCAACGCCTTTGCCTGGTACCGCATCGTCTTTGGGCTGATCGTGCTCGGCACCGCCTATACGGGGCTGGTTGACTGGCATTCGTAACACCGGCACGACAAGCTACCCGCGGGTGCTAGTAGCGCCCCAATGCGTAGGACGCATTTTCCTAACAGGCTGTTAATAAAGGCCCAAGCTCGCCGCCATCCTACCGATTAGGGCACTACCCCCCTTTCAAGTATGGATCACCCAACTGGAATGGCCGTCACCCCTTAAAGGAACTTGCCATCCGTCCCAGGATGTGATCATAGAGGTGACGCTGGGTTTCTGGGTATTCCATGTAGAAGGTCTTGAACTGGTCATTGGAAAGCAGGGTCTTCTGATAGAAGATCTTGTTGCCGATGTAGCCGGAAATAACAAACCAGTTATTCTTCTGGCGTTTATAGGTCACCTTCTTGGTGATTTTTCCGGTTGCGACATCCTGGGATTCCTTGTGATAGAGGTCCTTGATGGATTCCTCTAGCACATTATGGGTACCGTAGATTTTAAAACGGGCTTGCTGATCGGGAGAGACAAAGACCTGACCGTCGCCATTATCGGCTTCACCCTGTGGAATCAGGAGGTTGGCGGGATACTCGATGGCGTAATCAAAACGGGAGTTATGGTAGGTCTGAAAATTTTCAGCGGCGGGAGCGAAAGGGGCAAGCAGGAGCGAGGCAAGCAGGAAATAGCGCATGTTATTGGATGTTCCGGATAACGGCTGGTTTGATTGGCTACAACCAGCCCTTGAGCTTGACGTACAGGATGGGGACGACGGCGGCGATAGCGATGAGACCCAGGGCCATGGGATAGCCCCAGGCCCAGCTCAGTTCCGGCATGGATTCGAAATTCATACCGTAGATGCCGGCGATCAGTGTCGGGGGCAGGAAGATAAGGGCGGCGACGGAGAAGATCTTCAGCAGGCGATTCTGCTCCATGTTAATGAAACCCTGAGTGGCGTTGAGCAGAAAGTCCGCCTTCTCCGAGAGGAAGTCGTTGTGGGGCATGAGCGAATCGACATCGAGCAGCAATTCAGCCCCCAGCTTGCGATATTTTTTAGGCATCTGGGGCTGACGGATCAGGAAGCGGATATCGCGCTGCGCATCCATGAGGCAGAGGCGAATCTTACCGATCAGGTCCTCCTGATCCGCCAGGCCGTCCACGGCATCCTCCAGGTCCTCGCTGCGCCGGCCCAGAACCTCCTTTTGGATATCCGAGAGGGTGAGATAGGCCTGTTCCGTCTCGTCTCCCAGGCCCTCGACCTTGATGTCCTGCAGAGCCAGGAGGATCTCCAGCGGATCAGCCAGGGGTTTCATGCCGAGCTTGTTACGGCGGCGCAACAGGCGCGGGTGGGGCAAGACCTGGGAACAGAGGGATACCAGCCGCTCACCGTCATGAATGAAGGCGGCGTTGGTATTGCGCGGTTCACCATCCGGGCGGTGGAAAAATAGACAGTGGAGTTGAAACCCCTGATCAAAATCCTGGTGGTGGGAGCCCGATTCCAGCTCATCGAGCTCGCGCATCTTGGGCAGAGGCACCTTGCAGAACGGCTTGACCTGGGCCAGTTCTTCCGGCTTGGGCTTCACCAGTTCGATCCACTGGGCCTCGGCCAGCCAGTGACCCTCGGTATCGGCCTCGGGCTTGAGGGTGATGAGACGGGAATCCTGCAGCCGGTATGCCTTCAGCATGTCGGAGTCTCCCCACCCTGCCCCGCGGGGCGGGCCAGGCGCGCCTGATCCGCGTCGAAGGGTTCCTGTCGGTTACACCCGCGGCGGAAGGCGGCCAGGGCATCCAGGGCCCAGGCGGGTAGATCGGGATGGAGGCGATAGTGAATCCAGAGTCCCGCCCGGCGGTCCAGCAGCAACCCCGTCTCCCGCAGAACGGCGAGGTGGCGCGAGATCTTGGGCTGGGGCAGTTCCAGGGCTAGCGTGAGATCGCAGACGCACCGCTCCCCGCACGGCAAGAGGAGCATGAGAATCCTCAGCCGAGTGAGGTCGGACAGGGCGTGGGTCAGGTTTTCCGGGGGAAGGGACATGGCGGGCGCCTGGGTGGCCTGGGTCGATGGGGTAATTGTGCCACGCGGGGGCCCGTGGCCCAATGGTTGAGAGGGTGGGCCGGAGTAATGCGGACGGGACCCTACCGCGGGAAGACCGATAAGGGTGGCACCGACCCAGGGCCGGCGCCACCTTAGCTGGGGCAGTCAGGCCTTAGCGCCCCGACAGCATCAAACCCGTCATGAGCTTGTTGAGGCGGCCCACGAAGGCGGCCGGATCATCGAGTTGCCCACCCTCGGCCAGTTGGGCCTGGTCGAAGAGGATCAGGGCCAGATCGCCGAAGCGCCCCGTGTCGCTCTCGGACTCAAGACGCTTGACCAGCAGGTGATCCAGATTCACTTCGAGGGTCGGCTTGGAGGCGGGGGCGTTCTGGCCCACGGACTTGAGGACCCGCGCCAGGTTGGCGCTCATATCGTACTCACCGACCACGATGCAGGCCGGGGAATCGACCAGGCGGGTACTGGCGCGCACGGCGTCCACCCGGTCGCCCAGGGCGTCCTTGAGGCGCTTGAGCAGATCGCCATGTTCCTCGGCGGCCTTCTCGCGCTGCTCCTTCTCCTCCTTGTCCGCCAGGTCGCCCAGGTCCAGGTCACCCTTGGTGACGGACTGCAGGTGCTTGCCCTTGTACTCGGTCAGGGAGGACACCAGCCACTCGTCCACCCGGTCCGAAAGCAAAAGCACCTCGACGCCCTTCTTGCGGAAGACCTCCAGGTGGGGGCTGTGGCGGGCGGCGGCGGGGGTATCGGCGGTGATGTAGTAGATCTTGTCCTGCCCTTCCTTCATGCGCTCGATGTAGGCGTCCAGGGACAGGCTCTGGTCGTCGTCCTCCTGGTGCGTGGTGGCAAAGCGCAGGAGGCTGGCGATGCGTTCACGGTTGGGGAAGTCCTCGCCCGGGCCCTCCTTGATCACCTTGCCAAACTCCTTCCAGAATTCCTGGTACTTCTCCGCCTCGTCCTTGGCCATGGTCTCCAGCAGACTCAGGACGCGCTTGATATTGGCACCGCGAATGGTGTCGATCTTGCGATTGTGCTGCAGGATCTCGCGGGAGACGTTGAGGGGCAGGTCGTCGGAGTCCACCACGCCCTTGACGAAGCGCAGGTAGTGGGGCATGAGCTTCTCCGCCTCATCCATGATGAAGACGCGGCGGACATAGAGCTTGACCCCGTGTTTCTGGTCGCGGTCCCACAGGTCCCAGGGGGCGCGTTTGGGCACGAACAGCAGGGCACTGTATTCGTTGGTGCCCTCGACCCGGTTGTGGACCCAGGCCAGGGGTTCCTCGAAGTCGTGGGAGATGTGCTTGTAAAAGTCCTTGTACTCCTCGTCCGTCACCTCCGCCTTGTTGCGCATCCAGAGGGCCGTGCCCTGGTTGACGCGCTCCCACTCGGGCGCCTTGGCCTCCTTCTTCTCCTCACCCTCTCCTTCTTCCTCGCCATAGGTCTCCTTGAGCATCTCCACTGGCAGGGCGATGTGGTCGGAAAACTTGGAGATAATGGTGCGCAGCCGCCAGGGTTCGAGGAATTCCTTCTCGTCCTCCTTCAGGTGCAGGGTGACGCGGGTACCGCGTTCGGCCACCTCCAGGGTCTCGATGTCGTACTGGCCGCGGCCATCGGAGGACCAACGCACCCCATGCTCGGGCGCGAGGCCGGCGCGGCGGGTGATGAGGCTGACCTTGTCGGCGACGATGTAGGCGGAGTAGAAACCGACGCCGAACTGGCCAATGAGGGCGCTGTCCTTGGTCTGATCGCCGGTCATGGCCTCCAGGAAGCGGCGGGTGCCGGAGCTGGCGATGCTGCCAATGGTGTCCATGACCTCCAGGCGGCTCATGCCAATCCCGTTGTCACTGACGGTCAGGGTCCCCGCCTCCTTGTCCACCTCGATCCGGATGCGCAGATCCGGGTCCTCCGCCAGCAGGCCGTCGTCCGTGAGGGCCTCGAAGCGCAGCTTCTCGCCCGCGTCCGAGGCATTGGACACCAGCTCGCGCAGGAAGATTTCCTTATTCGAATAGAGAGAACGGATGACCAGGTCGAGTATTTGGCTCACCTCGGCCTTGAATTCCAGGGTTTCCTTATGGGCCTCTACAGTCATGGGGATCTATACCTTCTGTTAGGGTCGGGGGTGATGTCAGGTCTGGCGCCAGGGCGCTACAATAGCGGCCCGTACGGGGCGCCTCCTGACCCATAGTATCAGGGCGCCCGAATAAGGCCGATTCATACAACTTCAAGGGGTTTTCACCGATGGAGCCGCAAGTCGTCGCCACCAAGCCCTTCCCGGGCCAGCGTCCGGGTACCTCCGGGCTGCGCAAGAAGGTCAAGGTCTTCCAGCAGCCGGGCTACCTGGAAAACTTCGTCCAGGCCATTTTCGATACCCAGAAGGAGCTCGCCGGTGGCGCCCTGATCGTCGGCGGCGACGGCCGTTTTTACAATCGTACCGCCATTCAGATCATTTTACGCATGGCCGCCGCCAATGGCGTGGCCAGGGTCCTGGTGGGGCGCGGTGGCATCCTCTCGACCCCCGCCGCCTCACACCTCATCCGCAAGTATGGCGCCCAAGGCGGCATCATCCTGTCCGCCAGCCACAACCCCGGCGGCCCAGACGAGGACTTTGGCATCAAGTTCAACGCTGCCAACGGCGGGCCCGCCAGCGAGGCGATCACCGAGGCCATCTACCGGCGCACCCAGAGCCTGGACCGTTACCGCACCTGCGCGGCCCCGGAACTGGACATCGACACGCTAGGCCTCGGCAAGTTTGGCAAGATGCGGATAGAGGTCCTGGACCCGGTGGCCGATTACGCCGATCTCATGGCCAGCCTCTTCGACTTCGAGGCCATTCGCCGCCTCTTCGCCAGCGGCGAGTTCCGCATGAAGCTGGATGCCATGCACGCCGTCACCGGCCCCTATGCCACCGAGATCCTTGAGAACCGCCTCGGCGCCCCCGTGGGCACCGTGATGAACGGCGTGCCCCTGGAGGACTTCGGCGGCGGTCACCCGGACCCCAACCTGGCACACGCCCAGGAATTGGTGGCCCTGTGCCAGGGGCCGGAGGGGCTGGATTTCGGCGCCGCCTCCGATGGCGACGGCGACCGCAACATGATCCTGGGCCGCGACTTCTTCGTCACCCCCAGCGATAGCCTGGCGGTGCTGGCCGCCAATGCCCATCGGGTGCCCGGCTACGCGGACGGCATCGTCGGCGTGGCCCGTTCCATGCCCACCAGCCAGGCCGCCGACCGGGTCGCGGAACGGCTCGGCATCCCCTGTTACGAGACCCCCACCGGCTGGAAGTTCTTCGGCAACCTCCTCGATGCCTGCCGCATCACCCTCTGCGGCGAGGAAAGCTTTGGCAGCGGCTCGGACCATGTGCGCGAGAAGGATGGCCTCTGGGCAATCCTCTTCTGGCTCAACCTGTTGGCGGCACGCCAGGAGGCCGTCGCCGATATCGTCCAGAAACACTGGCGGCGCTACGGTCGCAACTTTTACACCCGTCATGACTACGAGGCCGTGGACGCCCCGGCCGCCGAGGCCCTGATGGACAATTTGCGCGCCCTCCTCCCGACCCTGCCCGGCAAGCGGCTCGGTGACTTCAAGGTGACCTACGCCGACGACTTCGCCTACACGGACCCGGTGGACGCCAGCCGCTCGGACCGCCAGGGCATCCGCATTGGCCTGGAGGGCGGCTCGCGCCTCGTCTTCCGCCTCTCGGGCACGGGCACCGAGGGCGCCACCCTGCGCCTTTATCTGGAATCCTACGAGCCCGACCCGACACGCCATGGCCAGGACACCCAGGAGGCCCTGGCACCCCTCATCCTCATCGCCAATGAACTGGCGCAAATCCAGGCCCGGACTGGCCGCGCCGCGCCGGATGTCATTACCTGACGCTCCCATGATGGCCGGGGCCAAGGGCTCGGGAAGAGCAGCTTAGCCCCCGGCCCTGCCGCAAAATTGAATAACCCGCCCAATGACCCTGACCTGGGTCAAAAAACGCCGCGTCCCTCCTTGCCCCGCCCCGGATGCGGGGCTATGCTCCTTTCCATTCCATGAGGGGCGCGAGCCCAGGCCGCGCCCGGCCTTGAATTCGACACCCCATTCAACTCCCGCCCTTGTATCCGCCCAACCGCCCCAACAGGAGGCTGCTTCGACCATGAGCGCAAACCCAAGCCGTCGCGAATTCCTCCGGACCCTGGCCCTGGGTTCCGCGGGCCTCTTAGTGGCGCCTCTGACCCTGGCGCCCCTCACCCAGGCCCAGGCCCAGGTGGCCTATGGCAGCGCCTATGGCAGCCTGCAAAGCCGGGTCGTCAACCACATCGCCAGTCTGCGCGCCCAAGGCCTGATTGGCGCCGGGGACAAGGTCTCCTGGTCCGTCTATGACTTCACCAGCCGCGAGAAGCTGGTCGCCATCAACGAGGACGTGCCCCGCCAGGCGGCGAGCATGATCAAGCCCTTTGTCTGCCAGGCCTGGTTCTATCAGGCCAGCCAGTCGAGCCGGATCAGCTACACCCCCGAGGTCCGCAAGACCATGGAGCGCATGATCCGCTCCAGTTGCAACAAGTCCACCAACCGCATCATGACCCTGGTCAGCCAGAACGCCGGCAACCGGGGACCCGGGGACGTGGAGCGGGTGCTCAAACAGAATGGGCCCGACATCTTCCAGGACATCCGCATCGTGGAGCAGATCCCGGCAGGGGGGCGCACTTACCGTAACCTGGCCTCCGCCGGCGACTATCACCGCTTTTTGGCCGCCTTCTGGCGGAGCCAGTTGCCCTACGCCGACGAGATGCGCGCCCTCCTCTCCCTGTCTAATCGCGATCGCATCGTCGATGGAGTGGACTCCATGCCAGACAATGTCCGCGTTTACGACAAGACGGGATCCACCGCCATGCTCTGTGGCGACATGGGCATCGTGGTGGCGCCGGGTGAGAATGGCGGCAGTTACCCTTATACCTTCGTCGCCATCATCGAAAGCCCGGTCCCCGTCAAAAAGTATTTCGGCTGGATGAAACAGCGCGGCAATGCCATCCGTTCCGTCTCCAACCTCGTTTACCAGGACATGAAGGATCGGTATCAGTTGGCCTGAGGGATCAAGGCTCGAAGCCCTGCAAGTCACGGATCAGTTCCAGGGGATCGGTCAGGGCCGCCGGTCGCTCCGCAAAGCCCTGCCGCAGAAAGTGGGTCCAGATCACAAACTGAATGATGGCCCACAGCATGGCGCTGCCGTTGCGTGTATCCCGGCAGCGGGCGATCAAGGCCCGCACCCCATCCGGCCTGAACCAGGGCCGCAGGGCCGGATGTTCCGGGAGCAGGGTGTTCAAGCGGCCCAGCAGGTCAGCCCCCATCCAGTCACCCAGGGGGACATAAAACCCGCGCTTGCGGGCGAACAAATACTCCTCGGGTAGATCACGCCGGGCCCAGCGCTTGAGGAAGAGCTTGCCCACGCCCCCCGCGACCTTCAGCTTGTCGGGCAGGCCCAGGCCAAATTCCACCAGGCGATGATCGAGGAAGGGCACCCTCCCCTCCAGGCCCCAGGCCATCATCATGCGATCCGCCTTGACCAGCAGGTTGTCCGGCAGTGCCTGCGTGAGATCGATGTACTGCCTGCGCTGCAGGTCGCTCCAGGCCGCGGGCGTTTGCCGCCAGCCATCGACCACTAGCTGCCTGATCAGCGGCAACTGCGCCCGCATCGACCGGGTAAACAATTGCCGCGGCCACCCCCCCCGAAAGGTGCCTCGGGTCCGGAAACCCATGGAGCCGGGGTTCAGCAGGTTCTTGAACCACAGTTCCAGGGGCGAGCTGCGATAGCGGCCATAGCCCGCGAAGACCTCGTCACCGCCCTCGCCGGAAAACACCACCTTCAGCTCCTGACCGGCGGCTTGGGCGAGCAGGGCCGTGGGCATGTTGGCGTTATCGCGCATGAGCTCGTCCGCCGCCCAGATGGTCAGGGGAAAACTTTGGAGGATATCCCTAGAGCTAGGGCATATCTCCCGATGCTGGCTGCCGAAACGCCGTGAAATCATCTGGGCCAGGGGGAGTTCATCCTGCACGGAGGTCCCCGGGAAACCGACGGAGAAGGTGCGGATCGGCCGATCGGAATGCTGGCTCAACTGGGCCAACAAGACGGCGGAATCCACGCCCCCGGACAGGAAGAGCCCAAAGGGGACATCCGAACGCATATGTTCGGTGATGACCACCTCCATAAGGGCGTCGAAGCGAGTCGAGGCCTCCTCGAAACCCAGGTCCAGGCATTGCACCTGGAGGGGCGACCAGTAGCGGTAGCGGCGGGCAATGCGGCCCTGCTCGATCCAGACGCTTTCCCCCGGCAGCACCCGCTCCACCCCTTGCAGCAGGGTGGTTGCCCCCCCGGCAAACTGGTTCTGGAAGTAGCGGGCCAATCCCAGGGCATCAATATCGGGAAGCTCGTCCAGAAGCGGCAGCAGGCCCTTGATCTCCGACGCAAAGGCCACGCCGCTGCCGCGCACGGCCAGGAACAAGGGTTTGATGCCAAGGCGGTCCCGGGCCAGAATCAGGCGGTCATGGGCACTATCGAAGAGGGCGAAGGCGAACATGCCCAGGATATGCTTCAGGAAATTCTCGCCGTATTCCCGGTAGGCGTGCAGGATCACCTCGCAGTCGGAATGGGTGAGAAAGCGGTGGCCCCGGGACTCCAGCAGGGCGCGCAACTCGATGAAGTTATAGATCTCGCCATTGGCGATCAGGGTGAGGGTGCCGTCGGCGGTCTTCAGGGGTTGATGCCCGCCGGCCAGATCGATGATCGACAGCCGGGTGTGCCCCATGCCGAAATGACCCGAGACAAAGGTCCCCTGGTCATCGGGTCCCCGATGAGCAAGACGCGCCACGGCGGTCTCGAGGGCCGCGATCCGCACGGGGCCGCTACGGTTGAAGAGGCCGACGATGCCGCACATGAGGCTAATCCACTTAAAGGAGTCGAAGATTGAGCGCCCGGACGTAGGCGCTGGTGGCATTCTCGATTTCATAGGGCCAGGCGGCCTGCCTCAGGAAATCCGGGTCCGGCGGGTCGCGCAGGGTCGCCAGCATGGCGGCCGCCAGGGCCTGGTGATCGCCCACCGGCACCAGGGGGCCAAACTTGCCGTCTTGCAGTATCTCCCGGGGCCCGCTGGGACAGTCCGTCGCGACCGCGGGGACCCCCACGGCCAGGGCCTCGATCAAGGCAAACCCCAGCCCTTCCAGCGTCGAGGTAAAGGCGAAGAGGCTGGCCTGGGCCAGATAATCCAGGGGGGCCTCCACGAAACCCGGCAGATCCAGTGCCCCGGCGATGCCCAGCTCCCGGGCCAGGGCCAGGAGCGGGTCGCGATGCTTGCCCCGCCCCAGAATCATGAGGCGCGAGGGGTATTCACCCTGGATCAGGGCGAAGGCGCGCATCAGGGTAGGAAAATCCTTCCGCTCGCACAATTCGCCGAGCCCCATGATGATGGGTAGACCGCCATCGCCGAACCAGGGGTGCCGGGGCGGCTGGCAGCGGCCCGCGAAGACCGCGGCGGGCACCACGGGGCAAGGCACCACCTCGATCAGGTCGCGCGCAAGGCCGGTGTAAGCGGCCATATCCTCGGCCACCCCCCGGGAGGTCACGATGACCCTGTCGGCATAGGGATAGAGCTTCCCCGTCGAAAAGCGCGTCCTGAGGGCATGAAACCAGCCGCGCCGGGCGCAATCGATGGACAGGGTCGTACCCGTGCCGACCGCGAGAAAGGTGCTGGGGCGCGCCAGGCCCTGGGCCAGGGCGCGGGCCAGGATGGCGGTATGATTGATGCGGTCCTTGTCGCAATAGAGGCTTGCGGGCCGCTCGCGGCGCAGATAGCGGACGACCGCCGGCAGACTGGAATAGGCGTGGGCTGTCCCCAGCTCGATGATGCGCACCCCCTCCGGAACCTCCTGGAAATTCGGCCCATGCCCTTGCACCTTGAGCACGTCCACCCGGTAGCCCCGGCGGGCCAGGGCGGAGACCAGATTCCGGGCCAGCCGGTCCACGCCACTGTGGCCGGAGGTGGCAAAAAATATCGCGAGATCAACGCCCATTAACAGTGCAAACTCACCGGGGGTTCGAAAAGAGGTACGGAGGTCCCGCCGGGATTGATTTTAGACCAGGCGCGGGCGCCGCGCGACCCGGGCATTCCCCAAGTCAGGCCATCTTGGCCTTCTTGGGGAATCACGGCCTTGCCGCGCGCGCGAATCTTGCCGCGTGGATCAAGCAGACCACGCATGCCGTCTAGCAACTCCCGCCGCTCGGCAGGCACAGGTCCATGCGTCCCGAGCCGATGGCGTATTCCCGCTCCAGGGTGCCGTCGCCGTTGACGACGCGGTGCAGGAAGGCCATCAGCCCCGGGTGCGGGGCGATCTCGTGATAGGGAGCACTGCCCAAGAGCGGCTGGCCGTGGCGGCGCCAGAAGGCGAGGAAGGCGTCCAGCGGTTGAGCCGCATTCAGGCTGCCGTCGGCATTCAGCCAGGTGAGGCTGATGCGGAATCCCCTCAAGATCGGGTCTACGCTCGGACCTCTGTCCGAGTAGTGCTCATCTCATCGAGCCTACGGCCCACTGGCCGGGCTCGTTCAGCCCTCTTCCCTGGGGGCTTTTTTTTGGCTACTTATTCTTCAGGCAGTAGCCGTTGTTGCGGTAGTAGCCGGTCGGGCAGAGGGTGCCGACCAGCGGCACGGCGGGTTTGCTGCGCTCATTGAGCGCCACGCAATAGCCGTTGTTGCGGTAGTAGCCGGTCGGGCAGAGGCTACCGGTCAGCGGCACCGGCAGTTGGGAATAAGCGTGGACCGCCAGCGAGGCGGCCAACAGGAGGCCGAGCAGCAGCGTCTTCATGCGCGCGCCCCCTGGCGGGCGGCCGCCGTCCGACACTCCTCGCGGGTGCGCTGCTGCTGGGGCGTCAGCGGCCGGTCGTAGGTGCGGTCTTCAACGCCCCGGCGCTCCGGCAACCGCCGGCCCATCTCCCCGGCGCCGAGGATGCAGTAGTCCAGCCAGGTGCCGAAGTCGGCGACGACGATCGGGGACGGGGTGTGGTCAAGGTTCATGCGTAGGCTCCTATGCTTTTCTTGTTGGAAGATACTGCGGTTTTGACAGTCATCAGCACATTGCGAATCGCTGCCGACAGGGCGGCCTGGGCTTCATACAGGCGCCCGTCCAGCTCCATGGGTCTTAATCCCCTCAAGATCGGGTCTACGTTCGGACCGAAGTCGCTACCGAAGTCGCCTAAATGTCCTTCAGTCTTAATCCCCTCAAGATCGGGTCTACGTTCGGACGGTGGCGATGGCCATCGCAACCATCAAACAGTGCGGGTCTTAATCCCCTCAAGATCGGGTCTACGTTCGGACACAGGCGAATTGACATGTACGCAAGTTTTGAAGGTCTTAATCCCCTCAAGATCGGGTCTACGTTCGGACCAAAAAGTCTGCGCGCTACTCGCCCAAGTCCGGGTCTTAATCCCCTCAAGATCGGGTCTACGTTCGGACCTGAACCCGGTCTTTAACAATCTAGGAGCTTATCATGTCTTAATCCCCTCAAGATCGGGTCTACGTTCGGACTTATCATGTCTACTAACATCACCGCGAAGACCTTTAGTCTTAATCCCCTCAAGATCGGGTCTACGTTCGGACCAACTGACACTGATAATAAATTACTCGCTTACCAACGTCTTAATCCCCTCAAGATCGGGTCTACGTTCGGACCTGGCACAATCATCGAATCGTCCGCCATGGTTCCAGTCTTAATCCCCTCAAGATCGGGTCTACGTTCGGACTTATGCGGGAAATTACCCGCGGGGTTGACGTTAGGTCTTAATCCCCTCAAGATCGGGTCTACGTTCGGACCAGGATGCTGGTCATGGGTGGGTTGAAGTGCCAACGTCTTAATCCCCTCAAGATCGGGTCTACGTTCGGACTTATTTCAGCGCTGGAGTAGGAGACCTTTTATGAGTCTTAATCCCCTCAAGATCGGGTCTACGTTCGGACTTATCCTTGGGTGTACGCTCGGCAGTACCAGGAGGTCTTAATCCCCTCAAGATCGGGTCTACGTTCGGACCCGGGTATCGAGAGAAGGGTTGGCATCGTCCGAGTTCTGTCTTAATCCCCTCAAGATCGGGTCTACGTTCGGACCGGCGGAGAAGTGGCGGGACGACCAGCTTGCCGAGCGTCTTAATCCCCTCAAGATCGGGTCTACGTTCGGACTCTCGCGATCTTGCTGGGGGTGCTTTGGATCTGGCGTCTTAATCCCCTCAAGATCGGGTCTACGTTCGGACTTCGATGGAGTTGTCGTCGTCCACCCGGCGGCGGCGTCTTAATCCCCTCAAGATCGGGTCTACGTTCGGACGCTTTGGATATGGCCATTCGTCCTATCCTGGTCTTAATCCCCTCAAGATCGGGTCTACGTTCGGACACATCTTCTGATCGGCCAAAGGAGGCCGCAACCAAGTCTTAATCCCCTCAAGATCGGGTCTACGTTCGGACGTGCGGTCGAGCACCAACCTGCACGCCGGACGGAAGTCTTAATCCCCTCAAGATCGGGTCTACGTTCGGACGCTGGCTGCGCCCTGGACCTTTCCCGGGAATTCCCCGTCTTAATCCCCTCAAGATCGGGTCTACGTTCGGACACCAAACCGACCGGCAGACCCTACCCGGCTTCGACTGGTCTTAATCCCCTCAAGATCGGGTCTACGTTCGGACGAGACATGATCGCGTTTCTATGGGATCAGGGTCGCATGTCTTAATCCCCTCAAGATCGGGTCTACGTTCGGACGCTTCTGAGTAGCACACCATGAACTGGCAACCGGTCTTAATCCCCTCAAGATCGGGTCTACGTTCGGACGTCTCAGGCTAAATTTGACCTGGCCAAGCGTATCCTGTCTTAATCCCCTCAAGATCGGGTCTACGTTCGGACCGGACTTACATAGACACATTGAAAACGCATTTCCGGTCTTAATCCCCTCAAGATCGGGTCTACGTTCGGACAAAGCTGTCGGAGCAGCATTGGGCGATAGCCAAGTCTTAATCCCCTCAAGATCGGGTCTACGTTCGGACAAGATAGAAAAGATGCGGATGGCTACCGCGCAATCAAGTCTTAATCCCCTCAAGATCGGGTCTACGTTCGGACGGGTTTCGATTTTCCGCCCCGTCCGTTCGCTCTGGGTCTTAATCCCCTCAAGATCGGGTCTACGTTCGGACCCGGCAGAACTAAGCCGATAAGTAGATTTCGTGGTGTCTTAATCCCCTCAAGATCGGGTCTACGTTCGGACGGCTGGCTGCGCTTTGGACCTTTCCCTGGAATTCCGTCTTAATCCCCTCAAGATCGGGTCTACGTTCGGACCAGGCAAGCGACAATGCAAGCAACCCGCGCTAGATGTCTTAATCCCCTCAAGATCGGGTCTACGTTCGGACGGGACAAAACCCTAGACAAGTCCGCTAAACCGATGGCGTCTTAATCCCCTCAAGATCGGGTCTACGTTCGGACCGACAAGATCAACGCGGCTATCGAATCCGCATCCGCGTCTTAATCCCCTCAAGATCGGGTCTACGTTCGGACCCTCGGCGCCCACATTACCCATACGATCTGTGTGTAGTCTTAATCCCCTCAAGATCGGGTCTACGTTCGGACCACCGTCAACGCTTGGATGCGGCACGGCGAAAAAGGTCTTAATCCCCTCAAGATCGGGTCTACGTTCGGACGACAAGGCACTCGATAAGGCTGCCAAGCCTATGGCGTGTCTTAATCCCCTCAAGATCGGGTCTACGTTCGGACCTGGTCTATCTCACCGAACAATTGCGTAATCTGGTGTCTTAATCCCCTCAAGATCGGGTCTACGTTCGGACTAAATCGCCGTCAACGGGTAAGGATGAAATATTTTGTCTTAATCCCCTCAAGATCGGGTCTACGTTCGGACCCCACCACGAGAGAGAGAAAGAATGAACACCTACGTCTTAATCCCCTCAAGATCGGGTCTACGTTCGGACTTAGTAAGGCACGCGAAAACTCGCAGGCATTTATTGTCTTAATCCCCTCAAGATCGGGTCTACGTTCGGACACGGCGAACAGCATTGAAGTGATCCAGCAGCTTGCGTCTTAATCCCCTCAAGATCGGGTCTACGTTCGGACGGAGGAAAAAATAATGGATAACGATCTCATCCCCGGTCTTAATCCCCTCAAGATCGGGTCTACGTTCGGACAGAGCAACAGCGGCTTCGTCTGGGGCGTTGTCGAGGTCTTAATCCCCTCAAGATCGGGTCTACGTTCGGACCCTCCCCCAAAATAACGCTTTACAATCAGACCCCTGCCAGGGGGGTTCCAGAAGATTTCCAAATCCGCAAAGCTGACGTGCAGCGTCATAAGCAAAATCTATGGAGAACCGGGCCACTTTAGGGGGTTGGCGGCCTACCAACCGCCTTTAGCGTAGCGCAGAAGGCTAACCACGCCAAGGGTTTCCCGTCGCCCGGCGAGCACATTACTCAACCGATGTAAAACCAGGGTGGATCTTTCACGATGACGGCCTTGCCGCGTGCCCGGATCTTGCCACGGGGGTCTAACCGTACCAGGACAAAGCGGTCTTGTTCGGGGTCCAACAGGTCTTGCATACGTTCGAGCAATTCTTGCCGTTCGGCGCGGGTGAGGAAGCACTCAAAGACGGATTTCTGGCGCCCGCTGGCATAATCCTTGAGTACTCGCAGGGCGGCCCGCAGGCGCTTGGGGCTGGAGACATCGTAGGCGGCGATGTAGAGGGTACGTTCGGTCATAGGTCAGGCCTGGGTCCCGGTTGCCCGGGGGGTGGTTCTTTAGGTCTCATGGATCAGCCAGCGGTGGAGGTTGCC
The DNA here is from genome assembly GCA_016714645.1 of Chromatiaceae bacterium. Classification (NCBI taxonomy): domain Bacteria; kingdom Pseudomonadati; phylum Pseudomonadota; class Gammaproteobacteria; order Chromatiales; family Chromatiaceae; species Chromatiaceae bacterium. The sequence goes on along the minus strand of JADKCI010000002.1, from coordinate 168,717 downwards.
GGTTATTTCCAGGCCATGGGCGGCAACGCGGGTGGCGTGGGCTTCAAAGATGCGCACGACCTCCGCATGGGCGGGTGGTCTGACGGCCACGCCTTGGCGCTCGGCGGCGAGCCAGCGGCGCTTGAGCCAACCGATGCGGGCCGGTTCCAGATACCAATACAGTAACTCGGTCAAATCCCGCGCCAGGGGTGGGGCCCCGGATTGGGCCAATTCACTTTGGGCGCCCAGGCCCAGTTCCTGGAGGTGCGCCTGCATCCAGCCCAGGGCGATGCCCCGCAGCCATTGGCGGGTGCGCATCTCCTGTGGGTCGCCGGCGTAATGCGCCGCCAGGGCTTGCAGGCCGGCGCGGCAGCGCACGGGGTCCCGTTCGCTGGTCGCCAACCCGAGCCGGGTACCGGTCCAGGCGGCGACGCGCCGCTCGTAGGTCTGGCGCCAGTGCTCATACATGCCCATGGCCTGGGGCAGGAGCAGGAACTCCGCCAAGCGGTGGCCGAGGTGGTCATGGAGGCCCGGCCGCCCGAGCAGGCGCGCGACCACGCTACCGGTTTCATCCACGAACAGGATGGCAATGCCCCGTTTGGCGCAGGCCATCAGGGCCTCCGTGGTCCAGTAGGTGTCCTCGGCGCAATGAATGCGCGACAGCCGTCGTAAGGGGAAGAGCTGTTCGGCGCGCTCGCCGCGCTGGATGCTGAGGGCGGGGCCATCGAGCTGGATCTGGGTGTCGCCACCCGGCGCTATGTACAGGGGGCGGGCGTCATCATCCCGGGGGCGTGGCGCCGGTTCGCCACAGGGTCGGGCGGTGTGGATGATCATGGCCATTCGCTGGGCAGGGTGACCCTCCCGCGCTCATGCAGACCCTGGGCCAGCCGGCGCGTGACGCGCCGCAGCCAGCGGCGCGGCAACTGGGCCATGGGTTCAAAGGCGGCGTAGAAGTGGCCGCGGCCGGCCTTGCCGAGCAGGCAGGCCTCGCCGTGGCGGTCGAAATGGTCCTCCCGCAGTTCCTCCGCGCGGAACAGGGACCACGCCCAGGCGTCCACCCGGGGGCGCAGGGGTTCCACCAGGTCGCAGGCCAGGGATTCCCGGCCGGGGTCCAGCTCGTGGAAAAAGCCAATGAAGGGGTCGAGGCCCGCCGTCTGGCAGGCGCGGACCGCCTCGAAGTGCATCAGGGTATAGCCGAGGGACAGGACGGCATTAACGGGGTCGCGGGGCGGGCGCCGGTTGCGGCCGGCAAAGCCCAGGCTGGGCGCGAACAGGGCGCCATAGGCCTGGAAATAGGCCGCGGCCGCCGCGCCTTCCAGGCCGCGCAGGCGCGCGATGGCGGGCTGCGGCTCCTGGCGCAGGCGCTCCCGCGCCTGACCGAGACGCTCCAGGCCCTGGGTCAAGGGCCGGCGTTGCTCGGGGCGCTCGGCCAGGGCCTGGCGCAGTAATCCCACCTGACCCTTGACCTTGGCCAGGACCAGCAAGCGCGCCCAACGCTGCCGCCAGGCGTCGTCCTCGTAGGCGCGGTATTGGCCAATGCGCCGGGTAGCATCGCCTGGTCCCCGGCCATGGATGAGGGCCACCTTGGCGCCGTGCTGGCCGCCGTGGAGCTGGATGGCGATGCCATCGTCCGCCAGCCGCGCCAGCAGGCTGGAGTCCAGCGCAACCGCGCTGTGCATCACGATCCGGTCCAGCAGATGGGTGGGCACGGTGCCCTGGCGCTCGCCGCTGGCGTAGATCACCAGGGCGCGCCCTTCCAGTTTCAGGGCCAGTTCGCGACGATCGAGATAGAGGGTCGACATGGTAGGAGTCTCCGCCGGCATCAGCCGTGTGGCGCTCGGATGGTTGACGGGACTTAGCCTGCCACAAGGGGGGACGCGGGGCCGGGACCACAAGCTTGCGGGGCGCCGCTCCCCGCTGAGGCTGGCGCAGGCTCCCTGTCCATCAGGGCGCCAAGCTGGCGGTCCAGCCGGTCATCGCCCAGCAGCATCACCCCCATGGGCAGAAACTGCCGGCCATACCGCTCGGCATCGAGGTGGCTGGGTAGGGGATAGACGCGGATATCGTCGGCCCGCGGGTCGATGATGTCGTCCAGCTCCGCCAAGAGGCCATCCAGGACGGCGGGGGTGTCGGCGATCAGGAACACGGAGTATTGCAGGGGCATGCCTTGCTGCTTGACGGTACGGTGGACGCGGGCCAGGCGCCGCGGGTCGGCGATGTCGTAGGCGAGCAGAAAGAGCTGTGGCGCGTGGTTGGCCATGGCTGCGGCGCGGGCTACCCCCGCTGGCCCAGCTTGTAGAGGAAGAGGAGGAGGGAAATCCAGAAGGCGAGCATGGCGAGGTCTCCGGCTGAACAGTGGCGGACCGGGCGGTCCGTGGTGGTCATGCTGACAGAGCGGCGGTCACCAGGCAGGGATGGCAAGCTTGCGGGAGACCCCCTAGGTCGTCAGCGGGGCACCCCCAGCTTGCGGAATAGCCCGCGCAGGCTGGCCTGCAGTTCCTTGGCGTTGCCGATCATGTGGGCCAGTCGCTGGTCGTAGGGGCGGACCCCATGAGCCAAGGCGTTGCGCAGCCCGCTCAGGGTCTTGAAGTCATCCTTGGTCATGAGTGCCTTGCGGTGGTAATCCCGGTGATCAAAGTTATTCAAGTCGTCATTTTGGCGCGTCACCTCCCCGCTAATCACCGCTTCCATGCCATAGATGACGGCGCGGACATAATCCCCCCGCTTCAGATGCTGCCAGCCTAGGGCGCCCTCCCAGGCGGCGCGGTTGCCGCCCCGCACCCAGGCCAGGCGCTTCTCCAGTTCGTCGCGGAACAGCTCGGCCGTGCTATCGCCGTTGGGGTAGCGGTCCGGTAGCCCACCCCAGGTATTGAGCTTTTCGCGGGCCTTGACCGGGTTACTGGTGCGCTCGAAAAAGGCGGCCTCCCGTAACAACCGGCCGCTCTGGCCCCGGCCGAGGTCGAGCAGGTCGGCAAAGGCGCCATAGTCGCCATCCTTGTCGTAGGTATGCAGGGCCTGCACCCAATCGGCGATGTTGAGCAGGCCTACCAGGTTGTGGACCGGCGCCGCCCCGGTGTCGGGGTCGTAGGCGCCATACCAGATCCCCTCGATGTGGGCCTGGCGGGTAATGCGCAGGTGCAGGGCGGAGAGGACGCCGAGCATGGGCAGGTGCCGGAAGCCGTGGGTGACATCCAGATGGACCCGATCCCCGACCTCGACGTGGGCGGCCATGATGCGCAACAGCGCGACCTGTTCGGCGGGGTCCTGGGCATAGGGGATGATCTCGAGCCGCACCTCGCAACCGAGGCGTTGGGCCAGCAGCGGCGTCAAAGGTCCCAGATGCGCGGCGGTGACGTTCTTCAGCTCCACTGCCTCGCCCAGGGCCAGCCAGGCCTCCTCGTCCGCGTCGCCAAAGTCGTAGTCCCCTTCGAACAGGTGTTCCCACATGCTGCCCGCCGTGCCCAGGATTACCAGGCGCTCGGCGCCCAGGTGCTGGCGCAGAGGCCAGCCAAAAAAGGCCGCCGGCGCCTGGGGCTGGCCGTCCCCGAAGTCATAGCAGGTGACGCGGTAACCCTGCTGGTCCTTTGGGACGCGGCCGAGGAAGGTGATGAGGACCTGGGGTGCGGTGTGGCGGGTCATGGTGTGCTCAATGCCGGTCGGGTCGGATGCAGTCGATGCGGATGCCCAGAGGCGCGACTTGGGTCCAGAGGCGGTCGGCGGTGATGACGGTGGCGTTCAGCTCGATGGCCAGGGCCAGACAGGCGCGGTCGCCGAGGGAGAGGCCAAGATGGCGGGTCGTGGCGCGCAGCTTGCCCGTGGTCAGCGCCTGCGCGCGATCAAAGGCGTGGATGGTCAGATCAAATCCGGCCAGCAAGCGCTCAAGATCGCTGTCCGCCAGGCCGCCCGCCAGGCATTTACCGGCAAATTCAGCCAGGTTGACCGTTGACATGCAACATTCACCCCCCAACAAGGCGGCATCCACCTGTTCCTGGCCCGGCTCGCCCTGCAGGGCCGCGAGCAATGCCGAGGTATCCAGGACGCTGACCACCTACCGGTCCTCGTTCGCCGCGGCCTCGCGCCGCTCGGCGATGAGTTCATCCGCCAGGGAGGGACTACCCGGGGGAAAAGACTGCTGAAACAGACGGCGGGACGCCGCCAGTTGGGCGCGGCGCGTGGTCAACACCAAGGCGCCATCGCGCAGTTCGCCCAGGAGCGTTTCGCCCTCCGTCACGCCCAGGGCCTTACGCACCTCCGCCGGGACCACGACCCGCCCGCCTTCCGATATTTTTATGGCGTACATCTATCCTTACTCCAAATTGTTTTACAAATGTCATTCTAGGCTTTGCCGACCATATTCTCAATCGGCTGGCTGGTCGACACCCCTATGCCCGTTCTCGCACGGCCTAGATCAGGGCGTTGGCCAGCTCACCGCCCGCCTCTTTGCGCGCCCCTCGGTCCGGTCACGTTCCAGGAGAGCGCGGCTGGTGGCGAGGGCCTGTTCCTCCGCGCTCATGGTGGCCAGACGCGCCAGGTGTTCGGCCGCCGCCTGGGGCTGGCCGTCCCCGAAGTCATAGCGGGTGACGCGGTAACCCTGCTGGTCTTTGGGGACGCGGCCGAGGAAGGTGAGTAAAACGCTGGACATGGAGTTACCTCGTCAAGGGACACAGCCCGACAGCGGCATCCATCAGTCGTTGCTTGCTGTCTTTTTTGCCCGGCGTACCCCAAGCCTTGGTCATCGTTGCCTTGAGCAACTCCCCGGCGGCTTGTCGGCTGGTCGCATCTTCCCAGGTCAAGGCCACATTCATGAAGTTCTTACGCTGGTTATCGAACTGGCTGCCGGGCTGGTAGGGGCTTTTACTCGCGGTCTCGAATTGCTGCCGGAAGGCTGCGACGACCGGCTGGTGTTCTTCCCAGGCCAGGTCTTCGGGTGACAGGGTGGCACGGTGGGCCGCCTCGGCTCGTTGCTGGGCTTCTGCTTGGGCCGCGGCTTGTTGCCGTTCGCTTTCGGCCCGGGCTTCAGGGTTTTCCTGCATGGCGCCGTAACCGACGGCGGTCTTCGCCCCGAACCCTAGCCACTGATAGGCATGCTGAAAAGCGGCCGCGAGCAGGGTTTTCCAGCGGCTGTCTTGCGCCAACCTGGGCGCGAGGCGCTCAAGGTGGGCCAGATGGCATTGCACATGGAAGACAAAGCGGGATTGCGGCGGTACGGTGAGGAAGCTGATGGGGTTGGGCTGGCCGGATTCGTGCGGCGAGGCGCCGTTCTGGTAGTAGTGGCCCTGGTGCGGGGTCATGATTTCAACCGCGAGGCTGATCTGGTCGGGCCTTTTCGGATCTGCCGGGGCAATTTGCGGGATGACGTCCCAAAACATCAGGGCACCGCGTAGATGGTCGGTTGCACCGTCGGTGGCTTCTCGACCAAATAGGATTTCGATGGCGGCATCATCCCAGCCCTGCGCCTCGCCCCAGTCGCCGCCGGCCAGTTCCCGCGCCGCCTGGCGCAGCACGCCCTTGACCCCGCTGCCGGGGAGGTAGGGCAGGCCGTAGGGGCTGAGAAAGGCAAAGCCGTTTTCCAGCGGGTGCTCGTTACCCAGGCCGGTGGTGAAGGGGGCAATGGCGAGGGCGTCGAGGCGGTAGGACGCACTGGGCGCGGCCGCTATGTCGAACACTCGTCGTTGGCGCTCCAGCAGGCCGCGCATGGTATTACGGTCGTTGTCGTTCAGTCGTTTGGCCCCATCAAGCGGCCTTTCCTTGGCTTTCGTCCAGGAGCCTTCGTTCCATAGCTGGAGATACATGCCAAAGCGCATCCCCGGCGAGGCCTCTTTGAAATCCTTACCCAGATAGGCGGGCGCGGCGGCAACGGGCATGTTACTCCCCTCCCTGGCGGGCGGCGGCCATTTGCCGCATCCAGCGCAGCCAGGCGAAGGCTTCGGCGGTGATGGCCTGGTAGTCGTTGGGCTTGGCTTTCATGAGGGCTTCCATGAAGGGCGCAAAGTTGGCACTTTGGATCCATTGCGGAAAACGTCGTTGTAGCCAGTGGCGTAAATGGCTGGCGACAGCTTCGTTGTGACGGCCGGATTCTTTCTGACCCTTCTCATGGCAGAACGCCAGCACCTGCATCAACCCGGAATTCATAATGAGGGCGGGCAGGCCCTTGGCGACGTTGACGTGTTCCTTGGTGTAGGTGGCGCATTGGGTCCAGGCATCCTGGGCGCGTTGTTGTTCGAGGGTCAGCCGGTTTTTGGCGGCCGTGGCCGGGGGGGCGGATGTGGCGCTAGGTTTCATCGCCTCAACCCTCCACGACCGTGGTCACCACCAGACCGCGTCCAGTGGTGACGTCGCCGCCGATCTGGAGCAGGCGGCCATCGAGCAGGGTCTTCATCTTCAAATGCACCCCCAGGGCGTCCATCCGATCGTCCCGCTGGCCGGTGCGGGTCTGGCTGGCCAGCATGGGCGCGATGAGTAGCGATTCGGGGGGCAGGTTTTCGGTGTAGAAAAGGCCTGTTCCCTTGGCCGTGCCGGTGTCGGGGTTGATGCAGACGTGGGGTTCCACCAGCATGGCATTCTGGGCGAAGTAGGCGAAGTCGGTATCGGACAGCACCACCAGATCCTGGCTGAACTTATCGCGGAAGAAGGCATAGGCCGCGTCCACCGGAAAGGCCTTGGCGGCAAGGTCGGCGGCGATCTTGGCGACCTGATCGCGGGCAGAGCCTGCTCCTGCAACTGTGTATTCGAAGGCTTCCAGGTGCAACACATGTTCCTGCCTCCCGTTGATTTGGCGCTCGGTGGCCAGAGTCGAATTGGCAAGCAGGCAGCCGCCTTCCGTCACCACGGGCAACGCCGGCCAGTCTGTCTTGATACCGATCAGCCCCAGCAACCGCTGGGCGCGGGACAGCGCCTGCGGACAGGTGGCATAGATGTAGCCACCCTTGAGGCTGCGCACCGGCAAGGCCACGAGTTGAGCGTCGCCGAAGCTGACCGCCCCGGCATGCAGGTCGCTGCTACCGGCATCCGGGCCAAACAGCACGTCGATCAATTCTTTCAAGGGTTTTTCCAGTGTCATCCCTTTGGAAAGCGCCTCGAAGCCATGCCGAACCGCGCCCTTGATGCCGGAACCGGCAAAGCAGGGGTGGCCGGTATGGCGCTCCCGCTGGATAGGGTTGTCAATTACCCCAATCGCCTGACCGGCGCCCATGTGGATGGGACTAACGGCGTAAAAAAATACGGCGGCGTGTTTTTCGAACATGAAGGTCTCCCTGATCAGTAAGCGGCAAATGTAAAACGATTAAAACCCTCGGCCTGACGTTGCCGATTCTCGCCTCCGGCGTCCCACAAACCCGATGCGGCAAGCTTGCGGAGCGCCTCCGGCGTGGCGACGACGTCGTCCAGCCAATAAACGCTACCGGCGGGGGCGGCGCGGCGGGCGGACTTGGGCTGCCAAAGGGCCAAGTCCCAGCCGGAAACGATCTCGGCGCGGGTGACCGCGGCGCAAACGAGACGGCCGCTGACTTCGCCCAGGTGGAATCGGCCTGCGGCATCGGTGCCCGGCAATGTCCAGCCCGCGGGGAAGATGCCCGGCGTGGCAAGCACCAAGCGGCAACGTCCGGCGCGCGCGATGGCCCCATAGTCCGGCGCGGCTGTCTGCGGCGCGGCGGGGTGGATGGCCGCCGCCCGGCCGTCGCCGCCAAAGCGGACCAGGCCGCTGGCGGGTGGCGCGGCGCCCGCGATACCGGCCAGAAAACCCACGCCGGGTTGCATCGCCACCGCCTGCACGGAGAACAGCCGACCGTCGGCGGCGCGTCGGGTGCTGGCATCAAGGCCCACGCCCACGCGCGGGTCGATGCACCAGAGTTGGCTGGATTTGATGAGGTCGCCCGGCAGCGGCGTATGGCCCGCCAGGTATGTGCGCCAACCGGCTGCGGTCAGCCAGTAACCCGCGGCCGCCTTGCCGCGTTCGGTCTCGGCCAGCACCGGTAGCATCGGCAGGGGCGATGAGGACAGCACCCCGGCGGCGGGTCGGGTGGGGCTGAGGGCGCGCACCGCCTTGACCTTGCCATCCTGTTCGCCGATGACCAGGTCGGCGGGCGGCGCAATCAGCGGTTCCACCCGGCCATCGGCCAGCCGGCGCGCCATCTGGAAGCTCGTGACCTGGAAAGTGCCAGGTTGGTCGGGGGTGCCCAGCACCGGATGCACCACGCGACCGGCGGCAAAAGCGACCAGGTCCACGCCGTCGTCGGTCAGCATGCGCGAACGCAAGGCCCCCGCCGCCACTGACGGCCAGGGCGGCACCAGCGATTCGCCGTAACTGCCGGGGTCGCCAAACAGCTTGTTGCCGCGCAGAAACAGCACATCCAGCGGTTCGAGAAAGCGGTATTCAACGGCGTTCATGCTGGTTCTCCCGCGCGGGTTTCCCGGGCCAGGAACTCGGCCACGGTCATAAAGTTTTGTAGCCAGACCAGCCGCTTCCCGGGTTGCCGCAGGGTGAGCGCGGCCAGCCGACGGGCCAGATCCGGAGCAAACACCTTTGCCCCCCTGTCCGCCTGTCGGGCCAACTGATAGGCCAGCAAGGTGGCGAGCATGGCGCCATCGCCTGCCGGTTCGGGCAGGTCGGTAAGCCATGCCAGGCTGTTGTAGACCGCCCGGCGTGAGACGCCAGGGTCACGCAGGAAGGCCATGAGATCGGCAAGCAGCGCCACCGGCTCACCCCATTTGGCCGTGAGGTAGAGGGAGCCACCGGAACGCTTGATGACCGTGATGGAAAAGGCATCGCGGCCGCCCTCGTTCTTGGCGCGCTGTTCCGCGGCGCGCAGTTCCCGCATCACCGCGCCCAAGGGGGCTTGGTGGTGGGCGATGACGGCACCGCAACTGGCGGTGGCCTGAGTGCCCATCATCCGCATCAGCTTGCCTTTGAGCAGGGCGAAACCCTGGTGCAGGGTCAGGCCGCGCGGGTCGCGCCCACCTTCATGGGTCGGGTCGTCCCCGGAATAAGCCAGCCGCAGCCGCTGCATGGCGGTGAGCAGGTCGGCCACCGGCAACATGGCGAGCACGTCGTCGCCACCGGCATAGATGACGCGGCCCAAATGTTCCTCCTCGACCACATGACGCACCACGCTGAGGGAGAAGTCGTTAAGCGCGCCGGAAATGGCCAGATGCCGGTTGGGCGAGAGCGCCCGGGGTTGCGCTCCATAGGCCTGGATCAGCTTCTGCTTGACGGCGAACTTATCAAAGCCGTCTTGCACTTGTGGGTGAAAGCTCTGGCGGTAAGGAATGGCATAGTCGTCGCCGCCGGCGAGCCAGGCGCCCATACGGTCCCCGTCCATCATGAGGAGGGCGTAATAGGTTTCGAGCCTGAAGCTCTGCTCCTCGGCGGCAGAGGGGCCGGGGGAGCGGGGGGCGAGGGTTTGCCGCACCAGCCGTTGGGCCTGTTCCAGCGCCGCGTCATCCTCGGCATCGCGTGCCGCCTCCAGCAAGCCGGGTAGGCGCTTGGCATCGGCCAGGGCCGGGTTATTGAGGTGTCGGAGCATCAGCCGGCGCGGCAAAGCCACCGCACCGGCCTGGTTACGGGCTTGCTTGAAGCCTGGGCAGGTCAGGCCGCCGCGCTCCAGCCATTGGTCAAGTTGATGCGCCAGCGCCATGGTATGGGTGGAGACAACGAAGCGGCGGAAGGTCTCCTGCTCGCCGCGTTCGCCCGCCCCCAGCGCATTGCGGACTTCCTCGGTGAAGAGGGTTGGCCAAAGGCGTTTGATGGCGGGCAAGGCGCTGAGGTGTTCGCCCTTCTTAGCCCAAGCGGGATTGTGCGCCGCCACTCTTGCCCACAGGGTATCGGTCTGCTGGCGATAGGACTTCCGCAGTTGCGCCGGGTCGGTGGTCAGCCATTCGGCCTCGCCGGTCAGCGAGCAACGCCAGCCTTGTTGTTCCGTCTGGTCGAAAGGGCGCACGGTCTTTGCCGCCGCCAGCACCCGTTCCGCCAGGTCATACACCGCCGGATAAAGCACGCCAGGGTTGGGGGCGAAGAAGGTGGTGCCATCGCCCCAGTCGATTGCCTGTTGCAGCGCCCGCCAGGCGGGTTTGTTGAGAAAACCGCAGGGCTGGCCGGCGGCCACGCCGAAGAAAGGCGCCATCGCATGGGCAAGCTGGCTGACATCCAGATCGGTCTGTTTGGCTGGGTTACGCGGGTGAATCAGGGAGAATGGCACCACCGCCCAATGCACCTCCGGGAAGCCCTGGAGTTGTTCCTGCATCTGTTGGTAGGGGTGACCGGTGGATTCGACATCAAAGCCGGCCTCCTTGAGCAAACGGGAAACAACATCCTGCCCTTGGGATTGCAACCAACCGCGAACCGCTTGGGTAACCTGGTCGGCGATGTCTTGCGCCTGACTGGCCGGCACGATCGCCACGAACCGGTTGGGCAAGGCGGCGGAGAACAGGGGGTTCGCATCGGTGCCGCGCTTCATCCATTCGCAGTCCTTGAACAGGGCGTCGGGCAGGTTCATCCGGTCGCGCAGCCACAGATCCACTTGCGGCACGCCGCGCAACCGCGGGAAGAGGATGGCATCCGGCCCCAGCGCTTCGCAAACGGGTTTCATCGCCTCCCAGGCCAGGCGCGAGAGGAGATGGGAACCGGCCCAGAGGTCGGAGGTGGTGCGCGCGCTAGCGATGAAGCCCTGCACCGGGCCAATGGACAGCGCCAGCAGCGCGGCCTCGCCATCCGGGTCAGCGGCAAAGGCGCCGGCGAAGGCCGAGGTCAAGTCCAGGTGATCCCAGATCGAGTGGTCCGGCACCCGGGTATCGGCGGGCAGTACGCCCCACAGTGCGCCGAGTTTGCCGTTGTCTGCCTCTTCGGCCAGTTCCGGGCCGAAACGCCAGTAGGTAAGCAAGATCTTGCGGGGGTCTTCGGCGAGGTCGGCCAGGGACAAGCGGGTGAGCAGGCGCGAGAAATGGTCGAAGCTGCGTTGCTTGATGTCCTTGAAATCGGTGTCGCTGAGGCCACCCTGTTTCGCCAGGTCGAACTGCTCGCCCGTCAGCGGGTGGATCAACACCGGCTTTTGGGTCCAGCGCACCTGCGCCCACGGGGCAACCCCAAAGGTTTTCTGCTCACCTTTCCGGGTGGTGACGGTGATGGCCTGCATCGGCCACTGGGGCCGGTCCGCCGCCGCCGCCCACCAGTCGGCGCGCTGGACATGCCGGTACAGGGCCAACGGTAAGCCCTTCTTGAAGATCACCGTGGACAGCGCCTCGGCGTTGTCCGAGTCAAGGGTTGCCGCGCCGAGGTCGGACAGGCCCAGCAAGCGGGTCAGTGCCTTTGACGTACCGCCCTCGTGCCCGGCCGGGTCGCGCAGCAGCACCAGCGCCTTCTCCGCCGGGTCGTGGACACGCGCGGCCAGCTTGGTTTGCCAGATGAGGTCGTTGGTCATGACTTATACCCCAATGCGGGTCAATAGTGGTGTTGGTCCATCCAGGAACTGGTGTACCTGGGACCACACTTGCTTGATGGCTTGGCTCACTTGCTTGATGGCTTGGCTATTTTGGTTGGGAATGAAAGTGGACGGTGGCAGGCAAGGCACATGAAAAATCGCGCCGACAAACTTGCCGTTCGCTGTCTTGCGGATCTTGAAACGGAGGCTGTTGGGCAATCGAGCGTTATTGCCCCAGGCTTTCACCGAGTGGTTGGTGATGGGGTAACTCAGCCAGTGGCGCGCTTCCGTTTGGGAGGCCTCATTCCCAGTCGTAAAGATGAATTGCGTCCGCAGCCCGATCTTGATGACAGCCAATTCTCGCATCAGTGGCTTCCAGTCTTCGAACGGGCTGGTTTGCCAGATCAGGGCGCCCTGGTCGTCCTGGCCGAGCGCGTGCGGCCAATCCAGTTTCAGACAGTCACCCCAGGGGCGTAGCGGCGGGTTGCCCGCCAAGTCTGGCGTGCCTTCTTTCGGCGTGAGGGCGAAGGAGCCCCAACCATTGCGGCTGCGTCCACCCAGGGTGCCGTAGTGGTCCATGAGCCATAAGGCGCGTTCGATGAGCGGGACATTGCGTTCGAGCAGGCGGGAGAGTTCGGCATCCTGATGCGCCGTTGGTATCGCCAGGGAGATCGCGGCTGAATCGCCAGCCTGGATGGCGGCGTTGGCCTTGAGCGCAGTTCCCTTAAGAAACTTCAGCGGGCCATAGCCAAGATAGAGTTGCGAACCTACTGGATTCTTCACCTCGGGATGTGCAACGCTCTGGTCCGGCCCTTCCCAGCTTTTCAGAGAGCCTTCAGCCCACTTGTCCAAGCGGATGCGCACCAGGCTCTTGCGACTATCGCCCTCGCCATCACTGGCGACTCCAAACAACCGACCCTCTTCCCGGCCCATGGTCGCCACATCGACCCGAAACCCCTGATCGGCGGCATAGGCCATCCGCCACCACTGTCGGAGCAGCGCCTTGATGGGTGGGGTGCGCCATTGGGCGTTCTGCTCGGCGTTGCCGAGAAAGGCGGGGGTGTTGAAACGGAGGGTGTATTCATAGATATTCATAGATTGTCTCTGAAGATTTTTCGGATGATGGCGCGCCCAGGGTGATAACGCAGACCCGGCAAGCTTGCGACGTCAGTTCAACAGCCTGTCGAAGGCGCGGCGCAGCTCGTCCGGCAGGCGAGTGGGGCTGGCGATGATCTTCCGCACCTGATCCACGGAGGCGGGATTGCCGTGGGCGAGCCCGTTGCGCAGGCTCTTGAGCGTCCAGTAGGCAGTGATCCAGTCCGGTGGCAGCCGCTTGGCACGGGCACGGACTTCGGCATCGAGGGCATCCGTGGCCGGTTCCCGTCCTGACCTGTAATCCTGACTGTCATAACCCCGCGCTCCGCATTCGCGGGTAATCAGCGACTCCCAGCCGAAGATCGCGGCGCGGGCATAGTCACGCCGGTCGAGGTAGAGATAGGCAAGGCGCTGCTGGTTGACGGCGAGATCGCTCTCACGCGCCCAAGCCAGGCGTTCCTTCATCTGATTCTGGAATAGCGCCGCGCTACCGGGCAGACCGGCATCGAGCAGAGGCAGGAAGGTCATGAGCTTCCGCCGGGCGCCGGAGAGGTTGAAGGTCCGCTCATGAAAGGCGGCATCCTCCAGGCAGCGGGCCTTGTCCTCGGCGATGCCATCGGCCACGAGCAAGGGCGCGAAGACGCCGTAGTCGCCGCTCTGATCGAAACGGTCGAGGGCGTCGATCCAGCGTTGGATGGCGAGGAGGCCATCCAGTCGCAGTACCGGCGTAACGCCGTCACGGGTCATGTCCAAAGCACCGTAATAGAGGCCGGACACCTTCAGGCGGGCGAGACATTCGAGAAAAAAGGCGGAAAGCAGCCCCAGGGCGGCCAGGTGGCGGAAGCCATGGGTGAGGTCGATGTGCACCCGACCCGGCGGGACGGCCGCGGCGATGGCTTGCAGGATGCCAGCCTGTTCTTGGTCGTCCCGGCCATAGGGGATGAGACGCAGGATGAGGGGGCGGGCCATGTGCCGTTCGGCCAGGGGTTGTACGCGCTGGAGCAGGGCGGCGTCCACCGTGGCGTTGCGTACGGCTTCCATGAGTTCGAGGCGGGTTTCTTCGGCTGCCTCGTCCTTCTCGTCTTCCGCCAGGTGTTCGATGAGCACGTCCCACATACTGCCAGAGGTGCCGAGGATGACCATCAGGTCGGGGTTCAGGTCCCGCGCCAGGGCGAGGCCGAAAAAGGGGGTGACGTGGTCATGGCCGTCGGCGAAACGGTAGGTAGCGGTGCGGTAACCGGTTTTCGGATCGCCCGTGTTCTTGCCCAAAAAACTCACCAGGGTAGTTTTCATGCTAATCCCTCCAAAAGGCCCGCGGTCCCTTCCAGGGTCATCGCCGGGGTGTCCGGCGGCGAGCCGCCGAGGATTCGCGGATAGGCGCAGAAGGCGAGGCGGGCGGTGGCGTCGAGTAACGGCTGATTGTCCATGGTTAAGTATCGCGGTCCACAGAATAGGTAGGTGCTAGAGATTGCCGGGGTCGCCCCCCTGGCGCTGGATTCAAGTATCCGCTGGGGGCGCGGCCTCCGCCCCACCCCGCAAGCTTGTCGGGGCCTCGCTGGCCCCAAACCGGATGGCCCCGGCCATCAGGCGCAGCCCATAGCGGGTTCTGGGCCGCCGGCCCTCGCCCTGGATCAGGTAGGGGGCGGCCAGGGCGGGGCCTAAAGCCGCCGCCAGGGTGCTGTTGACGCGGGATTTACGCTGGTCGAAGTATTCCACGCTCATGCCGGCGGCCAGGGCCGCCTCGCACCGCTCCAGTTCGCCGGAGTATTCCGGGACGATCTGGCGGTATTCCTTCAGGAAGGCCGCGTCGAGGCCCGCGTCGCCGCGCCGGACCCCGTCCCGCCCCTGGCATTGACGGCGCGCCATCAGGCTGTAAAACGCCAGTTCCACCGGCTTCATGTCCAGCCACTCGCCCGCGGCGCGCAGGCGCCGGCCCGCCAGGTCGATCACCAGTTCCGGCGCCTGCAGGGCGCGCTGGGCGGCGGCCACCGCCTGGCCAAAGCTGGCGGCGCCGGTCAACAACCGCGGGTTGAGGCCCTCGCGCAACCGCACGAAGGGGATCTCCGCCAGGGTCACCTGGGCGTCGCGGGTGTCGGCCAGTTTGTTGTCGCGCAGGGTGATGACGCTGGGGTAAGGCGTCGGGTAGTAAAAGGCGGGGCAGCCCTCGAAGGGGGCGCTGACCAGGACGTGGGACAGGACATCCTGGGGGCGGCCAAAGAGGCTGAGGGCATAGCCGAGGTAGTAGCCCATGGTCTTGCGCCCCCCGGCGATGGAGACGTGCAGGGCGGCGTCGGGATCGGCGGTGAAGTGGCGGACCAGCTCGGTGATGGTGTCGGCGGCGCGCTGGTTGTCCGCCGGGGTGCGGATGTCGTCCAGCGGCGCGCCGTCGGCGTCGCGCAGTACCTGAATATGGCGGGCGTCAAAGTCGATGGCCGGCAGCTCATAATCCCGGCACAGGTGATGGAACCAGCCGGGGTCGGCGCTCAACAGGCCCAGCCGGGCCGCCTCGGCGCCCTCGGCGGTGGTCAGCAGGTGGATTTCGGTAGGGATGAAAGGCGGCTGGCGCTGCACCGCCAGGGCATAGAGGGTTTCGGTCACCACCTGGGGGGTGAGCCCGGTCACGGCCAAGAGTATCCGACGCGCAAAGCGAGTGGCCATGAGGGCGGTGCCTTTTTTTCGATGATATTACCCCCCGGCGGCGGGGGTGGAAAGTACCGCGACTTCCCAGTCTCCCTGGCGGTTGATTTGCCCATCAGCGCCTGCGGTACGGAGGACAGCATGCCCGATTCGGCGGATGGATGCCGGGGCCACAAGCTTGTGGTTAGGGGGGCGTGAGGCGATAGGCGCCTAGACCAAAGGTGGTGCCCAGGCCAAAGGTCGTGCCCTTGCCGGCATGGATCCATCCTTGGCCGGAATTATGATCAAGACCGCGAGGAGTCGCTCGATCAGAGTGCGATACCCTCCCGGCGAATGGCTTCGACGAGGCCGCGTGATGGGTCCGGCGTCCTATTCCAGCGATCTTGGGTT
Organism: Chromatiaceae bacterium; assembly: GCA_016714645.1. Taxonomy (NCBI): domain Bacteria; kingdom Pseudomonadati; phylum Pseudomonadota; class Gammaproteobacteria; order Chromatiales; family Chromatiaceae; species Chromatiaceae bacterium. The sequence continues at coordinate 153,205 of JADKCI010000002.1, read as the reverse complement.
AACACCCACGGTTGGATAAGCACCCCGGTGTCGAGCAGGATGTCGTACCCCAGGTCGATGAGTGACCATTGCTCGCCAATGGGATCATCCGCGACGTCGAGGACCACGGCGAGATCCGCATCACTATCGGAACGGTGGTCGGCACGCGCCCGCGACCCAAAGAGATACAGACCCCGCAAGTGCGGGCCGTAACGGGCGCTGAGGATCGGCTTGAATCGCTCCAGCGCCACCCGCGTCTGCGGATCGAGTTGCTCAGTTGTTTTCATACAGCTCCATCTGCGTTTCATGCTTGCTGCTTTCCAGGTGCTCAGGGACGCTCGCCACCCGGGCCAGGTAATCCTCGTAGGGCAGGGCCGCATCCAGATGGTAGACCTGGGGGATGAGCCCGGCCACGGCGGGCAGGATCCGACGGGGATTAGGAGTGATCCGTCATGGTCGTCCCTTTATATTATCTGAGCGATGGTACTCGTCGTGTGGCAAGGTGGCAAAGAACCGTGGCGTCCGGTGCTCCCTGGCGACTATCGGCTGCTCCTGCGTGATCCTGGCAAATCAGCGCCTGCGGTACGGAGGCCAGCATGCCATGCCCCCCTAGCGCCGGCGCGCCGGGACCGCAAGCTTGTGGTTAGGGGGGCGTGAGGCGATAGGCGCCTAGACCAAAGGTGGTGCCCTTGCCGGCATGGACCCATTGGCCCAGCCACAGCAGGGGCCAGAGGTCGGCGAGGCCGGCGCCCGCCAGGTCGAGGTGGCCGAGCAGACCGCCCAGTTCCATCAGGGTGTGCTGGCGGGAGGAATAACGGGTCCATTCGTGCCAGTGCAAGGCGCCGCGGTCGGGGTTGAGGGTGTCCGCCGCCTGGAGCAGGGCCGTCGGGTCCAGGCAGCGGGTGTCGCCGCCCTGGTGCTGGGCGAGGAGGCGCAGGCGGCCGATGAGATTGAACACCAGTTCCCGCAGGGTGAACTGGGCCGGGCCCACCAGCTTGCCCTGGCGCTTGAGCCGCAGCGGCGTCAGCAGGCGCAGGCGCGCCTGGGGCGGGGCCGGCGGGGGCCGGGGGCTGGCCGGGACCAGGGGGAGATAGTGCCCCGTGGCCGGGGCATAGACCCGGCGCCAGTCGTCCGTGCCGGGGTCGGTCTCCTGGTCCAGGTGCTCCAGGGCGAAATGCCCCTGGGCGTGGCCCAGCCCGCGCTGGCCGGCGAGTTGCAGGGCGTGGAGCAGGTAGGGCACCTGGTGGGTGGCCTCCCCCAGCAGGGTGATGCCCAGGTGGAGGGGATCACCGGGGGCGTAGTCCCGGGGCGCTTGGGGGTCGAGGTTCAGCACAAAGGGCCGCGGGGGGGCGGCGAAACGGCGGCCCTCCGCACCGGCGGGGGCCGGGGGCTCGAAGACGCGCGGATAGACACAGTGCGTCAGGAGCAGGCAGCCGGCGCAATCGGCGGCGCGGGTGACGCAGGCGGCCTGGCGCAGGCCATGGCCCAGCAGGCCCCGCCAGGCGGAACCGGCATAGGGCGGCTGGCGGATGGGGTCCAGGGCGCGCAGCGTGGCGCGCAGACGCATCAGGGGCGGTAGGGCCGGCGGGGTGGTGAGGCTAACAGCGTCCAGGGACATGGGAGGTTCTCAAAGGGGGTTAAGCCAGGGGCAACGTCTTATGCCAACCGTTCCAGCCAACCCAGTTCGTAGGGCGTCGCCGCCAGTTCCTGGGCAGCGAGGACCTTACCCTCCGGCAGGCGGTCTCGGAGACGCAGCACCAGGGCGGTATCGCCGGGGGCCATGGCGACGGCGACGCGGTTGACCGGCACGGGGCAGCCCAGCAGGGTGGACAGAAAATCCGCCGCGGCCTCATGGCCAATGGCCGAGATGAAACCCGCTGTCAAGCGCTGGCGGGCCGTCGCCAGGCCGAGGGGTCCGGTGAAACGAAAATCGCCGTAGGCGGTGAGGATGGGGGTGTTGAGCAGGTAAATCATGGGGTCAATATGCACCCGTTAGCACCCGGCTGCCGCCCCCACAAGCTTGTGGCGGCCCGGCTACGCATCGGCGCCTATTTGACGAGCCCGGTAAAAAAGTCCAGATAGGCCCGCGAGGCCGCCTCGCGGCCAAAGGGCCGGGTCACCCGCCTCATGACCTCGGGATCGGGCCGGCGGTCGAGCGCCGCCTGGAGCGCCCGGGCGAGGGCCTGATCATCCCCGACCGGCACCAGCCCCCCCAAGTCGCCGCCCTGGAGCAGGTCATGGATCCCCTCGGTGCAGGCCGTCGCGACCACCGGCGTCCCCAGGGCCATGGCCTCCACCAGCACATTGCCCAGTCCCTCCCGCACCGAGGAGAGGGCGAGCACCCGGCAGCGGGCCATGAAGGGGAAGGGGTTGGCGACGAAACCCGGGAGCGCGACCTGCTCCGCGATGCCCAGGCGCGCCGCCAGGTGCCCGAGGCGCCCCCGTTCCTTGCCCTCGCCGAGGATGAGCAGCCGGACCTCCCGCCCTATAGCCAGTCTGGCGAAGGCGCGCAGCAGGGTCGGGAAGTCCTTGACCTTGCGTAACCCCCCGACCGCCAGCACCACCGGGGGCTGGCCGGGTGCCAGCCAGGGATGCCCGCAAGGTGCCGCCGCCAAGGTCGCGAGGTCTGGCGGAATGATGGGGTTAGGCAGGACCGCGATCGGCACGCCGCGAATGCGGAAATAGTCGCGCAGATCCCGGGCCACGGTGGCGGTCAGGGCGGTGAGGCCATCGAATTGCCCATAGGCCCGGCGGATCTGCCGTGTCTCCCGCAGGGTCTTGAGGAAGTTCCAGCGATGGGCCGCGAAGCGTCCGGACAGGGGAGTGCCCACGGCGGCGACCAGGCGGGTCTCCAGCCCCAGGAGGCGTTTGACCCCCAGGGCCGCGAAATCGTCGGAGAGTTTGCCGGTCAGGAGGAACGGCGGTTGCTGCTGGGGCAGATAGATCCGCAGCAGCGGGGTGGGATCGCCCACCACGGGGATGATGCGCACGCCCTGGCCCAACTCCTGGAGGTAGGGATGATCCGGGTTGCCCACCAGGAAATGGACCTCGACGCCCAGGGCGGCCAGGCCCGCGGCCAGGCTGGTGAAATTGCGCTCGACCCCGCCGTCCTCGAAATCGCTCACCAGCAGGGCGATCTTGGCGATCCTCATGGTTCCGTACCGGCCGGCTGGCCCGGTTGGGCGGGCGGCGCAAACCGAAAGCTATGGAGGATGCCGAAGAAGAGGACGAAGAACAGGCCGAAGTCCACGCGGATCAGGCGAAAGTCATAGAGGCAAAAGAACAGGGTCATGATGCCCCCCAGGAGCAGAAAGCGAAACAGGGGTGGATCCGGGACGCGCCGCCACATCACCCCATAGTTCTGCACCATGAGGGCGAGGAAGAGGCCGGCAAAGACCAGGCCAGGCAACCCGAAGCGCACCCAAATTTCGATGGGGACGCTGTGCAGATGGGCCCACTCCGGGGCATGGGCGCGATCATAGGCTGACCACTCCAGCACCCCGGCGGGGACCAGATCCAGGGGACCGCGGGTGCCGGGCCCCCAGCCCAGCAGGGGGCGCTCCCGGATCAGGGCGACACCGATCCGGTAGAGATTGAGCCGGGTGCCAGAGGAGGAGCCATAGTCGTAATGACCTTGGGCGTCAGGCTGGGTCAGGGCCGCCACATCGCCGGCGATCCGGTCGCCGCTGGTCCAGAGGACGGCACCGGCCAGGGCCAGCAGCAGCACGGCGCCGAGGAGGGACAGGCCCAGTCCCCGCCGCGTCCCGCCGCGCTGGGTCGGGTCGGTCCTGACGCGTACCAGCAGGGAGACCAGGATGACGAGGGCCAGGGCCAGCACCGCCCCCCGCGTCTGCAAGACCAGGAGGATGGCGAGGAGGAGGGCCACGCCCGTGGTCCAGAGGACCCAGCCCAGGAGTGGCCGGGGCCGGCCCCCGAGGCACAGCCCCGTGATCTCGCGCCGGAAGCTGAAGAAACCCAGCAGGGCGATGGAGACGAGAAAGCCGAGTCCGAGGGCGGTAAAGCCGAAGTCGCCCCGGGCGTCGAAGCCGACCTGCCCCCGCAGCAGGGCGAGGATGGCCGCCACGTCGTCCCCATCCGCCCGCTGCAGCACCCCGACCAGCAGCCCCAGGAGGGCCGCCACCAGCACCCAGCGAATCCGGACGGGATCACCGCGCAACCACCAGGCCGGGACGACGAAGAGGAGGGGCCGAATCCAGCCCGGAATGGCGGACCACTGCTGAGCGGCGAGGTCGGGAAACAGCAGCGCCGCCCGCCCGGCCAGAAGGGTCATCAGCAGGACCCCGGCGAGCAGCAGCCCGAGGGCCGGGTCCCGCCGCCAGCTTACCCCGGCGCGGCGCCCCTCCAGGAGCCACAGCAGGCCGAGCAGGGCCAGGGCCAGATTGGCGATCGCCGTCATACTCCAGGCCGAGAAGGCGAAGAGGACCAGGAGCGGCAGGGCCAGGCGGTCGCGGCGGCCGGGGCCCGGTGGCAAGAATTTCAAGGCATTGATGGCCATCATGCGGTTAGCGGTCGGGGGATGAGGCGCTGGGCGTCCATGACGAGCAGACCCTGGTGCCAATCCAGGTGGTGCAGGGCGCGCCAGCCGCCTGTCGCCGCGCCGGTCGTCTGCCAGACCCGCCTTTCACGATAATGCCCGGGGGTGAGGGCCTGCACCTGCTGCAGGACCAGGCCATAGCCGTAGCGTGGCACCGAATTCTGGGCCGGGCGCAGGAGGCGGCCCTGCTCATCGACAAAGACCCGACCGCCGGGCCGACCGCCCCCATAGTCCCGCACCAGGGGGTTGCGGGCATGGGGGAGCCAGCGCTCGCTCAGGGTGAGTCCGCATGGAAGGCCAGTAGCGAGTTATTGAGCCGCGCCCTGCCCTGCCGCGCGCTACAGAAGAGCCACCAGCGCCCCTCGTACTCGAAGAGGGTCGCATCCGCCGCCGGGAACCCGGCAATCAAGGTCCGGACGTAAGTCCAGCGGTCGGGGAAGGACTGGCAGCGATACAGGTCCACCCGGCGGGAGGCCGCCGACTCGGGGACCATATAGAGCTCATCCTCGAAGCTGAACAAAAAGGGGTAGGACAGATGCCGGTCCTCGTCCAGGACGGGCACGGCCGGTCCCCGGGGCGTCAGGTCTGGGCCCAATTCGAGGACGCTGATCCGGCCGCGCTGGGTGTGGAAGGGATATTCCTCCAGAAAGATAAAGCGCCGCCCGCCCAGCGACCAGGCGAAGGGGTCCGCCCAAAAGGTATCCGCCGGGGGCCAGAGGGGGGTCAGCCCCGCGGGGTCCGGATGACTCCAGGCCTCCCGTGCACGCAAGCCGGCAAGGAGGAACCACTGGGGCCAGTGGGTACGCTCATTCTGGTCATCGCGGCGTTTCTGGAGGGCGCGGACCAGACGGGAGTGAATGCCTAGCAAGGGTTGCATGGGGTTAGATTCTCGCCGACCTCAACCACCATCGCCATCACCCTGGGTGACGTAGATCCGCTCGGCGGCCGCCGGCAGACCTCGGACCATCAGGGGGTGGGGTTGGCCGGCCTTATTCAGAGGCGGGGTAAAACCCATGGAGCCGAGGATGGCGGCGACGCCGTTCCCGCCGGCGAAGGTCTCGACCTTCTCCGCCCGCCAGTCGCGCAGCCAGCGCAGGGCGCCGCTCAGGAGGGCGCGGATCGCCTCGGTATCCTCGGGGGCGGTCAGCAGGTCCACGAACTTGGCCCGGCGCCGGCCCCGGGTTTGATAGGTGAGCAGTACCAGGTAGCCACGCAGCTCTTCCCCAGCCCCGGTCGTGAGGACCCGGTAGTCGCCTTCCGGGTGCTGTCGATACCGCCAGTCCAGGGTCCGGGCATCGCGCTGGCATAGGGCGGGGTATTGGCCCCGGACCTGCTCCCACAGGCGGTCGAAACGGGAGTCGAACCCCCCCGTCAAGACCTCGATCGGCAGCCGGGACCGGGGGCCGAGGGGCAGGCCCAGATCCGCCACCGCGCCGATCAGCTCCCCCAGCGGCCGGCCCAGGCCGCGTGCCAGGGTATGGCGTAGCGAGACCCGGCGCCGTAGGGAACAGGTGCCCGGCAGGGCGGTGAAACCGATGCGGTGCAGAATGACCATCATGGGATCGGCGATGTGCTTGGCGAGCTGAATGGGCCCTGCGGCGGGGTGGCCAAAGAGGGCGGCGGCGATGCCCTGGGTGAAGTCGGGTCCCCTGCCGGCCTGGCGCCGCTGGTCGCGGAGAGCCTGGCGCATCAGACCCCAGTGGGTGAGCACCTCCACGCACCAGTGGGCAGTGACAGGCTCCCCGCCAAGATGCAGCCCGGCGGGAATGGTGGCCAGATTGCCAATGATCTGGCCGCGCCAATCGGCGACGACCCCCCGATACCCGGGGGTTGGCAGACGGGGGTCCTGGTGCCACTGCCAGTCCCAGAGGCGTTCCGCCCGCGCCGCGGGCTCGGGACCGAAGACCTCCGCCATGCGGGCAATGATCTGGGGCCGATCCGCGTCCGTCCCGGGTCTGATCTTGATCATGGGCGACTCTGCCTGCTGTCCGGACGCGGCGCTAGCGATTCATACCGCGAACGGGGCTGGCCGAGTTATTGAGAAGCGGGGTCAGGTCCTTGCCGTTGACCACAACCTCGCCCCGACTGTTGGCTTCCAGGGCGAAGCTGAGTAGCTGGCCGCCCTCAGCGGCGGGACGCTCGATGCCCACCAGCCGCAGGAAGGCCACCAGGGCGGCCAGGTTCTCGCGCTCGGCGGGGTCCGCGGCCGCGTCCATGAGTCGGGCCAGGGCATCGAGATTGCGCAGTTCGATATTCGCGGTCAGGGTCCCCTCGGGCAAGGCCTGGGGCGTGGCCGGGACCTGGGTCAGTGCCTGGCCTCGCAGCCGCATCCCGCCGGCGGGCAGATCGAGGGTGATGTCGTTGATGTCGAGCCGAACCGGCTGGGTGCCCATCAGCGTGAGGGCGGCCAGAGGATCGGGCGTCTTCCCCAGGGAGACGGCCAGCAGCTCGGCCAGAGGCAGGCCGCTCAGGGCCAGATCGAGATTGACCGTCCGGGGCGCCCAGGGTGGCAGCACCAGCTCCAGACCCGAGACACCCTCTTGTGAATAGGCCAAGGCCAGGACGGGCACCGGGGAGTCCAGCCCCTTCAGGGCCAGATGGAGCCTGAGGCCCTCGATGGCCAGGGGGGCCTCCGCGGGCAGGGTGGCCCGGAGGCCGTTGGTCGCGAGGGTGACTTCGATGCCACCCAGGATGCGGGGCAGCCACTCCGGCAGGGCCGCGGGGCCGGCGGCTGGATGCTGGAGGGCGAATAGGACCGCCTCGACCAGGTTGGCGAGCGCCAATCGCTCCATGCCGACCTCGAAACGCGCCTCCCCCAACGCGACCTGGCTAGCCTCCGCCATCAGGTCCAGCCCCTTGAGGTGGAATTGCAGCCGCAGATCCCGCGCCAGGGGCTGGTCCAGGGGCGGCGCGACGGAACCCACCAGGCCGAACTCGCCCAGACGCAGGTACTCGCCCGCGCCATCGAGAGGCATGGCCAGATCGGTCAGGAGCCATTCGCCCCGCGCCTGGCCACTAGCCCGCAGATAGGCCTCCACCAGGGCGCCGACCTCCTCCAGCAAGGGGACGGGTTCCTGAAGCTGCAGGGCCTCCAGCCGCCCCGAGAGGGCCTCCAGCATAGTGAGATCCATGTCGGCATAGTCGGCATCCAGCCGCCATCCGCCCAGATGGCCCCTTTCCTGGCCTTGCCCATCGCGCCCCGCCAGGTCAGCGAGCCTGAGTCGCAAACTCCCACCCCAACGGCCCGCGGCATCGGGTGTCAGCTTGACCGCCAGGGTAAATTCGCCAAGACCCAGGCTGGCCAGGGGGCTGGCCTCCTCGCCCGCAGGGGGCGTCGCGGCGTCGATCCCCAGGGCCTGGTCCTGGTAAAGGCCCGCCAGCCGTGCCGGCGGGTCCAGGCGCAACTCGACCCCCGCCAACCGCAGGTCGATCGCCGTCGTCAGGCCGGAGTCCGGGTCCAGTTCCAGGGCAAAGTCGCGCCGCGCCAGGGTCAGCCGGGCGACATCCCCTCCGTCATCCCCGGGAATCCAGAGGGTGGCCGGCCCTGCCAGGGTGAAGCGCCAGGGCCCCTTGGCGGTCTCCGGAGGGCGGGCTAGCAACGCCAGGGTGCCAAGTTCGAGTTGCTGCCCCTCGGCCTCCGCCGAGGTGTCCTTCAGACGGGCAAAGGGGAGCCAGAGCCGCAGGGTGCCATCGGTCGCCTCCCGGACCTCGAACTCGCCGCCGGCGGCGAGGCCGGATTCAGGCCCCAGCCCCTGCTGGACAAGGGCCAGGATCCTGGCCGCCCGGTCGGACAGGGGGGGTGACATCCAGGGGTACCTTGGGCATCGAGTGTGGCCAGCCAGAGGCCTGGGGCGCCTGCCCCCTGGCCAGAGACACTCAGGCCCGCGGCCAGCACCCCGCCCGGGCGTGACAGGAGGGCGGTGAAGCGATCAGCACCCTCCCCACCATAGTGGCGCACCCAGAGGGTCTCGCCGGCGGGGTCGAGGCGCGCCAGCCAGGCATCGCCGCCCAGTGTCTCCCCCCCCAGCCAATAGCCGCCATCCTCGGCCGGGGCCAGGCCAAGCAGGGAGCGGACGGGTGCCACCCCATCGCCGGCCAGTCGCGGCTGCTGTTCGGAGAGGATTTCCCCCCGACCATCGACCCGGCGCAGCCAGACTTCACCACCCTCGGCCGGGTGCCCCGCAAGCAGGACGGCGCCATCCGCCAGACGCAGCAGGGCCACGACGGCGCCGCTGCCCGCCGGGCCATAGGTGCGCTGCCAGTCGATCCCTCCCGTCGCATCGACCCGCGCCAGCCAGGCGGCCTGGGCCGGCTCCAGGCTGGCGCCAGCCACCAACCAGCCATCGCCATCCTGGATCAGGGCCCGGACGGACCAGGCTCCCGTGGCTTCCAACCGCCATCCGGAGGAACCATCCGCCGGAACGGAGGTGAGGAGGCCGACCTCGGTCCCCTCCGCGCGCCGGGTCTGCCCTACGGCAAGCCCCAGGCCGGTGGTACCCGTGGCCAGTCCCAGCAAGTGGTCGGTGGCGGCCTCATCCGCGGTCGTGGTCCGTGACCAGAGGGTCTCGCCCGCCGCGTCCAGGGCCATCAGGAAACCCGGCCGGGCCGGGCCTAAATCGCCAGCCAACAAGAGGCCGCCATTCGACAGGGCATCCAGCCCCTGTACCTGGAGGTCGAAGGGACCGGCCAGGACTTGCGTCCAGACTGGCGCGCCCTGGGGGTCAAAACGCGCGACCCAGGCCTCGTGACCCGCGGGCCCGGGTACCGTGCCGGCCAGGACATAACCGCCATCGGCCATGGCCGCCAGCCGAGGTTGTCCCGCGCCCGACCCAGGGAGGGAGTCTTGCCAGCCCCGTCCCCATAGCCGCATGCCCGGAGAACCGGACCAGATCCGGGGCGTTGGGGTGACCTCGGCCTGCTGGCGAGCCCTCGGCCCCTCTTGCGCCCCGGTGACGAGGGGTACCAGGACCATGAGGGCGAGGCCAATCAGCCAGCCTCCGAGAATGGCGCGGATGCGGTACATGGTGTCTCCTGAGAGCAGTGGACGTGATACCGGACCATATTGCCCCAAGGCCCCGGGATTTTCATCCGCCCGGCCTAATATTTGGCTCTCTTGCCCAACGGGACACCCAGGCAGCGACCTCAAGCCGGAGTATGGCCTGTTCAGACCCCTCCGAGGGCAAAGCGCCCGGCATTTTCCCGCCTCGGCCCCTCGACCTCGCCGCGCCGATCTGTCAACCTAATCGCCATGAAAGCAAGGCACCTCTTTCGCGCCCCGGGCGGCGCGGCGACACCGGATTCAGGCAGGCGGATTCCGGACCTCACCCATATCACGCTTGCCACCCTGGACCAGGCGGTGGACCTGGTGCGCGTCAATAAACTCGCCGATGGCTCCCGGGAGGCCGCCTTGCTGCGGGCCTACCCGGCCCTGCTGGCGGCGATCCAAGCGACCGATCGCGCCGCCGACGCCTTCCTGCTCGCGGCGACCTTCGCCCATGGGTCCCTGCCAAGCAGTTTGCGCATCGAGCAGGGCTGGTTGACCGCGGCGGTGCAGGCCTTCAGCCGGTCGCGGGGCGAGCAGACGGACTTTGCCGAGCAGGACGTTAACGCGGTCGCCGGCTGCCTCCAGTCTCTGGTAGCGGCCTCCCGGGTGCTGCATTTCGCCAACCCCGCCCTTTACCCAACCTGGGATGCCCATGTCGAGGGCTTTCGGCGGGGCCTGGCGCCGACCCCTTATCACATGGCCCAAACCGCCAACTATGCCGCATATGTCAAGGATATACAGGGCGTCAAGCGCGAGGAGGGCTTTCTCGGCTTCCACTTCGATTACTGCGTTAATTACCAGGAACGCCTGCGCCAACTCGCCATCCCGCCCTACCCCCTGACGGATATGAGGGTGGTGGAATCGGCGGTGCGTGAGATCATTCTCGCCCAGGGCGGGCAGTTATAAAGACGTGCCGAGTACCCTGATGCGGTTAGAGATTCGTACCCACACTGATCCTTCATCCCCGGCCATCAACCCAGGCCCTTCGGAGAACCCCATGCCACGCCCCCTCGCTGCGTCCCCGGCGGAGCAAACCCAGCCCATCCTCGGGGAGGAAGGCTTGCGGCTCATCCTCCATGAGTTGCAAATCGCCCGCGCCGAAACCCGTCACCAGTCAAGCCGTCTGCGCCTCATGGCCCTGGGACTGGGATTGATGGCGATCCTGGCGGGCTGGTCCGGCTACCAGGCCATTTCCAGCGCCGAGCCCCAGGCCCCCGTTACCGCGCCAGCGACCGCGATGAGCCCGGAGGCCCGTGCCGCCCAACGCCGGGAACTCCTGGCCATGCTGCCGGAGGCAACACGGGCGGAACTGGAGAAATTCGCTAAGGAGGCGGAATGGCTGGACCATTACATGCAGACCTGGGAGCCCGATCAGGCCGGCGCCCTGGTGGCCCTGATGCTCTTTCGTATGACCAAGACCATGGATACCCTGCCGGAGATGGAACGGAACATGCGCGTCATGAGCGGTCAAATGGCAGCCCTGCCCGCCATCGTCGGCGAACTCAATCAAATCAACGTCAAAATGAGCGTTATCACCAGTAACCTGGACTCCACCATGGGCCGCGCCGGACGCATGATGCCCTGGATGCCCTTCGCACCCTGATGTATACCCAACAACACCTGTGTTTTCGGTTTCCCGGGCCGGGTGGTGTCTGGCGGGGGACGCCGTGAATACGTCCCTGTAGGCTTGGCGACAGCATCCCTGCTGTCGACACCCCCGCCAGCCCCCACCCGACCCTCCTGTTATGTGCCAAAGAGGGACGGGCTCTGGGAAATCAGCCCGCCCGCCGACGAATCTCCCCCTGCCCTGGCCGCCCGAGAACCCTGGCGGCTTATCCCCGCTTGTTTCCAGGCCCCCCAGCCGCTATTGGGATGAATCCCCCGGTCTCGCGCTTTGCCCAACCCTCGGCACCTTCAGGTGCAGCGCCGCCTTGGCCAGCAGGTGGGCGGAGACGGGGGCGGTGATGAAGAGAAAGAGGGTAACCAGAATCTCGTGCAGGCTGATGCCAGGGCCCTGGGTACTGAAATTAATCGCGGAGGCAATGAGCAGGCTCCCCACTCCCAGGGTCGTGGCCTTGGTGGGGGCATGGAGGCGGGTGTAAAAATCGGGCAGGCGCGCCAGCCCCAGGGCGCCAATGAAGGTAAAAATAGCCCCGGCCAGGATCAGGAAGGACAGCAACAGTTCCAGCATCTTGAGAGACTCCCGGGGCCGGGCTAATCGATAATATCCCCGCGCAAGAGATACTTGCACAGGGCCACGGTACTGACGAAGCCAATGAGGGCAATCAGCAGGGCGGCCTCGAAATAGAGGCCGGAACCCAACCGGATCCCCAGCAGGATCAAGAGGGCGATGGCATTGATGGCGAGGGTGTCCAGGGCCAGGATGCGGTCCGGGGCACTGGGACCTACCAGGAGACGCCAAAAGCCGAGGGCGATCGCCACGGCCACCAGGGCAAAGGCCATGTTCAGGACGATGGCGAGCATGGTTCGAACACCTTTTTCAGTGGGGCCTCGTAGCGCGCCTTGATCTCCTGGATCAGGGCATCCGGGTCTGGGGCATCCAGGGCATGTACCCGCAGGCTACGGTGATCCGGGCTGAGCTCCAGGGACACGGTGCCTGGCGTCAGGCTGATGGTGTTGGCCAGAAGGCTGATGCCGATCTCGCCCTTGAGGTCCAGGGGCACCTCGAAGAAGGCCGGCCTCAGCTTCCCGGGTTGGCCCAGGATGAGCCGGGCCACGGTCAGGTTGGCCACCAGGATGTCCCACAGGACCACGCCGATGAAGCGCAGCAGGGTCAGAGGCGCGTGCAACCGTAGGGTCTCTGGCCAAAAGCGCCAGGTAAAGAGTGGGATCAGCCAGCCCAGCAACAGCCCGAGCAGGATATGCCCCGGCGCCAGACTGTTGTTGAGCAGGAGCCATACCAGGACGAGGACCAGGGTCAGCCGGGGCTGGGGCAGCCAGCGCGGGAACGGGGTCATCAAGATTCTCATCTACTCTCAAGGCTTGATATAGGCCGCGCCCTCGTGCTGAAGTTGGGCCAGCCGCACCACGCCGGAGGGTGTGTACACCACCTCGCTGATAAACTGCTCCGGCTTCAGATTACGGTTTTTGAGGGTGATCTGGCATACCTCGAAGGTTACGCCCCGCTGGACGAGTGGCTTGATGAGGTTTTCGTAGGGATTGCCTTTGGGATCCTTGGCATCGGTCATGAGGAAATCCACGCCATTGGCATGCGATACCACGGAGATTTTGGCGAGGGGATCAACATCCAGATGATTTTGGACATTGCGCAAGGCCTTGGGGGCCACCGTCGCATCATCGATGTGGTAAACGACGAGATCCTCCGCCAGCACTACCGCGGACATCAAAACCAGGGCCAGTCCCAATAATAGGTGTCGTATTTTCGGCATGGTGTTTCCTCTCTGGGGGTTATTGTCATCTTGGTTGATGAAATCGGCATCCACCAAACGGCATCGAAGGTTGAAGTATAGGGGGTTGACGAAACCCATGCGAACCCCGGTGAGAGGCCGCTTGCTTGAAAGATAATCCCAGCGCCAGTCATTGTTCGGCCTCTGTAGCGGGAAGGCCGGGTGGCGGTGGTCCAATCCCCGGATCACCCCTCTGCCAGGACCGCCTGGATATAGAGCCCCGGCTCCAGCAACTGATCCGCGATGGCGGTCGTCACCTCCAGCCAGGTTCCGGCCCCAAAGGTCAGAATCAACGTCAGCATGAGTAGACCGATGGCGGGGCCCAGGGTCACGGGCCGGTTGCCCACCGCGACCACCCCCGGGACCGCCGCCGACCGGAAGAAGAGCAGGCTCCCGGAGCGGGCCAGGGCCAGAATGCCCAGGAGGCCGCTCGTCAGGACGACCCCCAGGACCCAGGGCCAGGCCGGATGGGCCAGGGACGCCCGCAGCAGTAGGAACTTGCCGATAAAGCCCGAGAAGGGCGGCAGACCCGCCAGCAGCACGGCGCACAGGAAAAAGAGGGCACCGACCAGGGGGGCCGAGGGGATATCCGGCGCGGGCTCGAAGCGATCGCCGAACGCCCCCCGCCCCTGGGCGATGCGGTCCGTCAGCAGGAAGAGGGCGGCGGCGGCAAAGGTCGAGTGGGGCAGATAATAGAGACCGGCGGCGATGGCGTCCCGACCGCCGAGACCGAAGGCGATGAGCAGGGTCCCCACCGAGGCGATCACCAGATAGGCGGCTTGATCCGTCAGGCGCCGGGCACCCAGGGCCCCCACCATGCCGGCCAGCAGGGTCACCAGGGCCAGGGGCAGGAGCCAGTCCTGGTAGAGGCCCGTGAAGCCCGGGGCGGCGGCGCCGAGCATCAGGGTGGCGATGCGCAGGATAGCGTAGGCCCCGACCTTGGTCATGATGGCGAAGAGGGCCGCCACCGGGGCACTGGCGCGGCCATAGGTGGCGGGCAGCCAGAGGTGCAGAGGTAGGAGCGCCGCCTTAAGGGCGAAGACGCCAAACAGCAGCAGGACCGCCGTGCGCACCGGACCCAGGTTGGCCTCCGGCGTCTGGGCCATGAGCAGGGCCAGATGAGCCATGTTCAGGGTGCCGAAGAGGCCGTAGAGGAGGCCGGCGGCGATCAGAAAGAGCGCGGAACCGGCCAGGTTGATCACCACATAGTGCAGGTTCGCCAGGGTCCGGGCGGCGCCACCCCCATGCAGGGCCAGACCGTAGGAGGCCAGCAGCAGGACCTCGAAGAAGACAAAGAGGTTAAACAGATCGCCGGTGAGGAAGGCGCCATTGAGGCCGAACAACTGCAACTGGAAGAGGACATGAAAGTGCCGGCCCTGGGCATCCAGGCCCTGACAGGCGTGCCAGAGGGCGAACAGAGCCACCAGGGCCGTGATCAGTAGCATCCAGGCCGCCAGCCGATCCGCCACCAGGACGATACCGTAGGGCGCGGGCCAGTTGCCCAGGGCATGGGTCAGGATGGCACCGTCCAGGGTGGCATCCAGCAAGGCCATGGCCAGCAGGACCTGTACCGCCACGGACAGGAGCCCCAGGCCGCGGCGCCAGCGCAGGTTCCCTTCCCGGAACAAGAGCAGCACCACCCCCACCACCAAGGGGACCAGGACCGGAGCTATGGCCAAATCACTCATGGTTTGCCTCCCCATCCACCTGGTCGGTCCCCAACTCCGCCCGGGCCTTGATCGCCAGCAGGATGACAAAGGCCGTCATGGCGAAGCCGATGACGATCGCCGTGAGCACCAGGGCCTGGGGCAAGGGGTCGGTGTACCCGGAGGGGCCGAGGCCAATCACCGGCGGCCGGCCGATCACCAGCCGCCCGGAGGCAAAGAGAAAGAGATTGACGGCGTAGGAAAGGAGCGTTAGCCCCAGCACCACCGAGAAAGTCTGGGCCCGCAGCAGCAAATAGACGCCACAGGTGGTCAGCACACCGACCAGGAGAGAGATGATGGCCTCCATTCAGCCGTCCCTCCCCGCGGCCATCGCCTCCGGCGCGCCGCCAGGCCCGGTCTCCCGGGTGGCATCGTGCATCAAGCCCAGATGGATGAGGATCAACAAGGTCGCCCCCACTACCACCAGCCACACCCCCAGGTCGAAGATCATGGCGGAGGCCAGCTCGAATTCACCCACCAGGGGCCAGTCGAAATGACCGAAGGTCGTCGTCAAATAGGGATAGCCAAAGAGGAAGCTCGCCACGCCCGTGAGGGTGGCGATGAGCAGGCCAGTGCCGATCAGGGGCTGCATCCTGCCCGGCAAGCGCTTCTGGGTCCAGGCCACGCCATTGGCCAGATACTGCAGAATGAGGGCGATGGCCGTGACGAGGCCGGCGATAAAGCCACCACCCGGTAGGTTATGGCCCCGGAGCAGAATAAAGACGGCCACCAGCAAAGTCAGGGGCAATACCAGGCGCGCCAGCGAAGACAGGATGATGGGATGCGCGTCCCGGTCCCAGAGCCGGTCCAGGCCATCGCCAGGCTGGCCCGCCAGCCGGAGATTCTCCAGCATGGCGTGGATCGCCAGACCTGCCAGGGCCAGGACCGTGATCTCGCCCAGGGTATCGAAGCCACGAAAATCCACCAGGATGACATTGACCACGTTGCGGCCCCCGCCGCCGGGAATGCTGTTCTCCAGGAAGTAGCCGGCGATGCTCTCGTAGGGCCGGGTCAGGAGGGCCCAGGTCAGGGCGCTCATGCCGAGACCCGCGAACAGCGCCACCACCAGGTCCCGGATGCGCCTGAGGCGATGGGTCTCCGGGCGCGAGGCCTGGGGGAGGAAAAAGAGGGCCAGGAGCAGCAGGATCACGGTCACCACTTCGACGGACAATTGGGTCAAGGCCAGGTCGGGGGCGGAGAAGATGACAAAAATCAGGGCGACCATCAGGCCGACGGCACCCAGGAGGATGAGGCCGAGAAAGCGCTGGCAATGCCAGATCAGGGTCGCGAGGGCTGCCCCGACCATGATGATACTGGCCACCAGGCTGACGACGTCGAGGGGCAGCAAGGGCAAGGGCCCCGTCAAGGAGGAACCCGATCCCAGCCAACCTGCGGTCCCCAGCACCAAGGCCGAGATGAGAAAGGTCAACAGCAGCCGTTGCAGGGAGGCCTTACCCAGCCAGGCCGTGACACCCTGGGCCAGAAGCACCAAGCGGTTCAGTGCCCAATCATAGCCCCGCCGGGCGTCGAGCCGATCCCCCACCCGATCCCACCAGACATAGAGGGGCTTGCGCGCGGCGTAGATGAGGACGCCGCCGGTCATGGCGATGAGACTCATGAAGACGGCGGGGCTGAAGCCATGCCAGAGGGCCAGGTCATGGACTGGTGGCGGCCCTTGAAGCACGGCTTCTACCGCCAGATTCAGGATCGGTTCCACCGTCAGGGCCGGGGCCATGCCCACCAGGAGGCAAAGGACGACCAGCACCTCCACCGGTACCCGCATCCAGCGCGGGGGTTCGTGGGGCTGGTGGGGTAAGTCCACCGGCTCCCCATTGAAAAAGACATCGTGGACAAACCGCAGGGAATAGGCGACCGCGAAGGCCCCCGCGAGGGTGGCCGCTACCGGCACCAACCAACCGAGCCACAGGGTCCCGGCGACCGCGGCGGCCTCGCCAAAGAACATCTCCTTGGACAGAAAGCCATTGAAGAGAGGCACGCCGGCCATGGCCGAGGCCGCCACCATGGCCAGGGTGCCCGTGTAGGGCATAACGCGCCAGAGCCCGTTGATGCGCCGCATGTCTCGGGTGCCGGTTTCGTGGTCGATGATGCCGGCGGCCATGAAGAGGCCCGCCTTGAAGGTGGCGTGGTTGATGATGTGAAAGACCCCGGCCACCGCCGCCATGGGGGTACCGATGCCGAATAGGACCGTGATGAGCCCCAGGTGGCTGATGGTGGAATAGGCCAGTAGACCCTTGATATCGTGCTGGAAGAGGGCGATGACGGCACCGGTCAGCAAGGTCATCATGCCAAAGCCCGTCACGAAATAGTTCCATTCCCAGGTCCCCGACAGGGCCGGAAAGAGGCGCGCCAGCAGGAAGACCCCGGCCTTGACCATGGTCGCCGAATGCAGATAGCTGGAGACCGGCGTGGGGGCCGCCATGGCATGGGGTAGCCAGAAGTGGAACGGGAACTGGGCGGATTTGGTAAAAATCCCCAGCAGGATCAGGAGCAGGGTCGGCCCGTAAAAGGGGTGGGCGCGGATGAGATCCCCCGAGGCCAGGACGACGCTCAGCTCATAGCTGCCCGTCATCTGGCCAAGCAGCAGAATGCCGCCAAAGAGGGCCAGGCCACCGGCACCGGTCATCGCCAGGGCCATGCGGGCACCCCGGCGGGCGTCTGCGCGCTGGCGCCAGTAACCGACGAGCAGGAAGGAACTGAGACTGGTCAGTTCCCAGAACATCAGCATCTGAATCAGGTTTTCCGACAGCACCACCCCCAGCATGGCGCCCATGAATAGGAGCAGATAGGAGTAAAGACGCCCCAGGTTGTCCTTTTCGGACAGGTAATAGCGGGCATAGAGGACGACCAAACCGCCAATGCCGAGGATGAGGCCGGCAAAGAGGAGGCCCAGGCCATCCAGACGGAAGGAGATATCCAGCCCCACCCCTGGCAGCCAGTCCCAGCGCTCGATGCGCGTCTCCCCCGCCACCAGGGGATCCAGGAGGGAGAACAGCAGGATCACCGGGGCCAGAACGACCAGGAAGGTGACGAGAATGGCGGCGGCTCGGCCCTGCTTGCTGGCCCAGGCCACCCCCACTGCGCCCAGAAAGGGCAGTAGGACAATGAGCATGAGGGTCATACAGCGTTCAACCTAGGGCCGCGGCCCTGGCGCCAACCTTGGGGTCAACCAGCGTAGAGGACGGGATCATCATCAGGGCCGGGGTGGCGTAGTTGGCGCTGGGGTTGCGGGCAGGCCAGGGACCGTGGCGTTCGCGGGCGGACTCGGATAGACATAGCCCCGGAAATCCGGGTTTCGCCAATCCGCCGCGCCGAGACGTTCGGCGGAAGGACGCAGGCGCGAGGTATAGTCCAGGACCGCCATTTCCTCGCGCGGCGCCATACCCTTGATCTGCTCCACCATCTTGGGATCCGAGTTCCTGCGTCGGCCGTCCCGAATCGCATCGAACTGGCGCACCAGATAATTGAAGTGTTGGCCCGCGACAGCGGGGACATGCTCCTGCTCGTCCCCCTGCCCCCGGTCGCCATGGCACTTGGCGCAATTGTCCTGGTAAAGCTGGGCACCCAGTTCTAGATCGGTGCCCGGCCCCACCCCGTTTTGGGGATTCATGGGGAGTTGCGCCAGATAGGCCGCCACATCGGCGATATTCTGGGGACCGCCCAGTACCTGCGGCACCGAAAAGGGGTACATGAGGGGATTATCGCGGTTGCGCGCCCGGATGTCGGCCAACTGCTTGATGATGACGGTCCGATGTTGGCCGGCAATCTGCGGATAGGTCCCATCGAGAGTTCCCCAGCCCTCGGGCCGGTGACAAACGGCGCAGGTGATGTAGGCCTTGTGTCCGTTGGCGGGATTCGGGGTCAGCGCCAGCACCTCGTCGTACTCGGCCTGGGCGACCTCGGCCGAGGTGGATGCCGCCACTGGACCCGCCACCAGGGCCAACCCCAGGCTGGTCAGGGCGAGCCAGCGGCACCCATGGACAATCCGCGTCTTCATATCTGCCTCCTAAAGGTCCGGAGAAGGAGCCCACCAAGGGGCTCGCGCCATGTGCCATCACGGTTTCGGAAACCCGGCCGGCAATGCCGCGGGCCAGGTTTGTTTTTCCAGACTGAGTGTGACCAGACCCCTGCTCTAGGGTTCCCAGCCAATCGCGCCAGGGGCCGGGCGCGTAACCGGAGCCCAGGGCCCGGCTAACGGGACTTGAGGGTGCCCGCTACGTTGGCGTGGAATATAGCCTTGTGGACATCACCCAAGCTCAAAACCCCCACCAGGCGGCCATTCTCGGCCACCGGGATGCGGCGGAATTTGTTGCGGACCATGATGGTCGTGGCCCGCAGCACATGCATATCCGGCGTCACCGCGATGGGATTGCGGGTCATGAGATCGGACACATAGAGGTCGAGAACCTCCGCGTACCGGCCCATTTCCAGATCGAGATCCACGTTGCCCAGGCCCTCCTCCATCAGGCGTTCGAAGGTGGGGAAGAGATGGTGGAGCAGGTCTTTCTCGGCGATGAAGCCAATGAGGGTGCCGTCCTCCTCCGTGACCGGTAAACCGTGGTAACGGTAAAGGCACATCAGGGAGGCTACTTCCATCACCCGGGTATCGGGACGCACCGCGCGCACCGACTTGTTCATGACGTCTCTGACTTGCATGGAATCAGTTCTCCGTTGGATTTTTATGAATATCAGCCGATCTGGCGGTCCCCCGCTCGGGATGCGCCGTCCCCCTTCAGTGATCGTCGCGGGATTATACCCGCCATAGCCCCCTTTTGTGATTCCTGGCGCTGTCATTTTAGCTCCGGCAACCCATGCCCGCCCCGCCGCGTCCAGGGTTGATTTATCCACAAGCGCCGCCGCTCCCAAGTCGCGCCAGCGCCGGGAAAAGGGACCGCCGGCGGACCCGGGAACCCGAAAATTATCCACAGGCCTTCCACAGCCTATTCACCACCACAAGCACTCTTAACCACAATATCTAGTGGTTGACGATGATCACTAACCCTGGATATTGTGCTATCCCACCTTATCGACCCCGCTAGCCACAGCCCCCGTTGCACCCGGAAGTGGTCGGTAAAGCCCCGACAAGATCCCTGCCACCACCGACTGCCCCATCATTGAGGAGAGCCATGGCCGACAACCCGACCGCCGTCGCACCGAATGCCGCCACCCCGCTAGCGGCCGAGACCCACGCCAGCCAGACCGAGGGCGGCTTACCCGCCTCCGGCAAATTTCAGGTGATCCGCCGCAACGGCCAGGTTACCCACTTCGACGCCACCAAGATCATGGTGGCCATGACCAAGGCCTTCCTCGCCGTCGAGGGTGGCACGGCCGCGGTCTCCAGCCGCGTTCACGATCGGGTGCGCGAACTCACGGATCAGGTCGTCATGGCCCTCACCCGCCGGCTGCCCAGCGGGGGTACGGTCCACATCGAGGATATCCAGGATCAGGTGGAGCTGGCCCTGATGCGCGCGGGGGAGCACAAGATCGCCCGTGACTATGTCCTCTACCGCGAGGAGCGCGCCCGGGAACGCGCCGCCCGCGCCGCGGCCGTCGCGGCCGAGACCCCAGCGACGCCCACCCCTGGTCTGCGGGTCACCCTCCCCGACGGCAGCCTCCATCCCCTGGATCTGGCCCGGATGCGCCGCCTGCTGAGCGAGGCCTGCCGCGATAGCGAGGCCATTGATGGCGAGGCCATCCTCACCGATACCTGCCGCAACCTCTTTGACGGTGTCCGCGAGGCCGATGTCGCCCAGGCCCTGGTCATGAGCGCCCGTGCCCTGATCGAAAAGGACCCGGACTACAGCCAGGTCGCCGCCCGCCTGCTCCTCGACATCCTGCGCCGCGAGGCCCTCGGCTTCCTGGGGCTGGGCCAGGGCGCCGAAACTCAGGCGGACCTGGCCGATCGCTATGCCGACTACTTCGCCGCCTACATCAAGCAGGCCGGCGACCTGGAGCTGGTGGACCGCCGCCTCGGCCAGTTCGACCTGGCCCGCCTGGGCGCCGCCCTCCAATCCGAGCGAGACCTCCAGTTCACCTACCTCGGCCTCCAAACCCTCTACGACCGCTACTTCATCCATACCGCGGAAGGCCTGCGCTTCGAGCTGCCCCAGGCCTTCTTCATGCGCGTGGCCATGGGCCTGGCCATCAACGAGATCGACCGCGAGGAACGCGCCATCGAGTTCTACGAACTCCTGTCCCGCTTCGACTTCATGAGTTCCACCCCCACCCTTTTCAACTCCGGCACCCTGAGGCCCCAGCTCTCCTCCTGCTACCTCACCACGGTCCCGGATGACCTCGACGGCATTTACGGCGCCATCAAGGACAATGCCCTCCTGTCCAAGTTCGCCGGCGGCCTGGGCAACGACTGGACCCGGGTACGCGGCATGGGCGCCCACATCAAGGGCACCAACGGCCGCAGTCAGGGTGTGGTGCCCTTCCTCAAGGTGGCCAACGATACCGCCGTGGCGGTCAACCAGGGGGGCAAGCGCAAAGGCGCCGTCTGTGCCTATCTGGAGACCTGGCACCTGGACATCGAGGAATTCCTGGATCTGCGCAAGAATACCGGCGACGACCGCCGCCGCACCCATGACATGAACACCGCCAACTGGGTGCCGGATCTCTTCATGAAGCGGGTGGCGGAGGATAGCGACTGGACCCTCTTCTCCCCGGACGAGACACCCGATCTGCATGACCTCACCGGCCAGGCCTTTGAGACCGCCTATGCCGCCTATGAGGATCGCGCCGCCCGCGGCGAGATGAAGGTCAGCAAGCGGCTGAAGGCCGTGGACCTCTGGCGCCGGATGCTGGCCATGCTGTTCGAGACCGGCCACCCCTGGGTCACCTTCAAGGACCCCTGCAACCTGCGCTATACCAATCAACACGTCGGCCGGGTCCACAGTTCCAATCTCTGCACCGAGATCACCCTGCACACCAACGACCAGGAGATTGCCGTCTGCAACCTGGGTTCGGTGAACCTGGCCGCCCACGTCGGCGCCCAGGGCCTGGACAACGCCAAGCTCCAACGCACGGTCACCACCGCCATGCGCATGCTCGACAACGTCATCGATTACAACTTCTACAACGTCCCCCAGGCGCGGCGCTCCAACCTCCGCCACCGGCCCGTGGGGCTGGGCCTCATGGGCTTCCAGGACGCCCTCTATAAGCTGCGCATCCCTTACGCCACCCAGGAGGCGGTCCAGTTCGCCGACGAGAGCATGGAGGCCATCGCCTACTATGCCATCCGCGCCTCCACCGATCTCGCCGAGGAACGGGGCCGTTACTCCAGTTTCGAGGGCAGTCTCTGGAGCCAGGGCATCCTCCCCCTGGACTCCATCGATCTCCTGGAGACCGGCCGCGGCGGCTTCCTGCAGATGGATCGCAGCCAGACCCAGGACTGGGCGGCCCTGCGGGCGAGGGTCCTCCAGGTCGGCATGCGCAACTCCAACTGCATGGCCATCGCCCCCACGGCGACCATCTCCAACATCGCTGGCGTCAGTCAGTCCATCGAGCCCACCTACCAGAACCTCTTCGTCAAGTCGAATCTCTCCGGCGAATTCACCGTCGTTAATCCCTACCTGGTCAGGGACCTCAAGGAACTGGGTCTCTGGGATGCGGTGATGGTCAATGATCTCAAGTACTTCGATGGCTCGGTCCAGGCCATCGACCGCGTTCCCGCGTCCCTCAAGGAACTCTACGCCACCGCCTTCGAGATCGACGCCCGCTGGCTGGTGGAGGCCGGCAGCCGCCGCCAGAAGTGGCTCGACCAGGCCCAGAGCCTCAACCTCTACATGAGCGAGCCCAACGGCAAGAAGCTCGACAACCTCTACAAACTGGCCTGGGTGCGGGGTCTCAAGACCACCTACTACCTGCGCTCCATGGGCGCCACCCACGTCGAGAAGTCCACCATGACCAACACCGGCAGGACCCGCCCCAGCGCCGTCGGCGGCAATTACCTCACCACCAAGACCGCCGGCAAGGCCGAGATCCCTAAGGCCTGCTCCATCCTCGACCCGGAGTGCGAGGCCTGTCAGTAGCCGGTTAGGGGGCCTGGCCTTGCCGGGCCCCCGCGACCCCACCACCCAGGAAGGCTTGATCCTGGGCCCGGGGGCCGCAAATGCGTACAATCCGTCCGCAAGTTCAAGGAACCCCAGCCCCCCCCCATGATCGACCTGCACTGCCATATGCTGCCCGGCATCGACGATGGACCTACGGAACTCGAGACCGCGCTGGAGATGGCCCGGGTGGCCGTCGGGGACGGCATCACCCTGACCGCCTGCACCCCACACATCTACCCCGGGCTCTTCGAGAACGATGCCCACTCTATCTCGGCCGCGGTCGACGCCTTTCGCCTGCATCTGCGGGAGGCCGGCATCCCCTTGGAGATCACCACCGGCGCCGATATCCAAATCGTCCCGGAACTCCTGGATGGCCTGAAATCCGGGCGATTTCCCTGCCTGCACGGCTCACGTTATTTTCTCTTCGAGCCACCCCATCACACGGTGCCGCCACGCTTTCTGGATACGATCTTCGATGCCCTGTCCGCGGGCTTTGTGCCGGTCATCACCCACCCGGAGCGTCTGACCTGGTTGGATGACAAGCATTATGGCTGGTTCGTGGAGGCGGCGCGCCAGGGAGCCTGGATTCAGGTGACGGCTGGCGCTGTCACCGGGCGTTTTCGCGAGCAGCCGCAATACTGGGCGGAGCGCTTCCTGGACGACGGTCTGGTGCACCTCCTGGCCACGGACGCCCATCATTTCCAGCGCCGCCCTCCCCTGTTGGCGGAAGGTCGCAAGGCGGCGGCCAAATGGGTGGGACCGGAAGAGGCGGCGCGGCTGGTCCTGGATCGCCCCCGGGCGATCATCGCCGACCAGGAGCCGGGGAGCGTTATTCCCCCCCGAGGTCTTGGGGGACCAGAATGGGATAGGAGTCGTGAGCGCGCGCAGGCAAGTGGCGGCTGGTTTTCCCGCTGGTTTCGGGCAAAATCCGGTGGGTAAGATTTAACCCGGTAAACCACAATACCCGTCGATTCCTAGACATAAAAAAGCCAGCCCTCGACCTAGGGCTGGCATTTCTTATTGTCGGAACGGTTTAGTTGCTGATGGGAGGGGGGGTGGGGTTATTATTGTCGTCGTCATTAGTGGCGGCTGCGGCTGCGGCGACGCCAACAAACCCTGCGCCCACAACCGCTGCCGTAGCTGCGGCACCCATACCCAGGATGCCGCCCGTAGCACCTCCCGTACCAGCCACTGCCGCACCACTGCCAACCACGGCTACGGGCGGGCAATCATCGTTTTTGTCATCGTTATTGCGGCGCTCCTCGCAGTCGCAATCATCCTTGGGATTGGCATTCTTGGCGGCGGCATCGCATTGGGCCTTGCTGCGAGCCTTCTTATTGCCAATGGCGGCCAACTGGGCCTGGGGAAGAGCGCCGTCGGCGACGCCGGACTTAGGATCGACCTTGTAAACGCCAACACCCTTAGCCGCGCAAGTACTGACGCCCTGCACCGCGAGCATGGCCATCTCACCCAATTCGTATTGGCAGCCATCGGCAAAGGCCAGGATGGCGCTGCCGCCCTCCAGAACCATGAGACGGTCACCTTCCTTTAGGGTCATGCCCTCGCGGGCGGGTACATATTTGGCATCCTGGCTGGCAACCGCCGCGCCATCGATGCGAACCAGTGTTGCAACTTGAGCCTGATCGGCGGCTACCGCCATGCCTATGAAGCCAAGGCCTGACAATACGGCCATACTGATTTGATTACGTATCTTCATTGTTTCTTCTCCATCTAATTGAATGTTGTGTTCGCGACCAGGCCCATGGTCCGATAGCTAAAAAAATCCAGTTATTGGCATATTAGATATGCCGTAACCCCCTGTCAACGGCTTCCTTGCATTCCGCACCTGAGCTCGATGCCCAGGGGCGTCAACGTGAGGTTGGCCCCTAACCCCCGAAAAGGATTCTTTTTATTGGCCGGACCCACCCGGCTCTTCGCCTTTATCGACCAGAGGTGAATTTGGGGCCTCGGCATTGCCGAGGCCTTGATCCAGGGTCCGATCATCCTGGGCATCCTTGGATGCAGGCACCTGGCTATCTTGCTCGGGCGACCCCTCCTGGCCCATGGCATTCGCATCGGACTCGGACCCCGGTCCGGTATCGCGACCCCGTGCCAGGCCGTCCGCTCGCGCGGCGGCCGTCAGGCCGATCGTACGGCGAATGGCCAGGCCGTCGAACCAGATTTCACCGCCGACCCGCTGTTCCAGGCCCTGCCTACCCGCGGATTCCAGCCGAACTTCCTGGAGCTGGCAGCCCTCGGGCACCTCGAAATCCATCTTGAAACCGCGCCACTTCTCCGAACCCAGGAAGCGCTCACTCTCCCCCAATACGGCCTGACGTGGTCGGAGACACCGTAAGGTCCACCGCAGTCCCCCCTGGCTAGTCAGGCTGTCTAGCAGGACCTTGCCGGACAGACGATAGGTGCCGGGTTCGAGGTAGATGGCCTGATGGAGGTGCTGGAAGCGACCCTCCTGATTGCGAAATATCAGTTGCAGCGCCCGCTCGCCCGCAACACCGACGGCCGCCGCGGTCCTGGCCACTACCTGGCGATGGGGGCTCCATTGCCAGTCGAAGACCTCCTTGCCCAGAGGCAATTCAAAGCTACCGTTATGCAGCAACCCCATCTGGTTACGATCCTCGGCGGAGAGGCCATTGACCCAGGTCAGATAGGCCTCGGTGATCAGGGACTCCTTGAGCAGGCGCTGGATGTAAGCCTGGCGCTCCTCCGGCGTCACCGGAGTGCGGGAGGTCAGGGCGCGCAGGCCATAGGCAAAGCGCACCGCCTCGACATTCAAGGCCCGCCGCGCCAACCGCTGGAAGAAGGCGGGCCACCAGGAGGGTGGGTTTTGAGCCAGGGGCTTGAGGGCCATACGGACCTCGGGGTCCTCGGCGAAGCGCACGAAGATATCCAGCAGGTCCTGATTGGGTTCGGGCCAGGCTTCGAGGGCTAGGGAGAGGTGTTGCAATCCCCGCTCCAATTGGCCGCGATTGAGCCAGAATACGGCAGCGCTCCGGTGGATCGCGTGGTTAACGGGTTCGAGTTTTACCGCCGCCTCCACCAAGGCATCGGCTCGCTCCACTTCGCCCCTGGCCAGGGCCAGATCCGCCAGGGCCATGAGGGGCCGGGCGCGGGTCGGGTTCTGGCGATAGGCCTGGACAAGCTGGACCTCGGCGCCAGCCCCATCGGTTGGGCGCTGGTCGATAGCCTCCTGATAGAGCGCATCCGCTTGCCCCGGCATGAGGCCGAGGACACGCTGGGCCGCCGCCTTATCCCCCTTCCGAAGCTGTTCCAGGGCATGGTCCGCCAGCCCGGAGACAACAATCCGCCAGGCCAGAAATCCGGCGATGAGGATGATCAGCACCCGCCAGGCGAGCACCCCGGCACCCGTCTTCGTAACTCCCATCCCGTTAATATTCAATTAATTTTATGCTCCATCCCGGAAATCTTGTAACCACCCGCCACGGGCAGGAGTTCGAAGCGAATGGTACCGGTGGCATTCCACCAGGCCTCCTCGGAGTTCTGCCGGGTCTTCAACGCCAGGCTCCCCCTACCCACCAGCCGCCCATCCTTGCCCGCTTGCCAGTTCAGGCCCTTGATCTGGAGTTGACGATAGGGGTACTGGGCAAAGAAGGCGGCATAATCGCCACGAATGAAGGCCTTGCCCCGGCCTCCGGACACCTGGGCATCGGCCGTGAAGAGACTCACGAGACCTTCAAGGTCGCCCTGCCCATAGACATGGGTCAGACGAGCGACGACATTGTTGGGGTCGGCCACCGGAGGAGCCGGCTTCGATTCCGCCTCGCGGCGGCGGTCGGCTTCCGCCACCACGCGGGCCTGCTCGCCGCGGGCCTGCTCGGCTGCTTGTCGCTCCAGGGCCTTTTGCTCCGCCTGGGCGCGAGCCTCGGCCTCGGCGGCCTTACGCTGCTGACGTTTCGCCTCCGCCAATTCGGCCTGACGTTCAGCCTCCCGGCTTTTGGCCTCCGTCTTTTCGCGCTGGGCTTGTTCCGCCTTCAGTCTTTCCAGGGCCTGACGCTCCGCCTTGAGGCGGGTCTCGGCCTCGGCGGCCTCCCGCTGCCGGCGCTGCGTCTCCGCCATAGCCACCTGGCGCTCCGCCTCTTGCTGTTTGGCCAGCTCCTGTTCGCGCCGGGCCTGCTCGGCCTTTTGCCGCTCCAGGACCTCGCGCTCGGCCTTGAGGCGGGCCTCGGCTTCGACGGCCAGCAGCAGTTTGCGCTCGGCCTCCACTAATGCGGCCCCTTGTTCGGCCTCCCAGGCACTGGCCCCCCCGCCCTCCTGCCGTGACAGCTTGCCGCGCTGCTGCTCCAAAGCCTCTCGTTCCGCTTGGAGCCGGGCCTCGGCCTCCGCCACCTGGCGCTCTTGACGCTCCGCCTCCGCCAAGGCCACCCGACGACGCGCATCCAGACGTTGGGCCTCCTCCTGCCTTTGCCGGGCCTGTTCAACCTGTTGACGAGCGAGTTCCTCGCGCTCCGCCACCATGCGGGCCATTTCCTCGGCGATTTCTCCCTGCCGAAGCTCCATGGCCGCCAGGCGATCACCCTCCGGCCCCACCAATCCCGTAACCGAGGTGCGTTGCGGTGGGGAGACCAGGGGGCTCGCCGAGGGGGACAAGACCTCGGCATCGAGGGGCTGGATCAATGCCGGCTTCCCGTCGGACGTCTTGAGAGCCGTTCCCTGGAGATAGTAAGGTTGACGTTCGGTTGCCGTCTCCTGGGCGGCTCGGTTGGGCGACATCTGGAGATGCGGGTTGGCGGGCGACATCAGGCTCACCAGAATGAACACGGCCACGCCCACGATTAAACCCAGGGCGGCCACCAGCAGGGACCGCCGGGTCAGGCGACGCCATTGCCCCCGTTTGACCCTGGGGGCCTGACCCGAGTCAAGGCGTTGCTGCGGCTGAAAAAACCGCCTGAGTTCATCGCTGGCGACGCCCGACGACTGGCATTCCTCGGTCTCGGCATCGGCCTCCAGGTCGTCCTCCATCGCCGCCGCATCCCCGCGCAGGGTATGGTAGGCATGATTGAGGCGCGCCGCGTAATCCGTGTCCAGGTCGCCCATACGGGCCTGGCGATCCGGGTGGAAAAGCCGGATCAGAAGTTGATAGTGCTGACGGACCCGGGCTGGCGGGGCCTCCGCCTCGAAGCCGAGCATGCGCCAGGGCGAGGCCCCCGGCGCCAGGAGGACCTGACGGACCAGGAAGCGCGCGGCCGCGAGTATTTCCTCCGGACTCGCGCCTAGGGCCGCCGCCGTGGCCGGGAGGTGCCGGGGGACCAGTGCCACGCCGAAGGCCGGCACCAGGGCGGCAAAACCCGTGGGCAGGGGTTGGCGGGAATCGGTGAGGCGCGGATAACGCAAAGGCTCCCGGTAGTAGGCCAGCGCCAGTTCGATCAGCACCGCCTCCATGGCTATGTGCCTCAAGCCCCCGCCTTGTCCGGCAGGGCCTCGGCGCCGGACTTGTTGCCGTAGGCATAGGTGTAGTGATAGTCGTAGCTATAACCATAGCCGTAGCCGTAACCGCCCCCAGGCCGGCCAGCCATGGTCATGATGCCCCCGATGACATGGGCATTGGCGCCCCGCAGGCGCTTGACGGCCCCCTCCATAGCCCCGGCCCGGGTCTCGCCGGTATGAATGGCGAAGATGGTGGCCGTCGCCAGATTGGCCAGGACTAGGGCATCGGCCAACCCGATCACCGGCGGCCCATCGATGATCACATAGTCGAACCGCTCGACGGCCAGATGCAGGAGATCCAGCATTTTCGGGCTGGAGAGGAGTTCCACCGGGTTGGGTGGTAGGGGACCGCTGGTAATGGTAAAGAGGCGGGCCACCTCGGTCGGCCGCGCGATTTTGGCCGGCTCGATGTCCCCGGCCAGGAAGTTGGTCAGGCCCTCGGTGTTGGCCAGACCAAAGGTGCGATGCAGGGAGGGGTTACGCAGATCGGCATCGATGAGCAGCACCTTGCCGCCCGCCTGGGCGAAGACGATGGCCATGACCACCGCCGAGGTGGTCTTGCCCTCCGATGGGGAGGCACTGGTGAAGTGGCAGATACGCGGAGCGCCCTCGGAGGTGGAAAAGAGCAGGGAGGTACGCAGGGAGCGGGCCGCCTCGGCCAGGGGGCTCTTGGGGTCGCGATTCACCAGCAAGGCCAGCGTTTCACCCTCCAGACCATACTCCTCCCCGGCGGCCATGGGCATGAGGCCAAGTACGGGCACACCGAGACGCCGCTCCGCGTCTTCGCTGGTCTTGATGCTGTCGTCCAGGGTCTCGAGCAGATAGGCCAGGCCCACGCCCAGCAGCAGGCCGAGCACCAGGGCGATCGCCAGATTCTTGGACAGGCTGGGCTTATAGGGTCCTCTCGGAACCTCTGCGGCATCTACCACCGAGACGTTGTTAGTGCCAATGCCGGCGGTCACGCCGACCTCCTTCAGGCGCTGCAGGAGGCCCTCGTAGAGTTCGCGATTGGTCTCGACCTCGCGCTTGAGGGTCTGGTGGTCGGTACTGCGATCCTGGAGTGTCAGAACCTCCTCTTTGATCTCGGCGATGCGCTGGTTGAGCTTGGCTTCCTCGAGTTGGCGGGTCTCGAACTTCAGGCGGATGCTGCCGGCGATGGCGGCGACCTCCTTGGCGATGGTCTTGTCGATGTCCGCGATCTGCCGCTGGATCTGCTGCATCTTGGGGTAGCCGGGCTTATAGACCTCCAGGTTCTGCTCGTATTCAGCCTGCAACTCGGCGCGGCGCCCCTTCAACTTCTCGATGGCCGCGCTGTCAAGTAGGCCGGCGACCCCGGGGTTATCGGCCTTGGTCAGGCCCAGGTAGGCGGCCTCGGCTTCGATGCGGGCGGCCTCGGCCTTGACCAGGGAGGTAGTCATCTCCTGGAGCCGGGCCATGAGGGTCGAGAGTCGGTTTTCCGAATCGATAATCTCGCGCTCGCGGGAGTACTGCACCAGGCGCTTTTCGGAATCCTCCAGGGTAACGCGCGCCTGCTGCAACTGTTCCTGCAGGAAGCGAGTGGCGTAGGAGGAGGCTTCGAAGCGGCGCTCCAGGTTCATGTTGATGAAATTATTGGCGATGGCGTTGGGAACCGCCGCCGCCTCGGCGGGACGGGGGCTCTCGTAGGAAATTTTCACCAGCCGGGAGTTACGGACCGGCTCGATGTTCAGATTGGCCAGGAGGGCGGTCTCCTGGGACGCTGGTGGTGGCAACTCCGGCTCGGCATGACCGGGGTCCGCGGACATCTTGGTTTCGGCCCCCAGGATGCCGGCCAGCCAGACCTGGAGGGAGCTGGCAAGGTTTCCCAGGAAGGAATTACTATCTCCCGCGGTCTTTTTCCAGGCCTGGGGCTCCAGGCCAAGCTGGTCGATGACCCGCCGCGCCAGGTTGCGACTCTTCAAGAGTTCGTATTGGGTTTGGTAAAAATCCTGGCCGGACCGAGCGTCCTCATCCGGTGTGACATCCTTGTAATTCACGACCTGCCCCTCCTGGCGTTCGATTTGCAGGAGCAGGGTGCCTCGGTAAATGGGCGTAGCGGTGAAGGTATAAATAAGGCCGATCAGCACCACCAGGGCCGCGGCCAGCAAGACGGTGCCCTTGCGCCGCAGGAGAATGCCCCACAGGTGGCGCAGATCAATGAAGTCTTCTTCGTCAGGGGTGGCGGTCGCCACCGCAGGGACCTGCGGATAGGGGCGGGGTATCAAGGCCCGCTGGCCCGGCCGAGCCAGAGGACCAGCAGGCGGCGGGGCCTCGGCGGGAACAGGGGGCTGATTGCTATCACTCATGCTAAAAGGCCACCGGAGCCAGGGCGAGTTTGCCAAAGAGGCGATCAAAAAAGACCATGGTCCCGGACTGCACGACATGGACCGTGTCGCCGCCAATCAAGGGAGGATTGCCCAACGAGCCCTCTTCAATCTCGCCTATGTCAATGATATAAGCCCTAATTCCCGCCGGCTCTGTTTTACGGAAGAGAACCACCTCGTCCTTGGCCGTACCCTTGACGCCACGCGCCAAGGCGATAGCCTCCATCAGGGTCATCTGCCCCTTGAGGGGGAAGACGCCGGGGGCGCCCACATCCCCGACCACCGTGACCTTGAGGCTGGCGGATTCCTCGACGAAGAGGTTGACTTGTGGATTTTGAAGGTAATTTTCCGAAAGCTTGCGGGTAATGAGTTGCTCCGCCTCTTCTTGAGTCAGCCCCGCAACCTTGACGGCACCGATGAGAGGGAGAAAAATCTCCCCACTCGCCATGACCCTTTCCTTCGTGGACATCTCCGGAGCCTGGAAGACCGCGAGTTGCAACAGATCACCTTCGCTGATCCGGGGAATGGCGGCGGGGCCCGGGTCCGGAGGCAAGCCCTGGACGGTGGGAACCACCTTGGCACTCGCGGTTGAGGCACCTGACGACGACCCCTCATTCCCCATGCCGGTCACCCCCCCCGAGGATTTACAGCCTTGAATGACAAGGAGGATAGCCGCACAGGCGATCGTACGGACCAACGTAATCTTCATGGCATCTGTTCCGGTGGGTTGGGGTTCCGCGCAAGTTTAAGGCCCCGAAGAGCCCTAACCGCTCGCGAGCATAACAATCATTCGAATGTTTCGTAAAGCACCAACAGCGCTTGATGAAAATAATCTCCAGGGACAAGGTGCATAACGTACAGTAAAGACGATGGAAAATTCCAAAAATGTCGTATTTGGTCGCGAACAACCCCCTGTTCAGGCCTCGGAAACCAGAGTAGGCTACGGAAAACACTAGGTGGAAGGATGTCCAGTCCCAAGGTGCCGCAGCGGCGCGGGTGTCTTCCCCCTATTGGTTTTGCCACCCTTATTCACTTAGCTTATTGATTTTATTAAAATTAGACACCCTGTTTCTAACACGCCAATACTTTTTATCGAACGTCCCCAGCCTCAGGCACACCCAGACCCATGACAGCATCCTCTCCCTTTCATGCCTCCCCGCGCGCACGGGCGCTGTTCGGTCTCCTGATCATCACCCTGCTTTTCGCGCCCCTCTTCCGCGCTGGCTTGGCCCCCCTCCCCCTGCTGGCGCTGGAACTCCTGGCGGTCTCCCTGCTGGGTTTAGCCCTGTGGAACCCCGGAAAAATATCGGTCAATTCCATGGAAATCATAACCTTGGGATTGATTTTGCTCTTGCCTCTACTCTATCTGGTTTATCTGCCCGCCGGGGTTCTCGACGGCGTACCCGGACAGGGCGCCTATCGCGCCAACCTGGGATTGGTATCCGGAGAGAGTCTGGACGGCGCCCTGACACTGGTCGCCCTCCAGACCCAAACGAGTTGGCTGGTGCTCCTGATTCCCATCGCCGTCTACCTGGCCACCCGCTCCCTGGGCGAGCAGAGTCAGCTACGCCTCATTAGCCTGCTGCTGGCCATCGCGGCCTTTCAGGCCACCCTCGCCCTGGTCCAGTTCGGCGCCAGCCAGGGCGGACTGCTACTGTTCGGCTTCGACCCCTCGGGCAGCGGCGCGGCCGGAACCTTTCCCAACCGCAACCATCTCGCCGGGCTCCTGGTGATGACGCTGCCGATTGCCCTGGCCTTACTCCTTTATTATCTCGGCCGTGATCGCGGCGATCGCAAAAGCGGCTGGCGCCGGAAGGTGTCCTTTCTGGCCTCTCTGCGCGGCCACACGGCCCTGGTTTACGGTGCCCTGGCCATCTTGCTGGTGCTCGGCATCATCTTCACCCGTTCCCGCACCGGCATCGCCCTCGCCATGCTCGGTATCCTCCTGACGACCCTCCTCTTCTCGCGGCGCATTGGCGGCGACAATGTGTACGGTCCCACCGGCACCCTGGTGGCCATCGTCGTCGGCATCGGGGTCAGCATTGGCCTGGCACCGGTCCTGGACCGCTTTTCCTTCGGGGGGGCCCTCGAGGACGCCCGCTGGACCATTTCCGCCGCCGCCATCGAAGGGCTCGGGACCTTCCTGCCCTTCGGCAGCGGGCCGGGAACCTTCCCCACGGTCTTTCCGGCCTTCCAGCCGCTGGAGTTGGGACCCTGGTTCATTAACCGTGCCCACAACGATTACGTCGAATGGGTCTTTGATGGCGGCATCCCGGCCGCCCTGCTGATCCTCCTGCTCCTTGGCCTCTACCTCTTCCAGTGGACGCGTATCTACAGTCGCGATACCTGGTCCAGGTATCGCTTCGTCCAGGTTGCCGCGGGTATTGGCCTGCTGATGCTGTTGATCCATGAATTCTTCGACTACAACCTGCACACCCCGGCCATCATGGTCGTCTTCGCCCTGCTGGCGGGTGTCTTCTTTTCGGAGGCGGATCAGACTGACAGCGCCCCTGGCCGGCGCCGGCACAAACGCCGGACACCCCACCTGTCCGGGGCGGCCTCCGGGGTCGAAACTCTGGCAGCCAAACCCCACCCCGCCGGGCCGGCCGCAGACCAGATCGCCAACCCCTTCCTGGACGACCCTTCATGACCCAGTCACCCCTTTCCCAACCGAGCCGGAGGCCACCTCATGTCTGAAGGATTAGGCCTCGCTAGCGGCATGGCCTTCGGCGTCACGGTGGTGCTGCTGTGGGTGCTAAGCCCCATTGCCACCCGTATCGGCCTGGTGGACCGCCCGGGTGGTCGTAAGCATCACGCCAAACCCACCCCCCTGATTGGCGGTATCGCCATCGTCACTGCCTTTTTTCTGGCCGCCCTCGCCTCTGGCCTGCCGTTGTCGCCCTTTCGCGCCTTTTTCGGTGGGGCGCTCATCCTGGTGATGGTGGGGGTGTTGGACGACTTAAGGGAACTCTCGCCCAGGTCGCGGATCCTGGCTCAACTGGGGGCCGGTTGCCTGATGGCGGTGGGGGCCGGCGTGGTCGTCACGGACCTCGGCTATCTCTTCGGTCCTGATTGGCTGGTGGTTCTGGGGTTGATGGCGATTCCCTTCACGCTTTTCGCCGCGACCGGGATAATGAATGCCATCAACATGAGCGACGGAGTCGATGGCCTCTCGGCCTCCCTGGCGCTGATCGCCCTCTCAGCCCTGGTGCTGATCGCGAATATGAGCGGACAGGACCACCAAGCCAGCCTGCTGGCCCCGCTGATCGCCACCCTGCTCGCCTTTCTGGTCTTCAATCTGCGCCCCCGGGGCCAGGCCTTGGTCTTCATGGGCGATGCCGGCAGCCTGTTCCTGGGGTTCGCGCTTTGCTGGTTCCTGATCCATTTCTCTCAGGGACCGGACCGGCTCATGGCGCCCGTGACGGCCCTCTGGCTCATCGCCCTCCCCCTAATTGATACCCTGGTCATCATGGGACGGCGGATCGCCAAGGGACAATCGCCCTTCCGCGCCGATCGCCAGCACTGCCATCACATTCTGCTCGCCGCCGGTTTCTCGCCCAAACAGGCCTTGGGGATCATACTGCTGGTAGCCCTGGCGATCGCCGGCATTGGTCTGGCGGGTCATGTTCATAGCGTCCCCGAGCACCTGATGTTCTTGGGTTTTATGGCCATCTTGGGCCTTTATGCCTGGATGATCAACCGTGCCTGGCAACTCAAGCGCTTTTTGGGTCGGGCCCTGATCCATCAAACCGCCAAGGCGGTATCCTGAGGGCCATTTCCGCTGTGGGGGATGTAGGGAACCCATCGGAGAAGGCGCGGAAAGGCGAACGCCCACTTTCCGCCGCACCGAAAAATGAAGGCCGCAAAGGCGGCCTAAGTGTTTGAAAAATGGTGCGCCCTGCGGGGCTCGAACCCACGACCACCTGATTAAAAGTCAGATGCTCTACCAACTGAGCTAAGGGCGCGAAAGAAGTGGAATTATAGGCTAACCCGCGGTCTTTTTGAAACTTTGGTTACGCCCTGCCTAAGGTCTTGGCAGGGTCACCCCCCGCTGGCCCTGATACTTGCCGCCGCGATCGCGGTAGGAGGTCTCGCAGCCCTCGTCGGATTCGAAAAAGAGAAGTTGGGCCACGCCTTCGTTGGCGTAGATCTTAGCTGGCAGCGGGGTAGTATTGGAGAACTCCAGGGTGACGTGGCCTTCCCATTCGGGTTCCAGGGGGGTGACGTTGACGATAATCCCGCAGCGGGCATAGGTGCTCTTGCCCAGGCAAATGACCAGGACGTCGCGGGGGATGCGCAGATACTCGACAGTGCGGGCCAGGGCGAAGGAGTTCGGGGGGATCATGCAGACATCGGATTTAAGATCTACGAAGCTATTGGCGTCGAAGTTTTTGGGATCGACGATCGCGGAATTGATATTGGTGAAGATCTTGAACTCATCGGCGCAGCGGATATCGTAGCCATAGCTGGAGGTGCCGTAGGAAATGAGACGGTCGCCGGCGGGGGATTCCCGCACCTGACCGGGCTCGAAGGGCTCGATCATGCCCATTTCCGCGACCATGCGGCGAATCCAGCGGTCGGCTTTGATGGCCATGGGGGCTAACTCTCCATAAAGGCCGCGGCGCCGGGCGGCAAGGTGATAGCGCCTTGGCGGCCCTGTCAGCCGCCCCTTGACCCCAACGTCACTTCCCAGGCCGCACCAGACCGATCAGCCCGACCTCTTCCAGGGCCTCCATCATCAACCGCCTCACACAGCCCGCATCCTCGCATTGACGAGCAATCTCCAGCAATTCACGCGACTTGGCGCGGCTGAAGTTGCGCACCACCCATTTGACGCGTAACAGACTGCCAGCGCTCATGCTCAGGGCATGCACGCCCATGCCAATAAGGAGCGGCACGGCCAAGGGATTACCGGCCATCTCGCCACAGATGCTGACCTCGCGATGATGGGCGCGGGCGCCGGCCACCACCAGTTCCAGGGCCTTGAGGACGGCGGGGTGGAGTTCATCGAAGAGCTTAGCGACGTGAGAATTATTGCGATCCACCGCCAAGAGGTACTGGGTGAGGTCATTGGTGCCCACGGAGAGAAAATCGACCCGACGCGCGAGGGCGTCGATCAGATAGACCGCCGCGGGCACTTCGATCATGACGCCCAATGGCGGCATCTCGATCTCGTGACCATCTTCCAGCAACTCGTCGCGGGCCCGACGAATCAGGCGCTTGGCCTCGTCCACCTCCCCAACCGAGCTGATCATGGGCAGCAGCAGGTGCAGGTTGCCCAGGCCCAGGTTAGCACGCAGCATGGCGCGGACCTGAGTGAGGAAGATATCCGGGTGGTCCAGGGTAATGCGAATACCTCGCCAGCCCAGAAAGGGATTGGACTCCTCGATGGGGAAATAGGGCAAGGGCTTGTCGCCGCCGATGTCGAGGGTGCGGATGGTCACCGGGCGGGGGTGGAAGGTTTCCAGCACCTGCCGGTAATTGCTGTACTGCGACGCCTCCCCGGGGAAACGGTCCCGCACCAGGAAGGGCAACTCGGTTCGATATAGGCCAATGCCGTCGGCCTGCTCGATACCGATGGGGCGATTTTCCGATACCAGGCCGCTGTTCAGAAAGAGTGGCACGGTATAGCCGTCGGGGGTCTCCGAGGGCAGGGGCCGCAAATTTTCCAACTCGTTGGTGAGGGCCAGGTCGTCATCGCGCAGACGTTGATATTCCGCCCGCACCACCGGACCGGGGGCAAGATAGACGCGGCCACGGTAGCCATCCACCACCACCTCCTTGCCCTCCAGGCGACCCACCGGCAAATCGGCCACGCCCATGGCCACGGGTACGCCCAGGCCGCGGGCGAGGATGGCGATGTGGGAGGAACTGGAGCCCTTGATCGACACAATGCCCGCCAAAGATTCACGGGGCACGGCGGCCAGCTGCATGGCGCTGATCTCCTCACCCACCAGGATGGTCTCCGGGCCATAGGTGACATGCCGGGGTTCCACATTCTGCAGGTGCATCAGAATACGCCGGCCCAGGTCGCGGACATCCGAGGCGCGTTCGCGCAGATAGGGGTCATCCATGGCCTGGAAGACGCGCGCATGCTCGGCGATAACGTGGCGCAGGGCGCCTGGGGCCCAGTTGCCGGCCCGGATTTGCTCCACCGTGCCATCCAGCAAAATATCGCTCTCCAACATGAGGCGCCAGGCATCGAAGATGGCGCGATCCTCCGGGCGCAGGGACCGAGCGGAACGCTTGGCGAAATGGTCGATCTCACGCACCACGGCGGCGACAGCCTCGCGGAAGGCCGCCTCCTCATGGGCGGGGTCCTGCGCCACACGGTCGGGTACCGCATCCAGATCCGCCAGGGGATAGACCACAACCGCCGTGCCAATGGCGATGCCGGGCGAGGCCGCCAGGCCCTGGAGAAAACGATTGGGCAGGTCCTCCGCCCCCTGCAGGCGGGCCAACTCGCCACTGGCGCGGGCATGGGTAATGGCCCCCGCCAGTTGCGAGGCGATGGTGACCACCAGGGTGACTTCGTCATCCCCGAAGCGGCGCGCCTCGCGGTGGCGCAGGACCAGGACCCCCAGCACCCGACGGTTCTGGATGATGGGCACGCCCAGGAAGCCCCGATAGCGTTTCTCGCCCGTCTCATGGATGAACAGGTATCGGGGGTGGGTGGAGGCGTCATCCAGATTCACCAGTTCGGCGCGCTCGCTGACCAGACCGATCAGGCCCCGGTTTAGCGGCAGTCGCACCCGTCCGACCGCGGAGCGGTTGAGGCCGTCGGTGGCCTGCAGCACCTGCTCGCGCTTGTCAAAGTCACTGAGATAGACGGAGCAGACATCGGCACCGACGGTCTTCTTGACCCGGCGAACGATGATGGCCAGGGCCTTTTCGAGATCGGGGGCCTCGTTGACCTCTTGGACGATACGAAGAAGTTGCTCCAGCATGAAAACAGCATCCGGGGAAAAGGGTCCGTGACGGGGAAATTAGTCAAGGGCGATGGCGTGGTGGGCCGCGCGCTCCAAGCCTGGCTAATCCGTGGATAATTCACATCTCAATGCGTGAGTGCTCTTGACGAAGACATACGGCCCGGTGAGGGCTCACGCCAACACCCCTCAGCAGTTACAGCAAGGGATTCTGGTCTAGCCGGGACAAGGGCCAATGCCGCTCGGGTACCCCTTCCGGATAGAGGAGGGGGCTTAACTCATCAAGCGCCTGTTCGTAAACGTGGCGCTTGAAATAGACCACCTCGCGCAGGGGCTGCCAGTAACGCACCCAGCGCCAGCCATCGAATTCCGGCTTACGGCACCGGTCGAGGCAGAAGGCATCCTCGCCGCAATCCACCCGCAGCAGGAACCAGCGCTGCTTCTGCCCAATGCAGACGGGGCCGCAATGGTGGCGGATAAAGCGCTTGGGGAGGCGATAGCGCAACCAGCCCCGGGTGCTGCCCAGCAGGGTCACCTGATGGCGCTGGAGCCCAACCTCCTCCTCCAGTTCGCGAAACATGGCATCCAGCGGGGATTCCTCGGTGCGAATGCCACCCTGGGGAAACTGCCAGGCATTCTGACCAATACGCCGGCCCCAGAACAACTGGCGCTCGGCGTTGCACAGAATGATGCCCACGTTTGGGCGAAAACCTTCCGGATCGATCACGGTGGCTACCCTGGCTGAAGTTGCTCCAATTGTCCATGGAATCCGCAACCTGAGCAACCGCCATGGGGGCGGGACGTTCCGGAATGCAAAATCTCCGCCATCCGGGTACTTGCTGGCAACCGCGACGGCTAGCGCGACCCCGCCAAAACGGCATGGGGCGACAAGTCGGGCTATTTCACCCCAGCCCGCGGGAGGGTCTCTCCGGCCAGTTCGACCGCCATTAGGGCGTCATAGTTGCCATCCGGCGCCAGTTGGTAGCCCCGAACCTCGCGGCGGGCCGCGTAAAACTGGTCCTCGTACCAGAGGGGGATATAGGGCAGGTCCGCGAGGATGAGGGCCTGGACCTGGCGATAAAGCACCGCCTGCCGCCCCAGGTCCGGCTCGGCATGGGCGGTCTCGATCAGGCGATCAACCTCTGGGTTGCGGTAACGCCCCCGATTGGCCCCCTCCGGCGGCGCCGAGGCACTATGGAAGACGTAGCGGAAGATGTTCGGGGTGCGGATGCCGACCCAGGTCAGGCCATAGAGCTGAAAACGACCGGCCTTGATGTCGCCAAAGAAGGTCCCCCAGTCGTAGCTCTGGATGCGCGCCTCGATGCCCACCCGCGCCAACTGGGCCTGGATGATGGTGGCGAAGCGGATGCGAAAGGGGTCGCTGGAGGTCTTGTAGCTCAGGTGCAGGGGCCGTTCCGGACCATAGCCGACCTCCGCCAGCAAGGCGCGGGCACGGTCCGGGTCAAAGATGGGGGAGGGGAGATCCCGGCTGGCGGCCCAGTGTTCCGGCGGGAACAGGCCTGTCGCCAGGCGGCCGTCGCCCTGGAGGAGGTAGCGCAGGATCTCATCGCGGTCGATAGCGTGCGCCAGGGCCTGACGCACCTGAGGCAGCCCCGTCACCGGGTCCTCCAAATTGAAGCCGAGATAGGAGAAATTGACCCCGGGCGCCCGTTCCACCCGGACCTCGTCCCGACCGCGCAGAAAGCCGATCAACTCCGGCGAGAGGTCGTTCTGCAACAGATCGATCTCGCCGCGCAGCAGCTTCATGACCCGGACATTGGGGTCCTTGACCGCCAGCAGTTCCAGGACTTGCCCATCCCGCTGGCGCCTCAGGACCAGCCGGCCTGGCTGGGGCCAGGATTCGAAGCGCAGGGGCCCGCTGCCCACCGGCGCCTCCGCAAAGGGATGACCGGATTGGATCAGGGCCGCCGGCAGGATGCCCATGCCCAGATAGGCGGGAAAGAGGGGATCGGGCTCGCGTAGATGGAAGTCCAGAAGATCCGGTCCCTCGGTGGTGATCTCGGCGATGGTCGCCAGAGTAGCCCGGTGGGGGGAGGCGGTCGCCGGGTCCCGCACCGAGTCAAAGGTGGCCTTGACGTCCGCGCTGGTCAAGCGGCTACCGTCGCTGAAGTCTCGCCCCTCCGCCCCCAGGGTGAAGCGGTAATGGGTGGGCGACAGCGCGTCCCAGCGCGCCAGTTCGGGCGAGGGTAGGGACTCGGAGTCGAAGGTCGTCAGTCGGCGATAGAGGAGGCGATTGACCCGCTCGGAGGTGGCATCGGTGGCCAGCCGCGGGTCCAGGTTACGGGGGGGGCCGGCCAGGCCCATGCGGATGGGGAGGTCGCCGGCCTCGCACCCGCAGCCAACCACCGCCAGGACCAGCAGGCAGGCCAGCCCAGGACGGGGCGGCGGCGCATGGCCGCGACCCCTGGCGAGCCGCCGCCAGAACGATATCACCAACGCCGATAGGGATTCTTGGCCAGATTGACGTTGAAGTAGCGGGTATCATCCGAAACCTCCTGGCCCGCCCAATCGGGCATGACAAAGGCCTCGTCTTCCGCCGACAACTCGATCTCCGCCATCACCAGACCCGCGTTCTCGCCGGCGAAGACATCCAGCTCCCAGACATGCCCATTGAGGGGGATGCGGTGGCGGACCTTGTCGATGGGTGGCAGGACCGCCAGATCGCGGAGCATCTCCTCCGCATCCACCACCGGGATGGGGTATTCGTATTCACTGCGCGTCACGCCCCGCGACTCCCCCTTGATGGTCAGAAAGGCCTGATCGCCCTTGACCCTGACCCGCACCGTCACCTCCGGGCTACTGGCGAGATAACCCTGCATGATGTGGGACTCGGAGGCCACCTGGCCACGCCAGGCATCGCCTTCGACCAGAAACTTGCGCTCTATTTCAACGGGCATGATTCAGACAAACTCCGGATGTTGTGGATGGAGGTGAAGAAAAGGGACGGCTACCACCAAGACCGTCGCCGGCCTGCTGGTGTCGGCATCAGGGCCGCTCGAACACCGCCATGGACTCCAGATGGGCGGTGTGCGGGAACATATCCATGGCCCCCGCCTCCAGCAGGCGATAGCCGAGGCCCTTCACCAGGCGCTCGGCGTCGCGGGCCAGGGTGGCGGGAAAACAGGAGACATAGACCAGCCGCCGGACGCCCAAGGCTGGCAGATAATCCAGAACTTGCAGGGCGCCGGCCCGGGGCGGGTCCAGCAGGGCCTTGTCGAAACGGTCGCCAGCCCAGGGCATGGCGACGTTGGCGCTATAAAGGTCGGCGACCTGAAAAGTCGCGTTCTCGATGCCGTTAGCCTGGGCATTGCGCCGGGCGCGCTCAACCAGGCCGGCGTCACCCTCCACACCCACGACCCCACCCGCGCGCCGCGCCAGGGGCAGGGTAAAATTGCCCAGACCACAGAAGAGATCCAGCACCCGTTCCTCGGGACCTGGGTCGAGGAGGTCCACCGCCCGCCGCACCATGAGGCGGTTCAGTTCCAGATTGACCTGGGTGAAGTCGGAGGGCTCGAAGTGGATCTGGACCCCGAAGTCCGGCAGGCGGTAATGCAGATCGACCGCCTGGCCCGGCAGGGGGCGGATGGTCTCGAGGCCGCCGTCCTGAAGATAGACCCGCACCTCATGCGCGGCGGCAAAGGTCTCCAAACGCGCCAGGTCCGCCGCGGAGGGGGCCGCCAGCACCCGAAACACCAGGACACAGGGCCCCTCGCCCTTGGCGATCTCGATCTGCGGCACCTGGTCGCGGATGCTCAGCCCGTCCACCAGTTCGGCCAGGGCCTGGATCCGCTCACCCACATCCGGGTGCAGTACCTCGCAACGCGTCAAGTCGGCGAGAAAGCCCGAGCCCCGCTCACGAAAGCCCACCAGGGTTTTACCCTTCTTGGCCACATAGCGGACCCCCACCCGCGCCTTGCGGCGATAGCCCCAATGCCCCGCCGCCAAGGGTGGCAGCCAGCGCTCCGGCGCGACCCCGCCGATGCGACGCAGCACATCCGCCAGGATCTCCTGCTTCATGGCAATCTGGGCCTCCGGGGCCTGATGTTGCAGGCTGCAACCGCCGCAGACCCCAAAGTGGGAACAGAGGGGTGTCACGCGCTGGGGCGAGGGCTCCAGCACCTCCACCACCCGACCCTCGTCGAAATGGCGCTGCAGCCGGGTGTAGCGGAAGCGAACCCGCTCCCCCGCTAGGGCGCCATCGACAAAGACGGCCTTGCCCTCGACCCGGGCCAGCCCCCGGCCCTCGTGGGTCAGGGACTCGATCATTACCTCGACGGGTTCCGCCGGCAGGGGTTTGCGTTTCGATTTCGACAAGGTCGCTCCAACCCCTCTCCAGGGTGTCTGCCGGGGCACACCCCAGGGTACGCCGCCGATCATTGGTGAAATTAAAGGAGGCCGGCGGCACGCCCCGCGAATCGCCGCCATGACCCAGATCGCCGGCAGCTGTCAGTTTTCTTTCAGATATTCCAGGCTGGCGACGGTGAAGGCCTGGGGCTGGATGCCTAACAGGGGGTAGGCGCTCGCCTCCGCGCAGACATTGCCTTCCAGCAGCATGGTGATCTGGTCCCGCGTGATGGGAAACCAGGGGAAGCGATCGAACAAAGCGGCGGCCGTCTTGACCCCCAGGGCGGGCGCCGGCAGCATCATTTTGTGCTTACCCACCGCGGCGGCGATGGTCTCCAGAATCTCCCGCCAGCTTTTCGGTTCCGGCCCGCACAGTTCGAAGGTACGACCCTCGGTCTCCGGCTTGGCGAGGGCCCGGACGTAGGCCTGAGCCACGTCCTCCACCGCCACGGGGGCGAGCTGGAAACTACCAGCCCCCATGGGCAAGAGGCCCGGGTAGAAGAGCGGCGCCGGGAGCGGAGTATCGATGATGTCCCGGCGCAACTGGGTACAGAACTCCATCCGCCCCTGGGGCCTGCCGAAGATGACGGAGGGCCGGAAGATGGTCCAGCGCAAACCCGAGGCCTTGACCGCCTCCTCCGCCCGAAACTTGGTGCTTTGGTAGGCGGTACCATCCGGCTTGACGCCATTGGCGCTCATGAGCAGGAAGCGCCCGACGCCCTTCAGGTTGCAGGCCGAGAGGGTCAGGGCGACGCCACGCGACTGGAGCCCCTCGAAACTGATCCCACGGGATGGAAATTCCCGCAGTAATCCAATCAAATAGATGACGGCGTCGGCGCCCGTGACGCACTGGGTCACCGCCCCCAGGTCCTCCACATCGCCCAAGACCACCTCGCAGCGATCCAGCGGTAGGCCCTGCCCGCTCTCGGGTTTACGCATCAAGAGGCGCGGCACATGTCCGGCAGCGATCAGCGCCGGGACGATATGGGAGCCGACAAATCCGGTGCCACCGATCAGGCTGACTTTCATTTTCTTGATTCTCCGGTCTGTTGACCTGGACTGGGACCACGCCAGGTTGTCTCAATATTTTAGGATGGATGGGGGCGTTTCACACCTGCCAGCCCCATCCCCAGCCGGGTCACGGGGCGGCATCCTTGCCAGATATCCCGGTGAACTGGCCAAGGCCAGATCCGCCGACCTCCGGGAACTGAATAGTAGCAGCATGAACCGGGATTATTGGGGTCTGGTCAGAGGAATTTCGCGGAATCCTAACAAATACCTCGGCCGGCCAAGGAGTCGCGCGACCGAAAATCGACACCTTCATCGGCTATCCCTGTCCGAAGTGCTACTCGAACGGCTGAGGGTGACCGCACCCCCGGGCCCACGCGTTACCGGGCTAGGGCGACGAAGTTGGCGGGACGCCGCCGAACTTCGGGTCTAGGGAGCGTGAGGGAGAGGCCAGGCGCGCGGGCGGCAATTCCGCTTGCCCAGTGCCGGGAAAAGCGTTTAAGTTTGCTTGGGAGAAGCGGGAACATCCGAAGAACCGAGTGCGGGAAACCCCCAGGTCCGGGCCTGCGCTAGAGCGCCGGGGAACCGACGTCCCTATGGCAGAGGTAATCTCGTACCCTACCTGCCGCAACCTTAAGGTTCGGTTATATTTGACTCATTATCCAGCTTGAGAATTGGTCATGCCGATAATATCGATGTTTTACGGAATCATCATCAAGATGTACCTTCTTGATAATATTCAGCATAATTTACCCCATATTCATGCCAAGTATGCCGAATACGAGGCTTCCATGGACATAGCGGATGGGGAGGTTTTAGCAGGCGAGTTACCGAGGAAGCAACTCCGTCTCGTACAGGCTTGGATCGAGCTTCACAGAGATGAATTGATGGCTGATTGGGAGTTGGCTATTAACGAGGAAAAGCCTTACAAAATTGCGCCGCTATGAGGTGATCTATGTATTGGGACGCCACGGTTGTCCGGCCTCTTGAAGATTTTCGAATTTATGTTGAGCTTCAGGATGGTAGAAAAGGAATATTCGATATGAAGCCTTATCTTAATAAAGGTATATTTAAAGAGCTGAAGAGCATCAATTACTTCAATCAAGTTTACATTTCATTTGGGGCGGTGACATGGCCAAATGAACAAGATATAGCCCCCGAGAGGCTACTATCCGAGTTAAAGATCCTTGAGTGGGAGAGTTCCACGGCGGATCACGCACTCTTTAGGGTACCCAGTGCCCCCAAAGCCCTACGGCGGGCGAAATCATGTACCACCAAAGGCTCGGGGTAGTCCACCCCGAGGCGGACGCCGGCGGCGGCGAGGCTGGCCGGGTTGGCGGCGAAGGGGGCGTAAATATCCTTATCGGACAAGCGGCGCAATTCCGGCAGCCAGCGGCGGGCATAGTCACCGCCGGGGTCGAATTTCTGACCCTGGAGGACGGGGTTAAAGATCCGGAAATAGGGGGCGGCATCGGCGCCGCAGCCGGCGACCCATTGCCAACCGCCGGCATTATTGGCGAGATCCGCGTCCACCAGGGTGTCCCAGAACCAGTCCTGGCCCTGTTGCCAGGGCACCAGCAGGTGCTTGACCAGGAAGGAGGCGGCAACCATG
Organism: Chromatiaceae bacterium; assembly: GCA_016714645.1. Lineage (NCBI taxonomy): Bacteria > Pseudomonadati > Pseudomonadota > Gammaproteobacteria > Chromatiales > Chromatiaceae > Chromatiaceae bacterium. The sequence goes on along the minus strand of JADKCI010000002.1, from coordinate 108,705 downwards.
CGCACCCGGTTGTGCATCCAGCCGGTGTGCCAGAGTTCCCGCATGCCGGCATCGACTAGGGGATAGCCGGTCTGCCCCCGGGTCCAGGCCCTGAAGGCCTCACCGTCTTCGCGCCAGGGAAAATCCGCGAAACGCGGGTTGAAGGGCTGCTCCGGGAGTTGGGGCCAGTGATGGAGCAGATGATGACAGAAGTCGCGCCAGCCCAGTTCCCGCAGGAAGGCGTCGCCGCCCCGAGTGGTGGCGGCCAGGGTGGCCTGTACCCCGCGCACAGCCTGCCAGACCTGGCGCGGCGAGATCTCGCCAAAGTGCAGATGGGGGGAGAGTCGGGAGGTACCCGACCGGCCCGGCTGGTCGCGGCCCTCGGCATAGCCCCGCAGGGCCTCCTCGCAAAAGGTCTCCAGGCGCCAGCCGGCGCCGGCCTCTCCCGGCCGCCACTGCTCCCGCAGGCCGACGGCCCAGTCGGGCGTCCCAGGCAAAAGCGGGAGGCTCTCCAGCGCCAAACCGGTAACCTCGGGTGGGGGTGGTGCCAGACGGGCGGGGGCGGGCAACGGGGCCTCCGGCTCCGGGAGCCGCAGGCAGGCCTTCCAGAAGGGGGTGAAGACCCGGAAGGGGTCCCCCGCACCGGTACGGACCTGCTCAGGCTCCTGGAGCAGGCGGCCGCGAAAACGCCGTATCTCCAGGCTCTCGCCCAGTTCCCGCCAGAGGCGCTCCTCCAGGGCCGCCTGGGCGGGCTCATGGCTGCGGTGGAAATAGAGGGCCCGGGCCTGATGCTGGCGGGCCAGGGTGGTGATGACCTCCAGGCTGTCGCCACTCCGGATGACCAGGCGGCTGCCCAGTCCCTCCAGATCCGCGGTCAGGGCGGCCAGGCTGTGATGCAGCCACCAGCGACTGGCACCGCCGGGCCGCCATCTCCCCGGGTTCGCCTCGTCGAGGATATAGAGGGGGATGATGGGGGCGCCACTCGCCACCGCCGCCAGAAGGGGGGCGTGGTCGGCAAGGCGCAAATCGTCGCGATACCAAAGGATGACGGGAGGCGCTGACATGGGACTCCTGGATGTCCGAGGGTGCTGAAAACCTAAATCGCCGCGTCGCCTAGGGCGACCCCAGGCATTCGCCCAGGCGCCGCAGCGCCAGGTCGAAATCCGTGCCCAGGACCCGGGCGCCGGCCGCCTGGATATGCTGGGGCCAGAGATCCGCGGCGGCACCGCCCACCAGGACGGGCACGGACGTCAAGGCGACCAGGGTCGCGACTTGTCGCGCCAGGGTCTCCGGCTCGGCCCGGGCGGAAAGAGAGAGGACCACCGCCCGCCCGGCGGCAATGTGAACGGCGGCGGCAATCTCCGCCTCGGGGACATCGGCCCCGAGCATGACCAGGCGGTAGCCCTGACCGGCGGCGATCAGGGCGAACTGGAGCAGCCCCAGTTCATGATGCTCCCCGGACGGGCAGGCGGCAACCAGGCGGGGCCCCTGGGACAGGGCGTTCAGATGATGGAAGCGGGCTCCCAGCTTATTACGCAGGAAATTCGAGAAGAAGTGCTCCCGGGCGATGCTGGCCTCCTGGTCGGGCCATTCGGCGCCCAGGCGCTCCAACAGCGGGCGGGTGAGGTGCCGGGAAACCTGGTCAATCGGATAAAGCGACAGGGCGTCGCTATAAATGGCCTCCAAGGCAGCGGCGTCGAAGCGGCGCGTCCCTTCCAGCATGGCCTGCAGATAGCGCGGCCAGGGATCCCCAGCCGGACTCCTGTCCTGGGGGGGAGCCTCCGCCAGACTCAGCCTGACCCGGGTCGGCGCGGCCACGGCGTCCTCGCGGGTCACGGGCTCCAGGAGCAAGCCAGCTTGCCCCACCGCCACCCCCCGATCGAGTAGCGCCAGGACCTGCCGGATACGCTCCACCTCGGCCTCGGTATAGAGCCGATGGCCCTTGTCGGTGCGGGTAGGGCTGATCAGACGGTGACGCCGCTCCCAAGCCCGCAGGGTCACCGCCGGGACACCCGTGAGGCGGGAGACGGTGCGGATCGGATAGAGACCCTGCCGGAGCCCCTCCCGCTCGCCGTTCTCGCCCACCAAGCCCTCACTCATAATCCTTTCCTGTTCCAGCCTTTGACCCATTGGGGCCTCAGCCCCGGTGGATAGGCACGCCCAGCCAACCCCTGTCACCCCGGCGAGAAATATGATCGCCGGGAGGGCTTGCCGTGACGCGCCAAATTGTTATACCATAATTATACAATATTTGTACAAACCTGATACGCGATAGGTAGCCGCCATGATCAGCCTGAACCACCTTGCGTTACCCCCGTTCGAAAGCGGCCAGATTGCCGAGCGCGCGCTTGAGCGCGTGGCGCCGGGGGCACTGATGGAGTTGGAACTGGACCTCCAGTTCGAGACCGGCGACGTGACCTGCCGTGACAGCCGCGTCATCCGCAAGTCCAACCTCTGGCGAGATTACTTTCCTGGCGCCCTGGACAGGGTACTCATGGGACTCCCGGTTGGCGAACGGGTCGAGGCCGTCTTCGGGCCCGGCACCCTCACGGATTATCAGGAGGGGGAATGTTTCACCGCCCCCCGCGCTGCCTTCCGCACCCGCAAGATCGCGCGCCGCGACCTGGAGCCGCGCCTGGGGCGTTTCTATCCCCGGGGCTTCATGGCCGGCCAGCGGGGGCTCTTTTCCGAGGACCGCCGGCCCTTACGGGTCACGGGACTGTCGGAGCAGCGGATCGGCATCGACAGCCGCCATCCTCTGGCGGCGGTACCCGTGCGGCTCGGGGTCAGGGTCCTGGGTAGCTGGCAGGCCGGCGAGGAGCATGGCGGCATCTGTAACGATATCGCCCTGCTCGCGGCGGGCGAAGGACCCGGGATGCAACTGCCCCTGCCCGCCGGGACCAGTGATTTCTGGTATCCCGAGGCCCTGGGCCGCCTGGATAGCCGCATGGACGAGGTCTTCTACGAACGCACCCGCCTGGTCCACCACCTTGACAGTCATTGCCGCGACCAAATCGAGCGGCTCTACGGCTCGCTGATCCCCCCGGGGGGCCAAGTCCTGGACCTCATGTCGAGCTGGGTCTCCCATCTGGATCGCCTCGATCCCTCCTGCCAGGTCACGGGGCTGGGCATGAACCGCGCCGAACTGGAGGCCAACCCGCGCCTGGCCGAGCGGGTCATCCGGGACCTGAACCAGGAGCCGAGCCTGCCCTTCGCCAAGGCCCAATTCGACGCCGTGGTCTGCACCGCTTCCTTCGAATATCTGACCCAACCCCAGCGGATGGTGGCGGAGATCGCCCGGGTGTTGAAGCCAGGCGGTTACTGTATCATTACCTTTTCCGATCGCTGGTTTCCAACCAAGGCCATCCAGGTCTGGACCGAGATTCATCCCTTCGAACGCCTGGGATACGTCCTGGCCAGCCTGATGAGAGATGAGCGCCTGGACCACTTCAATACCTTCAGCCGCCGCGGCTTGCCCCGGCCCGAGGACGATGCCCGCGCCGGCGAGCTGGAGCTGTCCGATCCCCTCTTCGCGGCTTGGGCCCGGCGCCGACCTGAGCATTAATCCCCTGGAGTCCCAACCGTGATGAAATACCTCTCGGAGCCCGATTACCCCCATGACCAGGTGGCCAGCACCGGCATACTGCTGGCTAATCTGGGCACCCCGGATGGTCCGGATCGGGTCTCGGTGCGGCGCTACCTGAAGGAGTTCCTCTGGGACCCCCGCGTCGTGGAGATGTCCAGGCCTCTCTGGTGGCTGATTCTGAACGGTATCATTCTCAACACCCGCCCTCGGCGATCGGCCCACGCCTACGCCAGCGTCTGGAGCGAGCAGGGTTCGCCCCTACTGGCCATCTCCCGGGCGCAGCACCAGCGACTGGCCGAGGCCCTGGGCCCGGATATCCGGGTGGAACTGGCCATGCGCTACGGCAACCCCTCCATCGCCAAGGGTCTGGAGGCCCTGCGCCGGGCCGGGGCGCGGCGCATCCTGGTGCTGCCGCTGTATCCCCAATACTCGGGCAGCACCACCGCCAGTGTCTTCGACGCCGTGACCGCCCGGCTCCGCGGCTGGCGCTGGATACCGGAACTGCGCTTCGTGAACCAATATCACGACGATGCCGGCTACATCCAGGCCCTGGCGGATTCGGTACAGGCCTTTCAGGAGGCCCATGGCCGTCCGGAGCGGCTCATCATGTCCTTCCATGGCCTGCCCCAGGCCTACTTTGACGCGGGTGATCCCTATTACTGCCACTGTCAGAAGACCGCGCGGCTCCTGGCCGAAAGCCTGAACCTGACGGCCCATGATTACGCCGTCACCTTCCAGAGTCGTCTGGGGGTCAAGGCCTGGCTCAAGCCCTACACAGACGAGAGCCTGAAAGCCCTGCCCGCCCAGGGCATCCGCCGCGTCCAGGTGGTATGCCCCGGCTTCAGCGCCGACTGTCTGGAGACCCTGGAGGAGGTCGCCATGGAAAACCGCGACCATTTCCTGGCGGCGGGTGGCGTATCTTACCAGTACATCCCCTGCCTCAATGACGGCGCGGGGCACATCCGCTTCCTGCGCGATCTGATCGAGCGACACCTCCAGGGCTGGGAGCGGGTTACCGGCGGCGACCCCGCCACCCTGGCCCGGGCCCAAGCCCTGGGTGCCAAACACTAGGATTGGCCCCTGGTTGCCCCTCATATTTTGATCACTAACACCCGCCCTCCATCCCTAACCCCCGAAGCCCTGACATGACCGCGCCCGCCGCCCCCTTTACGGTTTCCGATTACCTCATCCAACGACTCCAGGAGATCGGGATCGAACACGCCTTCGGGGTGCCCGGCGACTACACCCTCGACTTTCTCGATCACCTGGTGACCAGCCCCATCGCCTGGGTTGGCAACTGCAATGAACTGAACGCGGGCTACGCCGCCGATGGCTACGCCCGGGTCAAGGGCGCGGGATTGGCGGTCGTCACCTATGCCGTGGGCGGCTTCAGCATCCTGAACGCGGTGGCGGGGGCCTACGCGGAGCATGTCCCCCTGGTCATCATCAGCGGCGCCCCGGCCATGGCCCGACGCCAGAGCGGCGCCCTGGTCCACCACCTGGCGGGAGACCACGAAATGCAGCTCGCCATCTACCGCAAACTGACGGTGGACTGTGCCCTGCTCTCCGGCCCCCAATCGGCCCCGGACGACATCGACCGGGTTCTGACCCAGTGCCTGTCCTGGAAGCGGCCTGTCTATCTGGAATTGCCCATGGACGTGGCGCAAATGCCCTGCCGGCGGCCGGCGCCCATCTCTTTCCAGGTCGAGAAGATCTCCGAACCCCTGACCCTGGATGAGTGCGTGGCGGAGGTGGTGGCGCATCTGGACAAGGCGAAGAATCCGGCGATCCTGGTGGGCACCGAGATCGCCCGCTTTGGTTTAGGCACGGCGGTGCTGCAACTGATCGAGCGGATTGAACTGCCCTACGCCATGACTGTCAGTGCCAAGGGCTGCCTGCCGGAGTTGCATCCCCAGTGCTTGGGTATTTATCAAGGGGGCATGAGCCGCCCCGAGACCCGCGCCCAGATCGAGGAGTCCGACTGTCTGATCGAACTCGGCGTCTGGCTCACCGACTGGGACACGGGCCTCTACACCTCCAAGCTGGCCCAGCCAGGCTTGGTACGCGCCAACCTCGACCAGGTGCGTATCGGCCAGCACCTTTACCCGGGGGTCCAGTTGGCGGACCTGGTCCAGGGCCTGGCGGAGCGAGCGCACCCCCGCCGCTTTCTCGACTCCCACCCGGTCCGCCCCAGCGCCCAGGTCCTCTCCTATGTGGCGGAGGCCGACCAGCCCCTGTCCGCGGGGCGATTCTATCAGCGGGTGGAACAGTTCCTGGACGACTCCATGATCCTGGTCTCCGATATTGGCGACGTCATCTGCGCCGTGGGCGAGATGCACATCGAGGAGGCCGACAACTTCCTGACCCAGGCCTATTACATGTCCATCGGTTACGCCACGCCCGCCGCCCTGGGCGTCTCCCTGGCGCGACCGGACAAGCGACCCGTGGTCCTGGTGGGCGATGGCGCCTTTCAGATGACGGCCCAGGAGGTCTCGACCCTGCTGCGCCAGGGCTGCCGGCCCATCATCCTGCTGGTCAACAACGACGGCTACCTGATCGAGCGCTATCTGCACCAGGATCAGATCTACAACGACCTGCAGCCTTGGCGTTACGCGGAACTGCCCTATATTTTCGGGGATGGCGCCATCAGCTTCCTGGTGAGCACCGAGGGCGAACTGGAGGAGGCCCTGACGGAGGCCCTGGCCAGCCCCAACTTCCTGATTTTGATCGAGGTCTGCGTCGGCCGGGACGCCTCTGACGCCCTCAAGCGCATTGGTGCCACTTATCAGAAAAGCTATCGCAAGGCGAGTTAAGGAGTCCGAGAAACCCATGATTGCCCCCGCGCGCATTGCCATCGACTGGGTGGAACAGGGCTATGTACCCGACCGGCTGATACGCCAGGGCATCCGCTGGCTGTGCCGCCGCCGCCTGGAGGAGATCGCCGCCGCTGATGGCGAAGCGACGGCTACCGCGTCGCGGGCCTTCATCGACGCCATGGCCGAATCCCCCATCGCCCCCCTACCCGAACTGGCCAATGCCCAACATTACGAGGTGCCCGCCGCCTTTTTCGACCAGGTGCTGGGGCCGCGCCGCAAATACAGTTGCTGCTACTGGCCCCCGGGAGTAACGGACCTGGCGGCCGCCGAGACCGCCGCCCTGGCCCTGACCTGCGAGCGAGCCGGCGTGGCGGATGGCCAGGCTATCCTCGAATTAGGCTGCGGCTGGGGCAGCCTGACCCTCTGGCTGGGGGAGCATTATCCGACGGCCCACATCACCGCCGTTTCCAACTCCCGCGCCCAGCGCCAGCACATCGAGGACCTCGCCGTCCAACGCGACCTGACCAACATCCAGGTCATCACCGCCGATATGAACGATTTCGACACCGAGGGCCGCTTTGACCGGGTGGTGTCGGTGGAGATGTTCGAGCACATGCGCAACTGGGGCACCCTCTTCCAGCGCATCCAGGGCTGGCTGCACCCGGGTGGGCGCTTCTTCATGCACATCTTCTGTCATCGCGACCGGCCCTACCCCTTCGAGGATCAGGGCGACGACGACTGGATGAGCCGGTACTTCTTCTCGGGCGGCATCATGCCCAGCGATGCCCTGCCCCTGCGCTTCCAGGACTCTTTGCGCCTACTCGACCAGTGGCGCTGGTCCGGGCAGCACTACGAGCGGACCGCCAACGCCTGGCTGGCCAACCTGGACCAGCGCCGGACCGCCATTCTGCCCATCCTCGCCGCTGCCTATGGCCCGGACCAGGCCGCGCTCTGGTGCCAACGCTGGCGCCTCTTTTTTCTCGCCGTCGCCGAGACCTTCGCCTACGACCGGGGCCAGAGCTGGTGGGTAAGCCATTACCTCTTCGAACGGCGGGAGCTAGCGGCATGACCGACATTGGCGCTTCGCCCTCCTCCCCGGCCCCGGGCCGGGACCAGCCCTCCTGGGTCCTGAATCTGGTGGCCTTCCAGGCAGGCTGGTGGGCACTGGTGCTGACGGCGGCCCAGGGCCGGCCGGAACTCGGTCTTGGGGTCGTGGCCCTACTCCTGGCCTGGCACCTGGGTCGGGTCCGGCCCCTGGGCTCGGAGGCCCTCCTTATTGGCCTGGCGGCCCTGATCGGTTTCCTTTTCGACAGCCTCCTGCTGGTCAGCGGCTGGGTCAGCTTCAGTGGCGGCGACCTGGCGAGTGGCCTTGGCCCGGGACTGCCGCCCCTCTGGATGACGGCGCTCTGGGCCAATTTCGCCACCACCCTCAACGTCTCCCTGGTCAGCCTGCAAACCCGACCCTGGCTGGCCGCACTGCTGGGGCTGGTGGGGGGACCCTCTGCCTACTGGGGAGGCGGCGAACTGGGGGCCATGAGCTTTCTCGACCCCACCGCCGGCCTCGTCGCCCTGGCCCTGGGCTGGGGCATCCTGACTCCGCTCCTGCTGGCCCTGGCCCGCTTGCTGAGCGCGCCCATCAGCGACCCCCCCCTCCCCCCAACCCTCCCCCACCAGGGGGGATGGGGCCAGAAAGTGCGGAGCCCAACCCTCCCCCACCGGGGGGAAGGGAGCCAGAAGGTACGGAGGAGAGCCCCATGAATCACCCCTTTGCCTGGGACATCGCCTTCCTGGCCCTGGCCTGGATGGCGGTTGCCGGCGTGGCGACCTGGCTGGCGAGCCTGGCCCTGCGTAACGTCAGCATCGTCGATAGCCTCTGGGCGGTGATAATCACCCTTGGGGCCTGGGTCTATGCCCTCGCTGCGCCCCAGACCGGTCCTCGGGAAACCCTGGTGCTGCTCCTAACCAGCCTCTGGATGATCCGCCTCTCGGGCTATATCACCTGGCGCAACTGGGGCCACGGCGAGGACCACCGCTACCAGGCCATCCGTGCCCGCAACCAGCCCCATTTCGAATTCAAGAGCCTCTATCTGGTGTTCGGCCTCCAGGCGGCCCTGGCGTGGATCGTCGCCTGGCCTTTGATGGCGGCCCTGGCCGGCGCTCAACCCCTGGGCTTGATGGATTACCTCGGCGCCGGGCTCTGGCTCCTTGGTATCGCCATCGAAGGCATCGCCGACCAGCAACTGGCGCGCTTCAAGGCCGACCCGTCCAACGCCGGACGGGTCATGGATCGGGGCCTCTGGCGCTATAGCCGCCACCCCAACTACTTCGGCGAGTTCTGCGTCTGGTGGGGCGTCTGGCTGGTGGCCCTCGCCGCCGGTGGGGCCTGGACCCTGATTTCGCCCCTCCTGATGACGGTGCTGCTCCTCAAGGTCTCCGGCGTCGCCCTGCTGGAACAGGATATAGGTGAGCGCCGCCCCGCCTACCGGGACTACATCGCCCGCACCAGCGCCTTCTTCCCCTGGCCGCCCCGGCCGGCTAGCGCCGACTCCACCGGCACTGCCGACCTGGGTGGCGCCGCCAGCCCAAACACTCGCGAGCCCTGATAATGAAACGTCTCCTCTGCTTCCTGTGCGCCGGCCTGCTCGCCGGTTGCCAATCCGCAACCCTACCACCCCTGACGACGGTTCCCCAGGTGGATCTGGATCGCTTCATGGGCGACTGGTATCTCATCGCCCACATCCCCACCTGGCCAGAGCGCAACGCCTGGAACGCGATCGAGTCATACACCATCAACCCCGATGGCAGCATCGCCACCACCTTCACCTTCCGCGAGGGAGGCTTCGAGGGCGAGCCCAAGAAGATGACCCCCACCGGCTATGTCACCGACACCCAGAGCAACGCCATCTGGGGCATGCAGTTCCTCTGGCCCTTCAAGGCCGACTACCGCATCAGTTACCTGACACCGGACTACCGCATCACCGTCATCTCCCGCGAGAAGCGGGACTATGTCTGGGTTATGGCGCGCACCCCCGAGATCAGCGCGGCCGAGCGCCAGGCGGTGGATGAGCATCTCCTGGCCCTGGGCTACCCGTTGGCGGCGGTGCGGGACGTGCCCCAGCGCTGGGAGGCCAAGCCGTGAGGATCGCCATCGTCGGCAGCGGTATCGCCGGCCTCACCGCCGCCCATCGCCTGCACCCCGAGCATGACATCACCCTCTTCGAGGCGGCTAGCCACGTCGGCGGCCATGTTCATACCCATGAGATCACCCTGGGTGGGCGCGATTACCGCATCGATACCGGCTTCATCGTCTTCAACGACTGGACCTACCCGAATTTCATCGCCCTACTGGACGAATTGGGGGTGGCCAGCCAAGCCAGCGACATGAGCTTTAGCGTCTCCTGCGGTCCCAGCGGCCTGGAATACAATGGCGCTACCCTCAACAGCCTCTTCGCCCAACGCGCCAACCTGCTCAAGCCGCGCTTCTGGGGCATGTTGCGGGACATACTGCGCTTCAATCGCGAGGCCCCCCAGCTCCTGGCGGAGGAAGGCAACGAACTCAGTCTCGGCGACTACCTCACCGCCAACGCCTATGGCCGCCTCTTCAGGGATTACTACATCCTGCCCATGGGCGCCGCCATCTGGTCCACGGACCCGAGACTCATGCTGGGCTTCCCGGCGCGCTTCTTCATCCGCTTCTTCCTCAACCACGGCCTGCTGGCGGTCAAGGATCGCCCCGTCTGGCGGGTCGTCCGGGGTGGTTCCCGGTCTTATGTGGATCGCCTCGTCGCTCCCTTCCGGGAGCGGGTGCGACTGGCCTGCCCGGTGACGCACGTCGAGCGTCAAGAGGATCGGGTCATACTCCACAGCCCCGCCGGTGGCGCCGAGACCTTCGACGCCATTTTCCTGGCCTGTCACAGCGATCAGGCCCTGACCCTGCTCGGGGACCCCAGACCGGCGGAGCGGGAGGTTCTCGCCGCCATCCCTTACCAGCCCAATGAAGCGGTGCTGCACACCGATACCCGCATGCTGCCGCGCCGGCCCCTGGCCTGGGCGGCCTGGAATTACCTCATGCCCGAGGGCCCCGGTGGGCGTCTGGCCCTCACCTACGACATGAACATCCTGCAAGGGCTGGATGCCCCCGAGACCTTCTGCGTCACCCTGAATGCCAGCGAGGGCATCGACCCGGCTATGGTGCTGGCGCGGGTACCCTATCACCACCCCCTCTTCACACTGGAGGGGGCCGCCGCCCAGACCCGCCAGCGGGAGATCAACGGCACCGGCCGCACCTATTATTGCGGCGCCTGGTGGCGCAACGGCTTCCACGAGGACGGCCTGGTCAGCGCCCTGGCGGCGCTGGACCACTTCCGCGCGGATTTCGGCCTGCCGCCAGGATCCGCCCCGCGCCCAGGGATGAACCCCGGCTACACCCAGCGTCAGCCGGAGGCGACGACCTTGACCCGCGGCGCCTCTTTCCAGACAACCGCCAGGTCGCTATCGGCCCGCGACGGATCCCCGCCGCCGTCCACCGGGGGGCTAGCGGCTTACGCCGCCGCCAGGACCCTGGCCGCGCCCTTGGCCGGTAACCCCTACCCCACGGGCACCCCCTGATGGAAAGCTGCCTCTACGAAGGCTGGCTGCGCCACCGCCGCTATTCCCCCAAACGGCATGAATTCCGCTACCCGCTCTTCATGCTCTGGCTAGACCTCGGTGAGTTGGACCAGGTCTTCAAGGGGCGCTGGCTCTGGTCCACCCGGGGCCCCAACCTGGTCTGGTTCCGCCGCGCCGATTACGGCGGCGACCCGGCCCTGCCCCTGGACGAGGCCATCCGCCAACTGGTGGCGGCCAAAACGGGCGAGCGTCCGGATGGCCCGGTGCGCATCCTCACCAACCCGCGCACCTTCGGCTATTGTTTCAACTCCATCAGCCTTTACTACTGCTACGCCGCGGACGGCCGGACCTTGGAGACGGTGGTCGGCGAGGTGACCAGCACCCCTTGGGGTGAGCGTATCCATTATGTGCTGCCCATGAGCGCCAACCGGGGCCGACCACAGAAGCCCCAGTTTCGTTTCCCCAAGGGCCTGCACGTCTCGCCCTTCCTGCCCATGGACATGGAATACCACTGGCACCTGAACCTACCCAGGGAACGCCTCACGGTCCACATGGACGACCGGCGCGGGGCGGAGAACATCCTCGACGCAACCCTGGTACTGGCGCGCCGGGAGATCGACGGCCGCAGCCTGGCCCGGGTCCTCTGGCGCTACCCGGCCATGACGTTCCAGGTCATCTTCAATATCCACTGGCAAGCCCTCCGGCTCTGGCTCAAGGGCGTGCCCATCATCGACCACCCGCCCCCCGAACCCCCCAAGGAGGCGCCTGGCCAGGCGTAAGCGCATGCACGAAGAGATTCTTACCGCCCTTCTCCCCCTGACGGCGCCCCGGCGCGCCTCCGCCCTCCAGGCCCTGGCCCGTCGGTTGGTCCTGGACAAGCTGGCTCGTCTCCGGTCTGGCCAACTCCTGGTGCGCGAAGCCGGACGCGACTGGCGCTTTGGCACCGGAGAACCCCTGATTCAGGTCGAGATACGCCATCCCGCCTTCTGGCCGGCCCTGGCCTTTGGCGGCACCGTCGGCGCCGGCGAGTCCTTCATGGCGGGCGACTGGGATTGCGCGGATCTGACCGGCCTGGTATGCCTGCTGCTGCGCAACCGGCCGGCGATGATGGACATGGAAGGGGGGCTCGCCCGACTCTCCGCCCCCCTGCGCGCCCTGCTGCATCGCGCCCGCCGCAACGACCGCCTCGGTAGCCGCCGCAATATCGCCGCCCATTACGACTTGGGCAATGATTTCTACCGCCTCTGGCTGGACGAGACTCTGATGTACTCCAGCGCGGTCTTTGAACGCCCGGACATGACCCTGGCGGAGGCCTCCACCGCCAAGCTGGAGCGCATCTGCCGCAAACTGGAGCTGAAGCCCGGGGATGAGGTGCTGGAGATCGGCACCGGTTGGGGTGGCTTCGCCCTCCACGCCGCCGGCCGCCACGGTTGCCGGGTAACCAGCCTCACCCTGTCGCAAGAGCAGTTGGCACTGACCCGGGAGCGGGTCGCGGCGGCGGGACTGGCGGACCGCGTCGAGGTGCGCCTGTGCGACTACCGGGATCAGCAGGGCCAATTCGACAAGCTGGTCTCCATCGAGATGGTAGAGGCGGTGGGCGCCGAGCACCTGGAGACCTACTTCCGCCAGTGCGGGCGGCTGCTCAAGCCGGCGGGGGCCATGCTGCTGCAGGCCATTACCATCGCCGACCAGCGTTACGAGGCGGCCCTCAAGGAGGTCGATTTCATTCAGAAGCACATCTTCCCGGGCGGCTTCCTGCCGAGCGTGACCGCCCTCGCCGGCGCCATGACCCGGGCCTGCGATCTGCGTACCGTCCACCTGGAAGATATTGGCCCCCACTATGCCGAGACCCTGGCCCGCTGGCGGGACAACTTCCTCGGCCGTCTCGATGCCGTGCGGGGGCTCGGCTTCGACACACGCTTCCTGCGTATGTGGCACTTCTATCTCAGTTATTGCGAGGGCGGGTTCCGGGAGCGGGACCTGGGCACGGTACAGATGCTCCTGGCCAAGCCCGGCTGGCGCGGCGCCCTGCCCATCTAAGGTTTCCAGGCACCTCCCTCGACCAGGAAAGGCGCCATTGATACCCAAAATACCTAAGTCTTGGGTTTACCGGACCCAGGCGTGACCAGCGCCGAGTACACAACCCATCCCAGGGACCGCTCAGGCCCTGGGCCCCGAGAAAACCACACGGAGATCCACCAGTATGATGACCTTCACCCGCGACCCCATCACCCTCAACGATGTTACGAACCTGGAAGAGGCCCCCTTCATCATCGAGGGCAGCGGCGACAGTAGCATCAAGATCTACTTCGAGTCCGAGGCCAACAAGCAGGAATACCTGGAGACCGAGGTACATGGCTCCCTGAATTCCGAGGGCCTCAAATCCATTTTCGACGGCATGGCCGACTGCCCCATCACGGGTTCAATCAATTAGGCGGGGCGGTGTCCCTGCCTTCGGGCGCCTCCGCCAGGCCAGGGGCGGCTAGCGGGGCTTAGGCGCGGATCAGGTACTTGTTCAGGCGATAGAGCAGGGTATCTCGGGTCAGACCGAGCAGGCGGGCGGCGCGGCTCTTGTTGCCTCCCGACAGCGCGAGGGCCTGGCGGATGACGTCGATCTCCAAATCCTGCAGCTTGATGCCAGAGGCCGGGAGCTTAAAGCCAGGACCATCCTCCCCGACCACGCCGCCCTGGCGGATCTCCGGGGGCAGGTTGTCGGGCCCCAGATCGCGACCTGGACAGAGGATGACCATGCGTTCGCAGAAGTTGCGCAACTCGCGGAGGTTGCCCGGCCAGGCATAGCGACGCAATTGGCGCTGGGCGGTGAGGGAAAACCGGGGTCGGGCAACTCCGTGGATCAAGGCGGCGCTGGTCAAAAAAAGCTCCAGGAGGGGCCCAATGTCCTGGATGCGCTCCCGCAAGGGTGGCAATTCGAGGGGAACAACGCACAATCGATAATAGAGGTCATCCCGAAAGCTACCGACGCGCACCAGATCCCAAAGATCCTGGCGACTGGCGGCCATGACCCGCACCTCTTCCGCCAGCCCCTCCAGCCAGCGCAGGAGGCGTGCCTGACCACTGGCGGTGAGTTCCCCTACCTGATCCACAAAGAGGCTGCCGCCTCGGGCCGCGAAAAAGGCCCCGTCCAGGGCCACCACGGTATCCTCCTGGGTCAGACCGGCGACCCGCACCACCGCAAAGGGACCCTCCCGCCGGGTACCGAGCCGGTGAATCTCTCGCGCCAGGGATTCCTTGCCAGTCCCGTCCTCGCCCATCAGGAGCAGGCTGGCCTCCGTGGCCGCCACGAGTCGGGCGGCATTCAGGAGCCGGCGAAAAACCGGCGCGTCGCCGATCAGTCTTTGGGGCCCGGATTCAGTCATGACCTGTTCCACCAGATTTTTCCAAGAATTAACAGGTTCGGTTCAATGCAACCAGATGGACCTCGGAGGCATCAGCCATTTGCGCCCATATTGTAGCCCTGGAAGGTCAGGGTAAAAAGCCCGAGTCCAGCCACCGACAGGCCTGCCAGAAGCCGTGGGAGCCCATCACCCGCGAAGCGATGAAGGCGACCCGCGAAAAGCCCGGTGGCGATCAGGACGGGCCAGGTGCCGAGACCGAAGAGGGCCATGTAGAGGGCTCCCGCCAGAGGCCCCCCCTGGGCTGGTGCGCCAAGGAGCATGGTATAAACCAGCCCGCAGGGGAGCCAGCCCCAAATGGCGCCATAAAGGGTCGCCTTGGGTAGGGAATCCACGGGGAGCAAGCGCCGCCCCAGGGGCTCCAGACGTTGCCACAAGGGTTCGCCCAGGCGTTCGATCCGGTCCAGGCGTGGTAGCCAGCCCGCGATCGAGAGCCCGACCCCGACCATGACCAGCGCTGCGAGCCAGCGCAAGCCATCATGGAGCCAGAGGTGACCCGTGCCCAGGAGAGCGCCACCGAGAGAGCCGAACAGGGCCCCCGCCAGGGCATAGCTCAAGACCCGGCCGCTGTTGAAGGCCAGCAGGAAACCGAGGAAAACCGGCCATTCGGCGCGTTTTCCCGCCGGGGGCAGGAGGCTCAGGGCCCCGGCGATGCCCCCACACATCCCTAAGCAATGCATAGCGCTGAGTAAGCCGATCACAAAGGCGAGGGGGTAGGCGGTGTTCATCTCAAGGTTCAAGACGTGTTTGGCCGGCGGGTACCGGCATCACCGGGCGAAAAGCTTAACAGATTCGGCCCCCATCCCCATCTTTTCCGGGGGGCAGGACCTCCAAGGTATATTTGCAATTACTTATGATCGCGGAGAAACTTGTTTCCCGATCCAGTCCCGATCAGGATCCCAGTCTGGTTGCCGGGCGGTTTCGGGCGGTTTCGGGCGGCCTGCGGAGAACATTAGCATGACGGCACTCAATCTCGACCATCTGCTCCCCCTGCGGGACAGGCTGGCCAGTCATCCCATTTACGCATCCCTGCAAACCCGTGACGACCTGAGGGTCTTTATGGGGCACCACCTCTTCTCGGTATGGGATTTCATGTCCCTGGTCAAGTATCTGCAGCGGCACCTGGCCCCCACCCAGGTCCCCTGGATGCCCCAGGGGGACCCCGCGCTGCGGCATTTCATCAATCAGTTGGTCCTGGAGGAAGAGTCGGATATTGCCCACAGCGGCGGCGAGGCCGGCTACGCCAGCCATTTCGAACTCTACGTCAGGGCCTTGACGGAGATCGGCGGCGACGGCGAGCTGGCGACCCGTTTCCTCGACCAGGTGCGGCAGCGCGGCGTTGACGAGGCCCTCTATTCGGACCTGGTCCCCCTCCCCGCCCGCTATTTCTCCGAGACCACTTTCGCCTTCATCCGCGACGACAAACCCCACGAGGTCGCCGCCGCCCTCGCCCTGGGTCGCGAGCAGATAATCCCGGACATGTTCCGCCGCTTCATAGAGCTGAGCCGGATGGGGGTGGATCAGGCCCCCAGCTTCCACTATTACCTGGAGCGCCACATTCATCTCGATGGGCAGCTCCACGGGCCTATATCACTGCGCATGTTGGAAATACTCTGCGACCAGGATCCCGTCAAGATTAATGAGGCCGAAACCGCCGCCGAGGAGGCGCTTTGCGCCCGCCTCCGCTTCTGGGATGGGGTCCTGGAGGCCATCGAAGCCGCTCGCGCCGCGCGGGCCGCCTAAGGATCGCCCTGGGTACCGCCCCGCCATCATGACAGCAGGCTCGCAAGCGGAGGCTTGCTAGGCCCCGGGATTGGAATCCGTGGCCAAGATCCCAATTTAGGCTCTAACATCCCAGGGTTTTCCAGCCAAATATTAACCGGAGGCACTAAATGACAGTCAGCGTTCCCGTGGACGGCGAAGGTTTTCTCATCAATCGTGACGACTGGAGCGAGGAAATCGCCATCCAACTCGCTAAGGCCGATGAATTCGAGATCGACGATCAGATCATGAGTTACATCCGCGAAGCCCGCGCCAGGTACGAAAACGATGGCGTTGTCCCCCCCATCCGAAAATTCGCCAAGGAACTCAATATTTCCACCAAGGAACTCTACGATATTTTCAAGAAAGGGCCCATGAAGCTCATCTGCAAATGGGGCGGCCTGCCTAAGCCCACGGGTTGCGTCTAAGCCCCCTCCGCCCGGCCCAGCGCCGGGCTACTGCTTTCAGGCCCTCACCCAGACATCATTGAGTCATGATCCGCGTCGGCATTGACCTGGGAGGGACCAAGATCGAAGGAGTGGCCCTGGATGTCCAGGGCCAGGAACTCTGGCGCCAGCGGGTTTGGACCCCAAAAGGGGATTATGCGGGGACCCAGGACGCCATCCTGGGCCTGGTACGGGCGGCGGAGGAGGCGCTGGGTGACCGGGCCCAGGTTGGCATCGGCATCCCGGGCTCGGTGTCGCCCCGGACCGGGCTCGTCCGCAACGCCAATTCCACCTGCCTGAACGGCCAGCCGCTGCAACAGGATCTGGAGACGCGTCTGGGGCGTCCCATCCGGCTGGAGAATGACGCCAATTGCCTGGCACTCTCCGAGGCCACCGATGGCGCCGGCGCCGGCGCCCCCACCCTGTTCGCGGCCATTCTGGGTACCGGGGTCGGCGGCGGCATCGTGGCCCATGGCCGGTTGCTGACCGGCATCAACCGCATCGCCGGTGAGTGGGGGCACTCCCCCCTGCCCCAGCCGGAGGCCCAGGACCTGCCCTCGCCAGCCTGTTATTGCGGGCGCCTCGGCTGCATCGAGACATATCTCTCCGGCCCGGGGCTAGCGGCGGATCATGCGCGCCGGCAGGGAGGGACACTGGACGCTGTCGCCATCGGGTTGGCGGCGGCCACTGGTGACCCGGCCTGCGAGGGCAGTCTGCAATTCTATGAGGCCCGCCTGGCACGAGCCCTGGCGGGGGTGATCAACCTGCTCGACCCGGACGTCATCGTGCTCGGCGGCGGCCTATCCAGGCTGGAGCGACTCTATCGCAACGTGCCCGCCCGCTGGGGGGCGCACATCTTCTCGGATCAGGTGGCCACCCGCCTCCTACCGGCCCGGTACGGCGACGCCTCGGGGGTACGCGGAGCGGCAAACCTCTGGCCGGGATCATGAAGGGTGCGGTCAAATATTCCGGGCCTCCCGCTCGCTCAAGGCCTTGAAGGATGGATGACGAACGCCGCGCAATTTCATAAAATTAGCGGCTATTAACAGGCTTGCCGACGAGGGCGACCCCGCCAGCCAAGCCAGACAGGGATTAAGGCACCCATCAGGGCCCGGTTATTCCGCCGCTATAGCGGCACACCTTGACGAGAGGACACAACAATGGCCATTGAAGTTAACGGCAGGACCATCGAGACCGATGACAACGGCAATCTGGTCAACTATCAAGATTGGGACAGGGACGTGGCCCAGGCGCTGGCCGCCATCGAGGCGATCGAACTGACCCAGGAACACTGGGACGTTCTGGAATATCTGCGGGACGAATTTCAGAACGACAACGGCAACCAGCCGATGGAGCGTCAGATCAATAAGGACATGGGCAAGCGGTGGGGCAAGACGGTCAGCAGCAAGGACCTCTATAAGCTCTTCCCCCTGGCCCCCAGCAAGCAGGGTAACCGTGTCGCCGGGCTGCCCTACATAGCCCGCAAGGGTGGCTACTGATAGCTCCGCATCTTCTCCTTCCCGCCCCTCGCGCCGAGCAGGCCTGGTTCGGCCATCAGGGGCGCGGGGGAAGGGAGGGCAAGGGCTTAAAGGCGGAAGGGATCACCGCCTTTTAGCAGGGCAACTCGCGGCCCCATTCCTCAGTCCGCGCCCTCTTCCCCCCCACCCTTGCGCATAGCCTTTCCCGCCGCCGCCCGCTTCTTGCGTTGAGCCGTCGGGTCCGCGATCAGGGGGCGATAGATCTCGACCCGATCGCCGCTGACTAAGAGCTGGTCCAACTTGGCCAGCTTGCCAAAGATACCCACCTTATTGATTGCAAGATCGATTTCCGGGAAGCGCTTCAGAACCCCAGAACGCTCAATGGCCTCGCGCACCATCATGCCCGGGTCGCCGGTCACCGACAGGAGTGCCTGGGCGTCCGGCCGGGCATAGGCCACCTCCACCTGAATCCCCTCTTCAGCCACGATACACCTCGTCCGCCCGCTTGCAGAAGGCATCCACCAGGGAATTGGCGATCTGGTGGAAGACGGCGCCAAAGGCCTTGTCGATCAGGGCCCCCGCGAATTCAAAGTCCATGGTCAGAGCAACCTTGCAGGCATCCTCCCGGAGGGAGAGAAAGCTCCAGCGCCCCCGCATATATTTGAAGGGCCCATCCAACAGATCCAACTCCATCCATTCATCCTCGACAAAGCGATTGCAGGTCGAGAAGGTCTGACGAATGCCCATTCGGGCCACCACCAGTTCGGCACAGAGGCGGCCTTCCTCCCGACTGAGAATGCGGGTGGC
Organism: Chromatiaceae bacterium; assembly: GCA_016714645.1. Lineage (NCBI taxonomy): Bacteria > Pseudomonadati > Pseudomonadota > Gammaproteobacteria > Chromatiales > Chromatiaceae > Chromatiaceae bacterium. The sequence goes on along the minus strand of JADKCI010000002.1, from coordinate 89,811 downwards.
CTGGCACCAGGGCAGAAAACCAGGGTAGGCCTCGACGTCCCTGACCAGTTGGAACATCTGGGCGGCGGAGTGGTGAACCAAGGCGCTCTTGCTGACAATAGCCACTCAGATCAACTCCCGCACCAGGTCCGCCAACCGCTGGGCGATGGTCTCGACTTTGACCGGGTCATCGCCCTCGACCATGACCCGGATCAGGGGCTCGGTGCCGGAGGGGCGCAGGAGTATGCGGCCTTGGCCCGCGAGTTCCCGCTCGGCGGCGGCGACCGCCGCCTGCATGGCGGGCAGGCCCACGATCTCCCGCTGCTCGTCAAGGCGGACGTTGATGAGGATCTGGGGATAGAGTTCGACCTCGGCCACCAGCTCTTCGATGGGCCGGCCGGACTCCACGAGGGCCTCCAGAACCTGGAGGGCGGCGACGATACCGTCACCCGTGGTGGTCCGGTCCCGGCAGATAATGTGGCCCGAGGGCTCCCCGCCAAGGAGGCCGCCATCCCGCTTGAGGCGCTCCATAATGTAGCGATCGCCCACCCGGGTGCGGGAAAAGCCGATGCCCAGGCGTTCTAAGGCGTGCTCAAAGCCCAGATTGCTCATGAGGGTCCCGACCACATCCCCCCCTAAGGTGCCCTGGGACTGGCGTTGCTTGGCTATGATAAAGATAAGCTGGTCGCCATCCACCAGGCGGCCCTGGGCGTCCATCATCAGCACCCGATCCCCATCGCCATCAAAGGCGATGCCCAGATGCGCCTTCTTTTTGAGGACCATGGTCCGCAGCCGCTCAGGGGAGGTGGAGCCGACACCACGATTGATGTTGAAGCCATCGGGATCGACCCCGATCGCCGTGACCTGGGCCCCCAGTTCCTCGAAAACACAGGGCGCAGTGTGATAGGTGGCGCCGTTGGCGCAGTCCACCACCAGCTTAAGCCCCTTGAGGGACAGGGCGGAGGGAACCGTACTCTTGCAGAACTCAATGTAGCGCCCGGGGGCGTCCTCGACGCGCCGGGCCTTGCCCAGGGAGGCGGAGTCCACCGTCATCAAGGGCTGATCCAAGGCCTCCTCGATGGCCAGTTCCACCTCATCCGGCAACTTGTCGCCCCCCGCGGAGAAAAACTTGATGCCATTGTCATCGTAGGGGTTATGCGAAGCGCTAATGACGATGCCCGCAGCGGCGCGCAGGGTGCGGGTCAAATAGGCGATGGCCGGAGTCGGCATGGGGCCGAGGAGCCGGATATCGACGCCAGCCGCCGCCAGCCCCGCCTCCAGAGCGGACTCGAACATATAGCCTGAGATGCGGGTATCTTTACCAATCAGTACCTTACTGCCACGACCAGGGCCCAGGACCCGGCCCGCCGCCCAGCCCAGCTTGACCATGAAGTCCGGGGTGATATTCCCCTCGCCTACCCGACCCCGAATGCCGTCAGTGCCAAAATACTTGCGCATCGCGCTCTCCTCTCCCCCTCAGTTCTCGCCCGAGGCCTGCATCAGGGCCCAGGCTACCTTAACGACGTCTCGCGTGGCGGCCACATCGTGGACCCGGATCAGAATCGCCCCCCGCTCCACCGCCAGCACCGCCGCGGCCAGACTGCCGGCGAGGCGGTCATCGACCTCACGCCCGGTGAGGGCGCCGATCATGGACTTGCGCGACAGGCCCACCAGGAGGGGCAGACCCAGTTCGGCCAGCCGCCCCAGGCCCCCAAGCAAGGCCAGGTTGTGCGCCAGGGTCTTGCCGAAGCCAAATCCGGGATCCAGGATCAGGCGTTGACGCGGAATGCCAACGCCCTCGCAGACCCGGACCCGCTCGCACAGAAAGTCGGCAACCTCGGCCACGGGGTCTGCATAGACCGGGGCCTCCTGCATGGAGGCCGGCGTGCCCCGCATGTGCATCAAGCAGACCGGGACCGCCAACGCCGCCGCCGTGGTCAGAGCCCCGGGCCGGCGCAGGGCATGGACATCGTTAATGAGACCGGCACCAGCGGCCACGGCGGCGCGCATGACCTCGGGCTTGCTGGTATCGACGGAAATGGGCAATGCCAGACGCGTGGCCAGGGCTTCAATGACCGAGGCCACCCGATCGATCTCCTCCTGAACCGAGACGCCGCGGGAGCCGGGACGGGTGGATTCACCGCCCACATCCAGGATGTCAGCGCCCTCCGCAGCCAGTCGCTCGCCCTGGCGCGGGGCGGTATCGGGGTTGGCATAGAGGCCTCCGTCGGAAAAGGAGTCCGGGGTGACGTTCAGTACGCCCATCACGACCGGGCGGCTCAAGTCCAGGGACCGGCCGCCACAGTCAAGAAGGCCAAAGGTTTGCAAGGCCGGATCAGTCACCGGGCCCGAGGGATGCCGTGGGGCATGAATCGCGCCTGGCCAACTTCGGGCGCCGAGGCTGCCGTTCCGCTCAATGCTCGCTGGCGGGGCCCCCGATGGGCCCCTCGCCCGTGGCGGCCGCGTCAGGACCGGCATGGGTGCCGCCCCGGGGTCGCCGCCCCTCGTCCTCGATCCAGTCACGGGGCGGTCGCGGCGGCTTGCCCGACATAATGTCGTCGATCTGCTCGTGATCGATGGTCTCGTACTTCATCAGGGCCGCCGCCATGGCGTGCAGCTTGTCCAGATTGTCGGTGATCAGGCGCCGGGAGCGCTCGTAGTTGCGGTCGATGAAGTTGCGCACCTCCTCGTCGATGACGTGGGTGGTCTCGTCGGACACATTCTTGTGCTGAGTCACTGAATGGCCGAGGAAGATCTCCTGCTCGTCCTCACCATAGGTCAGGGGCCCGAGGCGCTCGGAGAGGCCCCACTTGGTGACCATGTTGCGGGCAATGTCGGTGGCGCGATGGATGTCGTTCTGGGCGCCGGTGGTGACGCTATCAGCCCCGAAGATGATCTCCTCGGCGATACGCCCCCCGAAGAGGCTGGAGATCTGCGACTCCAACCGCTGCTTGGTGTAACTGTAGCGATCCTCCTCCGGCAGGAAGAGGGTGACACCCAGAGCCCGGCCACGGGGGATGATGCTGACCTTGTGCACCGGGTCGTGCTCCGGCACCAGGCGCCCGACGATGGCATGCCCGGCCTCGTGATAGGCGGTGAGGCGCTTTTCATCCTCGGACATGACCATGGAGCGGCGCTCTGCGCCCATCATGATCTTGTCCTTGGCCTTCTCCAGGTCCTCCATGTCCACCACCCGTTTGTTGCCGCGAGCGGCAAAAAGGGCTGACTCGTTGACCAGGTTGGCCAGATCGGCGCCGGAGAAACCCGGCGTGCCCCGGGCGATAACGGAGGCCTTGACGTCGTCCGCCACGGGGATCTTGCGCATGTGGACCTTGAGGATCTGCTCACGCCCACGCACGTCCGGCAGGGGTACCACCACCTGGCGGTCGAAGCGACCGGGCCGCAACAGGGCGGGGTCCAGCACATCCGGGCGGTTGGTGGCGGCGATGACGATCACGCCCTCGTTGCCCTCAAAGCCATCCATTTCCACCAGCAACTGGTTGAGCGTCTGCTCGCGCTCGTCGTGACCACCGCCCAGGCCGGCGCCGCGATGGCGGCCCACGGCGTCTATCTCGTCGATGAAGATGATGCAGGGGGCATGCTTCTTGGCCTGCTCGAACATGTCGCGCACCCGCGAGGCGCCGACGCCAACGAACATCTCCACGAAGTCGGAGCCCGAGATGGTAAAGAAGGGCACCTTAGCCTCGCCGGCAATGGCCCGTGCCAGCAGTGTCTTGCCGGTGCCGGGTGGTCCCACCATCAGCACGCCCTTGGGTATCTTGCCACCGAGCTTCTGGAACTTGCTGGGGTCACGGAGAAAATCCACGATCTCCGTAACTTCTTCCTTGGCCTCGTCGGCCCCGGCCACGTCCTGGAAGGTAACCTTGACCTGGTCCTCGGACAACATGCGCGCTCGACTCTTGCCGAAGGACATGGCCCCGCGTCCCCCCATGCCACCCTGCATCTGGCGCATGAAGAAGATCCAGAGCCCGACCAGAATGAGGAGCGGGAACCAGTTGATAAAGAGGGACATCAACACGCCCGGCTTCTCCGGGGGTTGGGCACTGATGGCGACATTGTTCTTGAGCAACTCGCCCACTAGGCCGTCGTCATCCGGGGCGAAGCTAGAGAAGCGCTCGCCAGACTCCTTGACGCCCTCGATCGTGCGCCCGCTGATGGTCACCGACTTGACATCGCCCTGGCGCACCAGATCGATAAAGTCGGAATAGGGCATGGACTTTGGCACCGTCTTAGTGGCCGTGAAATTGTTGAACACGGACATGAGGACGACCGCAATGACCACCCAGAGCAGGAGATTTTTCGCCATATCATTCACGGCTGCTACCCTCTCGCGCCTCGGCTGAGGCAAAAAATATGCGGCGATACCGCATCATACCCGGGAAATATGGGGCCAACCTAACCTGAAACAAAGCCCGTGGGCACGAAGCCCCGGGCCACCAGATAAAGTTCCCGGCTCTCGCGGCGGGACGACTTGGGCTTCCGGCTGGCGACCTGGCGAAAATGCCGGCGCAGGGTTCTCAGGAAGTCATCAAAGCCCTCGCCCTGGAAGGTCTTGATGACCAGTGCACCTCCGGGTTTCAGATGTTGGACGGCGAAATCAAGCGCCAGTTCGCACAGATACATGAGGCGCGGCTGATCCGCCGCCGTGCCACTCATATTGGGGGCCATGTCGGAGAGCACCAGATCCAGGGGCTCGCCGGCGAGGGTCTCCCGCAACTGGGTCAGCACCTCCTCCTCACGGAAATCGCCCTGGATGAGGGTTACGCCCGGCAAGGGGTCCATCGGCAAGAGGTCCAGCGCCACCAGGTGCCCCTTGTCACCCACCAGACGGGCGGCGACCTGGCTCCAACCCCCGGGGGCGGCGCCCAGGTCGGCGACCCGCATGCCCGGGGCCAAGAGGCGATCCTTCTCCTGAATCTCCAGTAGCTTGAAGACGGCGCGGGAGCGATAGCCCTCTTTCTGAGCGCGCTTGACGTATTCGTCGCTGAAGTGGCGATCGAGCCAGCGGCGGCTGCTCTTGGAGCGGCCCGGGGCGTGAGGGGCGGCAGTCGAGGGGGTGCGGGGCATGGTTAGGGTCTCACGAACTGGCCGCCAGGCGGGCCGCCTCCTCCACGTCCACGGCAACCAGGCGGGAGACCCCGGGCTCGTGCATGGTGACGCCCATCAGGTGGTCGGCGATCTCCATGGTGATCTTATTGTGGCTGATAAAGATAAACTGCACCTGATCGGACATGGAGCGCACCAGTTCGCAGAAGCGCCCGACATTGGCGTCGTCAAGGGGGGCGTCCACCTCGTCGAGCATGCAGAAGGGCGCCGGGTTGAGTTGGAAGATGGCAAAGACCAGAGCCACGGCGGTGAGGGCCTTTTCGCCGCCGGACAGGAGTTGGATGCTGGAGTTGCGCTTGCCCGGCGGGCGCGCCATGACGGAGACGCCGGTCTCCAGCAGATCCTCGCCGGTCAATTCCAGATAGGCATGACCACCACCGAAGAGGCGGGGGAAGAGCTGCTGCAGGCCCTGATTGACCTGGTCAAAGGTGTCCTTGAAGCGGCCCCGGGTCTCGCGGTCGATGCGGCGGATCACCGTCTCCAGGGTCTCCAGTGAGCGAAAGATGTCATCGTGCTGGGCGTCCAGATAATACTTACGCTCGGACTGGGCCTGGTATTCGTCGATGGCGGCCAGGTTGATGTTGCCCAGGCGGGCGACACGTTGGGTCACCTGCTCCAGACGCCGCTGCCATTCCGTTGCGTCCGCGGCGGGGTCCTCCAGGGCGCCCAGCACCGTCAGGGGATCAAAGGTCTGGGCCTGGAGTTGTTCCTCCAGGGTGCGGCGCAGAACCAGGCGCTCCTGGCGCTCCAGACGCAGACCGTCCAGGGTAGCGCGGGCAACGCGGATGGCCTCCTCCACGCGATGGCGCTCCTGTTCCAAGGCCCGCACCCCCTGGTCCAGGGCCTCCATGCCATCGCGGGCCGCGCTCAGGGCCGCCTCCGCCTCCAGGCGCAGGCCAAGCTGTTCTTCGAGCCGCTCCTCCTGGTCCGCCAGGGGTTCGACCAAGTCCTCCAGTGCCTCGCGCACCTCGGTGGCGCGCTCCATGAGCTGGTCACCCTGCTCACGGGCACGCTCCAGACCCCGCGCTATGGCCTCGCGACTGGCACGACGGGACTCGATGCCGACCCGCAGTCGATGCTCCCGCTCGCGCCCGTCCCGCTCCTGACCACGGGCCGTGGCGACCTCGGCGCGCAGACCCTCGCGATGACTGGACAGGGCCTCGCGCCGCTCGGTGTGGATCTCGACGGCCTCCAGGGCGGCATGGAGCCGCTCGCGGGATTCCCCCATGTCCTCCAGGGCCTCCTCCAGAGACTCCTGCAACTCGCGTCCCTCCGACTCCAGGGCATGGCGGCGCTCGTTACGGTGTTCCAGGCGGGCGCGGCGTCCGGTAAGGTCGGCACGGACCTGGGCGATGGCCCGATTCAGATCCGCGACCCGGGTCCCCAGGGCCTCGCGCTCGGCCTCCAGGGCGCGGCGGCGGTCGCGCGTCTCTTCCTGGGCCTCGACCAGGGCCAGTACCTGAGAATCCAGATCGGCAATCTGGTGCTCCAGGGCCTTCAGCGCCTCGCCGCGGACCAGAACGCCGCCGAGGGGGTGGTCCTGGGCCGGGGCGCGCAGCCAGTTAGGACCGACCTGGATACCCTCCCGGGTGACCAGGACCTGACCAGGCAAGAGCCCCGGGCGCTCCGCCAGGGCCTGGGTGAGGGTCGCGACCGGCCGCGCGCCATCCAGGAGCCCTTGCAGGGGCCAGGGGCAAGCGACCTGGTCGAACAGGCTGCCGGGCGCCGGTTGTGGGCCAGCCGGGGCCTGGGTGTCGAAGAGGGCCATGGCACCCTTGGCGGACGCCAGGGCCCCGGCGTGGCGCGTCATATCCGGGGTGCAGATGGCCTTGAGCTGCAGGCCCAGAACGGACTCCACCGCCAGCTCCCAGCCGGGCTCGACCTTGAGTTCATCCAGCAGCCGGGGGGCCTTGACCAGGCCTTGGGCGGCCACCCAAGTGGCGGTCTCACCATCGCCGTCGGCGACCGCCGCCTCCTGGAGGGCGGTGAGGGCGGATTGGCGGCCCCGGGCCGCCTGAAGCTGGGTACGGGCCGCGTCCAGACGGGCGGTCAGGTCACGCCGCTCGGCCTCTAGCTCGCCCAGGGCCGTCGCCAGCCGGTCACGCTCACCGCCGAAGGCCGCCAGTTCGCCGTTCAGGGTCCCCTCGCGCTCCTCCAGGGCTTCGATCTGCTCTTCCGGTTCATCGGTAGCGAGGCGGCTCAGTTCCCCTACCAGACGCGACAGACGGGACCGGTCCTGACCCAGGCGCTGTTCCGTATGATTGATCCTGGCACGCTCCAACTGGGCCTGTTGGGCCGGGCCCGCCGCCTCGCGATTGAGGTCATCCCATTGGGCTTCCCAGGTCTTGAGGGCCGCTTCCGCTACCTCGACGCGTTCCAGGGCGGCCTCGCGATCTTCTTCCGCGGCCAGGAGTGCCGGCTCGTCTTGGGCCAGCCGCTGGTCCAGATCCGTCAATGCTGCCTGGTCACGTTCTAGGAGGCCCGCGGCATCCGCGCTTTCCCGTTCCAGACGAGCCAACTCGACCTCCTGGCGGCGGCGGTTCTCGCGGGCGAATTGAATGCCCTGCTCCAGCCTGGCAATCTCGGCCCCCACGGCGTAATAACGGCCCTGAACACCATTAAAGTGGTCCGAGGCCTCGGCAAAATGGGCACGCTTGGCCTCGATGTCCGCTTCCAGGTGACGCTGGCGGGCCAGGTCGGCATCCAGGCCCAATTCCTTCTCATCCAGAATCACGTCGCGCTGACGCAGATCCTGGTCCAGGGCCCGCCAGCGGAGGGCCTTGAGTTGGGCGTCGAGCAGGCGCTCTTCTTCCTTGAGGTGCTTGTATTTCTCCGCCGTGGCGGCCTGGCGTTCCAGGTGCAGCAGTTGCTTGGCGACCTCCTCCCGCAGATCGTTGAGGCGGTCAAGGTTTTCGCGGGTGTTGCGGATACGGGTCTCGGTCTCGCGGCGGCGTTCCTTGTACTTGGAGATGCCCGCGGCCTCTTCCAGGAAGAGCCGCAGATCCTCGGGACGTGCCTCGATGAGGCGCGAGATCGTACCTTGTTCAATGATGGCGTAACTGCGGGGGCCCAGACCGGTACCGAGGAAGAGATCCTGAATATCCCGGCGCCGGCAGCGGGCGCCGTTGAGGAAGTAGTTGGATTGGCCGTCGCGGCTGACCTGGCGCTTGACAGCTATCTGAGCGTACTGGGCGTATTCGCCCCCGGCACCGCCATCCGCGTTATCGAAGAGGAGTTCGATGGTTGCCTGACCCACCGGCTGGCGGCTGGTGGAACCGTTGAAGATGACATCGGCCATGGACTCGCCGCGCAGCATCTTGGCGGAGCTTTCGCCCATGACCCAGCGCACGGCGTCGATGACGTTCGATTTGCCGCAGCCGTTCGGCCCCACGATCCCGGACAGGTTGCTCGGGAAGAGCACCGTCGTGGGGTCCACGAAGGATTTGAAACCGGCAAGTTTGATCTTCTCCAACCGCATCGGCGCAAGATACAGGACCCGGGGTTGCAGGGCAAAACCGCGCGACCCCGAGACCAAAGGACGGCGAAGTATTTCCCCAAGCGATTGGCTAGCTTGGACGGGGGATGGATCTGCTAAAATGCCCCTTGAGTTTTGCACCATCAAGAGCCTGAAATGCCGAGCGCCCCCAGCCGAGACCTGGAAACCTTCCCTAATCCCGCCCCGGAACGCGACTACACCATTCGCATCCGGGTGCCCGAGTTCACCTGCCTCTGCCCCAAGACGGGGCAGCCCGACTTTGCTGAACTGACCCTGGAATACGTCCCGGACCGTCTGTGCGTGGAGCTGAAGTCGTTAAAGCTGTATGTCTGGTCCTACCGCAACCAGGGCGCCTTTCATGAGGCCGTCACCAATCTGATGCTGGCGGATCTTGTTGGAGCCACCCTCCCCCGCTTCATGCGCCTGACCGCCGAATTCAACGTGCGCGGCGGGATTTTTACCACGGTGGTCGCCGAGCACCGAGCTCCGGACTGGAACCCGTCGCAACCGGTCCTCCTGCCCTGAGATTCCCGACGGATGCTCATAGCCTTTCTCGCCAAAAGCGGGATCAAGGACCTGGCCACCCCGCCATGCTGGCTACCACCGGCCAGTCCGGTAGCAAGGGCCCGTCCCCTAAGGTCGTGAGTTCAATTCAGATCAACCCGTTGCAGCCATACACCAGATCCGGTTCCTTGGCGCCTTGGCGCCACGTTAACCGCTCCTATTGGCGTGTGAATTGCGCAGCCTACCTTGTCCGCCCCATCCCCGGCGCTAGTCGGCGAGGTCATGCCAGGCGAACTTTCATTTATCGAACTTTAATCCTAGACAGGAGATTTCCATGGGTAATGTGGACTTGAGTTATCTGGGCATTAACCCTGATGTGGTTTGCTTTCGTTGGCCAACCCCCAGGTTGGTCGAGGAGGCGGTGAAGAATCGCGAGGGGCACCTGCTCCACCACCTGGCCTTCGCGGTCCGGACCGGGCATACCGGCCGCTCGCCCAAAGATCGCTTCATCGTCGACGACGCTACATCCCATAACAGCGTCTCGTGGAACAACATCAACCAGCCCATCAGCGAAGCGTCCTTCGATGGGGTCTTCGAGCGGGTTCGCCAGTATGTGCGCGCCTATAGCGTCTATGTGCAGGATGTTTACGCTGGCGCCGACGCGCGTTATCGCATACCGGTACGCTTTATCGGCACCGCCGCCTGGCAGACCCTGTTCGTGCGCAACATGTTCATCCGGCCCTCGAATGAGGAATTGACGGGGTTCGAGCCAGAGTGGAACGTCATCGGACTACCCAATCTGGGTCTGGACGAGCCCACCGCCCACGAGTTGGGTCTAAAGTCCAATGACTTTATTCTGATCAGTTTTGCACGCAAATTGATCCTGATTGGTGGCACGGGTTACGCCGGGGAGATCAAGAAATCCATCTTCACCGTCCTCAACTACCTGATGCCGGATCAGGGCGTTCTGCCTATGCATGCCTCCGTCAACGTAGGGCAACAAGGGGCCGTCACGGTCTTCTTTGGGCTTTCTGGAACGGGAAAAACGACCGTGTCGATGGACCCGGAGCGCCTCTTTCTGGGGGATGACGAGCACGGCTGGAGCGACGACGGGGTCCATAACTTTGAGGGGGGTTGCTACGCCAAAACCATCCGCCTTTCCGCGCAGGATGAGCCCCTGATTTACGCGGCCACCGAGCGCCATGGCACGACGGTGGAAAATGTCGCCTGGGACCCCCTCACCCGGCACATCGACTATGACGATGGCGGCTACACGGAAAATGGGCGCGCCTCCTTTTCCCTTGAAGCCATCCCGAACGCCATCTTCTCCGGCAAGGCGGGACACCCCGATTGCATCATCTTCCTCACGGCCGATGCCTTCGGGGTGCTGCCACCCGTGGCGCGGCTATCCCCCGAGCAAGCGGCCTTTCACTATAGCCTGGGCTACACCGCCAAGGTGGCGGGGACCGAACGTGGGGTCAAGGAGCCGGAACCGGTATTCAGCGCCCTCTACGGCGAGCCCTTCTTCCCGCGACCCCACGCCACCTACATCAATCTCTTCATGGAGAAGTTACGCAAGCACCAGGTGCCCGTCTGGTTGGTGAACACGGGCTGGACCGGCGGTAAGTACGGGGTGGGCAAGCGGATCGATATCCCGGTAACCCGCGCCATCATCCGGGCCATTCAGAGTGGTGAGTTGAATCAGGCGGCCTTCAGGACGAATCCGGTCTTTGGCTTCGAGGTACCAACTACTTGCCCGGGCGTCTCCGCCACGATTCTGGATCCGGCCTCGACCTGGAAGGACCAGTCAGCCTTTGAAAAGGACCAGCAGGCACTCGCGAAGTTTTTCATCGAACGGGCCGCCAAGCTCAGTCTGCCAACCGAGGTCATGGCGCAAATCCCGAAGCTGTAAAAAACCACAAGGAGGGCAGTCCGGAGGCGGCCTGCAAAGCTCGCCTCCGGATGTTTCTAACGGTCAGATTATCCGAAGTGGCCCCGCCTCACTTCAGCCGGGATAGATCCCGAACGGCTCCCTGAGCGGCGCTGGTGGTCATGGCGGCGTAGGCTTGCAAGGCCTGGGAGACCTGACGCTGCCGCGAGACGGGATGCCAGGCCGAGGCCCCCTTGGCCTCCATCTCCTGGCGCCGCCGGTCCAGCTCATCGGCCGGGACCTGGAGATCTATGCGTCGATTGGGGATATCGATGGCAATAAGATCGCCCTCCGCCACCAGGCCAATGGTCCCACCCCCGGCGGCCTCGGGGGAGACATGGCCAATGGAGAGACCGGAGGTGCCACCGGAGAAGCGCCCATCGGTGATGAGGGCACAAGCCTTGCCGAGTCCCTTGGATTTGAGATAGCTGGTCGGATAAAGCATTTCCTGCATGCCGGGCCCCCCCATGGGACCTTCGTAGCGGATCAGGACCACATCACCCTCTTGCACCTGGTCGGCAAGGATGGCTGCGACCGCATCATCCTGGCTTTCGAAAATGCGCGCCGGCCCGGTAAAGGTCAGGATAGTGGCATCCACCCCCGCCGTCTTGACGATACAGCCCTGCTCCGCAAGATTCCCAAACAGCACGGCCAGGCCCCCGTCGCGACTGTAGGCGTGCTCGAGATCGCGGATGCAGCCCTGGACACGATCCAGATCCAGGCTCGGCCAGCGGGCATTCTGGCTAAAGGCGACTTGAGTTGGAATACCACCGGGGGCGGCCAGAAACCGGGAACGCGCCTCATCACTCGCATTGCCACTGATATCCCAGCGGTCCAGCGCCACGCCTAGGCTTTCGGCATGGACGGTTGGCACCTCACTATGCAGAAGCCCCGCTCGATCCATCTCACCCAGTATCGCAATAATACCACCGGCACGATGGACATCTTCCACATGATAATTCGGGGTCGAAGGTGCGACCTTGCACAGATTAGGAACCTTGCGACTGAGCCGGTCGATATCGCTCATGGTGAAATCCACCTCGGCTTCATGGGCGGCGGCCAGTAAATGCAGCACGGTATTGGTGGAACCGCCCATGGCGATGTCCAGGCTCATGGCGTTCTCGAAGGCCTGGAAGTTGGCGATGGAACGGGGCAGAACGCTGGCGTCATCCTGTTCGTACCAGCGGCGGGCGAGGTCAACCACCAAGCGCCCCGCCTCAAGAAAGAGAGCCTCGCGATCGGCGTGCGTCGCCACCAGAGTCCCATTGCCGGGAAGGCTCAGCCCTAGGGCTTCTGTTAAACAATTCATAGAGTTGGCGGTAAACATGCCAGAGCATGAGCCGCAAGTTGGACAGGCGGAACGCTCGTATTCCTGGACTAGGGCGTCACTTTCCCCGGGGTTGGCCGCCACCACCATGGCGTCCACTAGGTCCAGGTGGATCTCGGTCCCTTGACGCATGACTTTTCCCGCCTCCATGGGACCGCCAGAAACAAAGACGACGGGGATGTTGAGGCGCAGGGCGGCCATCAACATCCCGGGGGTGATTTTGTCGCAATTGGAGATACAGACCAAGGCATCGGCGCAGTGGGCATTGACCATGAATTCCACTGAGTCAGCGATGAGGTCGCGCGACGGCAGGGAATAGAGCATGCCGCCATGGCCCATGGCGATGCCATCATCGATGGCAATGGTATTGAATTCCTTGGCCACGCCCCCGGCCCGCTCGATTTCTCGAGCTACTAACTGACCCATGTCCTTCAGATGGACATGGCCCGGAACGAACTGGGTGAAGGAGTTGGCGACAGCAATGATAGGCTTTTGAAAGTCAGCATCGGTCATGCCCGTGGCGCGCCACAGGGCGCGAGCGCCAGCCATGTTGCGACCTTCGGTGGTGGTGCGGGAGCGATAACGGGGCATTGAGGTCTCCGATAGGTAAGCAGATGCATCAATTGGCTGGCCAATGCAGCCGAGCCATTGACGGAGGTGGGCCGAATTCTACCGGATGCGGCGACGCAAGGCTTTTCCCGTCAACCTTCGGGGGGTGAACTGAAGGTAATGAAGCGAAATGGGACGGCCATCAGGCCGAGTTCCGTGGAGAGAAGGACCTTCGCCTCCCAATCCATGCGATTGCGCACACAAATGGGCAGGGTCACCTGACCTTGCCAGTCACCAGAATCCGCCGCCTCTAGCTGGACCCGGTTGTAGCCCATATTCATGTCCGTGCCCGAGAAATCCACCTCAACCACACGGACCCCGATGCCTTCGATACGGACACTCAAGACTAGGGGCTGGAGAACAGGCATCGAGCGCGGTTCGATCCCAAAACGAACCTTGCCGCCCCCCGACAAGCCAGCCGTGCAGGGACCCTGGCGCAGATCACAACCAGGAACCAGGGGAGCGATGGTGACGATGGGTGGAAATAGAATTGGCCAGACCCTGTAAAGAGAAAGGACGGTCAAACCAAGGGCAAAGGCGCCTAGAGACAACCAAACAAATTTCGTCTTCATGTCAAGACCCGTAATTTCGTGCGAGTGGGCGTCCCCCCCAACCCCCTACAACGAAAAACCCCGCCCTGAGTAACAAGGCGGGGTTTTAAGAAAAGGTCCTGGCGGTGACCTACTTTCACATGGGGAGGCCCCACACTATCATCGGCGATACACCGTTTCACTGCTGAGTTCGGGATGGGATCAGGTGGTACCAGTGCTCCATGGCCGCCAGGGAAAAGGGTAGGAGGTGGCGGTGGGCCACCCCCTTGGGAATAGAGAGATCGTTGGCGTGAGGGACACGTCCCCACCCCGCGCAAAGCGCTTGGGTGTTAGAGGGTCAAGCCGCACGGTCAATTAGTACGGGTTAGCTGCACGCGTTACCGCGCTTCCACATCCCGCCTATCCACGTCATAGTCTGTGACGGACCTTTAGGGACCTCAAGGGTCCAGGGAGATCTCATCTTGGGAGGGGCTTCCCGCTTAGATGCTTTCAGCGGTTATCCCGTCCGTACATAGCTACCCGGCAATGCCACTGGCGTGACAACCGGAACACCAGAGGTACGTCCACTCCGGTCCTCTCGTACTAGGAGCAGCTTCCCTCAAATCTCCAACGCCCACGGCAGATAGGGACCGAACTGTCTCACGACGTTCTAAACCCAGCTCGCGTACCACTTTAAATGGCGAACAGCCATACCCTTGGGACCGACTTCAGCCCCAGGATGTGATGAGCCGACATCGAGGTGCCAAACACCGCCGTCGATATGAACTCTTGGGCGGTATCAGCCTGTTATCCCCGGAGTACCTTTTATCCGTTGAGCGATGGCCCTTCCATACAGAACCACCGGATCACTAAGACCTACTTTCGTACCTGCTCGACGTGTCTGTCTCGCAGTCAAGCACCCTTATGCCTTTGCACTCAATGCGCGATTTCCGACCGCGCTGAGGGTACCTTCGTGCTCCTCCGTTACGCTTTGGGAGGAGACCGCCCCAGTCAAACTACCCACCACACACTGTCCCTGATCCGGATCACGGACCGAGGTTAGAACTCCAAATCGACCAGGGTGGTATTTCAAGGGTGGCTCCACCCGAACTGGCGTCCGGGCTTCCTAGCCTCCCACCTATCCTACACAAGTCGATTCAAAGTCCCGTGTGAAGCTATAGTAAAGGTTCACGGGGTCTTTCCGTCTAGCCGCGGGTACTCGGCATCTTAACCGAGATTTCAATTTCACTGAGTCTCTGGTGGAGACAGCGTGGCCATCGTTACGCCATTCGTGCAGGTCGGAACTTACCCGACAAGGAATTTCGCTACCTTAGGACCGTTATAGTTACGGCCGCCGTTTACCGGGGCTTCGATCAAGAGCTTCGCCTTGCGGCTAACCCCATCACTTAACCTTCCGGCACCGGGCAGGCGTCACACCCTATACGTCCGCTTACGCGTTTGCAGAGTGCTGTGTTTTTAGTAAACAGTCGCAGCCACCTGGTCACTGCAACCCCCGTCCGCTCCGGCCGCAGGGCCTTCACGTACTAGGGGCGTACCTTCTCCCGAAGTTACGGTACTATTTTGCCTAGTTCCTTCACCAGAGTTCTCTCAAGCGCCTTGGGATTCTCACCCTGCCCACCTGTGTCGGTTTGGGGTACGGTCCCCTGTTACCTGAAGCTTAGAGGCTTTTCTTGGGAGCTGGGCATCAATCACTTCGCCTCCGTGGAGGCTCGTCGTCACGCCTCGACATTAGCGGCCCGGATTTGCCTGAGCCACCTGTCTACACGCTTGAACCGGGACTACCGTCGCCCGGATGACCTAGCCTTCTCCGTCCCCCCATCGCAGTAACAGCAGGTGCGGGAATATTAACCCGCTTCCCATCGACTACGCCTTTCGGCCTCGCCTTAGGGGCCGACTAACCCTGCGCCGATGAACGTTGCGCAGGAAACCTTGGGCTTTCGGCGAGGGGGACTCTCACCCCCTTGATCGTTACTCATGTCAGCATTCGCACTTCCGATACCTCCAGCATGCCTTACAGCACACCTTCACAGGCTTACGGAACGCTCCCCTACCAAGCACGTAAACGTGCTTCCGCAGCTTCGGTACATGGCTTAAGCCCCGTTGAATCTTCCGCGCAGGCCGACTCGACCAGTGAGCTATTACGCTTTCTTTAAAGGGTGGCTGCTTCTAAGCCAACCTCCTGGCTGTCTGGGCCTTCCCACATCGTTTCCCACTGAGCCATGATTTAGGGACCTTAGCTGGCGGTCTGGGTTGTTTCCCTCTTGACGACGGACGTTAGCACCCGCCGTCTGTCTCCCGCGATTGCACTTCTCGGTATTCGGAGTTTGCATCGGTTTGGTAAGTCGGGATGACCCCCTAGCCGAAACAGTGCTCTACCCCCGAGAGTGAGACGCGAGGCGCTACCTAAATAGCTTTCGGGGAGAACCAGCTATCTCCGGGCTTGATTAGCCTTTCACTCCGACCCACAGCTCATCCCCGTCTTTTTCAACAGACGTGGGTTCGGGCCTCCAGCGCGTGTTACCGCACCTTCACCCTGGCCATGGGTAGATCGCCCGGTTTCGGGTCTACTCCCAACGACTCAAACGCCCATTTAAGACTCGCTTTCGCTACGCCTCCCTCTTCGGTTAAGCTTGCCGCTGAGATGTAAGTCGCTGACCCATTATACAAAAGGTACGCCGTCACCCTGGCGGGCTCCGACTGCTTGTACGCATACGGTTTCAGGATCTATTTCACTCCCCTCTACGGGGTTCTTTTCGCCTTTCCCTCACGGTACTGGTTCACTATCGGTCGGTAGGGAGTATTTAGCCTTGGAGGATGGTCCCCCCATGTTCAGACAGGGTTTCTCGTGCCCCGCCCTACTCGTTTTCACCTGACCAGCCATGTCGCGTACGAGGCTATCACTCGCTATGGCGCTCCTTTCCAGAAGCTTCTGCTATGGGTGATCGGGCTTAAGGGCTAGTCCCCTTTCGCTCGCCGCTACTCAGGGAATCTCGGTTGATTTCTGTTCCTCCGGGTACTTAGATGTTTCAGTTCCCCGGGTTTGCTTCGTCCGCCTATGAATTCAGCGAACGATACCGGCCTTACGGCCGGTGGGTTTCCCCATTCGGACATCCTCGGATCAAGGCTTGTTTGCCAGCTCCCCGAGGCTTTTCGCAGGCTACGACGTCCTTCATCGCCTCCTACCGCCTAGGCATCCACCGTATGCGCTTTGTTGCTTGACCCTCTAACCCCAAACGTTCTGGGCTCTCGGGCAACATGGTTACGTGTCCTGTCAGCGTTGCCGCTAACAGGTGCCTTACGATCTCTCTATGTTGTTAATGAGCGGGTTTGCCGAAGCAAAGCCCCGAGGCCGGCACGCCGGCTTCGGGGCTTGACTGCGGGGTGGCGGTCCGGGGTGGTGGAGCCAGGGAGGTTCGAACTCCCGACTTCCTGCTTGCAAAGCAGGCGCTCTCCCCAGCTGAGCTATGGCCCCGTGACTGGTGGGTCTGGCTGGAGTTGAACCAGCGACCTCACCCTTATCAGGGGTGCGCTCTAACCAACTGAGCTATAGACCCGTCGCTTGACCTGGGGTCCGCGGACGCGGTGTTCGGATGACTTGTGTGGGGGGCTTCGCCGACGCGTCGGTCGCGGCGTGTGCTTTAAGGAGGTGATCCAGCCGCAGGTTCCCCTACGGCTACCTTGTTACGACTTCACCCCAGTCATTGACCACACCGTGGTCAGCGCCCTCCGAAGGTTAAGCTACCGACTTCTGGTGCAACCAACTCCCATGGTGTGACGGGCGGTGTGTACAAGGCCCGGGAACGTATTCACCGTGGCGTGCTGATCCACGATTACTAGCGATTCCGACTTCATGCAGTCGAGTTGCAGACTGCAATCCGGACTACGATCGGTTTTTGGGATTGGCTCACCCTCGCGGGGTTGCAGCCCTTTGTACCGACCATTGTAGCACGTGTAGCCCAGCCCATAAGGGCCATGAGGACTTGACGTCATCCCCACCTTCCTCCGGTTTATCACCGGCAGTCTCCTTAGAGTTCCCGGCATTACCCGCTGGCAACTAAGGACAAGGGTTGCGCTCGTTACGGGACTTAACCCAACATCTCACGACACGAGCTGACGACAGCCATGCAGCACCTGTCTCTCGGCTCCCGAAGGCACTCCCGCGTCTCCGCAGGATTCCGAGGATGTCAAGGGCTGGTAAGGTTCTTCGCGTTGCATCGAATTAAACCATGCTCCACCGCTTGTGCGGGCCCCCGTCAATTCCTTTGAGTTTTAACCTTGCGGCCGTACTCCCCAGGCGGTCGACTTATCGCGTTGGCTGCGCCACGCAATCCTTAAATGGACCGCACGGCTAGTCGACATCGTTTACGGCGTGGACTACCAGGGTATCTAATCCTGTTTGCTACCCACGCTTTCGCACCTCAGCGTCAGTCATGATCCAGGGGCCGCCTTCGCCACCGGTGTTCCTCCAGATATCTACGCATTTCACCGCTACACCTGGAATTCCACCCCCTCTATCAGACTCGAGCGCGCTAGTATCAAATGCCATTCCCAGGTTAAGCCCGGGGCTTTCACATCTGACTTAACAGGCCGCCTACGCACGCTTTACGCCCAGTAATTCCGATTAACGCTTGCACCCTCCGTATTACCGCGGCTGCTGGCACGGAGTTAGCCGGTGCTTCTTCTGTGGGTAACGTCAGTGATGCGGGGTATTGGCCCGTATCCGTTCTTCCCCACTGAAAGTGCTTTACAACCCGCAGGCCTTCTTCACACACGCGGCATTGCTGGATCAGGCTTGCGCCCATTGTCCAATATTCCCCACTGCTGCCTCCGTAGGAGTCTGGGCCGTGTCTCAGTCCCAGTGTGGCTGATCATCCTCTCAGACCAGCTACCGATCGTGGCCTTGGTAGGCCTTTACCCTACCAACTAGCTAATCGGACGTGGGCTCATCCTCGAGTGCGAGCATAGTGTAGAGGCCCGCTTTCTCCCGTAGGACGTATGCGGTATTAGCCCGGGTTTCCCCGGGTTGTCCCCCGCTCGAGGGTAGATTCCCACGCATTACTCACCCGTCCGCCACTCTACTTGGGCCGAAGCCCGTTCGCGTTCGACTTGCATGTTAAGCATGCCGCCAGCGTTCAATCTGAGCCAGGATCAAACTCTTCAGTTCATGACTTGCTCTCTCGCGAGAGCCTATCCTTTGCTCGACAGCTGACCTTTTTTCAAAGATGCTCCGTCGTTTATGCCGATCGCTCGGCGCCAACGAAGCACCCACACAAGTTATCCGAACAGTTTGTTAATGAGCTGGTTACCGTGTCGGTAACGCTTCCCTCAGGGAAGACCGCCTATTATACAGGGGGGCGGGGGGCTGTCAAGCACTCGGTGCTGACGGCGGCGCGCGTCCGGCGGCCTCCCCCTCGACCCTGACGCCAAATCTACGGTGGCGCTCCCGCTCTGAACTCCCGGTCCACCCTGGACCCGACGGGAAGCTGCGCATTCTCAGGATGTGACGCGGGACTGTCAAGCGGATTATGGGGGTACCCCGCTAAAGAGCCGCCGATTCCTCCCGATAACGTGCCGCACCGATGCCATATTAATCTGATTATAAAGAGAAATCGCCCGCATAAGTAAATAGACCAACTAGCCCTTAACCCCGCTTGCTTCCCGGAAGCTGTTATCCGGCGGCTGACCTCGGAGCAGGGTTGCCCAACCCTGCCTCACGCTCAGTTATTCGCAGCCGAGACCGGGGCGGCTGTCACGGACACCCGTACGAACCGCCGTTTACCAACCTGGAAAACATGGACAGACCCGGTCTGGAGGCTCAGCCCTTTGTCCTCCACCCGCTCTCCGTCGATACGCACCCCACCCTGATCAATGAGGCGCAAGGCATCCGAAGTACTCTTGGCCAAGCCGGCATCCTTGAGCAGGTTGGCGATTGGCAAGCCCTGGCTCTGTGCCATGACCGTGACCTCGGGGATGGCTTCCGGCATGACGCCCTGTTGAAACCGCGCAATAAATTCCTCCAAGGCCCGGGACGCCGCTACCTTGCCATGGAATCGGCAGACCATCTCCTCCCCCAGGCGGAACTTGATATCGCGAGGATTCACGCCCTCTGCCACCGACCGCCGCCACCCGGCAACCTCCTCTTGGGCGACATCGCTCAAGAGCTCGAAGTAGCGCCACATGAGGTCGTCGGAGATCGACATCAGCTTGCCGAACATCTGATCCGGTGGCTCCGCGATCCCAATGTAGTTTCCCAGGGACTTAGACATCTTCTGGACACCATCCAGCCCTTCCAGGATCGGCATGGTGATGACGACCTGGGGCTCCTGGCCATAGGATTCCTGAAGTTGCCGCCCCACCAGAAGATTAAATTTCTGATCGGTGCCACCGAGCTCCACGTCCGCCCGCAGAGCTACCGAGTCATAGCCTTGGACAAGGGGATAAAGAAACTCATGGATGGCGATTGGCTGTCCCGATTTGAAGCGCTTGGAGAAATCATCGCGCTCCAGCATGCGGGCTACCGTGTGGCGGGCGGCCAATTGGATCAGGTCCGCTGCCCGCATTTCCCCCATCCAACTGGAGTTAAATACCACCAGCGTGTGCTCCGGACTCAGCATGGTGAAAATCTGCTCCTCATAGGTCCGGGCATTGTCCAGAACCTCTTCGCGGCTCAGAGCCTTGCGAGTGACGTTCTTACCCGTGGGATCACCAATCATGCCGGTGAAGTCACCAATCAGGAAAAGCACCTCGTGCCCCAGTTGCTGGAAGTGACGTAACTTATTGATAAGAACCGTATGCCCCAGATGCAAGTCGGGCGCGGTGGGATCGAATCCCGCCTTGATCCGCAAGGGACGGCCACTAGCCAGCTTCTTGCGCAAGGCATCCTCTACCAGGATCTCCTCGGTCCCGCGCGACAGGATGCTCACGGCCTCGTCAACAGCAATCATGGACAAGTTCTCCGGATAAGATATGGGGGGGGTTGGATAGGGCGGTGGGATGATAGTCGAAACCGGGTCCGGCGGCCCGGTTCCGGGAAACGGCTGATAAAGGATCAGGAAAAGAAGGTTTCGAAGTCAGGGCTAAAGGGTTAAACTAGACCCACTGATTTTCCTGAAATTTCAATAAATGGCGTCGGCTTTGTCCATGCGCGACTACAAATTTCGACAGGTCGAACCGAGCTACCGGAAGCGAAAGCGTAGCTTGGTCATGCCGGTTCTCCTCGTATTCACCCTGGCCCTAGTCCTCGGGCTTGCCATTGCCTTCGCCCCTTCCTGGCTGGGATGGCCATCCTTTGTAGGTGAAGAGGACAGGAATCCAGACGTCATCCCATTAATTCTACCCCCGCTGCCACCCACGGCCATTGAACCCGGGTAGCCGAAGAGCAGTAAGGCCCCTAGTTATAGGCGGATCCACAAGAAGTTGATTGCCATGAGATTGGGACAGCGGCACCCATCCTGGCTGCCGCCGATCAGGCCGAAAAGGATGAGCCGCAACCGCAGGTGGTGGTGGCATTGGGGTTGCGGATAACGAACTGAGCGCCCTGCAACCCCTCCGTATAGTCGATTTCCGCCCCCGTAAGGTATTGCAGACTCATGGGATCCACGACCAACTTGACACCGTCGGTCATGACCTCGGTATCGCCATCCTGCAGGATTTCCTCAAAGGTGAATCCGTACTGAAATCCTGAACAACCTCCGCCTTGGATATAAACGCGTAACATAAGGCTGGGATTGCCTTCCTCCTGGATCAGATCGGCCACCTTGGCGGCGGCGGCGGAGGTAAAAATGAGTGGGGCTTCCAATGCGAAATCAGCCGTCATGGGTTAGAACCTCGTAGTAAGGAAGATCGGAGTCTCAATATAAGTAAGTGTGCTTGCCCCTCCCGATATTCAAGCCTGATTAGCTGGATCAGCCGTGACCCCGGTGTCCGCGATCTGCCCGAAGGGAACGCCATCGGCATCCAGTCGCACCAAACCGCCATGGATCTCGGCACCCTCATCGATCGTCAGGGCGCCATAATAGAGGGTGCCCTCAATACGGGCCCCGGCGGCCAGGAGGGCTCGTTCGGAGGCGCGGACATCCCCAGTAACCCGCCCATCAAGTACCACGTAGGGCGACTCCAGGTTGCCATCAATGACCCCGGTCGCGGACAGACTCACCGCCGCCTCGCCCGTAGGGGCTATCTCAGCGACGACATCGCCATGGATCTTGCCATCCACATGTAAGCCACCGACGAAACGCAGGTTGCCCTGAACCTCGGCACCCTTGCCAATAAGGGTATCGTAGGGGGGAAACCTGAATTTCTTCTTCTTAGCCAAATTCAGCTTCTTGCCCAAGGTCAGCCTCCAGCTTCCGGCGATTTCGGCCAGGGAAAGGATTCGGTGATTGGAATCAACTGCTTACTGGTCGGCTTAATCTCGATAGTCACTGCCTCGGGTTCCAAATTAGCCGGAACCCTGATGGTCCCCCTCACATTTTGAAAGTGTTTGAATTTCAGCGCCTGAGACAGGGGTTCCGAGCCCGGAAGCTTGTTAAGACCTAGCTCGATCTCTTTGCCCCCTCGCTTACCCACCAGCTTGATGGAGGCCGTGGCGACGGATTCGGGATAATCCGATATCACCTGGCTGGTGGTGAAACTGTATTCATACAGGCCTTCACCCACGGTCATCAGCACAAAGTCCTGAATTTTTAGGATGCCGTCACCACCCTCGCGGATCAAGCGTTTAAGCGCGGACAAATCCTTTTCCAGGGTCTGCCGAACCTCCTGCTCCGCCTTCAGGCTTTGCTGGGCGGCCAGGAGGGTATCCTGGTCGATACGCTGACTCAGTTCGATCGCCGTCTTATCCCCGCGTAAGACGGCCATCTCCTCGACCAGTGCCTGGTTTTCCTGCCTCAGGGTCGCGGAGAGGGCTATTTGGGGTTTACCCTCCTCGCGTGCCAGGAAAACTCCCGCAAAAAAGGCCCCGGCGATGGCACCCAGTACCAGGACGACCAATAGCAGCCGCAACCCCCAGCCCCCACCCTGATCAAGGACGATGCGAGGCGATGGTACCCGCCAGGATTTATCCATGATTGCAAACTCAGGGCAGCAGGGCCAAGGCTCCCAGCGCTTCGGTCTCGTCTAGCCCAAACATGAGATTCATATTTTGCACGGCCTGCCCCGCCGCGCCCTTCACCAAATTATCAATTACAGACTGGACCACGACAACACCCTCGCCGAGGGGCTCCGCCACGGCGATGCGGCAGCTGTTGCACCCCCGCACCGAGCGGGTATCGGGATGGGAACCGGCTGGCAGGACATCGACAAAGGGTTCCGCGCGATATCGGCTTTCGTAGGCATCCTGGAGATTATGTTCCGGCCCCTTCAAACGTGCATAGAGCGTCGCCTCAATGCCACGAATCATGGGCAAAAGATGAGGCACGAACGTCAGCCGCAGACCCGGACCCGCTACTCCGGACAGATTCTGAAAAATCTCCGGCTGGTGGCGATGACCCCTCACGGCGTAGGCCTTGAAGCTCTCGCCGACCTCCGCCATGAGCATACCCACGCTGGCCTTGCGCCCGGCACCGCTGACCCCGGACTTGGCATCCGCCACCAGCCACCCGGCATCGACCCACCCCTGCTCCAGCAGCGGGAGAAAGCCTAGAGTCACCGCGGTAGGATAGCAACCGGGATTGGCCACCAACCGCGCCTCGCGAATGGCAGCGCGATTGACCTCCGGCAGGCCATAAACCGCCTCGGCCAATAGCTCGGGGCAGGCGTGGGGCATCTCATACCAGCGCGCCCAAATCGCGGGATCCTTCAAGCGAAAATCGGCGGCCAAGTCGATGACCTTGGCCCCCCGTGACAACAGATCGGGGGCCATCTTCATCGCCGTACCGTTGGGGGTCGCGAAAAAGACCAGATCGCACTCGCCCAAACGACCCACATCGGGCTCGCTGAACATAAGATCGATTTGGCCGCGCAGATGCGGGAAGAGGTCCGCCACCGCTTGGCCAGCCTCGCCGCGCGAGGTGATGGCGACCAAGGATGCCTGGGGGTGGCGCGCCAGGATTCTCAGAAGCTCGGAACCTGTATAACCCGTTCCGCCGACGATGCCGACACTGATCATGGTCTAGCGCGCTCCATTCCCGATCAATCCATGCCGCTGAAGGAAGGAAAACCGGCGTACGCCGGTCTCCCGAGCTGTGACCCTGGCGACCCAGGACAGGCGCCAGCCTGTTATTCCGCCGAGGTCAGGAACAACCGCCGCCACCGCCTCCGCCACCCGAGCCACAACTGCCACAGCCACCGCCCATGGACGGCAGATTGTTGAAGACAAAGGTGGCGGCGCCATCGCCGCGATCGACAAAGTCGATCTCGACGCCACGCAGGTAGGGCAAGGTGCTGTCATCGACGACCACCTTGAAACCCTCGCAGTCCAGGACGCCGTCATTGTCATTGATGCTATCGGTGAAGGTCATGCCGAAGCTAATGCCGCTGCACCCCCCAGGCGTGGCGAATACGCGCACCCCCTGGATGCCTTCTTCAACTTGGTTAAAGAGTTCGCCCATCTTGCTGTGAGCCGTGCCGGTCAGGGAAAGGTCTTGTTCGGAAAGGGCCGCTAACATGGAATCATCTCCGTAAAGGGGTAAGGACTGGGCCTAAGATACCAAAGAAGCACCCACCCTCGCCACTCACGAGACCAATCGGCCCTGAGCCGCCAGGTTGGAGAGGTGGCGCTCGGCGTCGCAGAGATGTCGCCCCCAGTGCGCCTCAAAGCCCATGAGCCAGCCTTGCCCGGCACCCAGGGGCAAGGATTCTGCGAGTGACAGACCCTGCCGGAGTTCGTAATAGATGTCGGTGAGATCATCCGCCAGACTTCCGGTCATGGCCTCCCCATCCCCAATGGGATCAAACTCCAGCCAATAGTGGTCCCGGTCGCCGAGCCGATCGCGGAGGCAGCCAAACAACTCGAAGCGGGCATCCAAATCCGGCACCGGACCGCCGGCCATCGCGGGATCATCGCCAGGAAGGGCGATCAGGGCGGCGTGCAGGCGTGGCAGCAGGTCAGCCACCTGGGCCAACCAGTTGGGCTCGTTATGGCATGCGGCTTCGATGAGCCGGCAATAGCTTTGGGCAAGGCCCGTTATTACCTCATCGGGCGGAATCATCTGGAATCTCGATGGGAAATGGCGGTGCTGAAGGAAGCATAGCCGAGATTTCGGCCCTTACCTGGCTCCCGCCTGGTTTAACATGACTCCCATGGTTCCTTCCCCCGCCTATCAGACATGTCCAAATCTCACCTAGCCCCCATCCTCCTCTGCATCGGCGGACATGACCCCAGTGGCGGGGCCGGCATTCAGGCGGACGCCGAGGCCGCCCGCGCCAACGGCATCCATGCGGCAACCGTCGTTTCCTGCCTCACCCGCCAGGATACCCAAGGCCTACGCGGACTCTGGCCCCAGCCGGTGGCGGAGGTAGAGGCCCAATGCCGCCTCATCCTGGCGGATAGCCAGGTCCGGGCGATCAAAATTGGTCTCTTGGGCAGTCCCGACCTGGCGCGATGGCTGTGCCAATTGGCGGACGAACGCCCTGAACTTCCCCTGATCCTGGATCCCGTACTCGCCTCGGGCACCGGGCAGCGGGTGGCGAATCCCCATCTACTTGATCAGATGCGAGCGCATTTGCTCGGCCGTTGCCACCTGGCTACCCCCAACCTTCCGGAAGCCCAAGCCCTGAGCGGCGTCCAGGCCCCGGATGACTGTGCCGCGCGCCTGCTGGCCAGCGGCTGCCGATGGCTGCTCATCACCGGTACCCACGACGACAGCCCCGAAGTCATCAATCGGCTCTACGGCCAAGACGGCAGCCAGCACGCCTGGAGTTGGCCACGGCTGCCCGCGGAATACCACGGCTCGGGCTGCACCCTGGCCAGCGCCATCGCCGCCCGCCTCGCCTTGGGGCAGACCATGGAAAAGGCAGTGGCGGAGGCCCAGGATTACACTTGGCAGAGTCTCAAGCGCGCGACCCGCACCGGCCAGGGCCAGTGGACACCTAATCGCCTCTATGCCCTGGACAAGCCATGCACCCCGCGATGAGCAATGCCCTGGGGCCCCTGTCGGCAAAATGGCTGGAGAACCTACCCTGCCACGGGTTGCCATCGGCGCCTTAACCCCGGAAAATGCCGAGCCTTCAATCATGGACGGGCGCCCACGCCTGCACCGACCCTTTTCCCCGGCCCGCCCCTTGACCAGGAGACCCACCGCCATGTCCCGATCCCACGACCTCTTTGCCGCGGCTCAGCGCCACATACCCGGCGGGGTCAACTCGCCGGTGCGCGCCTTCCGCAGCGTCGGCGGCGATCCGGTCTTCTTCGAGCGTGCCAGCGGTCCCTACCTTTTTGACGCCGATGGCCAACGCTACATCGATTACGTCGGTTCCTGGGGCCCCATGATCCTCGGCCACGCCCACCCCGAGGTCATCGCCGCCGTCGGCGCCCGCATCCACTCCGGCCTCTCCTTTGGAGCCCCCACTGAACTCGAAACTCAGATGGCCGACCGGGTCTGCGAACTGGTGCCCTCCATGGACCTGGTGCGCATGGTCAGTTCCGGCACCGAAGCCACCATGAGCGCCATCCGGCTGGCGCGCGGCTTCACCGGCCGCGATCGACTCTTGAAGTTCGAGGGCGGCTATCACGGCCATGCCGACTCCCTGCTGGTCAAGGCCGGCTCGGGTGCCCTGACCCTGGGCGAGCCCAGCTCCCCCGGCGTCCCCGCCGCCCTGGCCGAACTCACTCTGACCCTGACCTATAACGACCTCGACCCGGTCCGCGACCTCTTCGCCCGCCTCGGCCACGAGATCGCCTGCATCATCGTCGAACCGGTCGCCGGCAACATGAACTGCATCCCCCCGGTCCCCGGCTTCCTGGCCGGTCTGCGGGAAATCTGCGACGCCCATGGCGCCCTGCTCATCTTCGACGAGGTCATGACGGGCTTCCGCGTCGCCCTTGGCGGCGCCCAGGCCCTCTATGGGGTGACACCCGACCTGACCACCCTGGGGAAAATCATCGGCGGCGGCATGCCCGTGGGCGCCTTTGGCGGCCGGCGCGAGGTGATGGAGAAGATCTCGCCCCTGGGCCCCGTCTATCAGGCCGGTACCCTCTCCGGCAACCCGGTCGCCATGACCGCCGGCCTCAAGACCCTGGAGCTTATTTCCGCCCCGGGCTTTTACGAGGACCTGGGCACCAAGACCCAGCGGCTGACGGCGGGTTTGCGACAGGCGGCCCGGGACGCGGGTATCCCCCTGACCACCAACCAGGTCGGCGGCATGTTCGGCATCTTCTTCACCGAGGCGGACCAGGTGACGGATTACGCGGGGGCCACGGCCTGCAATGTGGACCGCTTCCGGGTCTTCTTCCACGCCATGTTGGCCCGTGGTCAGTACCTGGCCCCCTCCGCCTTCGAGGCCGGCTTCGTCTCCGCCGCGCACAGCGAGGCGGACATTGACGCCACCCTGGCCGCCGCTCGGGAGGTGCTGACCTCCCTCGGCCGTTAGAGCCAATTCCGCCCAGCCGGGTTCTGGCCCCCACGGCCAACCTGGCAGGGATGGAGTGCCAGGGGCCCGGATTGCGCGCCCAGGTCCCACCGCCTCGGCAAGCCTACGATCTTTGTCAATCCTATCCCCCTCCTCCGCATCCAGATCCCAGGCCCTTTCGATGGACAAGCCCTCCCTCTCTCCTAACGACCAGGACCCGTTCCTGCTCGATAACGAACAGCTCCATGCCCTGGCCGCTCCCAGCCTTATCCGCGCGGGGCTCCAGCATTTTCGGGACCAGCGGGTCACCCGTTTCGGCCTGGAGGCCAACGCCCTCTGGGCGGAGGTGGAGGACGCCGAAACGGAGGAGATCCTGGGCCTGAGCCTGGCCTATGACCCGGATGGCAATCTGCTCTGTGCCTGCGCCTGCGGCGAGAACCCAAGCGAAGGGGCGATCTGCGTTCACGGCATCGCCGCCCTTTTCGCCCACGGGGGCGACAGCCCTGGCGAACTGACCGGCGCCCTGGACAGCGCCATCGAGGAGCGGGCCAAACGTGGCCGTGCCGAGGTAGTGGTTGAGCCCGTCTCCGGCGACCCCTGGTTCGGCCAGTGGCGGGCCCACTCGGTCAGCCCCAGCAGCCACTTCGATAGCCACTACCGGGTCCACATCCGGTCCCTGGAGCGGCGCGCCAACCACTGCACCTGCCCGGACTTCGCCACCAACCAACTCGGCACCTGCAAGCATATCGAGGCGGTACTGCACCGCATCCGCAAGCGTAAGGACTTCAAGCGGATCGGGGTCCTGCCGCCCCCGTACGCCTATGTCTTCCTGGACTGGGATCTGGCCCAGGCACCGGTCATCCGCCTGCATCGAGGGGCCGAGACCGAAACCTCCCTGAGCCCCCTGCTCCAAGAGCACTTTGATAGCAACGGCCACTACCGGCGGCGCCTGCCCGAGGACTTCCTGCGCTTCGCGGAACTCGTTGCCGGCCGTGGTGATATCGACCTGGGGGAAGATGCCCTGGAATATGCCCGGCGCCTGGCGGAAATCGCCGCCCAGAAGGTGCGGGCGGCGGACATCCGCGCCCGCAACACCGCCACCCAGGGCCGGTTGCCGGGCATCAACGCCCGCCTCTACCCCTACCAGGTCGAGGGCGTCGCCTTCCTCGCCGGCCGGGGCCGCGCCTTGCTTGCGGACGACATGGGCCTGGGCAAGACCCTCCAGGCCATCGCCGCCGCCACCTGGCTCCAGCGGGAGGCCCAGGTCGAGCGCATCCTGGTGGTCTGTCCGGCCTCCCTCAAGCAGCAATGGGCGCGGGAGATCCACAAATTCAGCGGTGGGGAAGCCCGCGTCATCCAGGGTCCGGTGGCAACCCGGCAGGTGCAATATCGGGGGGGCAAGGGCTGGTTCATCCTCAACTACGAGCTGGTGATGCGGGACCTCTCCGTCATCGCCCAGGACCTGCGGCCGGACCTGCTGATCCTGGACGAGGCCCAACGCATCAAAAACTGGCGCACCAAAATCGCCGCCGCCGTCAAACGCATCCCCTCGCGCCATGCCTTGGTCCTCAGCGGCACCCCCCTCGAAAACCGCCTGGAGGACCTCTACAGCCTGATGCAGCTCGTGGACCCCCATGTCCTGGGCCCTCTTTGGCGCTACCTGGCCGATTTTCACATCACCGACGAACGGGGCAAGCTGCTGGGCTACCGCAATTTATCGGAACTCCGCCGCCGTCTTGCCCCCGTCATGCTCCGGCGGGACTGGACCCTGGTGCGCGACCAGCTCCCGGACCGCATCGAACAACGCCTGGACCTGCCACTGACCCCCAAGCAGGCGGAGATCCATGACGATGCCCTGAAGGCCGCCACCCAGTACGCCAATATCCTGAAGAGACGCCCCCTCACCCCCGTCGAACAAAACCGCATGATGGCCGCCCTGCAGAGGGCGCGCATGGCCTGCGATGCCGCGGGCCTGGTGGACAAGGTCACGGAGGGCGCCCCCAAACTCGACGAACTGGAGAATATCCTGGACGAGCTGTGCCACCAGTCCGGCCTCAAGGCCGTCGTCTTCTCCCAGTGGGAACTCATGACCCAGATGGTGGAGGAACGGGTGCGGCGTCTCGGCCTCGGCTATGTGCGCCTCCACGGCGGGGTTCCCAGTGCCAGGCGCGGCGACCTCATGGATCGCTTCCGCGACGACGACGCCATTCAGGTCTTCATCTCCACCGACGCCGGGAGCACGGGTCTCAACCTCCAGAGCGCCTCGGTCCTCATCAACCTGGACGTCCCCTGGAACCCGGCGGTCCTCGACCAGCGCATCGCCCGGGTCCATCGCCTGGGCCAGACGCGCACCGTCCAGGTCCTGCTCCTGGTCTCCGCCGACTCCTACGAGGAGCGCGTCCTCGACCTGGTCAAGGGCAAGCGCCACCTGTTCGACAATGTCGTCGATCCGGAGGCCACCGAGGACGTCGTCAGCGTCTCGAAAAAGCTGGCGGAGGTCCTGGCCGAGGATCTGGGTCAGGGGCCCAAGGCCCAGACCGAGGCATCGACCCCGATGGAACCCCTCGCCGAGGCGGACAGCCTGGGCGACTCCCCGGACGAACTCACGATGCCAGCCGAGGGGCAGGCCCCCACTCCGACCTCTACTCGGGAAAATCCGGGGCTGGAGGAGGCCGTGCGCACCACTCTGCTCCTGATCCAACAGACCTTCGGACCGCGCATTGAGCGGATTCTCGGCGCCCGGGGTGGCCTGCTGGTGGTCCTGGACCAGGTGGACGAGGCCGCCGATCTCGCCGCCCGCGACCGGTCCGACCCAGTCCCCGTCGCCCTCATCGACCGCCGCACCCTGATCAGCCTCCAGCGCCTGGGCACCACCTCTCCCGCCATCGAGACCGAAACCCTCTTTGATGCCACCGTCGCCCCGGCGCCCACTCCGCCCCTCCCCCGCCTGCTTCGCCAGGCACGGGAAAGGCTTCAGGCCACCGAGGTCCTCATCGCCCAATCCTGTCCTGGCCCCGCCGCCGAACTCATTCTCGGCGCCCTCCTCTGCACCGCCGCCCAGGCGGCTGGCCAGGAGCAGGCGCCGAGCCCCCAGCAGGCTGGCATCTGGCTCTTGGCGAGGCCTTGCCCCAAGGCCTCCTGACCCAGGAGCAGGCGGCGCTGCTCATGCGCGCCATCGCCCGGGGACAGGCGGGCGATCAGCTCCCCGCCCACCTGTTGCGCCCCCTGGCGGAGGATGCCAGCCGCTTTCTGGACCAGGCCGGGGCGGATTGGCCCACCGGCTGACGGGAGTAACAGCCTGAAGGCGAAACTAAAAATGAGCCCCACTCAATCAGGGCCTCGCTACCCGCAAGCCAGTTCCCCTTCAGGAAGAGGCGCGTCATTTTGGCCCGTACCCCACCGACCCACGGGAAACCCAGCCACCATGAATCATGACTTTTGGCATCAACGCTGGCTCAAGGGCGAGACCGGCTGGCATCAGAACGACATCAACCCCCACTTGCAGGCTTACTGGCCTCCTCCCGGGGTGAAGGCCGGCGCTCGCGTCCTGGTACCCCTCTGCGGCAAAACCCGGGACATGCTCTGGCTGGCGGGCGAGGGTTTCCGAGTTCTGGGGGTTGAGATCAGCACCCTCGGGGTCGAGGCCTTCTTCACCGAAAACGGCCTCACGCCCAGCATTAGCGAGGAACCACCCTTCAGGCGTTACCGCGTCGACGAACTGGAAATTCTGTGTGGCGACTTCTTTGACCTGGGACCTGAAGAGGTCGCGGACGTGACCGCCCTCTTTGACCGTGCCTCCCTGATCGCCCTGCCACCGGCCCTGCGGGCCGCCTACGCCCATCACCTGCGTAACCTGCTACCGCCAGCGGTCAGCGGACTCCTTATAACCCTGGACTATGAACAGACCGAGCGGGCAGGACCGCCCTTCGCCGTAACCGAGCCCGAGGTCCGCGCTCTTTTCGCCGACCGCTTCAACCTCACCGAAATCGCGGCCCTGGATCTTTTCGCCACCACCCCGCGCTACCGCGCGCAAGGCCTGACGCGCATGATGGAACGGGTTTACAGCCTCAGGCCATTCCAGTCCTTAGACCCTCGGCATTACTCTAATAACTAATTGTTTATAAACATATTAATTACCAATAGATTCCTACGCCTTGACTGGGAATAGGGAAACCCTTAGGATATCCACCTCCTGACTTAATGATTTGTCATGAGGTTTCGATCATGAACCTGGACGTCCGCACCCTGATTCTCGCGGCTAGCATCATGGCTTCCGCCCCGATGAACCCGGCCTCGGCTAACCTGGACCATGAATCCCCGCTCCCCGTCGCCCTTGACGAGGATCCCAAAAATCGCCAGGAGGCCGATCGGGATGCCGAGGCCAGCGGCGACGGCGACGCCAAAAAGCCCCGCAACCCCTCAATCAAAAAGGTGAAATCCTCGAACTCCCAAGCGGACAAGGGCGCCGGCAACCTGGATGGGGAACTGCACTGTCTGGCCCTCAACATTTTTCACGAGGCCGGCGCGGAGTCGCATACCGGCAAACAGGCCGTGGCCGCCGTCACCCTCAACCGCGTCAAGTCCGCTGCCTTCCCGAAGTCGGTCTGTGGTGTCGTCAAGCAGCGCGACGGAAAGAGTTGCCAGTTTTCCTGGTGGTGCCAGAAGCCCAAAGCGCCTCCCAAGGACTCGGACGCCTGGCAAGACTCCCTGGAAATTGCCCGCAAGACCCTGGCTGGCCTGCATAAGGACCCCACCGAGGGCGCCCTCTATTTCCACGCGACCCGCGTCAAACCCGACTGGTCACGCACCTTCAAAAAGACCACCCGCATTGGCAACCATATCTTTTACAAGCCGACCAAGGCTGCCGCCTGACAACTCGTAAATTCCCGACAACCTCATCTTGATTCCAGGGCGCTAACGGCGTCAGGATAGGCCCTGTCATTCCCCAGCCAGCGGTTCCCCACCATGTCCAGCCCCAGCCAGACCGGCGCCAGCCTCTTTTTCGATGTTCTCGTTGATCTCGGCGTGGAGCACATCTTCGGGCACACGGGCGGGGCCGTCATCCCCCTGCATGTGGAGTTGAATAAGCGCATGCGGCGCGGCCAAAAGTCACCGCAATTCATCCTCTGCCGCCAGGAAGGGGGGGCGGGACACGCTGCGGAGGGCTATGCCCGCGTTAGCGGCCGGGTGGGGGTGGCCCTGGCTACTTCGGGTCCCGGTGCCACCAACCTGGTCACCCCCATCGCCGACGCCCACAAGGATTCCATCCCCACCCTCTTCATCACCGGCCAGGTGCCCAGCTTCGCCATCGGCACGGACGCCTTTCAGGAGGTTGACACCATCGGCATGACCCGGCCCATTTCCAAGCACAATTATCTGGTCAAGGATGTGCGCGACCTGGAGTGGGTGCTGCGGGAGGCCTTCGCCCTCGCCCAAGGCGGACGGCCTGGACCCGTGGTAGTGGATATCTGCAAGGACGTCCAATTATCGACCGCCGGCACGGGCAATAGCCCGCGCGTGCGTCACCGCGAGCCCTGCCCCTTTGACAGCCAGGCCGCGGACGCCATTCTCGATGCCCTGGCCAAGGCGCGGCGGCCGGTCATCAAGGCCGGCGGCGGCATCATTCATGCGGGCGCGGCCGGGGCCCTGCAAGTCTTCGCCGAGCGCTACGATGTGCCGGTCTCCACCACCTTTAACGCCCTGGGGGCCATCCCCTTCCCTAGCCCCTACAACCTTGGCATGCCAGGCATGCACGGGGCCATCCCGGCGAACTATGCCCTCCGCGATGCGGACCTCATCCTGACCCTGGGGGGCCGTTTCGATGATCGCGTGGCGGTCAAGGACTTTGCCAAGGGCAAATGCATCGCCCATGTGGATATAGACCCCTCCGAACTGGACAAGCGCATCCACGCCGACCTATCCCTGACTGCGGACCTCAAGAGCTTCCTCAAATATGGCCTTGCCTCCGGCCAGCGCGCCCAACACCCGGACTGGATGGCCCGCATTGCCCACTGGCGCCTCCAGATGCCCAAGCCTTATCTTCAGACCGAGCACATCAAGCCTCAGGCGGTGATCGAGGCCGTCTCCAGCCTCACGGAGGGCGACGCAACCCTGGTGACCGGGGTTGGACAGCATCAGATGTGGGCGGCCCAGTACTACCGCTTTTCCCGGCCGCGGCAGTGGATCAGCTCCGGCGGCCTGGGCACCATGGGCTTTGGCCTACCCGCGGCCATCGGCGCCTGGTTCGCCAACCCGGACAAGCCTGTGGTGCTGATCGACGGCGATGGCAGCTTTCAGATGAATATCCAGGAGTTGGCAACGGTGGCGGCGAACCGTATCCCGGTGAAGATGTTTGTTCTGAACAACAGTTTCCTGGGCATGGTGCGCCAGTGGGAAGACATGATGGACGGGGGCCATCACTACGAGACCTGCCTGGCGCGCAGCGCCGAGTGCAAACCCGACTGCACCCTGACCGACCCCGCCTGCCGCCGTCAGATTCCCGATCTATTAGGCTTGGAACAGGTCTATCCACGCATCCGCACCACGCGCATCATCCAGACCGCCCGACTGTGGGAGGGCATCCAGGAGGCCCTGGCCACCCCAGGCCCCACCCTGGTGGACATCTGGATCGACAAGACGGAAGACGTACTACCCATGGTCAAGCCGGGGCATGGGTTGAGTCAGATGATCGAGTGATTGCCGCCCCTTCGGCCATGCGTCCTGGTCAGTCTCGGATTACTCCACTCCCAGCGCCTTGAACACCGCATCCACCGGATCGGCATAGAAAGAGGTCTGGAATCTGGCGAACAGCTCGCCCGGAATGGTCGGAATATCCACGACGCTGGCCATTGGTAGCAAAATACGCCTGGCCCCGGAGTCAAAGGCGGCCTGCAAACATCCAGCAAGATTCTCGACTGGAATGACGCTGCCGCCCAGGCTCATGTCACCCAAGACCACCATCTGGCTTTGCAGGGGTTTTTGCAAAATGCCCGAGCAGAGCGCGACAAAGCTCGTGAGGGTCAGCGCCTTGGCGGCCCCCGTGTGGTGCAGCTCGACGGTGTGCAGGTGATAGTCGTGCTCGCCGGCCTTGGTCAGGCTGCTCACCCGGCAGAGGTTGGCCTTGAAGTAGTCGAACGCAATCTTGACCGCCTCTTTGGCCAGGCTGCTCGACCCCAGGCCCGAGACATTGAATTTGCCATTGCCCGCCGTAGTCTGGGTCTCCAGCCGATAGAGACCCAGATGTCCGCCGCTGCCGGTGGCGATGGTATGCAGCACACCCGGATTGAGCGGGCCATCCGGGATCAGCCGGTCGCCGCCCTGCTCGGGCACGCTGACGAAGGTCTCTTCCCGTGTCTCCTGATCGAGATAGGAGAAATGCACGTCGTAGAACTCCATGCCGCCGATCTTTTTCAACTGCTCCTTCACCCGCCGCCGAGCCTCCAGGGCGTACTCCAGACAGCGGCGCACGGCGTCCTTGTCAAACTCGCCATGCGGATACAGCAGCTTCAACAGCCCCGAGGTCGTGCGCCGCACCGCAATGGTGTCGCGCTGGTTGAGGTTACTGCCGAGTTTGAAGAAGCCGTCGATGGCATCGGAAAAATTACGCTTGCGCATCTCGCGCATGAACTCGGCGAGATAGTCGGTGATGAGGCCATATTGATTGGTGAAGAACTCGGGGCGCATCTTCGGCACTTCCCAGCCGGGGATGTAGGCGTGAAAGCGGTCGAAGAAGGCGGCATCGATCATGTTCGCGGGAAAGGGAGCCAGCAGGTGGCTGGTCTTCACCAGGGTCTCGACCGGCTGATTGATGTTGCCCACGAACACCAGGCTCGCCGATGCCTGGACCGCATCCCGTCCGCGCGCGAAGGAGCCCGAGGCCATGAAGTCCTTCATGATCTGGACGCCGTCCCTGTCCTTGAAGGAGATGCCCGCCACCTCGTCGAAGGCCACCACATCCCAGACGCCGACCAGGCCGACCAGGCGGCGCGCCATGTTGTAGAAGAGGTTGGCGACCGTGGTCTGCCCGCCGGAGATCAGGATGCTATTGGGACTGATCTCCTTATAGAGATGGCTCTTGCCGGTCCCGCGGGGTCCCAGCTCACAGGCGTTGTAATTGTTCTCAACGAAGGGAATCATCCGGGCCAGCAGGTGCCATTTGACCCGCTCCGCGAGATTGGCGGGCTCCATCCCCGCCGAGCGGCACAGCACATCGAGCCACTGGGATTCAGAGAAGGCCCGGCGCCCCTCGAACAGCCCTTCCAGATCCAGGTTGGGCATCTGAATCGGCTTGAGGTCGCCAATGGTGAAAGGAGAACCCTTCTGCCCTTCCTCAAAAAAATAGTGCACCGTGACGATGCACCAGATCCCGCCGACCAGCAGCTTCTCGAACTGCTTGACGTAGGTGCCGGGGATCTCGGCATCCTTGACCCCCAGGTTCGACAGCAGGGCCTCGTAGAGGTCGCGCTTCTCGTTGAGCCGCACCGTCACCTTGTCGATGACCTTGTAGCTGCCGCGCTCCTTGATCTTGGACTTGACCTTCTCCGCCTCGTCCGGGCGCACATAGTTCTCGGCCAGGATGGTCTTCACCGTCTCCAGGCCGTCGCGGATGATCGCCTCGTCATCCGAGGCGCAGTACATGCCGAGCAGATACTCCAGCACATAGACGGGGACGTTCGCCCCCTCCTTGATCAGCTTGGTCAGATCCTTACGGACCACCTTGCCGGCGAAGTGTCGATTCAGCAGGGTATCGATGTCGGCGTTGAGTGCGTCAGAAGTCATTGCTGAAGGCCAGATCGATGGTTACGTCAAAGCGCGTCTCTTCCACGCCCGTTTCGCTGTCGCGCAGGATCAACTGATAGAGCCGCTTACTGTCGAAGCGCCGCCCCTCCAGGGTGAGGCTCACGGCTTTCCGCCACTGGTTCATATCGGCGGAAGGGCTGTCGAAGGTCAGGGTTTCGAGATTAGTGACCGGGTCGTCGCCATCATAGAGGCCGATCTTCAGCGTCACCGGTTTGACCCGCTCGCCCACCGGTTCGGTCTGGATCAACTGGAAGCGATGCCGGTTGGTGGTGACCTTGAAGTTGTTGCCCAGCACACTGACCCCGACGGTGTGGGTCTTGGTCCTGCTCGCCTTGGCGGCATCCTTGACGTGTTGCACACGGATCACCGGGATGACGATCTCCTGGGGCATGGCCCCGCCATGCACGAAGCGCGAGCCGCCGACGAAGTGAAAGCGGTTGGCCCCCTTCGGCACCCAGAACTCCATCCCGCCACCGGCCCCGGCGGTCACCTGGGTGGAGCCCCGATACGCCTGATCGCTCTCGGGCAGGTTGCGGCCCAACAGATAGCGCTTTTTCGCCAACAGGGTGCCGTCGGGTTCCATCGCCAGACGGTTCCTGTCGGTCTCCCCCGGCGGGGTCTCCTGGAACAGAAAACCGTGGTCGGCGGTGATGAGCAGATGATTGCCATTGAGGCTGTTGACGATCTTGCCCACCAGACTGCCCAGCTCATCGATGGCCTGGCGGACCGCGTCGAAGGCGTGGTCCTCGGTGGCGGCGCTGTCGCCCACCGCATCGATCTGGTTGTGATAAACGTAGACGACCCGAAACGGCTTGATGAAGGCGCGGCCCTCGTCCTTTTTCATGGCCATGAAGGTCTCCGCTTTCACCGCGACGCCTTGCGCCGCCTCCAGCACCTTGCCACGCTGTTCCAGAGAGCCGCAGAGCAGCCCATCGACCCGGAGGCCGCCGTTCTCCTGGTAATCGAGCACCCGATGGGGCAACAGCGCCGCCATGCCCAGCCCCGTATAGGAGGGCAGCACCCCAAGCTGCGCGGACAGCGTCGCGTCGAGACGATACTGGCCGTTGAGTTGCTCGGTGAGTTCCTGGGCGGCTTCATAGCGGAAGGCATCGCTGATGATCACGAAGACCCGGCGATCCGCTCCTTTCGCCAGCAAGCGCGCGACTTCCCGTTCGTAGAATCCCTGCTGGTTGGCAACCCCCTCGATTCGCCACTGCTCCAGCAGGCCAGACTCCAGATGCCTATGCCACTGCCGCGCCAGTTCCGCCACAAAGCCGTTGCCGTAGACCTGCTCGACCTGCTTCCGCAGCGCTTTGAGGATGTCCCAGTCGCATGACTCGGCGGCATCGGCGAACTCGCAGAACTGTCGGTAGCGCTGATCGTAACGAAACAGGTCGCTGGTGTAGGCGCTGAACAGGGCCTTGGCGTCCGGGTAGCCGAGGCCCCCCACCCGCGCGTTGCGCAGGGCAAAGAGATCGGCGGCGGTCTGGAGCGCCTGATAGACCGCGAACAACGCCCGACGCGGCGCGGACGGGGTATCCGGCAACCCCGGCGCGGCCCAATACCCGTCCTGCCGGCGGGAGGCCATGGCGCGGATCAGGTCCGGCTTGATCGTCTCCAGGGTCTCCAGCACCCGGTCGCGCAGACGGCTGGCGATGGTCTGCTCGACCAGCAGGAAGGTCTTGACCTCCGCCAGGTCATCGATGCTCAGCGCGCCCAGGTGCGCCGCCAGCTTGATGGCCTGGGCCACGGCGGCGGACAGGGTTTCATAGGACGGCCCACGGGTCAGACTGTCGCGCCATTGCGCGAGACAGACCACCGCATTGGCGGTGCCCTGCCGCGCGAGGATGAGGTGTTTCAGTCCCTCCGGAAGGGCCGCCTGACAGGCGTGGTCGAGATCCGAGACCAGCAACCGGATCAGCAGATTTTTAAGGCTCGGCGTCTCCTCCCGATAGCCGAAGTAGCTCGCCACCAAGGCCCAGAACGAGGCCCGCACCCCCTGCCTCTCCAGTTCGTCCCAAGCCGGTGGAGAAACATCGAGATTCCCCTCGGGGATGGCGTCGAACAGGGCGATCACGACCGTGAAAAACTCGGGCTGATCGGCCTTGACCAGAACGGCGATGAGTTTGCGGTCGAGGTCCAGCGCGCCATCGTCAGGGTTCACCAGCTTCTTCAGCCGCTCCAGCCGTTCTCGACTGGCGAAGAATTTGGCCCGTTCAGCCAGATGCGGACGCAACGCCTGCTGAGTAAGGCCCAGCTCCGCCAGCAGCATGGAGGCACGGTCGGCCCGGAAGCTCGCGCTGTAGAGGCGGATATCGAGTAGCCAGTCCTGCTCGGGTTCCGGCGGCTCGCACGGGGCATAGAGCAGATAGCGACCGGTTGGATCCTCCTGCTCCAGGCGGACCTTGACCGCCAGCGCCGGATGCTCGTCGAGCCGCAGCAGGGTGACCGCCCCCAGGTTCAGGGTGGCGAGAAGCTCCTCGAACTCCCGGTCCGGGTCATTCCAGAAGACGAGGCGGTGACCTTCCGCCACGAACTGGTCAGCGAGGGCGCTTTCAATACGCTGTATCTCCATCGGCCCGGTCCTTTAAGACTCAACCCTTGAGCAGCTCGGTATAGGTGACGAAAGACATGCGAGTTCATCTTGCGCCGGCAGGGGAGGATGACTGATCGCAACTCTCTACGCCTTGGTCGTGGAGCATGAAAATTCTCGTTGCCTGCTTTACATCTCTGGCATCCGATTTTCGCCGTAAATCGTCGACCAATTGGTCCAAATCGTAATTGTGTTCACTGGCGATACGATCCTTGATTTCCCATAACTCATTGAGGATGGCATCAGACATGATCTTGATCTCCCATCAGTTCCAGTGGAGTAGCAATTTCCGGGCATTGAAAACCGTGGGCAGCGCAAATGGCTCGAATCCTGGGCTTTGTTTCGGCATTATCGATATGACGGCAGTTCCAAGTCAGCAGATAGCTAATACCATGCACCGCGGCGATTGAAATGTGCAAGGCGTCGTCAAGCGCCTTCCTCGGAACTCCACCGTCTTCAAGCAGCCATTTCGCGAGGGCAGTTGCCTCATCCGTGAGGGGCAGCACCTCCAGGCCCGAAAGCGCCGCGAGCCGTCTTTCCGCCGCCGAGACATCACCACGACTCGCCTCCTCAATGACGAGATCCGAAATATAGATTGAAAACCGGCCGCCTCGTGTCTCCCACCAATCGAGTGTCTCCTTCTGCCAGGCAGCAGCAATGAGATTACTCGTCGGCCGAGCCGTCAAATAGCTGACAATCGAGGTTTCGAGATAGACGGTTGGGTTCAATCGAGAGACTCCCTACTTTTCAAAAGATTGCATCAGTCGCTTTTCTGCCCCGTCACCGTCTTCACCTCGGCCAGCAGATCGCCGAACTTGCCGTAGTTGACCTTGACGCCGTCGTCCAGGTCCAGGGCGATACGCTGGTCGGCGTAGTGGCGCAGTTGCTCGTCGAAGCGGCGCAGCTCCTCCAGTTGCCGGGTGAGCTTGTCGCGTTCTTTCTGGAGCCGCTTGGCCTGGGCGGAGCTGCTGGCAGCCTGGATGTCGTCGGCGAGCGAGTCAATGCGGGCGGCCATCTTGCCTTGTAGCGGCACCACGTACTCCATCCGCATCCGCGCCAGGGTGCCGCTGTGGTAGCGGTGCAGATAGACCAGGCACTGAAACGCCTTCTGCCTGCCGCTGGAGAAGCACCAGTAGATCGGGCGGTTCTTGTAGGTTTGGAGATGGTCCTTGAAGAAGCGGTCGTTCAGATAGCGGCGGAGGGTGTCGCGGCTGGATTCGTCCTTCTTCGGTGAAAGGTTTTCGGCCAGGAACTTGAGGTTGGTTTCGAGCTGGGCCTTGTCCCACGCCACGGAGATGAATTCGATGATGCGATGCGTAGCATCGTCGTCGAACCAGTCGGTGTCGGTGATGGGGAGGATGCCGTCGGCGTCGGCGGGGAAGCGGGCGTAGCGGCTGGGGTCGAAGTCTTGGTTGCCGCTGTGCGCATAGATCAGGCCCGGAGCGTCTAGGCTGTAGCGGCCCATCATGCCGCCGATAGCGTAGGACACCAGTTCCTGCATGGTGTCTTCGCGGAAGCGGGTCTCCAGCTCCTCGCCGAAGCCATGCGCAACCGACCACTCGTCATCCGTCAATTTCTTGCCGTAGCGGTAGGCGGGGTTCACCGTCAGCGTGATTTGCTCGATGGGGACGTTGGGGGTGAGTTCGCCTTGCAGACCATAGGCGTCGATGAAGAGGCGGTTGTTTTCCTCTTCGAGGCGTTTCATTTCGGCGATGGTTTGGCGGTTTTTGGTGGTCCAGGCTGTGTAACTGGCTTCAAGTGTCGGTGAGGGTTCAGTGGATGCTTTCAGGATGGGGAGGGATTGGAAGTCCCAGGATTGCTCGTAGACGTTCCAATCTTCGGTTGCGATAGAAACAGCGCGGAGAACCAAAGAGGAGACATCAACGTTTTCATTAATTGGTAGGTCGCTAAAATTGCCGGATTTAAAATGGAGAGTCGGGTTGAGAATCTGGGTAAACATCGTACCGAGATGCGAGTTGCAAAGACCCGCTGCGCGTATGATCACGTCTCTAGCTGCACCGCTCTTAGAGAACGCGCAAAGGCCCGTCGCATCAAAAAGATAGCCTGCTGGATATAGGCGAACAGAGAGCCCTTTAGATGTGATATCAGACCAGGTGAGAAATGAGCGAAAAATGAACTCCAGGTTGAAGTTGTGAGCCCAGATCCGCGCTCCAGATGGATGCATCTTGGTTTGCAGTTCGTGACCATCATCAAACCAGTCCACAATAAACCAATTGTTACCGGCCCATTTTCGAAATTCACCGCCTTTGTTGTAGGGAAACCAGCACTTCCCCGATTCCTGAGCAATAGTGCGATTCTCGCAGCCGAATCCAACATTCCAAATAGCCACCTCCGGCCAACAACGGACATATTGGTCGTTGTTTCCCGTGGCCATGCCTTCTCTCGGATCAAGCATCGACCCTGCAGATGTAAAGGCAACGAAAGCATCTCGCACAATCGGGCTAATCCAATAAGCCACTGGACTGCCGGGGATTTTCTTGAATTCCCATTGTTCCGTTCCATCGAAGAGATAATCACCTTTGAGCAATGCTGCTTTTTTATCGTCCTCATCCCCATTTAAAAGCCTGAAAAACAATGGCTTGTAGCCATTTATTGCATTGTTTTTCAGCACAAACGTTGTGGCCTGGACCACCTCCCCAGAAATGCTCCCGAAGGCACCCGCGCCGAGGTGTGCCATCGACCCGATAGTTTTAACCCGAAGCAGACGTTCACGCATCTTCTGGAATGAGGATAGGAACATCCAGTTGTGCATCGTGACCATAGCGTTGTAACCAACGTCACTTGCCAGGAGGCAGCAGCGTTCGATGAAACAGGCGAAGATGTTTTCCTTTGCATCGGGAAAGAAGTGCTTAGCGAAATTCTTCATCAAAGCATTCATTCCACCGCTTCCCATGTAAGGAGGATTCACCACCACCGCATCGTAAGGCGCCGCCAGCAGTTCGGCCTGTCGCACCAACGATCCCAGTCGATTGAGCGCATCGAAGGCAAAGAGATCCTGGCTAGTCGCCTCACTCAATTGCTTCAGCGCCGGGAGCTCCGCTGCCAATCCCGCCGGCACCTGAATCAACGAGCCAAAGGTCGTGGCGTGCTCGAACAGCCGCTTCAGCTCGGTAAGATCCCCAGGTTTCAGCCCGTAGTCGGCCAGCTTCACGCCCTCCGCCAGCCCCGCCGCATCAAACCCCGCACTATCCACCAGAGCCATCACATGGAGCGATACCCCCCGCTCCAACAACCGCCGATCATCCGCCCGACCCTTCATCATCAGCGCAAAACCCGTCAACTGCGCCGCCCGTCCGTCGATGTCCAGCCCGAACAGGTTCTTCTCCAGAATCAGCCGCGCCACATCCCGCTGCCGATAGCCGCGTTCCAGATAGATGACCTTGAACAGCTCATACGCCTCGACCAGGATGTGCCCGGAGCCGCAGGCCGGGTCGATGAGGGTCAACTCCTCGGGGTTGAGGCTATCGGGAGTGATGGCCGCGAGTTGCGCCTTGACCTCCTCGGTCTGCTCGGCGGGCTCGATGTAGTAGGCCA
Source organism: Chromatiaceae bacterium (assembly GCA_016714645.1). NCBI lineage: Bacteria > Pseudomonadati > Pseudomonadota > Gammaproteobacteria > Chromatiales > Chromatiaceae > Chromatiaceae bacterium. The sequence goes on along the minus strand of JADKCI010000002.1, from coordinate 47,832 downwards.
TCTGGCCCTTGAGCGGCGAGTCGGGATAGGTCGCCAGCCACTGCGCCCCGAGCGAGTTCTGGACCATGTACTTGACGATCCAGTTCGGCGTGAAGAGCTGGGTGGCGGCGGGAATGTCCTCGCTCTTGACCACCTTGCCGATGACCTGGTCCTTCTTCTCGGAGATGTAGAACTGGTAGAGCCAGCCGATGATCTCGATCTCCCGCCAGTCGTCCTCGGGGATGGCGGTGACCAGTTCGCGGATCAGGGAGTCGGTCTGGAGCAGGTTGTCCAGCAACAGCAGCTCGGTCTCGTCGTCGAGGGACTCGAACAGGAAGGGCATGGCCTGGTGCAGGGCGCGGCACTGGGCCAGCAGAAGATCGCGGTACAGTTCCTCGTCGCGGGTGCCGTCGAGCTTGAGGTCCATGACCCGCGCGCGGTCCAGGCCGGGTAAAGCCAGGTGTTGGGCGTGTTCCAGGATCTCCGGGAGCGCACCGCCGTCGGGGTGGCTCAGCACCCGAAAACTGTGGTCCAGGTAGCCGTGCAGTTCCAGGTAGCGGATGGCGGCAAAGCGGTTGAACCAGGTGTAGGCGGCGGCCTCCATGACCGGCGCGAAGCCCTGTTGCGCGATCCGCTTGGCGAGCTTGTCGCGCTGGGCGGCGATGCGCTGCGGATAGGGCTGACCCTCGATGATGACAACCTGCCCCTCCTCGCGGACCGGCGAAGCGCCCTGGTAGCTCAGTCCGAACTTGGCGGCGCGACGGGTGACGGCGGCGATGAAATCGCGCCGGGCCTTGGGGGCGTAGGTCTTGAGCTTGGCGGTTTGCATCGAGCGTTTCCCTGTGACCAATACGGTTCTCAGCAACGGCGTGGTGACGCACCGGACTATCCCGCGATCAAGCGACCATCCAGTTCCTGATAAGACGGGAAGTGACCGTCGAAACTCATCAGATGCGCCTGATGAACCAGAGCGGTGGCGATGATGAGGCGATCCTGGGGGTCTTTATGGTGCTCGGGGAGTGCGACGGCGCGGGCCGCAATCCATGGGGTGACCGGCAGAAAAACAACCGTCGCGGACGCTTCGACCTCGGACAGCCAATCACTGAACGGCATGCCGAGATCGATACGGCCATGCGTGTGCAACCAGGCCATCTCGAAACAGGAAATCGCCGAGACGGCAATGTCATCCGCTTCCTCGATCAGGGCGATTTGCCCGCTGGTGAGCTTTCCATCGATTTGATTGGTCCACCAATGCCAGATGTGCGTGTCCAGCACGATCATGCCTCAATGCCCCAATCGGACGCCAGCACGGTGCTCATCACGTCCCCGATCTCCCGGACCTTTCCAGCCAGCGCGGCGGGAGGCGAACGACGACGGCCCATCCGCAAGGCTGGCGTTGCTGCTTCTAGGTCGGAATCCAACGGCCAGACAATGATCTCGGTCTTGCGGTGACGCAAAGCTTCAGGGATCGGGATGAAGTCCGGCGTATCGTCATAAATGAGGCGGACGGGGTTCATGCTGATTCTGCCTGTCTCGGGTTGGCTCGATTGAACACCACTTGCTACTCATCCAACTGCTGGACTTGCGCTTTCTTCCACGAGATCGTAATCGGCGATGGGGATCCCGAGATCGGACAGCAGCCGCATGGTCGCGTCGCGTGGCTTGTCAAAGATCCGCGCGACCTGACCCAGACTGAGATCGCCTGCCTGGAAGGCGCGGATGGCGAGCCATTTTTGGAATCCGAGGTCGAGCAGCTTGTCATCGAAGGCAGCCGCCACACCGATCGGCTTACCGCGCCGGGTGATCAGCAGATAGTCCCCATTGTCGAGCGCCTTGCCGAGGACGCCGGGATTGGTTTGCAGGGCTTTGATACCGACGGTCTGCATGCTCAAGGTCTCCGTTTAGGGGATACCTGGAGGATAGCATGCGTCCCCGGAGATGGGCTCAACGAATCTCCACGCGTTCGTGATTGCCGATCGCCGACTCAAGCGCTTTCCGCAGCTTGTCCAGGTAGGCATCCACATCGGCTTGCGTCTCCAGATAGGTCTTGGGCGCCAATGCCGCCGCTCTGACGACGCGCCGTGGCTTGACCGTGGCTTTAGGTGGCGCATCGTCGCGATCATGAACCAGCGGCTGGACGGGTGGTCCCGCCGCCTCGATCCGGGCGAAGGCGGCGTCGCCGAGGTCGATGGCCTGCTGGGCCGCCTGGCTGATATGCGCGAGGCTGAACTGGCTCTCGACCTGGCCCCTGAGCTGCCGCAAGGGGTAGAGACACTGGTTGCGCAGGTCGCCACTGGCCTTGGCCTCATCCAGTTCCACCTGGATCTTGGCAAGTTGGGCGTCGATACCGGGCAGGATCTGGTCGCGGCGCTGGGTCACCAGGGCGTCGTTGACCCGCTCGACGATTTGGATCAGGGCCTCGGCCTCTTTGACCAGGCCATAGGGCGCCGCGGCACTAAGGATCTCCTGGATGCGCGCGAGGGCTTTGGCAGCCGCGCCGTCCTGCTCCAGCCCGTCGCGGTTGGGCCGGAAGCGGGTTTGGGCCTGCCGCAGCTTCTCCCAGGTCGGGCGCTGGGTGTCGTAGAAGTTGGACAGTTCGTGGATATCGTCGGAGAGGTCTTGCAGGTCGGTCTGCCGCTCCAGGAATCGGGCGATGAGACCAAGGCTCTCGGACTCGGCGAGGAGCTTGGCGATCACACCCAGGGCGTCGGCGATCTCCGGACTACCCGGATAGTTGCCGGTCTCGGCCAGCGGCTGGTACTGGATGAGGTCGGTCCGCCAGCCACCCAGTTGTTGGCGCAGGTGGGCATCAAGGGCCTCTTCGCCGTCCGGGGCGATGTTGCCGAAAACCTCCTTCGCCAGGTGGCGCGCGCGCTGGAGTTGCCCCTGATCGACGCTCCGGCGTTTGACCACCAGGAGGCGCCGCCACTTGCTGGGGGCGATGACGGCCTCAAAGATCTTGTCGTTGGTCAGGGTGGCGCCGTCGATCACCAGACTGATGTCGCCCTTTCTGACCAGACGGACGACCAGCAGCACCACCTCCCACTCGGGCCAGCCGTAGGGACGCCGACCGAAGCGCGTCTCCACCAGGTCTTCCAGGACCATCTGCCTGTTGGCGCTGGCCATCAGGTTGACATAGCTCAGGAGTTCTTCGAGGGCCTGCTGGTTGCCCTGACCCGCTTCCAGCGAGAACCCCAGATCGTCCACGTCGGTGGCGCCGAGCACGGCCTTGATCTCGGCTTGGGGATTGGCGGAGAGGTGCGCGAGGTAGCCGAGCTTGTTGAAGCTGTTGCGGATCAGGTAATTCAGGGCATCGGTCACCGCCGTGGCGGCGGTGCCGCCCTTGGGCTGGAGCGGCTGACCGGCGGCGTAATAGCCGGCCTCCCGGCACAACCGCTCCAGTTGCAGAACCAGACGCTGACGGCGCTCGCGATTTTCTTCCTGACGTTCACGCAGGATCTTGACCGTGGTCGTGGCGGCGGTGCCATCGTTGCGGCGGCCCACGTACTTATCGGTCTGCAGGTAGGTGCGCAGCTCCCGCCCCAGGGACTTGTCATCGTCCAACCGAAGGATAAGCTGGCCGCCCTCGGCGGCACTCTGGAGGGTACATTTGCCGTCGTTGTAGAGGGCGTAATCGTCCGCCAGGGGGGTAACGACGGACAGCACCAGATCGCCCTCGGTGCGGGCGCCGTGGGGGTGCAGGTCGCACAGGCGGTTGAGGCCGAAGTCCTTGTGGTTATCGGCGAAGCGGTGTTTGCGGAGACCTTTGATCACGTCCTCGAAGAGCAGCTCGCCCAGGAATTTGGCCTCTTCCGCCGAGTTCAGATCGACATCCTTGATTTCTCGGCTGATGTCGCGCTCCTCGTTGGTGAGGAAAAAGAAGTCCTCGCCGTTGCGCCCGATCACGGTTTCCTTTTCCAGGCGCTGGAGGCTGGCCTCGATCTGGTGGCGTAGCGCCAGACGATCGGCGTCGATGCGGTCGATGAAGAGCGTCACCAGGTTGTCCAGGCTGCCGCGGATCTCGTCGACATAGCGGATCAGGAACAGAGTCTTGAGGACCAGGACATCGAAGGGGTCCAGTTTGTCGTTGCCGGCGGCGTGGTCGATGGTCGATTTGACGATGCCTTCGAGGAAGCTCTCGATGGCGGGATAGAAGCGGTGGAGCGGCACCAGCACGCCGACCGCCGCGCCCGAGAGTTGCACGGCGGCGGACTGGAAGGCGTCGAGCATGGAACGCTCGCCACGCGCCAGATGCAGGCCGGTGACGCCGTGGCGGCGGATGGCCTCGAAGACCTTCTGCACCAACTGGAATTGATAAGGCGCAAAGGGATAGACGCTGACGAAGTCCAGGGCATGGGCATAGGGCTTGAAGGTCATGCCGACGTGACTGAAGCTGAGCTGGTTCTTGAGGATGTCCGCCTGATCGCGGTAAACGGTGGCGAGAGTCGCTTGGGCGGCCGGGGTCTTGCTCAGGAGCCGCTTCTGGATCACCTCATCGACATTGGCGCTGGACAGCGACAGCCGGGTCTTGAAGCGGCCCTGAATCTTGGAGAAGTCGTTGGCCCGGGCGGCACGCACCTCGCCCAGCACGGCATCGATGTCTTCCTGTGAGGTCACCACGACCCAGGCCCGGCCGGCGCAGGCGGTGCCGAGGTTCTCGGTGATGGTTTGCAGGTTGAGCATAAGGTGGGTGTCCTGGCCGATGAACTGACCGATCTCGTCCACCAGGAAGAGCAGACGGTGCGCGGGTCCGCGGCTGTCCAGATACTCCCGGACCCAGCGGGCAAAGTTCTCGACCGTGAGCAGGGATTTGAAGTCCTCTTCCGACTTGTCGAGCCAGGCGCGCGCGCCTTCCGGGGTCATGCCCAGCGTCTCCGACAGGGCCTGCACCAGTTCGTCGGCATAGAAGCTGTAGCCGTCGCGCTCCTGTTCCCAGTCGACACCGGCGGCGGTGCGAAAAGCGGTCTTGAAGATGTCCAGCTTGCCCTGCGCGTCGAGACGCCGCTCCAGCTCGGCGATATGCGGATGATCGCCGCTGTAGCCGCGCTTCTGATTAAAGACCTTGAGAAAGACCCGCAGGATGATGTCGCGCCCACTGCCGCTGTCGGCCTTGCTGTCGATGTTGAACAGGATGATGAGCACGTGCACGAAAAATAAACGCCGCGCGCACGAAAATTGGCCGGAAGAGGCCGGAAGAAGGTGGATTTAGCGAGACGAAAATAGAAATGAATTGCGCAGGGCGCAACAACTGGGAAAGCCAAAAATCGCCCTTAACCGCCGCCCTCGGATCGTCCCAATTTGGGACAATTGGCCGGGCCAACCGAACGCCCGAACGCCCGTTCTGACGACCGAATCTCCGTTCCTCTCTGTCAAGGGCTAACCCCTATAATTGCAGTGGCAACTGCGCGGCTCGGCCGTCCGTGGCCGGGGGTGGCGCCGGCCGGGCCAGGATCTCGCGCACCCGGCGCAGATAGAGGCCCTCGGCGGCGGCAATGGCGTTGGCGGTCTCGCCGGCGGCGGCGCGGGCGCGCACCCGGGCGGCGCGCTCAGCCCAGGACTCGCGCATCAGGCGCGGGATGTCCAGCTCCTCGCCGCGAAATTCCGTCTGCAGGGCGGCATAGATGGCGGCGCCCAGGCGCTGGGCCAGGGCGCTGTCCGGCTGGGGCCGGCTGTGGACGCGCAGCCGCTGGCCGCCATAGGCGGCGACCAGGTGACGCAGCCCGGCCTCGCCGAGGGCCGCCGCCAGCGCCTGGGTCAGGGGGCCGCGCCCGGGGCCCGGGACGGCGCTCAGGGCCGCCCCTCCACCCGCTGGAGCGCGGCGGCGAGGCGGTCCAGCTCCGCCTCCAGGTCGCGTAGGGCGGCGGCCAGCTCCGCCTCGTCCGCGCTCGGGGCCGCGCGCCGCGCCGCGGCGGCCCGGTCCGCCGCCCGCCGCGCCCAGCGCTCGTCCAGCCAGGTGGTGGTCCAGGCCACCAGGGCGATGGCGCCGCCGATCCCCAGGGCCGCCAGGGCCGCGCTGTTCAGGAGTTCATCCATGTATTGGTCCCCCGAGCGCCTCCCGGTCCAGGCACACCAGGAGCCGGTCCGCGGCGCGGCGCCAGCGCACGCCGTGGCGGATGAGGGTGCCGGAATCGGTGCGGACGCTAGCCAGCCCCGCCGGGAGCTGGCAGAGGGACAGGTCCTCCAGCAGGGCGTCGCCGCTGTCGAGGACCTCCAGCAGGGCGGCGGCCAGGTCGTCGGGGGGCGGGAGGGGCCGGCCGTAGCCGAGGCGGACTTCAGTCATGGGGGGTCTCCGGGGCGGTGGGTAACTGGAGGGCCGCCACCAGGGCGCCGAGGGCGGCGGGGCGGGCGCGGGGGGGCCGCGGGGCCGGGCGCGGGGGCGCCGGGACCGGGGCGTCCGGGCCGCCGCGATCGAGCACGGCGGGCCGGTGGCTGGGGTGCAGGGGGCGATCGGCGGCGGCGCTGGCGTTGGCGCCCCGCGCCTGGCGATAGACGATCTCGCACAGCAGGCCGTGGCCGCTCAGGGGTAGCGTCAGGGTGCCGGCGTCGCGGCTGGCCAGGATGGCGGTCAGGCCGGCGCCCCAGGCCGCCAGGGGCGCGGCGCGGCTGTCGCCGTGGCGGGTGACCTGGCCGCTGGTGAGCAGGGCCTGGAGCTCCGCCAGCAGGCGCGCCAGCTTGGCGGCGGCGAGCCGCCGCCGGGGCCGCCCGGGTACCCCCAGGGGGGCGTGCAGCCCCAGATAGGGGACGACCAGCTCCGCCACCTCGGCGGGGAGGCGCAGGGCGGCGCCGAGGGCAACGCGGTGGGTGGCGTCCGCCAGGAACAGCTCCAGGGGGCCGCTCTCGCCGCAGGCCCAGCAGGTGCCGGCGAGGCTCATGGCGCTGTCCGGCGGCCGCGGCGCCGCTGGTCGATGATGAGCATCTGCGCCAGCTTGCGCAGTTGTTCCCAGTCCAGCCATTCCCAGCGCGGCAGGCCGAAACTCCGGTCGGCGATGGCGTCGGCGTAGGCGTCGGGGCGGCGGGCATCGGCGAGCAGGGCGCGGACCTTGCTGGTCAGGTCGACCTTGGGGCGGGCCGGCCGGGTGGCGCGCACCCCCTTGGGCAGGGTGGGCCGCCAGCCGCCGCGCTGGTAGTCGGCGAGCAGGGCCTCGCGCTCGCGGCGGTCGAGACCGGCGGCGCTGCTGACGCGCCCACCGCTGAGGGCCACGATGCCGGCGCGGTAGCTGTGCTCGTCCAGGTCCAGGGCCTTGGCCGCCAGGTGGATCTGGGCGAGCTGGCGGCTGCGCCGCGCCTGTTCCCGGGCCAGGCGCTCCGTCAGGGCGGCGCGGGCCGGGTCCGCGTCCAGACCGGCGGCCAGGCGTGCCTGGAGGGCGGCCAGGTCGGGGGCCGGGCTGGGCGGGGTCGGGGCGCTCATGTCCGCACCGCCCGCACCGCCGCGGCGGTGATGCGGGGAGCGCCGGCGGCCTGGGCCAGGCCGAGGGCGGCGGCGAACAGATTGCCGGCGGCTAGCGGGTAGGCGCGGCTACCCAGGCCGCCCCCGGTGGCCGCGGCGGTGATGCCGAGGCGGGCGCGCAGGGCGTCCAGGCCGTCGGGGGTGATGAGGTCCGCCAGGGCGCGCCCGGCGGCCTGGAGCTTGTGGCCCAGATAGGCCTCCAACTGGTCGTCCAGGGGGTCGAGGGTGACGACTTCGCAGCGCTGCACCACCTCGCGCACCTCCGGGTTGCGCTCACTCAGGCGCAGCCCCAGCTCGGGCTGGCCGAGGAGCAGGATGGCCAGCAGCCGGCTGAAGCCGTGCTTGATCTCCAGCAGGCGCTTGAGGTGCTTGAGGGTGGCGATGGGCATGGCGTGGGCCTCGTCGAAGGCCAGGCAGACCGCCTTGCCGCTCTCGCGGGCGGCGATGAGGGCGGCGCGCAGTTGCTGGGCGCGGGCCTGGGGGCTCTGGCGCAGGCGGGCGTCGGGGGCCAGGGCGTGGATGATGGCCTCCTGGATGTGGCCGACCCGCAGCACCCGGCCCTGGGTGTCGGTGGCCTCCATGCCGGTCACGTCGGGGCGCACCAGTACCAGGGGCGCGCCCTCGCGGCGGATGCGGTCCTCGATGTCGTCGAGCAGGGTGGTCTTGCCGGAGCCGGACTCGCCGACCACCGCCAGCAGCCCGCCATGGCGGGCGGTGGTCCACAGGGATTCGCGCACGTAGCGGATGTCGGGGCTCTCGAAGACGTCGGCGTGGGACGCCAGATCGCGCGCGAAGGGGTCGCAGCTCAGGCCAAAGTGGCGGCGGGCGGCTTGATGCAGGGGTTGGCGGCGCAGTAGCATGTCAGGGTCCTCTGAAGTGATGTGATGGTACGCGCCACGCGCGGGGCTAGCCGGCCCCGCCGTGGCCTCCGGACCCGCCAGCGGGTCCTGGTCCTGGGGCCACGTGGGCCGCCAGGCGGCGGCCGGCCTCTCCCTGTTCGCCTCGTCCGCCGCGTCCGTCGCGTCCGTCTCCCACGCCGCCACCCCCGGCGCCACCCCCTGGGCGAGCAACCAGTCCCGCACCGTCTCGTCGCGGGCCGCCGCTGGGCGGCGCCCCTGGTTGAGCCAATGGGTCACGGTGCTGGCCGCCAGCCCCAGGCCCTGGGCCAGGGCGCGGCGGGTCAGGCCGTGGCGGCGCAACAGCCGCGCCAGGTGGGCGCCGCGCGCCGTTTCGACCGCGCGGGTCTCGTCATCGTCTCGCATCGCGTTTCTCCTCCTCTCGGTTAGCGCACCAGGCGCAGGCCGGCGGCCTGCGCGAGCTCGGGCGCGGGTTCGTCCGCCGGGGCGCCCGGCGCGCATTCGCGGGCCAGGGCCTCCAGGGCGTCCACCGGGACGCCCGCGGCATAGCGTTGGGCCAGCCACTGGTATTGGTCCGGCCCCCAGGAGCCGCCCAGGGCCTGGACCCGCGGCGCCAGGCGCAGGGCGGCGTCCAGGGGGTCGAGCAGCTCGGTGGCCAGCACCGGGGCGGTGACCCGGTGCTCGGTGCCGCGTTGGGGCAGCCAGGTGATGGGCGGGGCGGTCTCCGCGGCGCGGTAGGGGTCCACCCCGCGCCCCTCATCCAGGTGGGCCAGCGGCTGAAAGTCCTTGCGGCGGCGTGCCCGCTCGTCCTCCTTCAGGCTCTCCGTACCGCTGGCGAGCAGGGCCAGGCGCTTGCGGTTGCGGTCGATCTGGGTGTCCGGCAGGCGGGCATAGGCCTCGCCATCCAGCGGCGCCTCGCTATCGAAGCCCCAGTCGTCGCGCTCGACCATGGGCAGTGGCTGATAGCGGGTCAGGCCGGTCTCCGGATCGGTCAGCACCGCCACGGCGTGGCCGGTGCCCGCCGCGCCCAGCAGCGGGCACCACAGCACCGCGAGCTTGGCGCCGATGGCCACCCCCGGCAGGTCCTGGACGCGCCAGCGCTGGCCGCGATAGGCGACGGTCAGGTCCCCGCCCACCTTGGGGGTCGCCGGGGCCTGGGTGGCCAGGGCCCGCAGCACGGCCTCGCCCTCGGTGAGGCGCAGTTGCTCGGGGGTGATCCTGGCCCAGGCGGCATAGCGGGTCAGGCCGTGACGGCCCACCACCTGGTGGGCCCCGTAGTGGGCCTGATAGGTCTCCGCCAGGGCGTTGAGGTCGTTGAAATCCTTGATCCGGTGGCTCTGATGGCGCAGCCCGGACTCGAACACCGTCTCGATGCGGTTCTGGGCCTGCTCCACGCTGCCCTTGGCCCGGGGATTCTTGGGCCGGGTGGGCGCCAGTTCGATGCCGAGCAGGTCGCACCAGCGCTGGACGGTGCCGGCGGCGGTGGCGCCGGGGTCCACCACCAGGCGGAAGGGCGCGCCCTGGACCGGGATGGCGGGGTTGGTCTTGGGCGCCACGGCCCAGGCCAGGAAGGCGACGGTGGTCGCCCCGCTCTCGGCGTGGGGGTAGTAGCGCCACAGGGTGGCGTTGGTGGTGTGGTCGGTCAGGACGTAGCGGATGACCCGCTCGGTGGCGATGGCCGCCAGGTGCTCGGGGCGGTTCTTGTAATGGCGGGTCGGGTCGATGTCCTGGATCAGGGCCCCGGTGGGCAGGTAGTAGACCACGCACACCGAGGCATCCACCTCCCAGCGCGCGTTGGGGTGCGCGGTGCGCAGGGCCTGGTGGGGGGTGGGCGCCCGCAGTTGCTCCGGATGCAGGCCGTAGCGGGTCAGGTAGCGGCTGATGGCCGACAGGGACAGGGGCTGGACCTCGCCGGTGGCCGGGTCCAGCCGCTCGGCCCGGATCAGGCCCTGGGTGCGCAGCGTCGCCACCGCCTGCTTGAGGGACATGAGCTGCTTGCCGTTGGCCCGCCCCGCCTCGCGCAGGCAGGTGCTGATCAGATCGGCCTCGGCCGCGGTGAGGGCCGCCCGGGCGGCGAGGGCGTCCGCGTCTGCCGGGGTGGCGGCCGGCGCCCCGGCCGCGTCCGCCGGGCGGTCCCGCGTGGCCTGCTCCTCTCGTTGCGCCACCAGGCGCGCCAGGCTGTCGGCGTGCTGGCGGCGCGGCCCGCGATGGCCCCGCAGCCAGGCCTGCACCGTCGCCGGGCAGACCCCCAGCGCCGCGGCGGCCTGGGCGATCAGGGCGCCGCGCCCGCCATGGGGGGCGGCGGCCAGGGCGGTGGCCAACTGGGCGAGGGCGGCGTGTTGGGCGGGGCTGGGCATGGGGCTTCCCGGGGGTGAGTGGGGCGCCGCGGCCAAAAGCGTCAATTTGGCGCTTATTAGTCGCGATTTAGGTTCCGTCTCCAACCTGTTGATTCTGGTTAGTTGATGCGCCGCGGCGGGTCATGGCCCTCCTCGGCCGCCGCCTTGGCCGCGATCTCGGCATTGACGGCGTCCCAGATGTCCGCATCCGGCGTGGCCCGCCCGCGCGGGATGTCGGCGCCGTAGCGCAGCAGCAGCGACTCGATATCGCCCGCCAGTTGCCCCAGGTGCCCGGCGATCAGGTCGTGGACCGGCTCGCCGCTGGCGCGGCCATGCTCGAGCAGGGCCTCGATGGCCGGCGGCAGCTCGCCCACCAGGTCCATCTCGCAGTGGAAGACCCGCCGCGACAGCTCGGCGCGCACCGCCAGGCCATGGGCCTCCAGGTCGGCGTGGGGGATGGCCTCGGCGGGCTGGCGCTTGGCCAGCGCCGTGTCCAGGTCGTCGATCTTCTTGCTCTTCACCTCCAGCAGGCGCTCCTTGGCGGCGACGGTCTCCCGGGCGTCGCGCAGGGCGGCGCGCAGTTGGGTGGCGGTCATGCACTCCACCGCGTCCAGGGTCAGGCCGGCGACGGTGCCGCCGCCCAGCAAGTCGCCGGCCTCGTCGTCATCAAAAACCAACAACTCCAACATCTTGGAAGCGGAACCTAAATGGCGGCTCATAAGCGCCAAATTGACGCTTTTGGCCGTCTTGTAGGCCGCCATCATGAAGCGCTGGGCGGTGCGCTTGGTAATGCCCAGCGTCGCGAGGGTCGGCAGCCAGGCGCCGCGGTCGGTCAGCTCCTGGAGCAGTAGCAGGCATTTGCCGAGCGCCAGGCAGTCCTCGACGGTGCGCCGCTGGTAGATCCGCACACCGTCCATCAGGGCGGCGGGGGTCAGTTCGCCGTCATAGGCGAGTTGGGTGGCGAGCTGGGTGGCCTGCTCCCGGCGCTGGGCGTCGAGGGCCGCCATCTGGCGTTCCGCGGCCAGCGCCTCGGGCCGGATCTGGATGGCATCCTCGGCGCGGATGAGGTCGGTGGGGAGGGTCAGTGCGGTGCGGGCCATGGGGGGCTCCTAGGGGTTAAATTTGGCGGGGACGCCCGCCCCGGATACGCTGTGGGTTCCTACACCTAACAGGCTCCGAGGAGGGGTCCCCATGAACATCGACGACTTGCCAGACAACGCCATCATTGCCGGCGGCGACCCGGGCGATTACCCGCCGTGGGATGCGGCTCGTCAGGACGGCGAACTGCAGGCCCTGCGGTTTGCGTTTTGTCAGTTGGCGCAGGGCCTGCACCGCGCGGGGGTCCTGGATCTGGCTGTTCTGCGCGCTGGCCTTGGCGACGGGGAAGTTTGGTTCCGCGATCAGCCAGAGACCCTGAGGTCAAGCCGCTGGATCGAGCAGACCCTGGCCTATACGCTAAAGAAATCAGGCCCGTTTCGACCGCGCCGATGAACGGGAGCCCCAGCAACAACCGCTGGACTTCCGCCTCTCCGTACCCCGCCTCCGGATGGATCTGTACCAGGCCACGGCTGGCGAGGCCTGTCAGCGTCGCCACCACCTCGGGGCTCAACTCCCGCAGCCAGGCGAATGGCGTCCCTGCCGGAACCCGGCGGGCCGGGGCGATAGCGGTTTCGAGAAGGGGCGCGTCGGTCGGAAAGCCCCAGGCGTCGTGGTGGCGGTCGGGCGGTGGGTGGGCGTGCATGGCGTCTCCTAATTCAGCGGGGTGGTAATGCGGGCGGTGAGCTCCTGGGTACGCTGGGTGGCGGACTCCAGGCTGCGCAGGATGCCGACGGCGTATTGGGCCAGGCGCACGCTGGGGCGCACCCGGCCGGTGACGGTCAGGCGCTCCAGGCAGCCGCGCTCCTCCAGCGTCGCCAGGTAGCGGGTGACGGCGGAGGCGCTCAGGCCCAGGGCGCGGGCGATGTCCGAGGGCGACAGGCCCGCCGCGAAATCGGCGCGCATCAGCAACAGCAGTACGTCCAGCACCCGCCCGGCGCTCTCGACGCGGGCGTTGCCGGCACTCATGGCGCCACCGCCGCGGGCGCCGCCGGGGCGATGGCGGAGAAGTCCATCACCACCTGGCGCCAGGGCTGGCTGGCGTCGTCGCGTTCGTAGGCGCGAAAGTAGGTGACGCTGCCCTGGGCCTGGAGGCTGTCGCGGATAGCGCTCTGGGCCGAACGCCAGCGCGGGTCATCGATGCGCACCGCGATGAAGTCGAGCAGGCGGGCGACGTTGAGCTGGCCGGTCTTGGGGTGGCGGCGGAAGGCGCGATCGACGATGGCCACCAGGGCCGGGGTGGCGTCGCGGGTGGCCTCGGCCAGGTAGGCGCGCACCAGGCCCTCGGCGGCGTGGATCTGCTCGCCGACCACCACGCGGTCGGCGCTGACGCGCTCGATCTTGCGCCGGCCGTCGTAGCTGACGAGGACGACGTTGCCGTGCTTGCCGGTGATGGCGATGTCGTACTCGCTGGCGACCAGGGCGATGTGCTCCGCCAGGCGGTCGAGCAGCTCGGCCTTGAGAATCGCTAGCTCGCCGCTGAGGAGGCGCATGTCCTCCACCAGGTCGTGGACCAGCTCGTCGCGCAGCCGCTCGACTTCGGGGATGTTGGGGATGGGCACCAGGCGGCCCTGGGCGTCGATCCGGTAATCGTTCATGTTGAAGGTGACGCGGGCGGGGACGCTGGCGTCAGCGGCGGGGGTGATGGCGGTCATGGGCGGTCTCCGATTGAGAGGGGATAGGGGGTGGCGGTCGCGTAGGGGCCGGGGCGGGCGCCGGGCCACCAGGGCGGTTGGCCGCGCAGGCTGGCGGGGCGCGGCCAGGCCACCGCGGGGTCAAACAGGGCCTCGCGGGCGTCCTCGGGGTAATCGCCCCAGGCGCGGTCGCGAGTGTCCGGGGCCAGGGTGCGCGCCAGCAGGGCGCGGGCGTCGGCGGCGGCCTGCTGGCAGCGCGCGGCGGTCTGGCGCGCGGCGGCCTCCTGGTGCCGGCGTGCCCCCCCGGCGCTGCCGCCGGCCGCCCGGCCACAGGACCCGCAGCGCTGGTGGCCCAGCCGCTGGCGCTCGCGCAGGGCGGCATGGCTGAGCAGGTCGTCCCGCCCGCAGCAGTCATGGCGCACCTGGTACCAGGTGGTGGCCTGGGTGGTGCCGGCCACCGCCAGGAGCTGGATGGTCACCCCGCCTTCGGCCAGGGGCGCGCCCTCGGGGTAATAGCCCCAGGCGCGGTCGGCGGTCAGCACCGCGCCGCCCGCCGTCAGGCGCGCCGCCCGGCTGGCGAGGCGGCCGCAGGGCTGGCAGGTGCGCAGGCCCTGGGCGATGCGCTTCGCCAGGGAGTGGTGGGTGAGGGTGGCGTGCCGCCCGCAGCAGTCATAGCGCACCGCGTAGCGCTGCTCCCGCGTGGGGAGCGGGACCGGGCCGAGCCGCCCCAGGGGCGGGCCGAGGATGGTCAGGGCGGCGGCGGGCAGGGAGCCGACCGGGTACTGGGTGGGGGCCGTCATGCCGCCACCCCCCGGCTATACCAATAGACGCGCACCCCGCCGAGCTGGGCGATACAACACACCGGACCGCGCCCGCCGCGCGGTGGCGGCCGGTAGCCGTAGGCGGCGATGACGCCGGGGCCGGGCTCGGCGATGAGGATGGCCGGCGCCGGGTGGACGTGGGCGCTGTGGATGCGGGCGCCGCGCCACACCAGCTCGGCGCAGGCGGCCATGACGCGCAGGGCCAGGCGCAGGGTGGCGCGGCGGGCGGGCCGCGCCGCGGTCGGGGACGGCAGGGCGGACAGGGAGTGGCTCATGGCGCGATCCTCGGGGAGCTGCCGGCGGCCCGCCGGCGGGGGGTCTCGGGGGTGGTGAGCAGGCCCACCTGGCGCAGGCGGCGCAGGTTGCGGCTGATGGTCGAGGGGTGGCGGCCCAGGTCGCGGGCCATCTGGGCGCGGGTCTCGCCCAGGATGGCGGCCGTCCGCAGGTCGAGCCACAGGGGGTAACGGGCGTACCAGCCGGCGCGCAGGGTCGCCGCGTGGTTCCGGTACCAGGCGGCGTCCCGCTCGCGCACGGCGCGCAGCTCGGCCTCCAGCGCGCGGAAGGCGGCGAGAAAGCGGATCTTCCAGGCCAGGGCCTCCTTGCCGGTGAAGCCCATCGCCAAGAGGGCGAAACCGTCATGGCTGAGGCGGTACATTGGGCGGGTCTTTTTCTGCGCATCGAGGTAGGTCGCGGGCTCAAAATTGAGCCGGCGACACTCCTCCATCAGGGCGCCAGCCGGCCCAAAATTGGGCTGGCTAGACCCCTCACTCGGCCCAATTTTGGGCTCAGTGAACTCCTTGCTGGGCTCAAAATGAGCCCAGCGAACTCCTCGCTCGACCCAATTTGGGGCTCGCTAAGCAGGTCCTTAAGCAGGCTTTCCACGGCACGCAGCACGTGGGTATGGCGCTTATGGAAGTGCTCCGCCACCTGCAGGCTGGTGGTGAATACCCGGTCATCCTCGCAACTGACCAGGAGGGTCTCGGGGAAGAGGTCGGCGGTCATGGGGCTATCCTCTGAGGGGGCCGGCCACCCGCCGGCGGGGGTGAAGGGGGGGTTGGGCGCGGCCGCCGGGCAACGGTTGGTGCGGCCGCGGTCCAGTCGATGCCGGGGGGGATCTGGATGCCAAGGTCGAGGGAGAGGTCGCGGCGAATGCGGGCCTGGGTGCGGGTCTCCCCCTGGGTGGCGGGCCCACCGCAGGATCACCCGCTGAGCCGTTCCCGGTTCGTATCCACGTCCTCGTGCCCAGGCGGCGACGGTGAGATCACGCCGATAGAGCAATCCACGTAGTTGGAGAGCGGTCGCGTCCCGCTCGCGCACGGCGCGCAACTGGCGCTCCAGCTCGCGGAAGGCGGCGAGGAACTGCCACTTCCAGGCCAGCGCCGCGGGGCCGGTGAAACCCATGACCGCGATGGCAAAGCCGTCATGGGTCAACTCGTAGAACGGCTGGG
Organism: Chromatiaceae bacterium; assembly: GCA_016714645.1. Taxonomy (NCBI): domain Bacteria; kingdom Pseudomonadati; phylum Pseudomonadota; class Gammaproteobacteria; order Chromatiales; family Chromatiaceae; species Chromatiaceae bacterium. The sequence continues at coordinate 32,215 of JADKCI010000002.1, read as the reverse complement.
TCTTGCCGCGCTCGTCGAGGTAATCTCGCGGTCCAAAATTGGACCGCCAAACGTCCTCAGGAGAGGCGTCGATGATGGCGCGGATGGTCCGTAGGACGTGCTGATGTTGCTTCCTGAAGTGCTCCGCAATCTTCAGGCTGGTGGTGAACACCCGGTCATGCTCGCAACTGACCAGGAGGGTCTCGGGGAAGAGGTCGGCGGTCATGGGGCTATCCTCTGACGGGGCCGGCGGCCCGCCGGCGGGGGGTCTCGGGGGTGGTGAGCAGGCCGACGGCGCGCATGCGGCGCAGGTTGCGGCCGATGGTCGAGGGGTGGCGGCCCAGGTCGCGGGCCATCTGCGCCCGGCTCTCGCCCAGGGCGGCGCCGGTCCGCAGGTCGAGCCACAGGGGGTAGCGGGCGTACCAGCCGGCGCGCAGGGTCGCGGCGTGGTCGCGGTACCAGGCGGCGTCCGCCGTCAGCTCGTGGGCGAAGTGGCGGGCCAGCACCCGGTCGCACTCCTGTTGATAGGCGATGACGGTGGCGCGGATCGCGGGGGCGACCTTGTTCGGGCTGATGGTCATCAGCCAGCCGAAGAGGCGCTCCAGGGGGATGAAGAGGTGCTCGCGCACCCGGTCATCTCCGGGTTGGCGCGTGGTGATTATCACCACGCGCCAACGGTCAAAATTGGCGGACAATTTGGCATGTTGGGACTTCCAGTCGAGCCCCATGCCCTCGACGACGGGGCGCATGGCGACCAACATCTGGTCGTCCTGCTCCAGGCAGAGCAGGTCGTGGTGACGGAAGCGAACGAACGAAAACCGAGAGCTCATGGCGCTGTCCTCTGACGGGGCCGGCCACCCGCCGGCGGGGTTGACGGGGGGGCGGTTGGCGTGGCCGTCGGGGGGAGCGGGATCAGCTCGGGGCCGAGTTCCTCCCGCAGCGCCCGCGCGATCTCGCGGGAGACGCCGCCCAGGGGCAGCCGGCCGCGGCGGTCGGGGTGATCGATCCAGCGATTGATCACGATGTACACCGAGGACGGCGCGTAGGCGTGGGCCTGGGCCCAGCTCAGGACCGACTGGCCGCGCGACCGGAGGGCGGCGATGACGCCGTGCGGGCTGGGCGCGGTCCAGGGTCGGCAGGGGGGGCGGTGATGGCGTATGCTTGTTTTCATAGTATGAAAGCATACGCCCTCATTTTGCGAACCGCAAGAGGATTTATCGAAAAATGCGAACCGCCGGGGACGTCCTAGATCGCCTGCGTCAAATCCTTGGCGTTAAAAACGACACTGATCTTGCTGAGGCGCTTGGAAAGGCCAAAAACACCATCAGTACGTGGCGAGCACGGAATACCAAACCGTTCGAAATTTGCGAACAGATCGCAGATCAACGGGGCATTTCGCTTGACTGGCTACTAACGGGTGAGGGCGAGATGTACCGCCCGTCCCCCGGTGCGCCAGCGCCGGACGCGACCCCGGCGCCGGTGATTCCGGCGGCCCTCGCGGGTTGGGATCGGCGCATCGCCGCCCTGCTGAGCCTCATCGCCCAACTGGACGACGGGAGCCGGGAGGCGGTGTTGGCGGAGTGCTACACACGCGCTGAAACGGCGCAACAGCTAGCCGCACTCCGCCAGGCCGTCGCCGTTCTGGAGACGCAACAACGTGCCTGAACCGGGCCCCGGCCCCCGGCCCCGGCCCGCCCTGAGGTTTCAGGACGTTTGGCGGCGCAATTTTGCGCCGCGAGATTACCTCGACGAGCGCGGATCGCCTCCGATGAGCCGGATCATCAGCCCAATTTTGAGCTGATGATCGCCAAGCAGTCGCCGCAAGGTGATCAGTAATCCCCGCAAGGTGGTAAGTAGTCGCCGCAAGGTGGTAAGTAATCCCCGCAGGCTGGCTAAGTAGTCGCCACCCGGTGGTCAGCCCCCCGGGTGCGGCACCGCGCCGCGCCCCACCCCCGGCGGGCCCTTAGGCTAGGGATACCCCCACCGGCCACCGCCCGCGACCCATGGACCAGAATCTACCCCGCGCCCTGGAGCTGATCCGCCACCTGGAGGGCGGCTATGTCCGCGACCCCCACGACCCCGGCGGCTGCACCAATCTGGGCATCACCCTGGGCACCTTTCGCGCCCACCTCAATCCCGGCGGCACCTGCGCCGATCTCAAAAAGCTGAGCTGGGCGCAGGCGGCGGAGGTCTATCGCCGCGGCTACTGGCGCCCGGCGCGGGGCCCCGACCTGCCCGCCGGGGTGGACCTGCTGGTGTTCGATACCGCGGTCCATGCCGGCCCCGGGCGCGCCCTGCGCCTGCTGCAGGCGGCCCTGGGGGCGCCGGAGACCGGGGCCCTGACCGCCGCCGACTGGACGGCGCTGGCCGCCACCGATGCCGAGGACCTGGTGCACACCCTGGTGGTGCAGCGCCTGGCCTGGCTGCGGCGGCTCAAGACCTGGCCGCACTTCAAAAACGGCTGGACCAACCGGGTGCTGGCGGCGCGGGATGCCGCCCTGGCCCTGATCGCCGAAAAAAAAACCCTGGAGACCCGCCGATGAGCCCCGCCCCCGCCCCGATCGCCGCCGACCCCGCCCCGGACCCCGCCCCTAAAGCGTGGTGGCAGTCCCGCGCCATCATCGGCGCCCTGGTGGTGGTCGCCGCCCAGGGCCTGCGGCTGACCGGCTGGGAGATCGACACCGAGGCCCTCACCGATGCCCTGCTTAACGCCCTCAGCCTGCTCGGCGCCGCCCTGGCCTGGTGGGGCCGCGTGCAGGCGACCCGCCCCATCAGCCGCCGCGTGGCGCCGGGCCTGGGTAGCGATCAGCCTCTGCGCCGGGCTGGTGGGCTGCGCCCAGCCGCCGGGGCCGCCGCGCCTGGCCTGCCGGCCGACCCTGGGCGGCCTGGCCCCCTCGATGCTCACTCATCCTGACCCCCGGGCACTGCGCCCGGGCCTGACCTGTACCTTCTGACCGCGGAGACCCCCATGAACGTGCTCGCCCGTCTCGTAACCTCATTGCTGGCCAAGCTGCCCCAGGCCCAGGTGCTGGCGGTGCTGCGCGCCGCCCTGCTGGGCTGGCTGGATGGCCGGATTCTGGATGCCATCGACGCCCTGGTGGCCCAGGCCCAGGGCCTGGAGCTGCTCGGCCCCGACAAGGCGGCCTGGGTGCACACCGAATTGCGGGTGTGGCTGCCGGACCTGGCGGCGCGCGCCGCCGGCTACCTGCTCAACCTGGCCATCGAGATCGCCGTGGCGCGCCTCAAGGCGGCGGGCGGTGGCGCGGCGTGAACGAGATCGACTGGGCGCACCTTGCCAGCGACTGGCTGCAATTCGTGGTGGCCGGGGCCTGTGGCGGGGGGCTGGCCCTGTGGGCCGCCCTAGGGCGGCGCGAGCGCGCCTTTCTCGCCCAGTTGCAGGGGCTGGCGACGCGCATCGCCGCCGAGCAGGCCCACCAGGACCAGTTGCTGACCAAGCTGGAGAACGGCCGGGTCACCACCGCGGAGTGCGTGGCCCGCGGCCAGCGGATGGCGGCGCTGGAGTCGGCGCTGCGCCTGGGGGTGAGCCACGAGGACCTCAAGCGCGCCCATGTGCGCATGGATACCTTCGAGTCCAAGCTGGGCCATATCACCGGCCTGCTGGAGGGCCTGGGGCACGCCCTGGAGCGCGTCGAACAACATCTACTGGCCCATGGCCCCCGCGCCGGAGACCACCCATGACCCCCCCTCGCGACTACCGCCAGGCCCTGATCGCGGATCAGCGCCTGTTAATCCTGCAACACCTGGCCGGGGCCGCCGACCAGTGCGCCCCCGCCGGCGCCCTGCGCGCGCCGCTGACGGCGGCCCGCCATCAGGTCAGCCACGACCAGTTGGACGCCCTGCTGCAGTGGCTGGACGAGGCGGGTCTGATCCAGGTGCTGGGCCAGGCGGCGCCGGTGGCGCGCCTGACGGTGCGCGGCGAGGATGTCGCCGCCGGCCTGGCGGCGCATCCGGGCGTGGCGGCCCCGGCCTGACCATGCCGCGCGTACCCCTGTTCGATACCCTGCCCGCCGCGGTGCGGGACCGCTTCAACGCCGAGGCGGCGGCGCGCGGCTGGGGGGACCTGGCCGGGCTGTCGCAATGGCTGGCGGCGGAGGGCTATGGCCTCAAGAAGTCGGCCGTCGGCGAGGTGGTCAGCAAGCTGCGCGCCGAGTACGAGGGTACCCTGGCGGAGGTGCGCACCCTGGCGGAGCTGGCGCGGGTGATGGTCGGCGCCGACCCGGACGAGCAGGCCAGCCTCAATGACCTGGCCAGCCGCCTGGTGACCGATCAACTGGTGCGCACCGCCAAGGACTTGCGCCAGGCGGGGCATCTGTCGATCGAGGAGCGCATCCCGTTGCTGGCCAAGCTGGCGGCGCCCATCACCCAGGCGCAGCGCGCGGCGGTCTATTCGCGGCGCTGGTCGGCGGAGCAACAGCGCGCGGTGCAGGCGGCGGCGCGCGAGGCGGCCCTGGCGGCGGGGGTGTCGGGCGATACCGCCGACCGCATTGCCGCGGCGGTGCAGATCTATCTGCCCGACAACCAGCGCCGCGGGGCGGGCCCCGGTGGCTGAGCCCACCGTCTTCCGGGCCCAGCCGGGGCCCCAGGAGGCCTTTCTGGCCTCGCCGGCGGATATCTGTATCTATGGCGGCGCCGCCTACGGCGGCAAGACCTTTGCCCTGCTGCTGGAGGGCGCGCGCTTTTCCGGGGACCCCGACTTTGGCGGGGTCATCTTTCGCCGCACCTCGCCGCAGATTACCGCCGAGGGCGGCCTGTGGGATACCGCCGAGAAGATCTATCCCCTGCTCGGCGCCGAGGGGGTGGGCGGCAAACAGTGGCGCTTTCCGTCCGGGGCCAAGCTGAGCTTTTCGCATCTCCAGCACGAGAAGGACAAATTTTCCTGGCAGGGCGCCCAGTTGCCCCTGATCGGCCTGGACGAGCTGACCCATTTCACCGCGGGCCAGTTCTGGTACCTGGTGAGCCGCAACCGCGACCCCTCCGGGACCGTCCGGCCCTACATCCGCGCCACCACCAATCCGGACCCGGATTCCTGGGTGGCGGAGCTGATCGCCTGGTGGATCGACCCGGACAGCGGCTATGCCATCCCGGCGCGCTCCGGCGTGATGCGCTGGCTGGCGCGGGTCAACGATGTGCTGGCGTGGGCGGATAGCCGCGAGGAACTGGCGCGCGCCCACCCGGGCTGCGAGCCGCTGTCCGTGACCTTCATCGCCAGCTCCTTCAAGGACAACCCCCTGGGCCTGGCGGCCGATCCGGGCTATCTGGCCCGCCTGGGCAACCTGCCCCGGGTGGAGGCGGAACGGCTCAAGCACGGCAACTGGAAGATCCGCCCGGCGGCCGGGGACTATTTCCGCGCCAGCGATTTTCGGCTGGTGCAGCCGCCGGAGCTGCCGGGGCGGCGCATCCGCATCCGCTGCTGGGACCGCGCCGCCTCGCTGCCGTCGGAGTCCTATCCCGATCCGGACTGGACGGCGGGGGTGCTGATGAGCCTCGACCCCGCCAGCGGCGAGGTCTATCTGGAGCACATCGAGCGCTTCCGCGGCCGGCCCGGCCAGGTGCAGGGCCGCATCCTGGCGACGGCGGAGCGCGATGGCCCGGCCACGACCATCGGGCTGTTTCGCGATCCCGGCCAGGCCGGGGTGATGGAGGCGGATTATCTGGTGCGGATGCTGATCGGCTACCCGACCGTCGTCATCCCGGAGACGGCCAGCAAGGAGACCAAGGCGGCGCCCCTGTCCAGCTATAGCCAGGGCGCCGGCGAGGGCCAGGGCCATGTGGCCATGGTGGTGGGGCCCTGGAACGCGGCCTGGCTGGCGGAGGCCGAGAATTTTCCCAAATCCGCCCACGATGACCAGGTGGACGCCGCCAGCGGCGCCTTCGGCTGGCTGGTGGGGCAGTTGCGGCTGGGGCCCATCGACTGCGTCAGCGCGGGCCCGAGCGCCCTGGCGGGGGCGCTGGACGGCGCCCACTGGGGCGGCGGCGGGGGCGGGGCGACCCTCACCCGCCATGGGTGGGGGAGCGTGGGCGGACTGGGGGCCATGACCTGGCCCGGGAGCGATTGATGAACCCGACTCAAAGCGGGGGCTGGGTGACCGGCCCCGGGGGGGTGTGGCGGCCCGCCGCGCACTACGCGGAGGGCGGCGCGGTGCCGCGCGGGGAGGTGGCGACCACGCGCGATGGCCGCGATATCACCCGCGGCTACGTGGAGGGTCTGCCGCTGCTGCCCCCCCAGGATTATCTGCTGCTGGGCCAGGCCGGCGGGGATTATCAGGTTTACGAGAAGATCCAGAGCGATCCCCAGGTGCAGACCGGGCTCACCCAGCGCAAGAAGGCGCTGGTGGCGCGCGAGTGGGAGGTCCTGCCCGGCCAGCGCCGCGGCCAGTACAGCAAGGCGCGGGCCCGGCAGGCGGCGGAGAGCCTGCGGGCCATGCTGGAGGACCTGGGGGGCGAGGTCGATACCGAGGACGGCGAGCAGGCGCAGCCGCTGCCGGGCTGGGACGCGGTCAGCGAGTGCATGTTGCACGGTATCTTTCCCGGCTTTGGGGTCGCCGAGTGCCTGTGGCAGCGCGATGGGCGGGAGGTGGTCCTCGACCGGGTGCAGGTGCGCAAGGCGCGGCGCTTTGCGTTTGCCCCCAGCGGCGCCCTGCGCCTGCTGACCACGGCCCACCCCCTGGGCGAGCCCCTGCCGCGGCGCAAGTTCTGGACCTATACCGCCAACAACGACAGTACCGACGATCCCTATGGCCTGGGCCTGGCCCATTGGCTGTATTGGCCGGTGTACTTCAAGCGCGCCGATATCCGGCTGTGGTTGCTGTTCCTGGAGAAGTTCGGCATGCCGACGGTGGTGGGGGAGTACCCGGTGGGCACCCCCGACGCCGAGCGCGCCAAGCTGCTGGAGGCGACCCGCGCCATCCGCGCCGACAGTGGCCTCATCATCCCCCAGGGCATGGTGCTGAATCTGCTGGAGGCCGCCCGCGGCGGCACCGCCGACTATGCCGCCGTCCACGCCATCATGGACGCCGCCATCAGCAAGGTGCTGGTGGGGCACAGCGCGGCGGCGGACAGTACCCCGGGGCGGTTGGGCGGGGAGGATCGCTCCAAGGACGTGGCGACGGCCATCACCAAGGCCGACGCCGATCTGGTGTGTGGCAGCTTTAACGTCGGCCCGGCGCGCTGGCTCACGGACTGGAACTTCGGCGACGTGCCGGCCCCCAAGGTGTGGCGGCGGGTCGAGGACGAGCAGGATCTCAAGCCGTTGGCCGAGCGCGATCGCATCATCATGGACCTGGCCGCGGGCCTCGGCCAGCGCCTGACCGTGGCCTACCTGACCACCACCTATGGGGTGGAGCTGGAGCCGCTGCCGCCGGTGGCGCCGGTGGTGGCCCAGGACGGGGGCGGGGACGCGAGCGAAGACGAGGGCGAGGGCGCGGACGAGCCCGCGGACGAGACCCCGGACGCCGCGGATCACCGCGAGGCCGTCCCCGCCGCCACGCCGGACTGGGCCGAGACCCAGGTCGCGGCGCTGGGGCGGGCGGCGGCGCCGGTCCTGGACGACTGGCTGGCGCGGGTGCGGCGCGATCTGGACGCCTATATCAGCGCGGGGCGCACCCCGGCGGACTTCGCCGCCCACCTCTTGACCCTCTACCCGGCGCTGCCGGGGGACGACCTGGCCAATATCATGGGCGAGGCCCTGGCCGCCGCCGATCTGGCGGGGCGCTATGCGGTGACGGTGGAGGATGCGGGGGCGCCCGGCCATGACTAACCGCCCCGCGGGCCTGATCGATGCCTCACCTTGGGCGGGGGGCGCCCCTAAGCCGGGCTTAAACCGCCAGGAACGGCCCCTTAATCCGCCGCGCGACAGCGACCCCTGCCAGGGGTGCCGCCATCTCTTTACCCGCTACATCGATAGCGGCCCCGGCCGGCCCGAGTGCGCCCAGCGCGTGGACTACGGGCAGCCCGGCTGCATCCGCACCCCCGGCCGCCCCCATGCCTGACCCGGCGCTGGCGGCCTATGGCAGTCTGCCCTTCGCCGAGCAGATCGCCTTCTTCAAGGCCAAGGTGGAGCTGCCCAGCGAACGCTGGACCGACCTGTGGCAGGCGGCCCATGACCGCGCCTTCGTGGTGGCGGGGGCGCTGAAGGCGGATCTGCTGGCGGACTTGCGGGCCGCCGTGCTCCAGGGCGTGGCGGCGGGCGGGACCCTGGCGGAGTTTCGCCGCGACTTCGAGGCGCTGGTCGAGAAGCACGGCTGGACCGGCTGGACCGGCGCGGACAGCGCGGGGGGCCATGCCTGGCGGACGCGGGTCATTTATGGCACCAATCTGCGCACCAGCCACGCCGCCGGGCGCTATGCCCAGGCCCAGGCCATCGCCGGGCGCCGGCCTTATTGGCGCTATCGCCACAATGACACGGTGACCCACCCGCGCCTGCTGCATAAAAGCTGGGACGGGCTGGTGCTGCGCCACGATGACCCCTGGTGGCGGAGCCACTGGCCGCCGAACGGCTGGGGCTGCCGCTGCCGCATCGAGACCCTGGCCGACCGTGACCTGGCACGCCTGGGCAAGGACGGCCCGGATCAGGCGCCGGACGATGGCACCTATGACTGGGTCGATAAGCGCACCGGCGAGGTGTATCGGGACATCCCCCAGGGCATCGACCCCGGTTGGGATTATGCGCCGGGGGCGACCTGGCACCCGGATCTGGATAAGTATCCCTACGAGCTGGCGCGCGAGCTGGTCGCGGCCAACCTGCGGGATGGGGTGTTCGCGCGCTGGCAGGCGTTCATCGCCGCGCGCGTGGCGGAGGCGTTGGCGAGGCCGGAATATGCGGGGCGCGACGGGCGCGCGGTGTCCACCGCGATCCGCGAGCGCCTGGCGCGCGGCGAGCAGTACGCGGTCGGCGTGCTGGATGCGCGCGCGCAAGCCCGCTTGGACGCGACCTCGCAAGCCGTCTGGCTATCGGATGACACCCTCATCAAGCAAGCGCTGCATCACGCCGCCGACGAACTGCCAGCGGCGGGCTATCCGCGGCTGCAAGCGATCATCGACGCCGCGCAATACGTCGGCCAGGAAGGTGACACCCGGTTGGTGTTCTTTCAGCAGGACGGCGATTGGGCGGTGGCTGTCATCAAGCGCACCCGCGACGGGCGCGAGAATTACCTGATGTCGATCCGTAAGGGCAGCCAGGAGGAAGTGGATCGCAAGCGGCGCGCCGGAAGGATTGCGCCATGGTGAAGGGGTACACCCGGAGAACCCCGCGGCCCTGGTCCGGTCGGCTCGCATCTCGACCGTTGCACCCCGTCCAGTCCGGGTGCTGGACACCCTGCCGTATTGACCGTCAGGGCGGCTATCGCGGCGAGAATTTATCAACTAGGGCTTACCAAGAGCATAGCACATCCTGACCCATGGCCGGCGCCAACCTCCCCATCACCGTCACGATCGATGACCGCGAGGTGCGCGGCACGCTCGAACTCCTGGCGCGGCGGGCCGGGCACCTGGCCCCGGCCCTGGCGGAGATCGGCGAGGTGCTGGTCCAGAGTACCCAGGACCGCTTCGCCAGCGAGTCGGGCCCGGACGGCCAGCGCTGGGCGGAGAACACCCCCACCACCCGGGCGCGCAAGCGTAACCGCCACATCCTGACCGAGGGGGGCTATCTGGGGGATCTCATCCATCCCCAACTACTGGACGGCGGGCGGGGGCTGGCGGTGGGGTCCGATCGCAAATACGCGGCCGTCCAGCAGTTCGGCCAGCCCAAGGGTGCCAGCGGCACCAACCGGCGCGGGGCGCCTATCCCTTGGGGCGATATCCAGCCCCGGCCGTTTCTGGGGCTCTCGGACGACGACCGCGACCGGGTGCTGGAAATCCTGGCGGACTACCTGGCGCCGTGAGGCGTCAAGGGGTTGCGCAAGCGTTGCGCAACTAGCTAGAAGCGCGCGGCGGGCGCCGGGAATAGTCGGATGGCGCCTCGCTCGGTGGCGGGCTCCTGGGGCCGCTCAGGGGCTCGCGCGGCGCGAGATCCCCAAATGCGACAAATCGACGCATTTGGGGTTGCGCCCCGGGTGCGGGGGTGCGGGGCCGCGCCGCGCCATGCCGCCCGCCGGGGCGCACCCTAGCCCCCATGACAGACGCTCTCCCCCTCGCCCCCCCCGCCACCATCCAGTTGCTGCGCGCCGGGCGCCATATCGCCAGCGATGGCCGCGGCCGCGACTATCCGGCCGCGGAGCTGGCGGATATGTGCGCCGTCTATGACCCGGACCTCTACCAGGCGCCGATTGTGGTCGGGCATCCGACCCACGACGCCCCGGCCTACGGCTGGCTGGCGGCGCTGCGCTACGACCCGGTGGCCCAGGCGGTGGAGGGGGTGCCGGCGGAGATCGACCCGGACTTCGCCGCCGCGCACCGCGCCGGGCGCCTGCGCTATCACTCGATTTCCCTGTACCTGCCGGATTCCGCCGCCAATCCCAAGCCGGGGCATCTGTACCCGCGCCATCTGGGCTTTCTCGGCGCCACCCCGCCGGCCATCAAGGGGCTGCGCCGGGCGAGCTTCGCCGCGGCCGACCCCGACACCCTGACCCTCACCTTTACCGAGTCCCCGGGAGCCCCCATGCCTGATCCGACGACCCCGACCCCGCGGTTGCCCGCAACCGCCGCGGACCCTGATCTGACGGCGCAGTTCGCCGAGCGCGAGGCGCACCTGAGCGCCCGCGAGCGGGAGCTGGAGGCGCGCGCCGCCACCCTGGCCCAGGCCGAGGCGGACCGCGCCCGCGCCGCCTGCGTCAGCTTTGCCGAGGCACTGGTCGCCCAGGGCCGGCTATTGCCCCGCGACAGCGCCTCGGTGGCGACCCTGCTGGCGAGCCTGTCGCCGGACGCGCCCGCCCAGGTCGACTTTGCCGAGCCCGTGACCGACGACGCCCCGCCCCAGGCGCAAACGGCCGTGGCCTGGCTGCGGGCCTTCCTGGGCCGCTTGCCGGTGCAGGTCGATTACCGCGAGCACGCCGGGGCCCCGGCGGGCGCGGGGCCCGCCCCTGTCAATTTCAGCGCCCCCGCCGGTTATCAGGCCGACCCCGTGGGCACCGCCCTGCTGGCCAAGGCCAAGGCCCACCAGGACCAGCACCCCGAGTTAACCCTCGCCGCGGCGATCGCCGCCGTGAGCCAGTGAGGACCACCCCATGAGCCAGCAATCCCTGTCCCTGCTAACCCTGACCTTGACCCTCTCCGGCACCGTCACCCCGCGGCGCTTTGTCACCTCCACCGGGGCCCAGACCGGGGCCGACGGCAACGCCATCGGCGTCGCCCGCCTCGGGGGCGTGTCCGGCGACAAGGTCCCGGTCGATGTCTTGGGTACCGCCGTCGTCGAGGCCGGCGCCGCCATTGCCGTCGGCGCCACCCTCAAGGCCGACGCCTCGGGCCGCGCCATTACCTGGGTGACCGCCGGTGGCCGCCTGGGCGTCGCCCTCGAAGCGGCCGCCGCCGCGGGCGATCTCATCGAATGCCTGCTTCTCGATAACGCCGCTTAATTTAGGAGAGCCCCATGCCTCAAATGTCCCTGTCCACGGCGCGCGTCGTCGATCCGGTCCTGACAACCATCGCCCGCGGCTACAAAAACGCCGACATGGTCGGCCCGGCCCTGTTCCCGACGGTCCCCGTCGTCCAACGCGGCGGCAAGATCATCCAGTTCTCGAAAGAGGCGTTTCGCACCTACAACACCGGCCGCGTGCCGGGCAGTGCCACCAAGCGCGTGCAGTTCGGCTATGCCAGCACCTCCTACGCCCTGGAGTCCCATAGCCTGGAAGGCGTGGTGCCGTTCGAGTTGATGGAAGACGTCGCCGTGGCGCCCGGCATCGATCTCGGTGCCGCCTCGATCGCCACCGTCCAGGACATCATTGCCCTGCGGCTGGAAAAGGCCCAGGCCACCCTGGCCACCACGGCGGGCAGTTACGCCGCGGCCAACAAAACCACCCTCTCCGGCACCAGTCAATGGTCCGACTACTCCGGCACCAGCGACCCGGCCAAGGATGTCGAGACCGCCAAGGAGGCCGTCCGCGCCGCCATTGGCCGCCGGCCCAACACCGTGGTGATGGGCGCCGTGGTCTGGAGCAAGTTGGTCCAGCATCCCAAGGTCCTCGACCGCATCAAATACACCGGCCGCGACCGCGCCACCACCGACTTGATCGCCGCCTTGTTCGGTGTCAGTCAGGTCCTGATCGGCGACGCCGTCGCCGCGACCGATGCCGATGTCATCAGCGATGTCTGGGGCAAGTTCGTGGTCGTTGCCTTCACCGAATTGGGCAGCGTCCGCGATCGGGGCCGCCCGAGCTATGGCTACACCTACCAGCTCAACAATTACCCCATCGTCGAACAGCCCTATCAGGACCGCAACGCCAAGAGCTGGATCTATCCGGTGACCGACGAGGTGGCCCCGGTGCTGGCCGGCGCCGAGGCGGGGTATCTGATCTCGGCGGCCGTCGCCTGATGACGGCGCTCTACCGGGTGCTGGAGCCGCTGCGCCATGACGGCGTGGACTATGCCCCGGAGGGCGTGGTGACCCTGGACACCCCGACGGCGGCGCCCCTGGTGCTCGCCGGGGTGGTGGCGGTGCTGCCCGCGGTCGAGCGTCCCACCCGCGGCCAGGGGGCCGCTGGCCGCCGCGCGGCGCCGGCGCCGGGCTAACGCCATGACGCAGGTCCGCATTCCCGCCCCCAGCAGCCAGTACAGCGCCCTGGCGCCGACGACGGTGTCGGTGCGGCTGGTGACCGCCGATGGCCGCCCGGTGCTGGGGTGGTCGGGCAGTCGCCTGGTGGCGGAATGCGCGGACCTGCCCCTGGACACGGATCGCCTCCTGACCCTGGTCCCCCAGTCCGCCATTGCCCTGGCCACCGGCGCGGCGACCTGGTACGCCATCACCATCAAGACGCGGGTGCGCAGCGAGGACTATCTGGTCCAGGTGCCGGATACCGCGGTGGTGGTGGACCTGGCCGACCTGGTGGCCGCCGAGTTGATCCCCCCCGCGGAGCTGTTGGCGGAGCTGCTGGTCCCCTATCTGGAGGCCCGCGATGCGGCCGTGGCGGCGGCGGCCGAGACCGCGGCCCTGCTGACCGCTACCCAGGAGCGCCTGCTGCCCGATCCGGCCACGCTCCCCGACGGCGCCATGGTCCAAGTCATCAACGGTCAATGGGTATTGCTATGAGCCACCGCCGCGCCGCCCTCGCCCTGCTGCTCCTGCTGCTCTCGCCGAGCCTGCTGGCGGAGCCCCAGGTGCTGCAAAAGCGCCCGGGGACCCCGGGGGCGAGCTGGGACAGCCTCGATTTCGCGGATCTCACCGCCCGGCCGACCACCCTGGACGGCTACGGCATCACCGATGCGCTGCAGGGCGAGCGGCCCGTGGTGCAGACCCTGCTGTATCTGAGCGATACCGCCCTGGTCGCCCCCCAGGACGCCACCCTGTTTTATCCCAGTTATGGCGACCTGGCGGGCATGGTCTGCGATGTCATGACCGCGCCGGTGGGGGCGGACATCACCCTGGACCTGCGGGTGGGGGAGCCCCTGGCCTCGGTCTATGCGCCCGGCACCGCGCCGCGCATCGTCGCGGGGGATACCACCACCCTGACCGGTACCCCCGAGATGCTGGCGGCGCCGGTGGCCCTGGCGCCGCGCACCAAGGTGCAGGTGCGGGTGCTCAGTGCCCCGGACCAAAATCTCGACGGCACCGTGGGCCTGGTCGCCGATCTGTCGCTGATGGCTCCGGCCGGGATGCGCGTGCTGGTGTTGGCCGACGGCCACGTCTGGACCCGCGCCCCTTACGACGTTGTGGCATGGACCGATACCGGCCTGCCCGCGGGCGGGGAGTGGCTGGGCGCGGTGGCCACGGTCGCAGCGTTACCGACCGCCACCGCCAGCGCCAGTGCCATCTGGCTGGTGACCGACACCGCCCGGTTGTGGCAGATGACCAGCCAGGTCGACGGCCATGTCGCCGATCAGGCCAGTCTGCCCGCCGCCGATAGCGTGGCCAGTGGCGCCATCTATGTCACCACCGACCTCAGCCAGTCCTGGCAGTCGGATGGCGTGGCCACCTGGACCCTGGTCGGTGCCGCCTGGGCGGATCGGGGGCAGGTCTACCTGCCGGACACCGCCTTTACCGCCATCGCCACCAGTGTCGACCTACCCACCGCCGCCTTGTCTGGCGGCTGGTATCTGGCCCTGGATACCGGCTATTTGTGGCGCAACGACGCCCAGCCCTGGCTGGACAGCGGCCTGCTGACCACCTTCGCCGGCGCCGGGCTGCGCTGCGGCCTCTACATTTACCCCAAGGTTGCCCCCTAGGAGCCCGCTGATGGACCTCTACCCCCTGCCCCCGGAACTGCGCCCCGCGCCCCTGCCGCCCGGTAGCCCGGAGCGGCGCGACTACTGGACGGCCCTGGCCGCCGAGGGCCAGGTCGAGTTGCGCCACGAGCCGCCCACGGGGGCCACCCTGGGCTATGCCGCGCCGGTCTTCGAGACCCGCGACGGGCGCCTGGTGGCCATCGCCAAGGCCCTGGGGACTCCGGCGGAGCGCGCCGCCGAGACCCAGCGTCAGTGGCGGGAGCAGACCACGATCAGCCCCTTTCAGGCCCGCGCCGCTCTGGCCCAGGCCGGGCTGCTGGAGCAGGTCGAGGCCCTGATGGCCGATCCCGCCACCCCGGCCCTGGCGCGGCTGGCCTGGCAACACGCCCAAGAATTCCGCCGTAATTCGCCCACCCTGCTGGCCCTGACCAACCCTGATGGCCCGGCCGGCGCACTGGGGTTGGACGAGGCCGCACTCGATGCCCTGTTCGATGCTGCCGCCAGCATCGTCGCCTGACCTGGAGACCGCCATGACGCCCCTGAATCGTGCTCGCTGGCTGTACCGCCTGGCCATCTGGCTGACGTGGATCCTGGCCACCCTGGCGGTCTACCTGGTGTTTACCATGTCCCGGCCTGCGTCCGCCGCCGCCGTCCCGGACGGCCCGGAGTGGGTGTCCCTCGGCCCCGATGACCGCGAGCTATCCTGGCCCGTCCCCCCGGGTGGCGAGCTGCTGCGCATTTGCGAATGCGGTAACACCGCCCACGGCGAGCGGCTCTGCCATTGCACCCAGCCCGCCGCGACCGTGGCGGAGACGCTGCGCCAGCCCATCTTCCTGGATATCCAAAGCCTGCGTAACCGCCCCGCCTCCGCCCCTGTCCCCCGGCCCCGCCTGCGCTATGCCGGCCAGCCCCCAGGCCACGCCCAGCCGTGATGGCCCGCCCCGCCCCGGTCCCGCGCATCCCCGGCCAGACCGGCGCTACGCCGCGCGTCCCCCATCCCGTGATGGATCGCCTGCGCCTGGCCACCGGCCTGACCGACCGCCAACTGGCCCTGCGGCTGGGGCTGGGCGTCAAGGCGCCCTATGACTGCCGGCGGTCTGGCGCCATCCCCTATGGCCACATCATCGCCGCGGTGCGCGCACGGGTGCTAGACGTCGATCTGCATTGGATTTTCACCGGCCAGGCTACCCATCCCGAGGCGCCGGCATGAGCTATACCGCCAACGAGGATCTCCTCAGCCTCATGCCGGAGCGCACCCTGCTCCAGCTCTCCGCCGATGACCCGCTGGCGGGCGTACCGGACTGGGACGTTATCGCCGAGGCCCGCGCCTATGCCGATGCCCAGGTGGATGCCCGGCTGCGCCAGCGCTACGCCCTGCCCCTGGCCAGCGTGCCGCGCGAGCTGCGCGACTGGGCGCTGGCCCTGGCGCGGCGCTGGCTGTACGAACGCCGCCTGGATGGCCTGGAGCTGCCCCCCGGGGTGGTAGCGGCCGCCAAAGAGGCCCTAGCGGCCCTGGACGCGGTGCGCGACGGCCGGATGAGCCTGGCGCTGACCCCCACCGGGGGCGGCGCCGAGACCCTGGCCCCCGAGGCGGGGCGGGTGACCGTCAGCGCCCCGGAACGCCTGTTCAGCGATGACCTGATGAGCCGCTATTGATGGCCGCGCCGACCCTGGAGCTACTCGACGGGGTGGTGGCACGCCTGACGGAGCGCTTGCCGGGCCTGGCGGTGGCCCTGGTGCCGGAGAGCGACACGGCGCCGCGCCTGCTGCACCCGGCGGGGGCGGTGCTGGTCAGTTACGGCGCCGCGCGCTTCGGCCAGCCGGGCAGCCAGGGTGGCCCCTGGCGCGATAGCAGCGCGGTGGCGCAGCGGCGCGAGGTGCTGGTGTCGCTGCTGGTCCAGGCGCGTCAGTTGCACGGCGCGACCGGGGCGGTGGCGGTGCTGGACCAGGTGCGCGCCGCCCTGCTGGGCTGGCGTCCGCCCCATGGCGGGCCGCTGCGCGGCGAGGCCGAGCGCCTGCTGAATGCCGAGGATGGCCTCTGGAGTTACGGGGTTACCTATGTCACCGACACCCTGGCGGTGGTCGATGACGAGATCGAGACCGGGCCGCCGCTGGTGCGCCTGACGACCCTCGACGATGCCGCCACTTCTGTCACGATCACCCGGGCCGCCGATGGCTCGGTCACCACGGAGCAATCGGAATGAGTCAGTTTATCTATCAGGGGCCGGTGGCCAGTGTCTCCCTCAACCGGGGCGAGGCGGGGCCGCTGGACCTGCAATTCCATCCGGGCGGCCTGGTCGAGGCCCCGGCGGACAATGAGTACATCGCGCAACTGGTGCGCACCGGGCGCCTGACGCCGGTGCCCGAGGCCGACCCGGCCCCGGTGGCGCGCCCCCCCAAAACCAAGACCGCGACCGGGAGTGACGCATGAGCGCGAACTTTTTGCATGGCGTCGAGACCATTGAACTCGACATCGGCCCGCGCCCGATTCGCGGCGTCAAGACGGCGGTGATCGGCCTGATCGGCACGGCGCCGCTGCTGGACGTGGCGAGCGCGGACCGCACCCTCAACACCTTTCAGTTGGTGACCAACGACCGCGACGCGGTGAAGTATTTCGGCCAGGATCGCAGCGGCTTCAGCATCCCCTGGGCGCTGGATGCCATCTTCGATCAGGGCAATGGCCCCATCTGCCTGGTGGTCAACGTGCTGGACCCGGCCACGGACGTGACGGCGGTCAGCAACGAGGGGCTGACGCTCAACGCCACGACACTGGTGGGCCAACTGGCGCATCCCCAGGTGTCGAGCGTGGTGGTCAAGGACAGCACCAATAGCGTGACGCGCCTGGCGGCGCCGGTGGTGGCCACCGGCGCCCTGTCCAGTACCGGGACGGCGCCGACCGCCAACGATACCGTCATCATCGCCGGCCGCACCTACACCGCCAAGACCGCCCTGACCGGGGTGGCCAACGAGGTGTTGATCGGCGGTACCGCCACCGCCTTCCTGGATAACCTCAAGGCGGCCATCAATGGCGCGGCCGGGGCCGGGACCACCTATGGCCTGGCGACGGTGCCCCATGCCGACGTGACCGCCGGCACCAAGACGGCGACCAACCTCCAGGTGTCCGCCAAGGTGGGCGGCACGGCGGGCAACGCCCTCGCCACCACCGAGGTGGCGGTGACGCTGGTCTGGGGCGCGGCGACCCTGACCGGGGGCGCGGCGGGGGATTACACCCTGGATGCCGGCGCCGGCACCCTGACCAAGGTCAGCGGCGGCAATCTGGCGACGGGCGATCTGGTGTCCTACAACTGGCTGGACCCGAGCAAGGCCATCGGCACGGATATCATTGGCGGGGTGGATGGCAGCGGCAACCGCACGGGCATGCAGGCGCTGCTGGATACCTATCAGGCGCTGGGCTTCTATCCCAAGCTGCTGATCGCCCCTGGCTTCTCGACGGCCAACGCGGTGGCGACGGAGTTGCAGGTACTGGCCACCAAGCTGCGGGCCATGGCCCTCATCGATGCGCCGGTGGGTACCACGGTGCAGCAGGCCATCGCCGGGCGCGGCCCGAGCGGGGCCATCAACTTCAACTACTCCGGGCAGCGCATGGTGCTGTGTTATCCGCACGTCAAGAAGTACGACGCGGTGACGGCGACGGAGCTGCTGCGGCCGCTGAGCCCCTTCCTGGCCGGGCGCTTTGGGGCCACGGATCAGGAGAAGGGTTACTGGTGGAGTGCCTCCAACCAGGAGATCCTGGGCATCACCGGGGTGGAGATCAAGCTGACCAGCATGATCAACGATGCCACCACCGAGACCAACCTGCTCAACGAGGCCGGGATCGTGACGCTGTTCAACAGCTTTGGCACCGGCATCCGTACCTGGGGCAACCGCTCGGCGGCCTGGCCGACGGTGACCCACCCGCGCAACTTCATCAACGTGCGGCGTACCGCCGATGTCATCCACGAGAGCATCGAGTATTCGATGCTGCAATTCCTGGATCAGCCGATCTCGGATGCGCTGATCGATGCCATCACCGAGAGCGTCAACATGTTCCTGCGCACCCTCATCATGCGCGGCGCCCTGATCGACGGTAAGTGCTTCTGGGATAAGACCAAGAATCCCTATACCGAGATCGCCCTGGGGCATCTGACCTTTGACGTGCAGTTCATGCCGCCGCCGCCCTTGGAGCGCATCAGCTTCGAGTCCTTTATCGACATCCAGATGCTCAAGACGCTGACCGGCGTCGTGGGCGCGGCGTAACGGGAGCCCCTCATGGCCAAAATTGACATCAACCGCGTCACCAACGCCAACGTCTATCTGGACGGGACCTCCTTTCTCGGCCGCGCCGAGGAGGTGGATCTGCCCAACATCAAGCACAAGATGAGCCAGCACAAGGCCTTGGGCATGGTCGGGACCATCGAATCCTGGTCGGGCATCGAGAAGATGGAGGCCAAGTTCAAGTGGTCCAGCTTCTACAAGGAGGTGCTGGCCAAGGCCGCGGACCCCTTCAAGGCGGTGTCGGTGCAGGTGCGCTCCAGCCTGGAGACCTACTCCAGCGCCGGGCGCATCGCCGAGGTGCCGGTGGTGGTGTTCCTGACCGGCCAGTTCGACTCCATCCCGGCCGGCAACTACAAGCAGCACGACAACGTGGAGATCACCAACGGCATGACGGTGAGCTACTGCAAGGTGGTGGTGGACGGGGTGGATGTGGTCGAGTTCGACGCCTTCGCCAACATCTACAAGGTCAAGGGCCAGGATCTGCTGTCCACCTATCGCGCCAACATCGGGGGCTAAGCCATGTCCGACCTGACCTTGAGTGATGGCCGCCTGGCCAGCCTGCGGGAGGCCAAGGGCCGCGACCTGATCGCGGCGAGCCGCCTGACGGACGATGTCAACGCCCTGGCCCTGGCCCTGGCCGCCCAGGTGCTGACGGTGGCCGGGGAGCCGGTGCTCTACGAGGAGCTGCTCGACTGGCCGCTGCGCGACGTGGTGGCGGTGCAGACCGCCATCGCCGGCCAGATGGGGGCGCTCCCTACCCCGGCGCCAGGGCGGTGATGCACCTGGCGCACATGACCGGCTGGGGCCATGGCGAACTGATGGCGATGCCGGCGGGGGAGCTGGCCTGCTGGTGCCAGGAGGCCCTGGCCTACGCGTCGGCGACGGCGCCGGAGGAATAAGCCCCCATGGCCGACATGAAGCTGCAGGTCATCCTGGCCCTGCGCGACCAGTTGTCGGCGGGGCTGGAGGGGGTGCGCCGGCGCCTGGAGGGGGTGGCGCGGGCCGGCCAGTCCATGCAGATCGCCGGGGCCAAGATGATGGCCGGGGGGGCGGCGGGCCTGGCGGCGATGAAGGGGCCGGTAGACGCCTTTGCCCAGGCGGAGGACGCGGCGACGCAGCTCAAGGTGGCCATGATGGGCGCCGGCGGCCAGGTCGCTCAAGGAGTTCGACCAGATCAATGCCCTGGCGCTGCGCCTGGGCAATACCCTGCCGGGCACCACCGCCGATTTCCAGCAGATGATGACCATGCTGGTGCGCCAGGGGGTGACGGCCCAGACCATTCTGGCCGGCACCGGCGAGGCCGCCGCCAAGCTGGGGGTGATGTTGAAGATGCCGGCGGCCTCGGCGGCGGAGTTTGCCGCCAAGCTGCAGGACGCCACCAAGACCAGCGCGGCGGACATGGTCAACCTGGCGGATACCATCCAGCGCACCTTCTACCTGGGGGTGGACCCCGGCAACATGCTGGCGGCCTTCTCGGCCCTGGCGCCGGCCATGACGACCATCAAGCAGGAGGGGCTGGCGGGCGCTCAGGCCATGGCGCCGCTGGTGGCCATGCTGGATCAGGCCGGCCTGGCCGGGGGATCGGCGGGCAATGCTCTGCGCAAGCTGTTCCAGGGCGGTTTCGACGCGGGCAAGGTCAAGGACGCCAATGCCGCCCTCAAGGACTTCGGCGTCCATCTCAACTTCATGGATAAGAAGGGCGAGTTCGCGGGCCTGGATAACCTGTTCCAGCAACTGGAAAAGCTCAAGGGCGTCAATACCGGCGCCCGGCTGGAGGCGCTGAAGGAGGTGTGGGGCGACGACAGCGAGACGCTGCAGGCGCTGAACACCATCATCGACAAGGGTAAGGCGGGCTACGAGGAGGTGGCGGCCAAGCTAGCGGCGCAGGCGGATCTCAACCGGCGGGTCAATGAGCAGTTGGGCACCCTGGCCAATCTGTGGGACGCGGCCGCGGGCACCTTTACCAATACCCTGGCGGCCTGGGCCGGGGCCATCGCCCCGGAGCTGAAGGCGCTAACCAACTGGTTTGGCGAGGTGTCGGTGGCGATTGCGGGCTTTATCGAGCAGCACCCGCTGCTGGCCAAGTGGACGGCGGGCATCGTCGCCTTTGGCAGTGCCGCCCTGGTGCTGGGCGGCGCCCTGAGCCTGGCGGCGGGGTCGGTACTGACCCTGCTGGGGCCGCTGGCGGCCCTGGTCAGCCCCATCGGGCTGGTGGTGGCGGCGGGGGCGGCCCTGGTGGCCTTGAATTGGGATGCGGTGGTGGCCTGGGTGCCGGAGGCCATGGGCCGGTTAAGCGGCCTGTGGGAGGGCTTTAAGGCCGGGATACCGGGGGCCTTGGCCAAGGGTCGGGAGCTCTGGGCGGGCCTGCAAGCGGGCCTGGCCCCGGTGGGCGCGGCCCTGGGCCGGGTGTGGGAGGGCTTTAAGGCCGGGATACCGGGGGCGCTGGCCAAGGCCCGGGAGTTGTGGGCGGCAGCCTGCAGGCCGGGGCGCAAGCGGCGGCGCCGATCCTGGCAGGGTTGGGCCGGGGGCTGGCGGATGGCTTGCAGCAGGCGGGGCGCTTTGCCCAGGGCTTTATGCAGGGCTTTGTTGCCGAGCTGCGCCAGAACAAAGAGGCGGCGGCGGCCCTGGATGCGGTGATGAAGGGCCTGGGTAAGGCCCTGGCCTGGGTGGGCGAGAAGCTGGCGCCGCTGGGCAACTGGTTGTCACAACTGGTGGGGCCGACGACGGCGGCGGGGGACGCGGCCCAGACGCTGGGGCAGCGCTGGGGCAAGGCGGCGGCGGAGCTGCTGGCGACCATCGCCAGCCTGCCGGGGAAGATCAAGAATTTTGTCGGTGACATGCTGGCGGCGGGGGCGGCGCTGATCGACGGCCTGATCCAGGGCATCATGAGTAAGCTGGAGGCGGCCAAGGCGGCGATCGTCGGCGTCGGTACCTCGATCAAGGGCTGGTTTACCAGTGCCCTGGGCATCCAGTCGCCCTCCAAGGTGTTCGCGGCCTTTGGTGGCTTCCTGACCCAGGGCCTGGCCGGGGGCATCCGGGCGGGCGCGGGCCAGGTGCTGCGGCAGTTGGGGCTGCTGACCGGGTCGGTGCGGGCGGGGATCGGGGAAGGTCAGGCGCGCCTGGGCGATCTGGTGCCGCCGGGGCTGGGCGCGGCGGCGGGCCGGGCGGCGCGGGACTTGCGCCAGCAGTTGGCGCCGCCGGCCGCCCTCAAGCGCGCGCGGCCGGTCAGCGCTGTCCGCCGCGCCCGGGTTACGGACGCGCTGCGCCGGGCCCGGCCTCCGGCGGCGCTCAAGGGCGCCATCCCGCCGCAAGAGGCCAGCCTGCGTTCCCCAGCCTGGCGGGGGCCGGCCCTGCCGCCCCGCCCCCAGCGCCTGACGGGGCCCGCCAAGGGCGCGGGGGGTGGCGGGGGCGGCTCCAGCGTGGTGAATTTTAGCCCGACGATCCATGTCGCCGGGGGCAAGCCGGAGGAGACCAAGGCGGCGGTGACCCAGGCCCTGAAGCTGTCGCAGCGCGAGTTCGAGCGGGTGGCGGCGGCCAGCCAGCACGCGGCGGCGCGGCGGGGCTACGTATGAGCACCTATCTGCAATTGGGGACGGTGCGGCTGGACCTGATCACCCATGTGGAGGGCTTCGCGGGGCAGGCGGGCTATGCCTATGCCGAGCACGCCATCATCGAGGGCAAGAGCCGGCTGCAATGGACCGGCGACGAGCTGCAGACGCGCACCCTGTCCTGCCAGCTCCATGCCCGCTACTGCGATCCCCAGGCGGAGTACCGCAAGCTGACGGCGGCGGCGGAGCGCCATCAGGCCCTCAAGCTGTTCTTTGCCGCCGGCATCTTCGAGGGCGATTACGTCATTACCGCCATCCAGCGGGTGGTAGAGCATACCGACCCGCGCGGGCGGCCCTATGCCCTGACGCTGGAAATTACCCTCAAGGAGTATGTGGCGCCGCGGCTGGTGGGCGGGTCGGGGGGCGATTTCTGGGGCGGGCTGGGGGCGGCGCTGCTGGGCAATAACCCGGCGGGGCAGTTGCTGGGCACGGCCCTGGCGATCGCCCAGGACCCGGCGGCCTTTGCCCAGGCGGCGGCCCAGGCCATTGGCGGCGCCCTGCTGGATGAGGCCGGGGCCCTGGGGTTGGGCCTGGTGGGCGATTTCGCCGAGAACTTCGGCCCCCTGGGGCCGCTGGTCAATGACGTGGGCAGCGTCATCGTGCGCCAGCCCCTGGATACGGCGCGGGCCTTGCTGTCATGAGTACCTATCTGGAGATCGTGACCCGCGATGGCGACCGCTGGGATAACCTGGCCTGGCGCTATTACGGCGATCCCTACCGCTACGAGCCGCTGATCGCGGCCAATCCGCACGCCCCCATCGTGCCGATCCTGCCCTCGGGGCTGCGCCTGGCGGTGCCGGTGCTGGCGGCGCCCCTCGCGCCGACGGCCCCGGCAGACCTGCCGCCCTGGAAGCGGGGCCTCTGAGATGGCCCTGACCCAACCGGTCGAGGATCCGGCCTATACCGTGACCTATGACGGCACGGCCATCGGGGCGGATATCTCCGACCTGGTGACGAGCCTGACCTATACCGATGTGGAGCACGGCGAGTCCGATACCCTGGAACTGACCTGCGAGGACCGCGATCACCGCTGGAAACGGGCCTGGTTTCCCGAGTTAGCGGCCAAACTGGCCGCTACCCTGGGCTATGCCGACGGGCGCATCCTGAATTGCGGGGCCTTCGAGCTGGACGAGATCGCCTGGGACGGGGCGCCGGATACGGTCAAGATCAAGGCTTTGGCGACGGTGGTCACGCCGACGCTACGCACGAGCCAGAGCGTGGGCTATGACGCGACGACGCTGGTGGAGATCGTCGAGACGGTGGCCCAGCGCAATGGCCTGACGCCGCGCCATGACATCGAGGCGGCGATCCGGCTGGATCGCGTCACCCAGAATCACGAGCGCGACCTGCCGTTTCTGTGCCGGCTGGCGGAGGACTACAACTATGCCTTCGCGGTGCGCGGGTCGTTTCTGGACTTCTGGTCGATCCCGGCCCTGGAGGCGCGGGGGGCGGTGCTGACCCTGGATCGCCGCGACCTCAAGGCCTTCAGCCTGGCGCTCAAGAGCCAGGATACCGACAAGGAGGGCACGGTGGACTACCAGGACCCGGATCAGAAGCAGGCGCGGCGCGGTAAGGATGCGCGCCAGGCGGCGCCCGGGGATAGCCACCGCCTACTGAAGCGGGTGCGCTCCCAGGACCTGGCGGAGCGCCAGGCCCAGGCCCATCTGCACCGCCGGGATAAGCGCCAACTGGCGGGCAGTCTGACGATCGTGGGCGAGGTGCGGCTGGTGGCGGGGATCAATCTGCAACTGACGGGGCTCTACCAACTGGACGGCAAGTACCACGTCGAGCGCTCCACCCATCGCCTGGCGCGGGGCGGGGGCTATGAGTCCGAGGCGCAGCTTTATCGGGTGGAGCCGGCATGAGCGCCCACCCGAAGACGGGCCAGTTCCGCTACGGCATCGTCACCGAGGTGGACGCGGGGCGGGCGCGCCTCAAGGTGCGGCTGCCGGAGCAGGGCGACCTGGTCACGACCTGGCTGCCGATGACCTCGCCCACGGCCATGAAGGATCGCCACTATGGCCTGCCGGAGCCGGGGAGCCAGGTGGCGCTGCTGACGGATGCCCTCTGCGAGGATGGGGTGGTATTGGGGTCGATCTATTCGGACCCCGACCCGATCCCGGGCGGGGCGGACGCCAGCCAGTTCGGCACCTGGTTCGAGGATGGCAGCGTCATCCGCTACAGCAAGTCCGAGCACGGCCTGCTGGTGGACCTGTCGGCGGCTCAGGGGGCCATCACCATCAAGTGCCAGGCGGCGACGGTGCAGGCGGAGACCCTGAGCGTCACCACCTCCGGGGCCGGGCTGGAGATCAGCGGCGGCGCCGCGCGCCTGACGGCGGCGACCCTGACCCTGGAGGCCAATGCCGTGGACCTCGCGGCGCCGACCATCGCCGTGACGGGCCTGGTGACGATTGACGGGGATATCGATATCTGATGGCCAGCCTCAAGCAATTTATCGGCGATGCCAAGGACTTCGTGACGCGCATCACGGGCCTGACGCCCTGGACGGCGCCGCCGGCGATCAACCTGGAGACGACTAGCGAGCAGGTCATCGCCATCACCGGCGAGACGGCCAACGACACGCCCCCGGTGATCAGCCTGAAGACCACCAGCGAGCAGATAAAGCTAATTACCGGCGCGGCGGCCAACGACACGCCGCCGGCGATCAGCCTGAAGACCACCAGTGACCAGATTAAGGACATCACCGGCGCGGCGGCCAACGACACCCCGCCGGCGATCAGCCTCAAGGCCACCTACAACCACGTCCAGGCCTCGCTGGCGGATGCCCAGGTCCATGGCATGACGGGATTCGCTACGTCGATCCTGGGCCTGGCGGAGACGGCCACGGCGGGGGGTTCGACCAAGGTGGCGCGCGGCGATCATCGGCACCCGATGCCCGCCAGCCTGTGGGCGACGCAGGGGCTGACCCCGGCGAATAACACGGTGGTGCGCTACACCGGCGCCACCACCGCCGAGCTCATCACCGTCACGGATGCGGCGCGCGACCTGCTGGACGATGGCAACGCGGCCACGATGCGCGACACCCTGGGAGTGTCCGCGGCGGGCACTTATGACAGCCCTACGGACGGCACCAACAACCTATCTGGCGCTACTGTTTACAAACGGATTGGTGTGGTCAATGGTCTGGTGACGGCCTTGGTGACCCGCGACCTCACGGCGGCTGATATCGGCGCTCAGGCCCCGACGACCGCCCTTACGGCCCTGGGTGGGTTGACCCTGGCGGCGGACAAACTACCGTTCTTTAACGGCGCGACCACCGCTAACGTGACGGATTTCACGGCATACGGGCGCGTGTTGCTAGCTCAGGCATCCTATGCCGCGATGCGCTCGCTGATCGGCGCGGCGGCGGTGGCGGGCTCGGCAAGCCAGGCGTTTGCCGCGTCCACCCTGACGGCGGATAAGGTTGCTGCTGACGACGGGGTAACCAATGGCATCCGCACCAGTCAGGCGGCCTTTGCCTTTTCCACCACGGCCACGGTGGCGCTGGGCGATGGTGGCATGTATGTCAAGAACTTAGCCAATAATGCCTATGTGGCCGTCAATGCTTCGGCTTTTGTCCCCAGTTCCGATGAACGGCTGAAGAGTGGCATTCGTCCCTTTGCCAGGGGGTCGGCGTTATCGCAGTTGTCTGGCTTGTCGAAAACGGGGGTCATTCATTACCGCCGGAAGAATGAACCGGCTACTACTCCCGAGCGCCTGGGGTTCAGTGCTCAACAGATCGCGGTAGCCGCGCCGGATGCGGCGGCAACGATCCCGGGCATTGGCCCCGATGACGAGTCGCTCGGCTGGGATATCGGCGCCATGCTGGCCCTGGTGGTGGACGCGGTGGGCGCCTTATCCGACCGCCTCGACGCCCTGGAGCGGGGCCGGCCATGACCGCTCCCGTCCCTGTCGCCGGCCTCCGCGACCGCTTCTGGCAGCCGACCCTGGGCGAGCTGGGGGGGGTGGTGACGGGCTACGCCGATATCGCCCAGGCCATCGCCCTGATCCTGACCACGCCGCGGGGCGCCGATCCCCATCGGCCGCTATTTGGCGCCGACCTGCTGCAATTCCTCGACCAGCCCGAGCTGGAGGCGACCCCCTATCTGATCGCGGCGGCGGCGGAGGCCATCCTGGCCTGGGAGCCGCGCGTCGATCTGGTGAGTATTACCCCGACCTTTAGCCTGGCCCAGGTGTCCTTGCGGATCGTCTGGACCTGGCGGGGCGGCCAGGACCCCTTGACCACGGAGGTGACGCTGTGAGTGCCTTACCCGAGCCGGATTTTATCAGCCGCGACCCCCACCAGGTGGAGGCGGAGCTTATCGCCGGCTGGGAGCAGCTCACCGGCAAGACCCTGTATCCCGCCCAGGTGGAGCGGTTGCTGATCGACCTGGCGGCCTACCGCGAGACCCTGGTGCGCATCGGCATCCAGGAGGCGGCCAAGCTCAATCTGGTGGCCTTCTCGCGCTATCCGATGCTGGATTACCTGGGGGAGCTGGTGGGGACGTGGCGCCTGCCGGGCGCGGCGGCCCGTACCAGCCTGCAATTTGGCCTGGCGACGCCGGCGACGACGGCCCTGGCCATCCCGGCGGGGACGCGGGCGCGCGGCGCCGGGGCAGAGTTTGCCACCGACGCGGCGGCGACGCTGGCGGTCGGACAGACCTCGGTGACGGTGACGGCGACGGCGACCACGGCCGGGCCGGCGGCGAATGGCCTGGCCGCCGGGGCGGTGACCACCCTGATCGACCTGCCGGGCCAGGGGCTGACGGTGACCAATACGGCGGTGAGCACCGGGGGCCTGGCGGCGGAGGATGACGAGCGGCTGCGAGCGCGCATCACCCTGGCGCCGGAGCATTTCGCGGTGGCGGGGCCGGCCCAGGCCTATCGCTGGCAGGTGCTGAGCCTGCGCCAGGATGTGGCGGCGGTGGCGGTGACCTCGCCGGCGCCGGGGCGGGTCAATGTCTATCCGCTGCTGGCCAGTGGCCTGCCGGACGCCCCGCTGCTGGAGGCGGCCCGGCTGCGCCTCGGCGGGGAGCGGGTGCGGCCGCTGACGGATTGGGTGACGGTGGCGCCGCCAACGCGGGTGCCCTATAGCGTGGCGGTGCGGCTGCAGGGCCTCCAGGGGGCGGACGCGGCGGCGGTGACGGCGGCGGTGACGACCAGTCTGACGGCCTTTGCCGACCGGCTGCGGGCGTCCCTGGGCCATGACCTGGTGCCCTCGCAGTGGAGCGAGCGGGCGCAGCGCGTGGGCGGGGTCTATGCGGTGACGGTGACGACCCCGGCCTTGCAGGTGCTGCGCCCGGAGGAGTGGCCGGACTGTACCGGGGTGACGGTGACCTGGGATGGGCTCGGCGATGACTGAGCGGCTACTGCAACCCTCGATCCGCGATGACCGCGGCCTGGCGATGGAGAGCGCCCAGGCGCGGCTGGGGCGCCTGGATCTGGCGCGGCTGCTGGTCTATCACCTGCGCCGGGTGCCGGCGGCGGCGCTGCCGCTGTTGGCGGAGCAGTTTCATGTCGGCGGCCTGGAGGGCTGGGACTGGGTGACGACGGAGGCCCAGCGGCGGCAGCTCATCCTCGACAGCATCGCCGATCATCGCCTCAAGGGCACCCTGGCGGGGCTGCGCCGGGCCGGGGGGCGGGCGGGGCTGAGCATCGTGCGGGCGGTGACGCCACCGGCCAAGGTCTATCTGGCGCCGACCCTGACCAAGGGCGAGCGCGATGCCTGGCTGGCGCGCTATCCGCAACTGCGCCTGTACCGCTACCGCACCCGCGGCCAGCGCCTGGCCCCGGGCTGGTATTGCAACGCCGCCTTCGTGGGCGGACGCCACTACCCGACGGTGACGGATGCGGTGCTGCGCCTGGGCTGGCGGTCCTTCGCGCGCAGCGCGGACGGGGTGGAGACGCCGATCACCACCCTGGTGCGTGAGATCGTCCGCCCCCAGGCCGAGGCACAACTGGATCTGGCGATCCGCCGGCCGGGGGCGGCGGGCTTCGGCACCTATCCGACGCGCCTGATCCCGCGCGCCTTCCTGGTGAGCCAGGACGGGGGCGGGCGCCTGTTTAACATCACCTTAACGACGCCGTACCTGGACTTTGACGAGTCGTTGCACCAGCACCCGGCGCGCCCGGGGCTGGGGCTGATCGATATCCGCTATGCCGTCACGGCGGAGCGAGGCGCGGCCCATGGGGCGCATCTGGGGGGCTGGGTGACCGGCTATCTGGCGGACAACGGCGCCCGGGACCGGCTGTATCGGCGCTTCCATCTCTTCGACCCGGCGGTGCCGCTGGTGGCGCGGGGCAAGTCGCTGCATGTGGGGGCGATGAAGCTGGGGATGCCGGCCTATACCGCCGAGCTGCGCACCGCGCTGCCGGGGCGGGCCTCGCCACGGCTGACGGGGCGCTTCTGCGCCGGCTATCTGGCGCCGCGCGCGCCGTCGCGCCTGGAGCCGGCGGCGGCGACGCTGCGGCTGGCGGTGGCGGCGCGGGATCGGGTGTGGCTGGATACCCATGATCGCCAGGTGCTGGCGAGCGGCGGTGGGGTGCTGGCGGGGCGTTATCGCGCCGGGCAAATCATTTCACGATCAATCTGAGACCTTTCTCCATGGAAAAAACCGTTATTTTTCGCGACCGTCAGGAATTTCAGGCCGCCGATCCCAACGCCTTGCAGGGCTATGTGCGCGGCTCCCTCGATCATCTGGTGGCGGATGCCGTCAGCGATCAGAAGCACTATGCCGGCTTTGCCACCGCGGCCACGGGCAATACCGAGGTGACCGTGCAGCCGGGGCGTTATTTCAATGGCGGCGCCGTCTATGTCGGCGAGCAGGAGCAGGCCCTGAATCTGTTTCAGTACGTGCCGCTGGTGACTAACCGCATCGTGGCGGTGGTGGTGTGGGGCCAGGAGGTGGATACCCAGGTGGAGCCGCGCGACTTCCTGGTGGATCTCCAGACCGGGGCCACCGAGCCGCAGGCGGTGGCGATGGAGCGGGTGCGCCATGCCGAGGTCAATCCGCTGGCGGGAACGGAGAGCGCCGACCCGCAGCCGCCGGTGTTGCAGTCCGGCACCCTGGCGGTGGCCTATGTCTATCTGACCCCGGCGGGCATTGACCGCGTGGAGATGCAGACCGCCAGCCAGGTGCCGAATGGCTTTGACCAGCGCCAGCGGCTGGCGGTGCTGGAATCCTGGCAGGCGGCCGCCGAGCCGCGCATCGAGTCGATCGCTACGGACTTGGTGGCGCTGGCTAAGCGCAGCGCCAGCAAGGTGGATAAGGCGGTGTTCATGGAGCTGGCGGGGGATGTGGCGACGGTCAAGAATCGCCTGCAACTGCCGGCCAGCTATGCCAGTTATGACGCCGACGCCTTTACCGACGCTACCAAGCAGAACGCGGCTCACGCGGGTTATAGCGCCCGGGTCGACAACGGCCTGCACTTTCCCTTTGCCTCGGTGGCTAATCTGCCGCTGGCGCTGTTCAACCCGCTGGAGCCGGGGATCCTGGCGCCGATCCCGGAGGAGGCGTCGAATATGCGCATCCCGGTGCACAATCATGTGCCCCGGGTGGCGACCAGCGGCTATGCCGGCGACCTGAGCCTGAGCCAGTACCAGTCCCAGACCTTTACCACCCGGGATCTGGTCGAACAGGCGTGGCGCTGGGATTATGGCTTTAATCTCAACGACTATCGCCTCTGGTATGGGTGGAACTCGCCGACGCCGAACTGGAATCGGCCCTGGCCGGGCTATTGGTATCGCGGCCCCGCGGAGCTCTATGCCCCGGTAGAGACGACCGAGACGGTCACCGGGACCCTGTTGGCCCAGACCTTTATTACCCCGAACGCCGGCTGGACCATGTCGTTCAAGCTGTATTTCACGGCGATCGGGACCTCGGGCGGGAGCCCGGCGGGGGATGTGCAGGTGCTGCTGTGCAAGACCGTGGGCGGCAAGCCGGATCTGTCGCAGGTGCTGACGCGGGCGACGCGCCAGGCCAGCGCGCTCCAGCTCTACCCCAACCCCACCACCTTTATCTCGAAACACGTCTTTCTGGAGGGCGGCGAGCGCTATGCCCTGGTGGTCATTACCACCGGCAGCCATCGCGTGGCGGTGGTGAGCGGCAACGATTACACCCAGGGCACCCTCTTCTATGGCTCGGACGGTGACTATTTCCAGGGCGACCTGACCAAGGACCTGATGTTCGAGGTGTGGGTGTCGAAATTTACCCATACGCGGACCGAGGTGCAGTTGCAGCCGCTGTCGCTGGCGAATGGCCTGACGGATATCTCGATCGATGCCCCGCATCTGGTGCCGGATGGCTGCGAGCTGCGCTATGAGATCCAGCCGCAGGGGGCGGGGGCCTGGTATGCGGTGGGCGATGCCGGGATGCGCCTGGGGAACGATGCCTCGGCGCCGTCCCTGGTCAACCTGCGGGTGGTGCTGCTGGGGACTCAGGATGTGCAGCCGGCCTTTAGCCTGACGACGGGGGCGATCCGGGTCAGTCGTCCGGATCTGGCCTTTACGGCCTGGTCGACGGCCCGCACCCTGGGGGCGGCGACCACGAGCGTGACCCTGAAGCTGCTGATCGCGGACTGGGATGCGGTCAACCACACCATTACGCCCAAGATCGTCACCGGGGGCAGTACCGAGACCGCCGCCAGTACCACGGTGACCACGGAACAGAACGGGGCGACGCTGAAGACCTATACCTTCACCATCCCGTCCAGCAGTAGCTACGAGATCAAGCTGAGCGGTACCCGCACCTCGGGGAGTAAGCCGTTCGTCGTCCTCAACCGTATCGATATCGCCGCTTAAGGAGGCCACCATGCTTGATCTTGCCACCATCGACCCGGAACGCCAGTACCGGGTGACCTTGAATAGCCGCCTGGTGATCTCGGACCAGGTGACCCTCTATCCCGGCTGGGATTGCGAGCTGCGGGGGGATCTGGTGATCCAACACGCGGAGGCGATCGACGATGCCACGGCTGTTTGATCGCTACCGCTTTCGGGATGCGGTGACGCCGCTGAGCGAGGCGACCTTTAACCGCATCTTTGCCGACCTGGACCTGCGTCTGGCTAACCTGGAGGCGGTCCAGGTGGCGTGGGAGGCGGCCTTGGATCAAGTGGCCGCCCAGGGCCTGGAGCGCGTGGCCTTGGCCATGTCCGGGCCGCTGGCGACGCTGGCGGCCGACGTGGCCGTCCTGGCCGCCCAGGTCACGGCGGCCCAGCAGGCCGGCATGTTGCTGGATGCCCCGGGGAGCGTGACCGATGAGAATCTGGGACCGCGCACCCTTGCCGATACGAGCGCCCCCGCCAGCGATAGCGGCGCCCTGACGGTGCTGCTGGGGGGGCTGGCCAATCGCCTGAAAGCGATCACCGGGGCGGCGAACTGGCGCACGGCGCCGGCGGCCACGCTGGCGGCCCTGGCGAGCGCGTCGCTCGCCGCCAGCAATCATGTCGCCTCCATGGACAATCCGCACCAGGCCACCGCCTCCCAGGTGGGCGCCCTGCCGCTGGCGGGCGGCACCCTGAGCGGCGCCCTGGGGCTGGGTAATAACGCGCTCGGCGGTGTCAAGACCCTGGGCTATCAGGCGGAATACGACAACGGCACCAGCGGCGCCGCCAAGACGATCACCTTGACCAATGGCGGCCGCCAGAAGCTGAGCCTGAGCGCCAACTGTGCCCTGACGATCACCACCACCGCGGCCCCCGTGGGGCTCTACGTGCTGCGCATTATCAGCAGCGGCGCCTTCACCGTGACCTGGAGCGGCCTCACCGGCGGCCGCTGGCTGGGCGCCACGTCAGCCCCGGCCGTGCAGTCAGGGGCCGGCAAGGAGACCCTGGTGACGGTTTTCTGGGGTGGCACCGCAGCCACCTCCACGCAGCGGATGGAGAACATCGGGGCGGCGTGACGGCAGCTATTGAACGCGCTGCGGCGGATAGCCCATCGCGCATGGCGAAATTCGTTTGCGCCATGCGCGCACTTTTTTACTACCGAGTTTTCGTGCGTTTGGCACTTCAAATTTCGCGCGCGCGT